>JADKCG010000013.1 GCA_016714745.1 Elusimicrobiota bacterium | reverse complement strand
CAGACGACCCTTGTCTTAGAACGGAGTTCCAGCACGTGGACGGTGAATGGCATGCCCGCGGACGGAGAGAAAGTGGATCGGCTGATGAGCTCTCTCCGCTATCTGTCCGCCGATGATTTCGTGGACCCACCGGAATCCTTGGGTCCCATCGCGGACAGTCTGAGGCCCCCTTCCGCTGAACTGACCGTCACGCTCGGGCCGGGGGGGGCCTCTGGAAAGACCCACATTCTTTGCTTCGGCAGACCCGACAAGAGGGACCCTTCCCGAGTTCTCTTACGCCGAGACACAGATCCACACCTCTTGTGGGTGATCGTCTCCCATTTCGACGTCCTCAACGTTAACATAAAAGATCTCCTTTCTAAGTAACGAATCTGGTATAATCTGTATGGTTCTAAGACCCTACCCCCATGTCAAGCGGAATCGTGCTCGTCCTTTCAGCGCCGTCGGGCGCCGGAAAGTCCACTCTTTGTCAGGCGCTGGCGGACCGGCGGGCGGACATTCGCCTTTCGGTCTCCTGCACCACAAGACCACCGCGCCCGATGGAAGTGGAGGGGAAAGACTATTTCTTCGTTTCCGAAAAAGAATTTGAGGCGAAGAGGAAGAACGGCGACCTTCTAGAATGGGCCCAGGTCCACGGCCATTTGTACGGAATTCCAAAAGGGCCCATTGACGCCCATCGGGCCCAGGGCATGAACGTCGTGATGAACATCGACACCCAGGGCGCCCAATCTGTGCGGAAGGTGTTTCCCGACAGCGTGCTGGTGTTCGTTTCACCGCCGTCTTGGGAAGCGCTGGAAACACGTTTGCGCGGACGAAAGCAAGACGATGAAGCCACGATCCAAAGGCGATTGGCCAACGCCCGAGCCGAAATGGATCAGGCCCCGCACTATGACTATTTGGTGGTGAACAACACCATTGAAACGGCCGTGGACGATCTGTTGGCCATCTTGAGGGCGGAACATCGCCGCATCACCCGTCTCAAAGCCGATTTATTAAGAGGAGGATTCCCCCTGTGACCAAAAAGGAAAAAGAAGTGGTATTGACCCCCGAGCTCCCCATCAACTTGGATGCTCCGCTCAGCCAACTGCTCCTCACCATCACTCACGACAAGTATCGCATGATCTCTCTCGTGACCCGTTGGGCCAAAGAAATTAAACACCGCGACCAATCCAATCTCCAACCCCAAGAGCTTCTGGCCCAGTCCCTGCGCGAAATTTTAGGCAAGAAAGTCACTCTCGACGCCATTGAAAAACTTCCGCCCCCTCCGAAAGCGGAGAAAAAAGATTTAGATTTCACCTTCCCCACCATCAGCCTCAAAGAATCTCCGGCCGATGACAAGGACGAAGCGGACGAACCCGTCGCAGAGAAAAAATAGTCGGTCCGCGTTCCCCTGAGGAAAATGGAGCTTTATGATGGCCGCCCTTAGCGGACGAACGATCGTACTGGGAGTTTCAGGCAGTGTGGCGGCCTACAAGGCCGCTTCGCTTGCTCGTCTGTTGATGGAAGCCGGCGCCCACGTGACCGCTGTGTTAACGGCGGGGGCACAACAGTTCATCACGCCCCTCACGTTCACCGCCATTACCGGTCGTCCCGCCCTGACAGATGCTTTTTTTCTCCCCACGGGGGCCATGCCCCATCTTGAACTGGCCAAAAATGCCGCCGCTGTTCTCGTGGCCCCTGCGTCCGCCAACACGCTGGCGCGTTTGGCCGGCGGACAGGCGGATGACCTTCTGACATCGATCCTACTCGTCACACGAGCCCCTGTTTTCCTTGCCCCCGCCATGCACGAACCCATGTGGACCCACCCCGCCACCCAACGCAATGTGGAAACACTTAAAGGGTTTGGACACACGATTCTCGGACCAGCGACCGGCGCCCTGGCGTCCGGGGACCAAGGATTAGGACGGCTGTTGGAACCGGACACCATTGTCTCAGAACTGGTTCGGTCGCTCGCGTCTAAAATTTAGAGACATGAAGGCTTGGCGGAATCGCCGGATCGTCATCACCGCCGGCCCCACACGGGAAAAACTCGACCCGGTTCGGTATCTCTCCAACGAATCTTCAGGACGTATGGGCTGGGCCTTGGCTGAAGCCGCTCAACAAAAGGGGGCGCGCGTGACTCTCGTGGCAGGCCCGACCGCGCTCCCTTCTCCCAAAAATGTAACGGTTTTTTTAGTGAGATCGGCCCGGGAAATGTTGGCCGCAACACGAAAAGCCGCGCGCGGCGCCCATGCGGTGATCGGCGCCGCGGCTGTGGCCGATTGGCGACCGATCGCCGTATCCCGAACCAAACTAAAAAAAAGCCAGGCTCCGCCGATCCTTAAATTAACGCCCAACCCGGACATTCTGAAAACCCTCGCCCGAGAGCGGAAAGGTCCGTTTCCACGATTGGCCGGTTTCGCGCTCGAATCAACAAATCTGTTGGCCAATGCCGGGAAGAAAATGAAGGAAAAGAAACTGGACCTCGTGGTGGCCAATGGCCCCAACGCCTTGGGAAAGGAGACAACCCGCGCCTGGATCTTGCGGCCGGGCCTCGCGGTCGAAGAATTTAACGGCAACAAGAAAATCTTGGCGCGCCAAATTCTTTCGCGCCTTTTGGAGTCTGTGAAATCCCATGAGCGATAACCCCAGAGAAGAGTTAACAAATCTCGCCGTCGCCCTTCGCCGCACGGTCCAGCGGAAAAAGACCCGCTTTCTCCCAGGGAAAAAGGGGCCTTGGCTTTCCAAACCGTTGAAAACCGAAATTTCTCAGATTCCTCCTCTTTTCACCCCGGAGTCGGTCCTCTCTTCTTTCACCGATAATCCCGATCTCTCCAAGGCCGAACGGTTGGCCCGTCTCCGGGACCACATTGGTGATTGCAAACGGTGCCCCCTGGGGGTCTCGCGCATCCAACTGGCTTTTGGCGTCGGAAACCCTGACGCTAAAGTGCTCTTCATCGGAGAAGGGCCAGGCTACGCCGAAGACCGGAAAGGCGAACCCTTCGTGGGCCCCGCCGGGCAACTGCTGGACAAGATTCTCGCGGCCACAGATCTGTCTCGCCACCCGGTGGAACCGTCCTGGAAATGGATCTACATCGCCAACATGGTCAAATGCCACCCCATGATCGACCCCTCGGACAACACCAAAAGGAGCAACGACCGCCCACCCACCGCTGAGGAGATGGCGGTCTGTTCCCCTTTCCTGTTGGCGCAAATCCGCATCATCCGTCCGCTCTTCATCGTCGCCTTGGGCAACACAGCGGGCCAAGCCCTCTTGAAAACCGAAGAGACCATTTCCAAGTTCCGAGGGAAATGGGTTGATTTTACCGTAGAAGGGGGGCCCCACCCCATACGGTTCATGCCGACCTACCACCCCGCGGCCCTCCTCCGCAATTCCTCCCTAAAAAAAGTCGTTTGGGAAGACATGAAGAACCTAAAAGCGGCGCTGGAGGCCGCTGTTCAACCGTAAAACCGTGGCGTCTCTTCACCTGGCTGAAGTGGCATTTCCGATTCCGCTTCGGCGTGTTTTTGATTATCGAATTCCGGCAGAATGGGACGGGCGGGTTCGCCCCGGTCACCGGGTGTGGGCCCCTTTCGGTCGACGAGCGAAACAAATGGGCATCGTTCTCCGTCTCCATGAACCAGAAGCCGGGGGGCATTCGCCCCCCTCACTCAAACAGCTGGACGGGCTTGTGGAACCGTTTCCTGTTTTAAACGAGCGGGATTTGGCTTTGGCCCATTGGATGAGCCAGCGGTATTCCTGTTCCCTGGGAGAAGCGCTTTTTACCGTTTTTTCTCTGGGCCGACGGCGCCCCCCCAAACGTCCTTCCCGCGAGACGCACCGTGTGAGCGAAATGCCCACAGCATTTGAACCAACGGAAGAGCAGACCGCCGCCTTGGCTCACATCCTCCCGGCAGTGGCCTCTGGCCAACACCATCGGTTCCTCCTTCAGGGCGTGGCCGCTTCCGGAAAAACTGAAATTTACCGACGGGCCATCTCGGCCTCCTTGGAGGCCGGGCGCGGGGCTCTCCTCCTGGTCCCTGAAATTGGGCTAACGCCCCAAATGGAAGACCGCCTGCGCGGCTGGTTCGGGGACGCGCTTGAAATTTGGCACAGCGAAATGGCTGACGGCGAACGTTGGCGCGTCTGGCGCCGGGTGCGGGAAGGATTGGCCCGGGTGATCGTGGGGCCGCGTTCGGCTCTTTTTTTGCCCATGGACCCTCTGGGCCTGGTGGTCATCGACGAAGAACACGACACTTCCTACAAGCAAGACAACTCGCCCCATTACCACGCCCGCGACACCGCCGAAGAGAAGGCCCGGCTGAACGGCGCCGTCCTGATTTTGGGAAGCGCCACCCCTTCCCTGGAAACTCACCGCCGCGCCGAAACAGATAAAATCAATCGAATCCTCCTTTCCCGCCGCGTGGAAAATAGGCCTTTCCCCACCGTCCGCCTGGTCGACATGCGCAAAGAAGGCTGGTATTTTTCGGACACGCTCGTGGCCGCCCTCCGCGAACGGTTGGCGCGGGGGGAACAGTCCATGGTGTTCTTAAACCGTCGAGGCTATTCCACGCACGTGGAATGCAAGGGGTGTGGCTGGGTGGCCCGTTGCCCTCTCTGTCAAGTCAGTTTGGTCGTTCACCGAACGGGCCCACCGGGGGCGACCCTCCGTTGCCACACGTGCGAACACACTCAACCACTGACGGCGAAATGTCCCACCTGCGGCGGGGAGGTGCTCAAGATCTCGGGCCGTGGCACCCAACGGGTGGTGGCCGACATAGCGACGTTGTTCCCGTCGGCGCGTTGTCTCCGGTGGGACCGAGACGCCGTGTCCGGTCGACACGGGCACGAAAAGATGTACAAGGACGTGATGGAAGGCCGGGCCGACGTCATTGTCGGCACCCAGATGATCGCCCAAGGGCACGATTTCCCCCACCTCACACTCGTTGGGGTTTTGGACGCGGACCGCTCGTTGTCTTTCCGGATTTCCGCGCGGCGGAACGAACGTTCCAACTCTTGATGCAAGTCGCGGGTCGGGCGGGCCGGGCCGACCGTCCCGGCGAAGTGATCATCCAAACCCGAACTCCGGACCATTACGCGCTCCGCGCCGTGGTCGAGAGGAACTACGACGCTTTCGCGGTCAGCGAATTGGCCTATCGCCAAGAAGCCGCTTACCCGCCTTTCACGCGGGTGACCCACGCCGTTGTGCGCGCGCGAACAGATCCCGCCGCCGAATCAGGCGCCGACGCCCTGATCCAATGGATGGCGGCCGGCGCCCTCCCCTCCGACGCCATTTGTCTTGGCCCCGCCCCGGCTTTCCATCGGGTCAAAGCGGGATGGGCCCAATGGCAAGTGGTGCTTAAATCTCTCCCGGAAAACATGGAAACGGTGCTCTCCCACGCAAGCGCGTTCCCCCCCCCGCCGGGAACGATTGTCTTTTTAGACGTGGACCCCGAGGGTATGGCATGAACTTTCTGTTATTTTTTTCATCCTTTATTTTTCTTCTGTCATCACTGCCCGGTTCGGTAACGGGGTCGGCGAACCTCCCCCTGCCTCTTCTCCTTGAAAAGGCGGCGATTTTTATTTTCC
The DNA here is from genome assembly GCA_016714745.1 of Elusimicrobiota bacterium. Lineage (GTDB taxonomy): Bacteria > Elusimicrobiota > Elusimicrobia > FEN-1173 > FEN-1173 > JADKHR01. The sequence goes on along the minus strand of JADKCG010000013.1, from coordinate 111,248 downwards.
CCTTCGGCTCCGTGGCTTTTCGGTTAAACACGGCGGGGGCATTTTTAACCGCTCTGACCCCGGTGGTGGCCTTTCGACTTTTCGACCTCGCACGGCCCAGGCCGGCGCCCGGGCCCATTCTATTGGAACTTGAAGATGAAAAGAAATGGACGATCTCTTTGTTAATGGTCCTTTCGCTGGGGATTCTCTCCCCCGCTTTTCTCCATACCGGAACAGGGGGAATAACACCGGCGGCCAACCTCTTTTTTCCCCTTCTTACTCTCGAACGCGGGAGAGCCTGGAGGAAAGCGCGGAGGTCAGGGGACCGGTGGATTCAGGGGTTAGCAGTGGCTGTGGCAGGAGGAGTTGCTTTATCGCTTGATTTGAGGTGGGCCCTGTTCTTCCCCGCGCTCATATTAATCCCCCGCCCCACGTTCTCAACCCCGAAAAAGGACCGATGGAGCGTGTGGCTTCGCTTCACCTTAACGGGCGCGGTTGCCGTCATCGCCTTTCTCACACCGTGGATTGTGCTGACATCCTTCCAAGTGGCCACAGCAGAACAACTGATGAGACTCCTGCCCGTCGCCATAGGGACCGGATATTCCACTGTTTTCCGCGCGGAAGCATCGTCCTTTCTTTTGATCGGATCGCTTGTCCTTGGATTTTTTATCGCGCGGGGACTGAAGGTTTTGTTGACCCGATTCCCCAAAACAGTGACGTCGGTTTTCCTTATATGCCTAGCGACAGAATTCGCCTGGATTCTATTCCGTCCCGCAAAACACATGGAGAGAGAGAGGGCCCAGGAACATCGCCGCCGCGGAGAGAATTTTGCCCGGTTACAAGTCCCGGATCAAGCCGAAGAGGAGTTTTTGGCCGCCTTGGCCATCAACCCGAAAGACGGCCCCACGTTTGAGAAATTAGGTGAATTGTTTTTGGAATATGGGGACGGAATTCGGGCGGCCGCGGCGTTCGACCGCGCGGCGCAATTCCAGCCAAAATCCCAAACGCTGTTGGCCAATGGGGCCTCAGCGGAGCTCATGAACGGCCAGATCCCCAAAGCCATCGCCCTTATGCGGGAAGCCGTGGCAATGAAACAGGAAAACGATTCCCTGCGGGAAAAGTTGGCCCTTCTCTACGAAAAAATAGCCCAACCCCGCGAAGCCGCAACCCACTGGAAAATCCTTTCCGAACACCGCCCAAAAGATAAATCTGTCCTCTGGCGCCTCGCCCAAACATTGGCCGCCGCCCAGGCGTTCGATCAGGCCCAAAAAACCATTATTCGCTATCTGGCTCTGGATTTAGACGAAGGAGAAGAACACGCCGCCCACGAACTTAACTCTTTGTTAGAAAGGGCGCTTTCAACCCGGACTTTGCAATAGGCGCGAGCACCGAGATGAAGAAGCCGGCGGCTTTTTCGACGAAAAATGCGAAAGCGTAGCGGTGTCTACGGTTGAGCGTTTTGAGGAAGAAAAAGTCCCGGATTCTTCGTCGAATGCCGCGTCCTTTTGCAAGGAGAATTAGGGACGTCTTTAACTAATTAACTATTGACGTGTTTGCTGAAGGTGTCTCTTTAGCTGGCTGAAGTGAAAAGTGAAGAATTCAAAGCGCCGTGCCTGCGCGCGAGATAAGCGCAGGCGAGGGCCGGGATGACCGAACGGTTTTGAAGCAAGAGGGTTTGAACCAAGGACGTCAAAACGCTGTGGGCGTGGGCCCCGGCCTCGGTACGATTGTGAAAAGAACGGTTGCGAAGAATCACGTGAGGCCGAATGGCGCGCTCGGCGTGGTTGTTGTCGGCGGGAACGCCGGGGACGTCCAGGAAAGTAAAGATTTGGTCCTTGTGCTTCAAGAGTCTGGCAGAAAGTCGTTGCCAGTCCTTGTGGGAATAGACGGCGGTGGCGAAGAGGAAGAGACGAGACTTCAATCGCCGGACCCGGCGGGCAAAGACGATGGGAGAATAGACGTCCCTCCGCTCCGCCAGGCGGTCGGCGTCGGCCAAGAGGCGCTTTAACTGTTTGTCGGGACCACTGAAGTCCAGGGGAGGGTCTTCCCCCCGTGCGTGATGAATGTCGCGGCGCAAGTGGACGAGACACTTCTGGTGGAGACCATACATCTTGTTGTAGGCGCTGAAGAAATCACTGACCATGACGCCCTTGAACGGATGGCCTAAGAGCTCCTTGGGAATCTTGCTTCCCCGGCTATTGGCGATCCGGGTATAGGCCCAGGCTTTGTTCGCGACACTCCAAAGCCAGCGGCTGGCCCCGTTGATTTTCCAGCCGGTTTCGTCGACATGTTTAAGCGAAGCCTCTTTCAAAGCGGCCAGGACGGCATCGGCTTCTACGCCCAAGTGACCCGCCAATCGTTGTAGCGCTTGGGCGACCGCGCCTTCGGAGACGGTCAGGCCCATGAGATCTTTGAACAACGCCACGATCTTGTTGCCCGGGACCACCACGTGGTATTTGAGCCAGACCATCGTGGCCAAACTTTGGGGTCCCAGGTAACTGTGGGGGATTTCACCCGGCGCGGGGGGAGCGGTCACCAAAGCCTTACACCCAGGGCACCAGTAACGGCAGTGAACAAAGCGTGTCACTTCGACCTGCGCGGGGATAATATCTTCCTGAATGTGGTCGACCCGGCCAACGACGGAGCCCAGATCGTGATGACAGTCTGGGCAAGAAGACAGTTCCTGGACAACCTCGCGATCGATGTGTGTGGGTTTGGGGCGGGTCACGCCGGTGTGGCCTTTTTTTCGGCCCCACCGGTGCGGGGGTAAACCGGACGCACTCACTTTGGAGAATTCGGATTTTTTGGATTCGACCGGAGTTTTTTTCTTTAGGGCTTCCAGTTCGGCCTGAAGAGTTTTGACGCGATGGCGAAGGTCGAGAATTTCATCGACGAGCTTTTCTTTCTCGTCGTCCATGAGAACAAGGCGTTCGTTCATGGCGAAAAGATAATAAAGAATGGACAAAAGTACAAGTAAACAAATTGTAACAGCCGGACTTTTTTTTAGGAACCGTTCGTCGGAAATTTCAGGGGGCTAAAGAGTTACTATTTCACAGATCAAGAATACAGGGGTCCAGGGATTTCGTCTCCTGCGGGTCATGGCGCGGAGGTTTTTGCACTGAGTGGAACGCTATTGGGTGATCTGTTTCCCGCCGCATCTCGGGACCTTATTCGGACATAATACATTGACAATGGCTTAAGCCCAGAAATAAAATGATTGGTCACATTCCCTACGTCAAGGTCTTGGTAACCCTGAACCAGAGTTGAAAAGTCCGGCTTTAAGGAAAGATCAATTCGGTATCCCACCACTTTGATATTGTCTCTTGAAGCCATCCACCTTACAGAGAGCTGAGTCGCCCGAACAGAATAGATTTGAACCTGACTGGGGCGGTCGGTGCGATCGTGTCTGGCGGGGCGGGCGTTTGGGCCGAAACCGTGGAAGTGTGACTGGAATGATTCCCAGGCGGGTCCTGGGCCATCACCCGCGCATAATACATCGTGGACGGCTTAAGACCCGAGATGATGATATGTGGCGTTATCGTTTCCCAATCGTCCATATATAACTGCTCATACCCGCTTACGAACGTGGAGAACTGGGGATCGGTGGAAACATCCACGTAATACCAAAACCATCCTCGATTGTCCTGAGAGGCCCCCCAACTCAGCTTTAAACTAGTGGGGGAAACAATTGTCAATTGGGGTGTCCCAGGGCGGGTCGGCGCTTGAGTATCGGGCGTATAAGCCTTTGAACTGACTGTCTGACTGTTCGTGGAAATGTTCCCGGCCGCATCATAGGCCCGAAGTCGAGCGTAATACGTCGGCGCCGGATCAAGGGCCAATATAACAAAGTCATTGTCAGACCCGTTCCTGTTTGAGTCACCGATGTTTCGATTTCTATACCCCCCCACATACGATGTGAAGCTCGTGTGAGTTGATAGATCCAAGAAATACCCTTTGACCCCCTTATTATCGGTTGAACCCGACCACATCAAAGACAGGCTCCCCACGGTGGGGGCCAGCATTTGCATTTTGATGTTAGTTGGCGCCGTTGGCGCTGCCAGATCGGGAGGCGCAAGGGTCATCGCGGAGACAGTAGTGCTGTTCTCCGATTCGTTCCCGGAGTAATCCACCGCCCGAATGCGCGCGAAATATTTTGTGGCAGGCTGCAGGTGTGTGATGGACGGCCGCGCGCTGAAACTTACTGGCAAACGTTCGTATCCCACGACAAAAGAAGAGAAGTTGTTTGCGGTGGATATGTCCACACGATAAGACATAACACCACGGTCATCCGTGGAGGCCACCCAATCTAAATTGAGCTCCGTGATAGAAATCGCCGTGAGTGTCGGATTCGTCGGCGGAGTCGGCTCTTGAGTATCAGATGTAAAGGCCTTAGAGCTGACGGTATTGCTAACACTGGACTTATTCCCCGCCGCATCATAGGCCCGAAGTCGAGCGTAATACGTCTGAGCATTTCCGACAATATCAGTGACATTGAGTCCCTGGATGGCGTACCGATTGGAAATCCCCAGGTCTCGGTTCTCGTACCCCACCACAAAGGACGAGAAACTCGCGTTGGTTGAAAGGTCCAGGGAATACCCCTTAACTTCCACATTATCCGTCGATGGCGACCATGTCAAAATCATTGACCCCTCTTGGGGGGGCAACAACCCCATCGTGAGGTTCGTTGGCGTCGTCGGAGCGGAGAAATCATGAGGCGCTGGAGTCATTACCGAAACCGTGGCACTGGAGGGCGATTCGTTCCCTGGCAGATCCGTGGCCCTCACGCGGGCGTAATATCTTTTCCCCTCTTGGAGATTCGTTATGGATAAACTTGTGCCGGTGCCCACAAACACATGTTTGTAACCGGCCACATAAGAAAAGAAGTTTGATCGTTCAGAAACGTCCACTATGTAGTGCGGTTCTCCCTGGTCATCAGTCGACGCCACCCAGTCCAATCTTAACGCGGTGGAGGAAATCACGGTGAGGGTTGGTTGGGTGGGCCGGGTCGGTGCTTGAATGTCGGGCGCGTAGGCTTTTGAACTGACAGTTTGACTATCAACGGAAATGTTGCCCATCGCATCATACGCCCGAAGTCGAACAAAATACGTGAAAGGGACATCAACGTTATCTATAATGAAGCTATTCTCAGACCCTTTTCGACCCGGGTCTTTGATGTCCAGATTTTTTTTTACGGATCCAGCCGAGTTCCAATAGACAGAAAAACTGGAGGTCGTGGACACATCCAAGCCATATCCCGCAACTCCCACATTGTCCGTCGACGAGGTCCAGGTCAGGACCATGGTCCCTATTGCCGGGGGAAGCATACTCAATTTTAAATCTGTCGGCGCGGTCGGCACGATTGTATCAGCCTCAGCGGTAAATGCAGAAACCGTGCGACTGAAAGAACTTTTTCCGTCCGCGTCCATGGCAATGACCCGGGCGTAATATAATGTTGCGGGCTGGAGATTGGTGATTGATTGATGGGTTGGGGTGTCTCGGGACGTGCCATACCACCAGGGGCGGGGCACGGGGTTACGATTATATCCCGAAACAAAAGACGAAAAGGTTGAATGGGTGGAAACGTCTACAAAATAGCTCGGATGACCCCACGCAACCACCGAGGCCTCCCAGGTCAAGTTAAGGTTCCTCCCGGAAATCACGGTTAGTTTTGGGTTGGCAGGTGGGGTCGGCGCAGGAGCGTTGACGTTTGTTTGCGTATTCACTGTGAACGAGAAAGTCTTGCTGTGAGCGGAAATATTTCCCGCCGCATCATAGGCCCGAAGTCTGGCGAAATATTTTGGTGCGAGATTAAGCCCCTCTGATATTGTCAACGAATTCCTTGTCCCGATCCTCCCCGCATCTCCGATATCTCGGTTCACGTTCCCTGGCACAAAAGCTGAGAATCCTCCATCGGTTGAAAGATCCAAGAGGTACCCCTTGACTCCCACATTGTCTGGAGATGAGACCCAGCTCATCATTAACCCGTTGTCCAACTTCTGCGAATCGATGATGATCGGAATATTCGGAGCCATTGTATCGGAAGCGGTCATGGCCGAAACCACACCACTGTTTGCGGACCTGTGACCAAACCCATCTGTTGCCAAGACTCGAGCGTAATATCGGGTTGAGGGCAGCAGGTCCGTGATCATGTATGTATTCTCATGCGTGGATATTTTAACAGAAGGAGAAAAGGTGGCCGTTGTGGAAACTTCCAGCAGATAAGACAAATTTTCATCCGTATCATCCACTGAGATATTCCAATCGAACTTGAGCTCTGTGGGATAGGAAGACACCATCGTGAGTTTAGGGTTCGTCGGGGTGGATGGCGGGAGAACGTCCTCATGATACGGTTTTGAGTTTACGATCCGACTGTTCTCGGACACATTGCCCGCGGCATCGTACGCCCGAACGCGGGCGTAATACATTGTCGTGCTCTCAAAACCTCGCATTACCAACTCCTTGTCGAGGTCGCCAATTTCTCGATTTTTATACCCCTCAACAAATGATGAGAAAAGCGGGCTGGTTGACACGTCGATGACATACCCTTTGACTCCTGCATTGTCTGTCGACTCTGACCAGACAAAGCGCAATCCGCCATAGATGGGCTGCCACGTGAATGGATCCGTCTCACCGAACTCACTTAAACTTAAAGTTCTTGGCGCCAGTGGGGCGATGACATCAGCGGAGGTCACTGCCGATACCGTGGGAGTGAAGGCAGAGGGGGGAGCGTCCTTATCCGTTGCATTCACGCGAGCGTAATACCTGGTTTTCGGTTGAAGGTTCGTGATGATTTGAGTCGTTTCCGGAACCAACCCCTCATAACCCGCAATGAGCAAAGAGAAGTCCGAATAAGTGGAAACGTCCACATGGTATTGTGGATACACGCCATTTCCTGAAACTTCCCAGTCAAAATTCAGCTCCGTTGAGGAATTCACCGTAAGTTTTGGGTTCATGGGAGGAGTGAGCGCTTGAGAAGACGGATCGTTTGCCCTTGTGCTGTAGGTCTGACTGTATTGAGAAATGTGGCCTGCCGCATCGTACGACCGAAAACGAGCGTAATACGTTGGAGTCTCACCAAGCCCATTTACTCTCGTATAGTAACTGTTTGTGATAGAATCATACCAGAACATAATGTTTCGGTTTTCGAAACCTGGGATATATGAGGAAAAGTTGGGGTCAGTTGAAAGGTCCATGAGATACCCCGTAATCTCCACATTTCCTTTTATGGGAAACCACTTATAATACAATGCTTCACCACTTCCTTTTTGAATAATCCTGGGTGGCAACAAAACGATTGATTTTAGTGTGTCGGGCCCTGGGGTACTCGCCATGACGGTGGGGCTGTAGGTGGATGAGTTCCCCGAGACATCCTTGGCCATGACCCGGGCGTAATATTTTGTGTCCCCAAGAAGGTGATTGATCGTGAGGACGGGATCGTCCCCGGCCGCCACATAAAACCGATTGTAACCCAAAACAAAAGACGAGAAACTGGAGTCAGTTGAAAGGTCACAATAGTACCCTTTGATTCCCACATTATCCACCGCGCCCAACCAACTTAATTCCAACGTATTGAGCGCGGGATCAATGATTCCCATTATAACGTTGCTTGGCGACATCGGAGCCGTGGTGTCAAGTTCTAGCGTGTTCGCCGATACCGTGCTGCTGTAACCGGACATGTTCCCGGACGGATCAATTGCCCGAACGCGGGCATAGTATTTCGTTGTTGGTTGTAGATTCTTTAAGACTTGACTCGTGTGATCGCCCACCGCCATATGCTCATACCCCGCGACGTAAGAGGAGAAATCCTGGATGGTTGAAAGGTCTAAATAATACCCCTTGATTCGCACATTATCTCTTGATGCTGACCAGCTTACACTTATGGAATCCCCCACACTGTCAAACATTTGAACTCTCGTCGGAGGCGATGGAGGGATCGGATCGGCCAAGGTTGTGGCAGAAACCGTGGAACTGAAGTCGGAAATGTTCCCAACACTGTCCATGGCGCGCAGCCGAGCATAGTATCTTTGACCAGGATCAAGATTAGTGATCTCAAATGTTGTCCCCAGTCGAATGGGGCTTTGTTTATAGTTCGAGACGTAAGTGGTAAATAAAGTGTTTGTAGACAGGTCAAGAAGATAGGTCGATATGCCGGAGGCATCTTTTGATCCCTCCCATGTTAAACTGAGTTGAGCGGCCGAATCCGCAACCATGTCCAGGCGACTTGGGATAGTCGGTCTAATTTTTTCATCGTAATTCATCACAGCCCGTTTGGCATTGATGCGTCCGTGGCCCATCCCGCCTGGGCCAATGGGATCGGCAGAGGATTCAATCACTGCCCGGATCTCCTCATTGGTCATTGTCGAGAATGTACTCAATAGGAGCGCCGCCACCCCGGCAACATGGGGACACGCCATACTGGTTCCATTTATTTTCTGGTAATCGTTATCCGGCACTGTCGAAAGGATGTCCACCCCAGGGGCCGCAACAGAAATTTTTCCACCGAAGTTCGAAAAATTCGCTCTCTCATCATTCGCGTCCGTTGCTCCCACAGCAATCACCTCGGCCCACCTTGCGGGGACTTGACCTTCCACAGGAGCATTAACGTTCCCTGCGGCCGCAACAACTACAAGGCCCTTCCCATACGCATATCTTATTGCCTGATGAAGTGAATCCACCCCTGACTCATCAAGCTCAGGAACCTGGCGCCCCCCAACTGTTGTTGATGACAGCCGCCCCGTTGTCCGCGGCATAGACCAACCCATTAATCATACTTATATCAGATCCAGTCCCAGTGTCATCCAGTCCTTTTAAAGGCATGATTTTGGCTTTGTAGGCGACTCCAACAATACCCCTACCGTTATTTCCCAACGCGGCAATGGTCCCTGAGACGTGCGTCCCATGGTAATGTCCATCAACGGGCTTGTTGTTATTTTCAGCAAAATTCCAACCGTGGACATCATCAACGTAACCGTTGCCATCATCGTCTATCCCATTATTGGGGATCTCATTCGAATTCGTCCATACGTTGGCCGCCAAATCCGGGTGGGTGCTATCGATCCCCGTGTCCAACACAGCCACGACAACATCTTCCCCTTTCGGAGAATTATCCCAGGCCTCTTGGGCATAAATCTTGGTCAGTCCCCACAGGTGGGAACCAACCATCAAGGGGTCATTCACGCTATTTATTGTGTATGTCTTGTTCTCCTGCACACTCTCTACAGTGGGATCCCTCTTCAAGATCTCTTTGATGTTTTGAATGTCCTGGCCGGGGTCAAACTTCATGACGTACGTTCGCTGAAGGCTGTCTAAGCTTTTTGCTGACAGATCTTCCCCTCCAGGAGGGACACGCGAGGGCTCATTCAATCGCGGCGCCCCAACCCGTAAGGCCGAGGGTCCTTGGGATTTCCGTTTCTGAAGTAGGGGTTGAAAGATGCTCTGAGTTAAGTGAGCTGTCTGCGCAGAGGGTTGGCTTTTCCCAGCACCCGGTGAAGACGACAGAGACGACGGTGCGCTGGCAGAGGCGCCCTTCCGATAAGTCACCAACATTTCGCCGGGAATATAGGGAAGCTCTGCCTTGACCGTCAGCTTAAAATTTGTGGTTGCCTTCACTCCTCCGGCATCCGTTACGGTAACGGTGATCGTCGCGGTTCCCTCCTTGTCCGCCATCGGAGTGGCGGTGAGCGTTCGCGCTCCTCCGTCTGTCGTCACCACAAGATGGTCCTTGGGTAATAAATCCGAATTATCGCTGGACGCACTAACGACCAAGGCAACTCCAGGAGTTTCCGGGTCGTTGACCAAGAACGTAGCGGTCGCTACGCCATTTTTGGCAATGATGCGATCGGCGATTTTTGAAATGGTCGGGGGAGTGTTCTGCTGCGCGTGAGATTCCGCCGGGTCGGGTTGATTGCCCGCAGCTCTTTTGGCCGCACGCATGACCCCCACATCCCACCCGCCCATAGATTGACTGGAAATCAAACTGACGCTCACCGCCACAGCCAATGCCTGTCGAAGGATTCGCTCTAACATAATCCCCTCCCCCATTCTTATGTGTATGACCTTTCCCCCGCCCATTCTAACGAACCCGCTTGCCGAAATAGTAATTCAATGAAACGTTCAAAACGTTTTGGTATTCCCATTCTTCTTTCTTTGAATTCTCGTCGTGGAGCCGCAACAGCGCTGGCCCGATATCCATTTGAAACGTCAATGGCCGCGCCAGTCGTATTTCTCCGCCCATGTAAAGAACCAAAGATTCCCCCCGCTCGCCCTTGCCATGGAACGGCGCTAACACGCTCGCCTCCAGTCCCGCCAACGGCCGGATTTTCCACCCTTCTTTATCCCACTGCATGCCCCCGCGCACGCTCACTCCCACGCCATCGCCATATAAGACTCGGCTTTCGAGGCTGACCCGCGGGGTGGGAGTGAAACGGACACCCGCCCCTCCGAATGCCGCCACCGCCGCCCACCGTCCGTTGGGCACTTCTCCACGCACCGGTTCGCTCATAAACAAAGTTGAGAACACCACCCCCAACCCACACACGGCCCTGAATCTCCGAAACTGCGCTTTGATCACTTGGAAATCAAATTTAATTTCGGTTCTGTTTTCCCATGCCATAACTCCTCCCTTTCCACGGTGCTCCCTGCCCCCCACTCAACACAGATCCGCGCAGTGAGAGAATTAAACCACAGAAGTCTTATGAAACCCTTAAGAAGTTGTAAATAAAATGTAACCTATTTGTAAATTTCTCATAAACAAATGTAACAAACCAGTAACAGAAAATAGGGACACAGCTGTCCGGGGAATAAATGCATTACATTCGTCATTCCCGAACGATTTTGTCGGGAATCCAGTTTTAATTCTGGATTCCGCATCACCACCTCTGGTGTCCCGCATCCGCGCCTCTGGCGCCCCAGGTGTCACTCGCTCTGAGAGGGACCAGGTGCACGTCGCTCTGCGACGGGCCGGCCAACACCATGCCGGAATGACGGGAAGAGTGCGGGTTTCCGTCGACGTTTAACCGGACAGCTGTGAAATGGGGGGGGGATGCTGGAGTGGAGGGGTTTTTACGCTTGAATCAGTTGCACGAGGACGGTGCGGACACCGCGGGGGGTGGGGACTTGGGCGAGGAGGAAACGGCTTTTGGCGGTGGGGGAAGGGGTCGGTGGGGTTTGCGGCTCTGGGTCAGTGGACGCGAGAAGAGTCAATCTTCCCCGCAGATCGTCTTCCAAGTTTTCAACGCGCGCGGCAAAGATCGCCACATCGGAGACACGAAATTCCACCTCTCCCAGCCCTTCCCGCGCTTTTGGGGTTTCTCCTTCCAAAGGCCAGGTCGCGGGGCCCAGAGTCATAACATCCAGGCGGAGATTGCGAAAATCGATGGTGAGTTCCTTGCCCCCGTCCTCCCGGTTCTGTTCTGGCACGTCCGGCCAGGCCGCACGAACCCGTCCGTAAGTCTCGGCGGTCACCATCACACCCACCGCGTCAAAGGGATCCTTGGGCGAGACGAACAACCGGGCCAATTCGGGATCTCGGGTGAGAAGCCCGTAGGCTTCCCAGCCTCTTTTTTCACCCCGCGCCCCCAGTTCCTGAAACGCCGCGCGGCGAAAATCTTCGTCGGTGTGAGCCAATATCAACACCAGTTCCTGTTCCGACAACCGCCGTAAATCCAGAGGTTTCGCTCTCATGGAGTCATTAACTCTCCCAGAATTTTAACAACGTCCGCGTGACAGGACCCGTTCGTGGCGATTGTCCCTTGCGGATGGGAAAAATCATCTTTCAGGGGATAGGTCAACGGAGTCCCGTCCCAGTGCGTCATCCGGCCACCGGCCTCCTCCAAAATGAGCAACGGCGCACAGGTGTCCCAGAGATGCACGGGATGATGGTTGAGGTAAATGTCGGCCAATTGGCGGACCAAAATAGCCCACCTTGACCCCGACGCTGTTGATCGGGTCGAGAAACCTCGATCCGCATTTTTGTTCAAATCCCCGCTGAACGTCCGAAGGAAATCCCTTGGAAGTGATCACCGACATGGCTAACCAATCCGAATGTTTCGAGACTCGAAGCGGAACTCGCCGAGTGGGACCCACCAAGAAAGCCCCCTGCCCACGTTCCGCCTCAAAAAGGGTCTGCGCCCAAGGATCGTAGACCACACCCGCGTGAGGTTTCCCCTCGCGCAAGAGGCCCACCATCACGCTGAACCCGGCAAACCCCTTCACAAAGGCCCGCGTGCCGTCGATGGGATCAATGAGCCATACGTATTCTGGCGTCGACGGCCCCTCCCATCCGGTTTCTTCGCTTAAAATACCGTGGTCCGGAAATTGGCGTCGAAGGCCCCCACAGATAATCGCGTTCGCGTCGTGGTCGGCGTTGGTCACGAGGGAATGATCGGCTTTGAGGGAAGTTTCGATGGGAAAACGCAACAGTTCCATAACCCGACGACCGGCTTCCAGCGCCACCGTTCGGGCCGCGTCGAGCAACGGGCTGGGATCACCCATGGGGGGGAGGCGGAAGGTGCAGGCCACACTCCTTCAAGACGTCCTGGTTAAACCATCGCCACCGTCCGGCACGCCGAGGTTCGTTGGGCCCGATCGGCGTCGTGCAAATAACGCATCCCAGAGATTCGTATCGCCATCCCCCGGGATTTTTTTTCGCCATGAGTTCATTCACAGGAACGGCGTGGGTCCGAACATAATCCCACACCCGGGATTCGGTCCAGTCCGCTAACGGAGAGACTTTAAGGATCGAGCGTTTTTTCCCGTCCTCTTCACGCATGATCATTTCCAATCGGGGGGTCCTCTGTCGGGAAGGGGATTGGTCTGACCGCAGTCCGGTCACCCAGACATCCAAGCCCCGCAAAGCGCGCTCGTTCGGAAACACCTTTCGCACGCGACAACAGAGTTCTTGTTTTTCTTTAGAATCGAAAAACAAAAATTCTCCGTGGTCCGAGACCATAGAGGCCACCGCCTTTGGGTCCGGGTGAAACCGCTCGATGGTCAACCCGTAATTTTTTTCCAATTGAGCAAAGTGGTCCAAGGTTTCCGGGAAAAGCCGTTCGGTATCGACGGTAAAAACCCGGGGCTTAAACCCCGCTTCCACACAGAGCGCCACAAGGACCGATTCCGTCAGTTGTCCCGCAGTCCCAATAGCCAGGCGGCCGCCAAAGCGTTCCTGCAAGGTTTTTAAAAGGACAGCGGGATCCGTCAACGAACCGAGTTCCTCGATCACCTCAGGCGTGACATTCATGTCGATCCTTTTGTTATGGGGATGTCCGTCAAATTCATCTGCCAAATTTTACAAAATACGGCCCCCTCGCGGCCGGGTCTCTCGCACGCTCGCCTCTGTTTATAACGGCCCCCCCCCGGAAACCCACAGGAGACCGCTCCTCTTGTCAAAGGGCCGGGTGAAGAACCTGAGAGCTTCCTATCTTTTGTACAAGGTCGGCCCGGGGCGGGTCTAACAGCGAGCGGGCTCGCTCTCGGTTTTCTACCGGGGGACCTATCTGTGGATTGGTTTGGAGGAGGGCAATTCGCATGAGGGCTCTCTCATTTTCTCCCCTTGATTTTGTTTCGAATTGGGGTTAAATAGAGTACAGAACGTTCCGGCCCCGGTGGGAATCACGCCCGGGTCAAACAACACGGGATGGGATAGACGTGGCCAAACTTCATGACCTGCTGAAACTTCAACACAAAAAACTTCTCCGGGAACGGAAGGGCACCGTTGGCGTTTTGTGGCGAAACTTTGTTCGAACGGTCAACGAGACGCTTTGGCAGGAGGAAAGCAAAAGGGAACAACTGGAGCGAACCGCCGATTTCAACGCACGTGAAATCACCAAGCGGAATTCCCATATTCAGGCGATCTTTGAAACGTTCCCCGATATTTTTTTTGTGGTCTCTCCCCGGGGGGAGATTGCCGAAGCGAACGGAGCCGCGCTGGAGGAAATGGGTCGTCCCGTGGGATATTGGCAAGGGAAAACCCTCGCGGAGTTCCCCAATACCGAGATCGGACGTCGATTCCAAGATGGCCTGGAGCGCGCGCGAAATACCCAGACCACCGCCACCTTGGAATTCGCCTTCATGGTGGCGGGGAGATTGGCCTTCTACGAAGCGCGTCTGCGGCCCACCGACAACAACCAGACCCTCGTCCTTGTGCGGGACATCACGGCTCGGAAAGTCGCGCTCGAAGCGCTTAAGGCCTCCGAAGAAAGATACGCTCTCGCCGCCCGCGCCGCCAACGATGGCCTTTGGGATTGGAACCTCCCCAGCAACCGCATTTACTTTTCTCCCCGATGGAAAAGCCTTTTAGGCCATACCGATGGTGAAATCGAAAACCACCCCAATGCGTGGTGGGAACGCATCCATCCGGACGACGTGGAATTGGTCAAACAGGCCTTCACTCATTTGGGCGAAATAGGAAAAGACACTTTGGAGATCGAATACCGTATCCGACACCGGGACAACAGTTTCCGCTGGGTGGAAACCCGCGGCATCGCTGTCCGGGACGCCGCCGGCACTGCGTATCGCATCGTGGGGTCCCAAACGGATATCACGCCGCGCAAAGAAGCGGAAGAACGCCTCCGCCACGAAGGGTTCCACGACAAGGTGACCGGGCTGGCCAACCGAAGCCTCTTTATGGACCGACTCACCAACGTGCTCGATCGCGTCAAACGTCAACCGGGATACCTGATCTCCGTCATTTACATCGATCTGGACCGGTTCAGCTCCGTGAACGAACGGGTGGGCCATGAACCCGCCAACCGATTGCTGGAAGCGGTGGGGGCCCGCTTGCGTTCGTTCGCCCGCGTGGGCGACACCGTGGCCCGGTTGGGTGACGACGAATTCGCCATCTTGCTTGACGGAATTCCCAACGATCGCGCCGCGGTGGTCTTTGCCGATCGCATGCGTGAGTTGATTGCCTCCCCCTGCGACGTGGGCCCCGAAGAGATCACCGTGACCGCCAGCCTGGGCATCACGCTGAACAACCCGGATTCTTCCAGCGCGGAAACGCTGTTGAACGAAGCCGAGAGCGCCATGCAGAGAGCCAAACAGGCGGGAAAAAATTGCCAGGAATTGTTCAGTCGTGAAAACTATTCACGCCTGGTCTCTAAACTTCGCATAGAAACCGAACTCCGCCGAGCCGCCGAGCGGGGCGAATTGGAACTGTTCTACCAACCCATCTTCAACATCCCGACCGCCCGCCTCATTCGATTGGAAGCCTTGATCCGGTGGAACCATCCCCAACGGGGAATGGTCTCCCCCTTGGAGTTCATCCCCATCGCCGAGGAAACGGGATTGATCCTGAACGTCGGGGAGTGGGTCATCAACGCCGTGTGCGAACAGGCCCGCGCATGGCACGACGCGGGGCGGGGCCCTGTGGGGATCGCGATCAACGTTTCCCCTCGTCAATTCCAGCAACACAACGTACTCACCCAGTTCGGGACGGCCCTCACCAAGATTTCGGCCTACGGGTTTGGCCTCGAACTGGAAATTACGGAAGGAGCGGCGATGCACGACGTGGACCAATCCGTTAAGGTTTTGCGCTCGTTGCGCGAAATGGGTGTTCACATTTCAATCGACGATTTCGGCGTGGGGTATTCGTCTCTCAGTTGCCTTCGCCTTTTCCCCTTGAACACACTGAAAATCGATCGAGGCTTTGTGCAGGGCGTTCCGAAAGTGAAAGACAACACCGCCATTACCAACGCCATCATCGGCATCGCCCACAGTCTTGGCCTCTCGGTGGTCGCGGAGGGAGTCGAAACCGAAGAACAGTTGGCGTTCCTGAGAGATCAGGGGGTCGAAGAAGCCCAGGGATACCTCCTTGGCCGTCCCATGCCGGCCAAAGACATTTCGCCCCTTCTCCCCCTAAAAACGTGATATGAGCGGAAAATCCTACATTGTCCTGGGCGCGGGGTCCCAAGGGGTGGCGGCCGCTTTTGATCTGGCCTTAAACGGCAACTCCGCTCGACTGACTCTGGCCGACGGCGTCTCTCCCCGTCGCGCGCTCTGCCGCTCAACGGATCAAAAAACTCCTCGCGGACCGCGGCGCCCGTCCGCCGAGAATAAGCGTGATCACGGTTGACGGTCGACGGGAATCAGACCTCTTTAAACGAATCCACGGACACGACGGTGTCTTGAACGCGCTCCCGCATGATCTCAATGTGGGAGCGGCCCGGGCCGCCATTGCGGCGCGTGCGCACTATGTGGACCTGGGGGGCCATTTCGATACCACTCAAGAAATACTCCGGCTGGACCGGCCCGCGCAGAAAATGGGGGTGGCCTTGACCCCGGACTGCGGGCTCGCTCCCGGACTTTGCAACAGCCTGGCCGCCCACGGCATCCTCCGGCTTGAAAAAGTGACTGAAGTGAAAATGTTCTGCGGCGGTCTTCCGGAACATCCGGTCCCGCCATTGGGATACAAAAACATCTTAAATTTGGAAGGCGTTCTCCGAAACTATTTCGGCTCGACCTACATCTTAAAAAATGGACAGGTCACTCAAATCCAAGGCTTTTCCGAAAAGGAAGAGATCTCCTTTGACGCTCCGCTCGGAACCCTGGAAGCCTTTGTGACGGGAGGCGCCACCTCAACGGCCCCTTGGACGTATGAAGGACGCGTAAGAAGTTACAGCTACAAGACGCTCCGATACCTCGGCCATTTCGACAAAATCTTGACTTTAAAACAACTCGGCCTATTGGATGATAAACCCGTTTCTGTGGACGGACATTCGGTTGTCCCCCAACGACTTTTCCTGACGTTGGCCCAAAACAAGCTGGCTTACCCGGAAGTGCGGGACATGGTGGTTTTGCGCGTCATTGTGCGGGGCGAACAGGTGGGCCAACGAATGGAAATCATCTATGATCTACTGGAATACGAGGACCCCCGCACAGGCTTTTCCGCCATGCAACGACTGACAGGGTTTCCCGCCGCCATCGCCCTCGAAATGCTTGTTTCAGGAGCCGTACGCGCCCAAGGAATTGCGCCCATCGAGCGAACGTTCTCCCCCATGACCTACCTGGTCGCTGTCCAAAGGCGAGGAATCCGCATCCGAGAAACCGGCCCCCGGCCACTTATTCAACCGCAATAAGGTTGGCCTCTCAGTCCCCTGATTAGCCGGGATTCCCCGGTTAATTGACAACATCCCCCAAGCTTTTTTAGCTTCGCAGAGAGGCGAAGGCGGCCGCTACTTCAGCCCAGACGCGGGAGGGGTCTTCTGATAGGACAGGATCGAGTAGAGCTCCCCCATCGTAACTCCAGGCCGCGAGGTGGGTCGCGCCGGCCCCCACGGCCGCCCGACACGCTGTGCCTATCTCTGATTCAGCGCCTTTGGGGAGGCGCATGGCTTGGATCCAGATCTGCACGTCTTTCTTTAAGGGCCGCGCGAGGGCGGCAGTCCGTTCGGTGAAATGCCGAACGTGTTTTTCGGGGTCTTGGCGCGCGGGTCGCCACCGCCAGTAGGGGTCGGTGCCGAACACATCCACATCGTTGAGCGATCCCAACCGTTCCCAAATCCGGTCGTATTCGGCGTAGCCCTCGAACGCATAGAGACACAGGGCGTTCCTCATCTTCAACTCCCGCGCGCGGGCCATCAAGGTCGAGAGAAAATCAGCCAAGGTGTCCCGGCGGAACTCCTTCGAAAGATCATCCAAATGGGGGGGAGGGGCCGTTCCATACTTTGTCCGAAAAAGCTTTTGCAGACATCACAGACACAACTGTAGACTCCTCCCATTCCAGATCCCAATGAAAAAAGACATGGGGTTCGTCCCAGAAAATCACCTGGGCCCCCACCTCCTTCGCGGTCAAAAGCCATTCCTGCATAAACTCTCGGAAGACCGGGCGGTTTAGGCAAGCCGCGGGGACACGCCGTCCATTGGACAATACTTGCCAACCTTCCGGATGATCCAGCAGAAAACGCGAGAAGCTTTCACCGCCGAAAACACCTCCCACTCCCCAGGGGTCCGCCCACAGGTCCATTCCCGTCCTTACAGTGGCCTCTCCGATTGAACGGAGAGCCGACTTATGAAAATAAAAGTCGGTTTCGCTGATTGAGTGCACCACATAATCGCAGACCTCCGCCATACGTGATAAATCTCGCCGGGCATGGTCCAAAAATCGATTTCCCACATAGGCTGTTCCGGTTTTGACCCGCGTTTTTTCAATCCCCATTTAGATCCGCCTTCGCTTCTTCCCGCAGGAACGCTTCGGGGATCCAATAATCGTTTTGCGGGCGCCACCCGGATTCGCGCGACAAGTGACGGTAGAATATTTCGCGCAGGTCTTTCACGCGCGCCTTTCCGGCCCGTGTGGTCGCCTGATTTTTTTGCGCCCGCGGATCTTCGGTCAAGTTAAAGTATTCGAATGAAACTCCGGTTTCGCCCGGATGATAGACCAACCGTTCATCGCCTATTTGCATCGCGCGGTCCCGGAAGAGAAGAACAGGGTCCTCCCAGGCCGGGTCCAACCGAAAATGCCATGGAGAATCTCGGTCCTCTACCAAGAGGCGGACCAAGGGAGGCGTCCGGCGGGGTCGGTCCGATTCCCAAAAGGGCGTCGCCGATTCAAAAGAAATTATCCCGGATTCGCCTGCGGGAAGCCCCTCCGTTAACGAGCCCCCCTCCCAACCGAAAGGAACCGGAACACCCAAAAGCCGAACCGCCGTGGGAGCCACGTCCACGGCCCGGCCCAGACCTGAAAAACGTCGACCCTGCGTGAGATCCGGGGACCGCGAGAAAAGGGAGCCCGAAAAAAGCCGGCCCTTTCAAGGCGCGGGCGTCCGACTCTTCGTCACGGGAAAAAAGCGTCGCGCGCGGAGACCAAAGGACCACCGCGGTATTTTCTTCCAACCCTCGGTCCGCCAGCGCCTGAAAGAGAACGTCTAAAGCGTCCCGAAGGGCAACGGCGTTGTCATCATACAACCCACGAAAACGGGATTCCTCGGCCTCCGTCATGGCCCTTTCTGTCCGACCGTCCCCGGGACGGCGAAAAAAGGGCGAGTCTCCAGGCCGTCGATGCGCAGACGCGTTGGGGGAAACCGCCACCGCCAGGGGCCCCGGGGAAGAAAAGTGAACCCAGAGGAAAAATTTGGACTTTCTGTGAAGGTCGGCCACAACATGCGCGGCCTCTCGGGCCAGGAGGGCGGGGTCGGCCAAGAAAGGGGATCCCCGCAGAAGGCGGACCGCTCGCCCCGCCCGCCCGGACAGATAAGGAAGCAAGTGGGGGGATCGTTCGAGCTGTCGACGAGCCAAACGTTCCCGCCCATCGCTCGAAGCCACGTGAACGAAATCGAATTCTCGGCCCAGACGATCCAAAACCCCCTCGGGGCCATCGGCCCATAACGCGGTGGTCCACCCCTTCCCCCGCAACAGCGCCGGCAACGTGGGGGGACCTGCCCACGCGTCGTCCGCCGACGGAAAATCATGCCGAACCCCATGGGTCAACGGCGACCGCCCGAAAATTCCCGTCATGAGCGTGGGGGTCAAATCCACGGAGGGCGGAACCGTCCGACCCACGACCTTGGCTCGGCGGAACCATCGAGCGAAAGGCGGGGACGCCTCTTTTTCAAAATTTTCCAACGTCTCGGCCCGAAGGCCATCGACAGAGATCAAGAGGAGGTTGGGCCCTTCGTTGCGAGTGGCGTGTGTCCAAATCACGAACCGTATCCCGCAGGCGAAAAGCGCGACAGCCCCCCCGAGCACGCCAATCGCCACTCGGGTGGGTCGAGAAAATCCCATGAACCAACAGACCAACCGTTGGATCACTCGGGCGGTCGCCGCCAGGACAAAGATCCCCACACAAATTCCTACAGCCGTCCCCCCTGGGCCGGCCAACGTTTTCAACGAAAGCGTCTGTAGCCAGGAAGCCAACCCGCCCTGGTCCAAAAAGGTTTCCTGATAGAGCGCCGCATGTCGTGCCAGATCACGACACAGGAGCGCGCTGTGAAGAATTAAAATAAATAATCCCGAGAGGACTCCCACCACCCAGGGAGTAAAACGTTCGGCCGCGGTTTTGGGCCAGAAATATCCCAGTAATCCCCAAACGTTTTTGGCGATAACGCCCCAAAGCACCCCCGCCAAGAGATGCGCTCCTAAAAGGACCGATTGAAACGCCGCCATCCCCCCGGCAAACCATGTCCGAACGACGGGAAGGAGTTCTCCCCCCAGTTCCCTTCCCCACACGGTCCACTCGCCGGCCCCGATCCGTCCCAAAATCCACAAAGCCACAAACACCGTAATACCCGCCCGCCCTTCGATGGACACAAAAGAATCCCGTGTCGTCACAAGGGCATCGCGGCCGCTCACCAGAACCCAGCGCCGAAGAAGATCAACCTCCTCGCCCAGTTCCCGGCGGATCTTCATGGGACGCGCCCCAACGACGCCACGGGACTGGTGGAGGCCACCGGCGGCGCCCAACCGTCCATCCATCCGAATTCCGTTTTGTCGTGCCATTCGTTGCGCACCGATTCAAACAACGGCAGGCCCCACCGGGAAACCCGGAATTGCCCGGAGGGCAGAGGGCGCCGATCAACGGAGAAACGCAGGCTGTAAGAAGAATGGGGAGGCCAGGTTTGAAACGTCACCGTTCCCGATGCCCCTGTTGTCGAAAACGAAAAGTCGTAGGCCCCCCCCCTCAGGATCGGGACTGTTCCCCACACGTCAGAGAGGGTGCCGGCCGAACAGGTGACCGTTCCGTCCACGCGCCCTCCGGTCGGATTCAAAAATCCAAGCCGAACAGTCACGGGATCCGGATCAGCTTCGCTCAACTCAGTCCTCATTCGCGCCAACAGCGGACGGCGAAACCGGGTCAGGTTTCGTCGCTCCCCCGGATCCTCCCACAGGTCAAAAATTTCTTCGGCCGGAAAATCGATCCGCGCCGGTGTGGGACGAAATCCCCACCCTCGAACCAAACGTGTCTCGCGGGGACCCTGACGGATGTATTTATAACGCCCGTCCACGATCAAGGCTTTGGCTGTCGGAGAATGAACCACCCACCGCCCAGTGGAATCCTCGAGGCGAGCCGCCCCCCCCTCTTCCCACGCTCGGCCCCCGACAGAAGAAACGGGAAGGCTCAACGCCTGAAGAACGGTGGGGCCCACATCGAGGATCTGGCCAGGGCTTCGGCGAAGGGTCGGCGTCCAACGGTCCCCCTGCCGAAGAGCGAACAGGATTTTGATCTCGCTTTCGCGCATTCCCCATCCCCTTTCATGAAGATGGATTTTTCCCCGACGGCCTGTGCCGGGCCAGACCACGGGGAGAGGATCCACGGCTTCCCCCCGCAGAGAAACCGCGACCACCAACGGGGCATCGGGCCCGCCGTTCAAGCGTTCCGTTAATTGCCCCATAAACTCTTCCAGGTAGGCCGAGGCGGTCGCCCAACGCCAATGAACCCACTGAGAAGGGGACAATAGATATCGGCGAAGCGATAACAACCAATAGCGGGCGGGGGGCCATCGACCCTGAGGAAGATCCCGAAAAAAGGCGAGGACCAACAACGGTCCGCGTCCACGATCCCGCGCCCAGTCGGCGGCACGATCGGCCGTGAGAAGAGGGTCGTACCCATCGTGAGGGAGTTGATGGATTTCATCAAAACCGGCCTCGACGAGGGTCCCCCTCATTTCCTCAGAGAAAGCCCCCACGGCCAGAGAGCGATACTTGTTCTCCGCTAACACGCGCGGCCAAGGGGAAGAGGGTGGCGTCTTGATTGGAAGGGGGAGCGGGGGGGCAATCAAGAGGTCTTTCAGGGCTTGCCCAGATCGTATGTCCGAGGTATAAAATCGGGGAAAAAAAACGGCCCCTCGAACGAAATCCCCCAACGGAGAAGGGACCCCCTCCAGAACGGGCCCCGGCGGCGTCGTCTCCGACACGACCAAGACAACGTTGGTTCCCATGGACGTGCGCGCCCCCCCCCGCTTCACGGACGGTCGCGGGACGGCCGGAAACCAAATCTCAGGAGCCCCCCAACACGCCAAACCAAGATTTTGGGTCAACGCGTCCCGTGGCGCCTCCACCCGCAGAAGAATTCGGACAGAACGGCCCGACCAAGCGGAGAGGTCGACCCGCGCGGGGCGCCACGTGTTGCCGCTCTCGTTACGCCCAGCTTCCCCCGTCCAAAAGAGCACACGTCCGCGGACGGTCCCACGGGGAGAGGAGACCAGAGGAGAAGAATATTGCGTTTCTGAGAAAAGGAGGTGGGACTGTCCGGAAGGATCCACAAGGACCACGGTGAAAAGAAACCCCGCCTCGCGCGAGAGAACCCCGGTGCGAAACTCAAACGAGGCACTGGACGGAAGAACGCCCGTCCATTCATAAACGCTTCCCGCGTCGGCCACCAGGGCGGAGAGGCAGGTCCACCCCGGCGGATCGCCCAAGGTGACATGCGCCCCCCCGGGTTGACCCGCCTTCCATTGAACGGGAGAGTCGAGATGTTTCCCCAAAAAGGCCGAGCGACTGTCCCACGGAACCGTGGATCGCATCACCCACACCGGATCAAGGCGGGCGTGACGAAGTCCCGGGGCCGCGTCTTCCATCGACGGCACAAACCCCCGCCGGTCCTTCAGAAATGAGGAGTTGAGGAAATGGGCGATGACCCCGCCGGTCAACGCGAGTGCCCCCAGGGCCGCAATCCAAACTCCCCGTTTCGGCACTAGCGAAAATTCACAAACTGGAGGGCCACGCCAAAATCTTTCCCGCGCAGAAGCGCCATAACTTCTTGGAGCTCGTCCTTGGATCTGCCGGTGACGCGCAGTTGGTCCCCTTGAATCGAGGCGTTCACTTTCAGTTTGGCGTCTTTGATGGCGCGGACCATCTCCTTGGCTTTCTCGGAAACGACTCCCTGAACAATTTTCGCCACCTGGCGAACCGTCCCGCCCTCGGCGGCCAACACGGGGCCATAGTCCAAGCCCTTGAGAGGGATGTTTTGTTTCACCAGCCGATTCTGAAGGATGTCCACCACGCTCTTTAATTTTCCATCGTTGTCGGAAAAGAGCGTCAGCGTATTGGCTTTCTTGTCCAGTTCCAAGCGACTCACGCTCCCCTTGAAATCGAACCGGGTCGTGATTTCTCGAAGCGCCGAATTAACAGCGTTGTCCATCGCTTGCACGTCTACTTTGCTGACAACATCGAAAGAGAATTCTTGCGCCATCGTCCCCTCCCTTCGCCGATTCTATTTAAGAAGAAAAACCCCCATCGTCACCAAAACCACACCGAACACTTTCCCGCGCGTGAGCGGCTCATGAAAGATCAGAACGCTCAAGACAAAGGCGAACACCGGCCAAGCGCCCCCCACAGCGGATACCCGCCCCACATCGCCGTCTTTCAAGGCGCGGTAAAAAAAAACCTGGGCGACAATGCTGGCCATCATCCCCCCGCCCATCAACGCCAGTTTTGACCGCCCATCCATTTGAATAAACCGACGGGGCAATTCGGGAGCGAGGACCATAAAAATCACGACGCCCAAAAGGATGCCCAACGTCCGGGCCACAACGCCGGCCATGGGATCCGCGTTGCGCAATCCCCATTTTTCAAGCAGGGCCGACATCCCCCAAAAAAAAGCCGCCACCAAAGCCAAAGAAAAGGAACTCATAGGACTGCTATTTTAGGAAATACGGGGCCGCTTTGGCGTTGTCGAACCGGCCCTTTTTTGGCAAAATCCGCACATGCCCTCAGGTTCCCCCCACGCCCCGCTGGTGATCCGTTTCGAAAAAACGGGCCGCGGAGGAAAAACGGTCACTCTCATCACTCACCTCAAGATGCACCCGGAGGGAAAAGCCACCCTCCTCTCTGACCTAAAAAAAAAGATCGGCACCGGCGGGGCCGTCAAAGACGGCCAGATTGAACTCCAAGGCGACCAACGGGAACGTCTGCCTCCGATCCTGATCGCTCTTGGATATTCCGTCACGAAGGGAAACTGAAAACGAAAATATTTCCGAGTATTACCGAAAACGAAGAGGTGTGCTACAATCCCTAAACACCATGACTGATACACATACCATTGAGAAAAAAGGGTCTTCTCTTTTTAAGACCGGGGAGAAGATCCTTAAGATGGCCTGGTATCGGAGAAAAACACGAAAAAAAATGGAGCGTGTTTTTTCACGGCGGCCGGATCCCTTCCATTATGAATCTTCTCCCTATGAACGACACCGGCTCGAGGCGCTTTTGCAATCCGCCCAGCCGGGGAAAGAGCTATTCGATTGGGGACTGGAGGTGGGGTGTGCTGAGGGGTCCCTAACACATGCGTTGGCGGGACAGTGTCGACACCTGGTCGCTGTCGACATTTCTCCCACAGCCATTCAACGGGCCCGGGCCCGATGCCCCGCAACCGTTCTTTTTATCGAATCCGAATTCTTTTCTTTTTTGCCGCAAAGGACGGGGGCGGGAACCTTCGATCTCGTCGTCTTTGGCGATGTCCTCTACTATTTGGATAAACCAGCCAGCCGCGACGAATTCCTCGCGCTTTTTCCTCGCGTGAAGTCATGGCTCTCTCCGAAAGCCCGTGTGATTTTGGCCCATGGGTTCACGTCGGAAAAAGAATACCGCCACCGTCTTGGGTTTCGGGAAAAGTTTGAGGAAGCAGGACTCCATTTGGACCGAGAAACGATCTTAAAGGACCCTTCGAAACCCCTGGTTTCCTGTTTGCTCTCTGTTTTGTCCAACCCCCTCTAAAAGTCGAACCCCGCCCCCCTCCTTAGGTTGCCCTAAAAGAGGAGAGCGGGGTTCTTGAAAGACGCCGGAAAAGGGATCAGATGACCCCGCAAGCCGCGTCCACGATCTCACGCGCCCCAAGGCGCGCGGAAGGCCTGCCGTCTAGCGGCGAACCATCTTCGCGCGGGAAACGTCCCCTTGCTTATCCAAGAAGTACAGGTAGCCTTTCTCTTTCTTAACGCCGACCTTTGTCACTTTCTGGATTTTGCCGCCTTTTTTTCCGCCACGAGCCATCTTCGCCCGGGACACGTCGCCCTGCTTATCGATGAAATAGAGAAAACCGTCTTCTCTTTTGATCCCTGCTTTTGCGATTTTTTGTGCCATGTGTGTCACCTCCCTGAATTAAGTGTGGTCCTACACAGGAACACACTGTAGCATTTGAGAAAAAAAAAGCAAGAGGATTTACCGTCGATCAAAAATCCAATCCCCGTCGATCGACGGTCGGCCCCCTTTTCCGTCGAAGAAAAAGTCAAACTTTTCCTTCAAACAAGCGTCCCTGCGGCTCCGCGGGTTGGGTGATCAAACTCTCGCGCAACCACGAGTCGATCACCTCTTTGGAAAATCGGTACTGGCGGCCAATCCGCGAGGCCGGGATTTTACGTTGGCGGATGAGCCCATAAATTTTCGATTTCCCCATGCCCAGGTATCCGGCCACCTCCCGGATGTCCATGACCTCTTTTGCAAACCGTGGTCCGTTCTGTTCCATTTTCCGAACCTCTTTGTCCGAAGTTACCCCACACTTATAAAAAAACCGGCGACGGAAGTCAAAGGATATTTTTCCATATTCTTCCATTCAATGCCTTTCTGCGCCACGGAGTCCCACTTCGAGTAGAGACACAAACAGCGGACGGTTCCTCGGAGCGATAAACGGACACCGAGAAAGGAACCGGTATCTCACCTTATTAAACCCGGACTTTGCAATAGGCGCGAGCACCGAGATGAAGAAGCCGGCGGCTTTTTCGACGAAAAACGCGAAAGCGTAGCGGTGTCTACGGTTGAGCGTTTTGAGGAAGAAAAAGTCCCGGATTCTTCGTCGAATGCCGTGTCCTATTGCAAAATCCGGGTTAAAGGGAAGCCCCCTGTTCTTTGAGATAGGCCGTGAGGGCTTCGCGCCAAGGACGTAATGGGGTTAGGCCCAAGGAAGAGAGACGTTCTGAAACGAGGCGTATCGGGGGAACGGCGCATTTTTCCAGGCCATTGGGACGAAGAGAGGGGGGTGAGGGGCACCGAAAAGCCACTGATTTCCAAAATGGCCTGGGCCAATTGAAACCAGGAACATCCCCCACTGTTGGCGAGGTGGAAAACCCCGCCTCCGGTGTTGAGCGCCACGAGTTCCCACACTTTTTCAGCAAGGTCGCGCGCGGAAGTGGGCGACTGAAAAATATCGTTGACCACACGAAGAGGTTCGCCCTTCTGGGCGCGGGAGAGAATGGCGAATGAATGAAATTCCCTCCCTTGGCGCGCGACCCCGCCCTGCCGTAAAGACCCGCCGTTCGACACACAATGTTTTGGTCAGAGGCGGACAAAACAAACCGTTCTCCCCCATATTTAGAGAGCGCATACACGTTGATGGGGTTCGGAGCGTCCGACTCCCCGTAAGGGGCCCCTTTCTTCCCATCGAACACAAAATCTGTCGAGAAATGTAAAAGTCTCGCTCCCAACCCCGAACAGATCCCCGCCAGAGCGCGTGGGGCTAAGGTGTTCACCGCAAACGCGATGTTCGGTTCCTCCTCACAAAGTTCCGTGAGATTAAAAGCGGCGGTGTTCAACACCATCTCCGGATGGGCCGCACGAACGAAACGCCCGAGCGCCCCCGCGTCGGTCATCTCCGCGTCGAGACGGGTATGAAGAAGAAGCGTGTGCCCGGGGTTCGTCCCAACAAGCTCGGCGCCCAACTGACCCTGGGCCCCGAGAATAAGAATTCTCATTGATTCGGTTTTAACCACCCTCTGGCGATGAGCGTCTCCGCGATTTGGACGGCGTTTAAGGCCGCCCCTTTCCAAAGGTTGTCCCCCACCACCCAAAAAGCAAGCGCGTGATCGTTGAAAAGGTCCCCGCGGATTCGCCCGACCAACGTCTCTTCCCGCCCCGCCGCCAAAATCGGCATGGGACAAGACACGCCGTCCAAAGGAGAAGCCTCGTCCACCACCCGGACGCCGGGGGCTTTTGCCAACACCGCCCGGGCGGCCTTCGCGGTGATCGGTTTTTTCGTCTCAATCCAGACAGATTCCCCGTGCCCCACGGCCGTGGGCACACGAACCGTGGTGACGGACACTTTTATTTTTGGGTCCAACATTTTGTGGGTTTCCTGAACCACTTTCCACTCTTCGTTGGAATAGCCCTTCTCCTCAATTTTCCAATTGTTGGCCAGCACGTTAAAAGCGATTTGATTCGGAAACCCGCCCAGATCCGTGAGGGGTTCCCCCGCAAGAACTTTCCGCGCTTGGTCCCGCAGGGCCTCGATGGCCTTGCCGCCTGCGCCAGAGACGGCTTGATACGTTGAGACGACCACGCGTTTGACCCCAAACTTACGATGCAACGGCGCCAGTCCCATCAAAAGGACCGCCGTCGTGCAGTTCGGATTGGCGATGATGCCTTTGTGCCTCTTGAGGGCGTTCCCGTTGACTTCGGGAACCACGAGGGGGACATCCCGATCCATACGGAAATCAGCACCGTTATCGATGACCACAGCGCCCCGGGCAATGGCTTCTTTGCCAAACGTCACTGCCGCACCTTTTTCGCCTTCGGTCCCGGCAAAGAGAGCCACGTCGATATTGGTGAACGCCTCCGGCGTGGTGGCCCGCACCTGGTAGGTGATCCCATCCACGATCAGCGGCCTTTCGGTCCGAGCGAGAACACGCAATTCTTCCAAAGGAAATTTTCGGTTTTTCAGCACGCGAATCATCTCGACGCCCACGGCCCCAGCGCCCACCACCGCCACGCGATATTTCTTCACACGTCTCCTCCTGATCGATAAAATAAGAGCGCGCCCGAAGGCCGCCGAGAGAAATTATACAAAAAGTTTATTCGTCGGCCCGGCGAAAAAAGAGACGGCGGGCAAGGTCATGCTTGAAGTTCCACCCGGTCGCGACCCACGAGGGTTTGAAGTTCGTTCAGCACACTGTCCGTGGGGGCCACGGTGCAGTCCGACACCAAACGATACAGCCCGTGAGTCGGGGTGTCGAGCTCAAAACACACCCGGCAAGGGCCTGGGTGGCTCGCGCAAATTCGGTGGATTTTTCCCACCATTTCCTCTTCGAGACCCGCCGTGGAAAGAGTCAGCACGAGCCGTTTGATAAACCGTTGCCGGGCTTCTTTGAGCGGCACCACTTCCTCGACGAGCAAGTTCTTGTCATCGGTGCGGAGTTCGATCCGACCCTTGACCACCACCATTTCGTGGGCCACCAACACTTTCGCGATCTCCGGCGTGAACGTTTTGGGAAACACCACACACTCCAACTCCCCGTCTAAATCTTCCAGTTTGAACCGGCTCATGGCATGACCGGTTTTGGTCACGGTCTTTTTGGTGTTAACGATCATCCCCGCCACGCGGACGACGCCCGATTCCGGCAACGTCCCCAACGTGTGGGTGGTGTAACTCGAAAGTTCCTTCCGATACCGCGCCAGGGGATGGCCCGAGAGATAAAAACCCAACACTTCTTTTTCGTTCGCCAACAGTTCATGTTCCGTGCAGTGCGCCTCACCGTTCGCCATGCCATTTTGAGCGCTGATCGGTTTCGCTTTCGCCACAGTCCCCATATCGAAAAGAGCCCCCTGCCCCACCGACGCCGCTTCGCGGAGGCTGGAAGAACGGCTGAGCGCCCCTTCGACATCCGACAACAGCTGGGAGCGCCACCGGCACAGTTCTGCCATTCGAACCGCTTCAGCCTCTTCGCCCAGAACCAAACGGAATCCGTCGAACGCTCCGGCTTTAATCAGGGATTCCAAAACTTTTTTATTGGCCAAACGCGTGTCTACCCGGGCACAAAAATCGGCCAGGGAAAGGAAAGGGCCCCGCCGGCGCGCTTCCAAAACAGAAACCACCGCGCTTTCCCCCACATTTTTGACCGCCACCAGCCCAAACCGGATCGCGGGGTTTTTCTTTTCAGCCGGAGGGCTTTCCACCGTAAAAACGTCCCCGGATTTTTGCACGTCGGGGGGTAAAATATCAATTCCCATGTCCTGGGATTCCCCCATGTAGGTGACCAGTTTGGATTCCACTTCTTTTGATCCCAAAGCCGAATGGCCAATTTCCGACGTCAAAACCGCCGACATAAATTCCACCGGGAAATTGGCCTTCAGAAAAGCGGTTTGATAGCTGACCAGGCCGTAGGCGGAAGCGTGGCTTTTGTTAAACCCGTATCCGCCGAACTGAACCACCAAGTCAAACACCTTCTCGGCAATTTTCTTGTCCACTTTTTTTTCGGCGCACCCCTTCATGAAGGTTTCTTTTTGTTGTTGGAGAATTTCCGGTATTTTTTTGCCCATGGCTTTGCGAAGCACATCGGCTTGCCCCGGCGTGTACCCGGCCAACACCTGGGCGATCTGCATGACTTGTTCTTGATAAACGATAATGCCGTAGGTGTCGGCCAATAACGGTTCCAACGAGGGGTGGTCGAACCTCACTTTGGACCGAGCGTGTTTGCGGGAAACGAATTCGTCCAACATGCCGGACCCCATGGGACCGGGGCGATACAAGGAGATGAGAGCGGTGACATCCGAGAGAGTGGTCGGTTTCAATTTTCGCAACAAATCCCGCATGCCGCCCGATTCCAATTGGAACACGCCCCCTGTTTTCGCTTGGGCCAGTAGTTTAAACGCCGCCGGGTCGTCCACGGGAATTTTATCGATGTCGAACGCGGGGTCATGCCGTTGCCGAACAAGCAGAACGGCATCTCGAATCACTGACAGAGTGCGCAAACCAAGAAAGTCCACCTTTAAAAGGCCCAGTTTAAGGAGGGCCTCATCGTTATATTGAGTCGTGACCACGTCCCGGGACCCTTTGGCCAAGGGGACATGCTGGGTCAACTCCCCGGCGGCAATGATGGTCCCCGCCGCATGGACACCCGAATGGCGTTTGATCCCTTCTAATTTCTGCGCCATGTCCAGCAGTTTTTTGACCTGAGGGTCGGATTTGTAAAGCTGTTGAAGTTCCGTCACCGCGCCCAGGGCGCTGTGAAGCGTCGTGCCCAACTCCCGCGGGATCAATCGGCACACCCGGTCGACCTCCGTCAGGGGAATCCCCATGGCCCGCCCCACATCCCGCACCACCATACGGGCGAGCATGGATCCGAACGTGATGATCTGAGCCACGCAGGCTTCCCCGTATTTGTTTCGGACATAGGCGATGACTTTCTCCCGACCGTCATCTGAAAAATCAATGTCCAAGTCGGGCATGGAGCGCCGTTCCGGGTTCAAAAACCGCTCAAAAAGGAGGCCGTTTTGGATGGGATCAATGTTTGTGATGGACAAGGCAAAAGCGGTCAGCGCGCCCGCGCCCGACCCGCGGCCGGGCCCCACGGGAATCCCTTGCGTTCGGGCGTATCGGATAAAATCCCAAACGATCAAGAAATACGTGGCAAACCCCATCTTCTGGATAATCCCCAGTTCGTAATCCAAGCGGGTTTTATACTCGGGACGAATGTGCCCCATTCGCTTTTTAAGACCTTCCAGACAGAGTTTCTCCAAATACGTTTCCGGGGAATCGCCAACGGGGACATCGTAACGGGGAAGAAGGATTTGGTTGAATTTAAGTTCCAGGTGGGCCCGTTCGGCGATCGCCAACGTATTTTTGAGGGCGTGGGGAACCTCGCCAAAAACTTGGAGCATCTCGGCGGACGACTTGTAATAAAATTCCGGCGACGCGTATCTCAGCCGTTTGGGATCGTCCATGGTTTTGCCGGTCCCAATGCAGAGCAAAACGTCGTGGGCGAGGTTGTCTTCTTTCCGGAAATAGTGGCAGTCGTTGGTGGCCACGAGCGGCGTTTCGAATTTTTTCGCCAGTGCCACCAGTTTGGGAAAAACTTTTTTTTGGTCGGCAAGCCCGTGGTCCATCAGCTCAATAAAAAAGTTGTCTTTACCGAAAATCTGCCGGTAGGCGTCGAGGGCTTTCTCCGCTTTTTCAGGGCGGTCCGCCAGGAGCGCCCCTGGGACTTCCCCCTTCAAGCACCCGGAGAGCCCCACCAACCCTTCCGAGTGTTGAGCCAAGATTTCTTTATCGATCCGCGGCTTGTAGTAATACCCCTCCAAAAACGCTCGGGAAGACAGCTTCATTAAATTCCGGTATCCGACTTCGTTCATGGCCAGCAGGGTGAGGTGATGGGACGCCTCAGAGGGACTGCCGTGACGGTCCAACCGGGATTCCGGGGCAATGTAAGATTCCATGCCGATGATGGGTTTGATCCCCACGTCGGTGCAGGAGGAGTAAAACTCGATGGCGCCGTAGAGGTTCCCGTGATCGGTAATCGCCAACGCCGGGAACTTAGCCGCCGCCATGGACTTCATGAACTCGGAGGGGTTGCCTTTCTCGTCGGTTAGTCGGGTCGCCCCGTCCAACAAACTGTACTCGGTATGATTGTGCAGATGAACAAATTCAGGCGTCATGGGGAAGACGGATTATACCTGTTCTCCACCTGATCGTCTAACCGGGGAATTCCGAAGATTTTTGGCCCTTGACAATCACGTCCCGCGGGGGTAAGTTAATGCGTCAGGAATAAAGGAGTGACTCATGAAAAAGCTCGTTTTGGCCGCAACGTTTCTTTTGGCTCCCTTTGTGTCCGCCCCCGCCGCCGAAAAGCTGGACGCGCGGGCCATCGTTCAGCGGGTCAACGATCGGGAAGATGGCAATGATTCCTACGCAAAAGTGGATATGCTTATCACCGACCGCTCCGGGATCACCCAAGCCCGATCCATGATCTCTGCCGTCAAAGATTTCGGCTCTCTCTCAAAAAGTTACATCCGCTTTACCTCGCCGGCCTCCATCGATGGGACCACTTTCCTTTCTTGGCAAGTGAAGGGCAAAGACGACGAACAGTTTTTATATCTCCCCGAACTGGGGCGAGACCGAAGAATTGCCTCCTCCCAGAAAGACGGAGATTTCGTGAACACGGATTTCACCTACGAAGACATGCAGGAACGCAATGTGGACAAGGACACCCACACGCTTCTCCGCGAAGAAAAGGTCGGCACCTACGATTGCTGGGTGATCGAAAGCGTTCCCCTCGATCCCAAATCCTCCCAATACAAACGCTGGGTGGCTTGGATTCCCAAGGGCATTTATCTTCCCCTTCGGGTGGAGTATTACACCCGTATTCTCCGGCAACCCACTAAAATCCTGACGGCTCGACGATTGGAAAAAATATCGGGAATCTGGACCGCCAAAGAAGTGGAAATGAAAAACTTCGAAAGAAACACCGTAACGGTCTTGCGCACCGTCGAAATCAAATATAACAAAGGCCTACCGGACCGCATGTTCACCCGGGCCTATCTGAAACAAACGCGGTAACGCAGTGCCCCCCTCTCCTTCCCGCCACTCAGCCGGGGTTCTTCTTGTCCTGATGGTCTTTGCCGCCGGGTCGGGGTGGGCGGCGAAACCTGCCCCCAAACCCCTCCCGGTCAAGTTAACGGCCAAGATGACCAACCGATTTAACTGGGACACCAAGAAAGACAATCCCTACGAAGACACTTCCCGCACCACCACCGACATCAACGCCCAGCTCAAATACCTCCCCAATCCCATTGTTCAGGTGGTGGCCGGCGAATGGATGGTGGATCAAAAGATCCGCCCCTACAATATTTACATGAACCTCACCTATGAACACGTCAACCTACGCTTTGGCAACCAAATCGTCCGCTGGGGCAAAGCGGACGAAATCAGCCCCCTCGACGTTGTGAACCCAGAAGATTTGTCCCTGGGGCTCAATCGACCGCGGGCCGATCGAAAAATCCCGGTCCCCATGGCGAACGTGGAGTTTCTCTCAGACTACATTTCTCTTCAAGGGATTTACGTCCCCTTTTCTCAGACCTCCATTTTTCATTACTCCGGCGACGATTGGGCCTATTTTGGCCACCTTGAAAAAAAATACGGCCCGTTAAATATTATTGAAGAAGTTCCCGCCCAAACCCCCAAAAATGGGGCATGGGGAGGACGACTCTCCGGTACGATCGGCCGACTCGACCTGGCCTTGGTTTATTTGAACCATCAGAGCAACACACCCTCTTTAATGTCCTTCCCATTCCCCCCCCCCGCCGCTCCCCCTGGGCACGAATCGTCCCTGGAAGATTTGGTTGTATTCTCTAATATTTCACATCAACCCTTAAAATTCCATTATTTAAGAGAAGAGCTGTACGGCCTGGAATTTGAGACCGCGATCGGAAGCCTTGGCCTGCGCGGGGACGTGAGTTACGTCTCGAGCCAAAGCTTTGTGACGTCCTCCCTGCAAGAAATTCGCAAACCCGTGGTGACAGGGGTGGTCGGGGTGGACTACAATGGGTCGGGAGGGTCTTACATCAACGTGTCGTTCAGCCAAAGCCAAATCAAGGACTATTCCATCGACCTGGCCCCCACACGACAGAAAACATCCACCCTGAGCAGTCAGTTTTCACTGGAACTGTTGAGCGGAAACATTAAACTTGGATATCTGGGTTTTACGAACATCACAGACAAGAGTTTTTACCAGAATCCTAAAGTCAACATTAACTATATC
The DNA here is from genome assembly GCA_016714745.1 of Elusimicrobiota bacterium. Lineage (GTDB taxonomy): Bacteria > Elusimicrobiota > Elusimicrobia > FEN-1173 > FEN-1173 > JADKHR01. Next base: position 77,880 of record JADKCG010000013.1, on the reverse strand, counting down.
CCCAACGTGGGGATAGAATGCGGTTTGGAAGTTTACGGCGGTTCGCCCTCCACCCAAATCGGTTTTTTTGACCCGAACGACCAAGCCTACCTCACCCTCAGTTTTTTCTTCTAACCAGGATTCCCCGAAAAAAAAAGGGGGCAGGCCACCAATTCAATCGGCAACCCGCCCCCCCTGCGAAAGTATTCCCGGTTAGGCTGTCTTTGCGATATCCTGCACCGGCGTCTTGGACCGACGAACCGCCCAGATGAGGGCGGCGAGCAGAAGAACCGCAACCGTCCAACCCTTTGCGCCCAGATCTTGGTATTTCACCACGATGGGCGCGATGATCACAGACACCAGGTTCACCACTTTAATCATGGGGTTCAGGGCAGGCCCGGAAGTGTCTTTAAGCGGGTCGCCCACCGTGTCTCCCACAACCGTGGCCTTGTGCCGTTCGGACCCCTTGCCCGTGTTCCCAGCCACATTGCGCGGTTCTTCCTCAAGGAGCTTTTTGGCATTGTCCCAGGCCCCCCCGGCGTTGTTCATAAAGACCGCCAGAAGTTGACCGGACAGGATGAGCCCTGCGAGGAACCCGCCCAACGCTTCAACTTGAAAGACCAAACCCACCAAGATGGGAGTGAGAACACCCAAGAGGGCCAAACTGACCAACTCTTTTTGTGCCGCCGTGGTCGAGATCGAAACCGCTTGGCGGTAGTCGGGAGCGACTTTCCCTTCCAAAACGCCCAAACGGAACTGCCGGCGGCATTCCTGAACAATCAAAGCCGCCGCGCGGCTTACCGCTTGAATCGCGAAAGAAGAAAAAAGCCAGGGCAACGCGCCGCCGATCAACATGCCCACGAAAACGATCGGGACATCCACCCGGATCCCCAGCGCGGTAATGAGCTTAGACGGATCAACGCCCATCGCCGCTTGAGAGCGCGCCACGTCCACCAGGAACGAACCAAACAGAGCCACCGCCGCGATAACAGCGGACCCAATGGCCACGCCTTTGGTAATGGCTTTTGTGGTGTTGCCCACGCCGTCCAAGTCGGCCATGATGCGTTGGGCGGATTTGGTTTCCGGGTCGGTCATTCCGGACCAGGACATCTCGCCAATCCCGTTGGCGTTGTCCGCGATGGGACCGAACGAATCCATCGCAACGTTATTGCCCGTCAGGGTCAACATCCCAATGCCCGTCATGGCCACACCGTAAAGGATGAACGTCACCCGATGGACCGGGTCCAAATCGGGAATGGTGCCGAAAATTCCGATGGACGAAACGATCGTGACCGCGATCACCACCACCGACCACACCGAACTTTCAAAACCCGCCGAGATCCCCTGGAGAATCAAGGTGGCAGGCCCCGTGTCCGCTGACTTTTTGATTTCTTTGACGGGAGACCCTTCCGTTCCCGTGAAGTGTTCCGTCAACCGGTCAATAAGGATCGCCAGGAGAACGCCCGCGGCCACGGCCATGGGCGTCCGCCACCATCCGCCCCATGCGTCCATTGCGGCGGTGTTCAAGTAGAAATAGCCCGCGATGAAGAAGAGCCCGGCGCTGATGGCCGCCGACGAAAGGAAACCCTTAAAAATGGCTTTCATGGCGTTCCCGGAATTTCCAGGCCCGCTCTTCACCACATACGTCCCGATGATGGAAGACACCACCCCAATCCCTCGAACGATCAAGGGGAATACAATCCATTCCATCCGCCCCGTAATGTGCATGAGAGCCAAACCCAAAATCAAGCCGGCCACGATGGTCACTTCGTAGGACTCGAAAATATCGGCGGCCATGCCGGCGCAATCGCCGACGTTGTCGCCCACCAAGTCAGCAATGACCGCGGGGTTGCGCGGGTCGTCCTCGGGAATGCCCGCCTCGACTTTCCCAACAAGGTCCGCACCGACATCCGCGGCTTTCGTAAAAATACCGCCGCCCACTCGCATGAAGAGAGCCAAAAGGGTTCCACCGAAACCGAACCCCAAAAGCGCGTCAGGAGCGGCCACGCCCAAAATAATGAAGATCGCCGTTCCACCGAGGAGGCCCAAACCGTCGGTCAACATCCCCGTCACGGTTCCCGCCCGATAGGCGATCCGCAGAGCGTCGCCAAAAGAGCGACGGGCCGCCGAGGCCACGCGCACGTTGGCTTGAACCGCCATCCGCATGCCAATCCGGCCCACCAACAAACTGAAGAAAGCCCCCATAATGAACGCGGCCGCCCGAGCCAACCCAATGATCATGCGAACCTGATCCGGGGTTTTATCGGAAAAACGTTCCAGCGCTTCCGGAGAAGGAGGAACGATGTAGACAGAAAAGAAGAGAGCGAACGTCAAAACCCCGATCAAGGGAAGAATGGACCGAAGTTGACGGCTCAGGTACGCATCCGCTCCGTCTTTAATGGCGGTCCATACCTCTTTCATTTTAGGAGTTCCCGCGTCTTCCCGCATGATCTGTCTCCGGAGAAAGACCGCGTACCACAAACCAAGAACGGCAACACCCAGAACGCACCATATAGCGATCTGTTCAAACAATGTCAAAGCATGCATGGGGAAAGAACCTCCTGAATCAGTGGAATGTAATGGAAAACAGGATTCTAGCCAACCCGGGGCCCCGGGTCAAGCCGGGGGGGGCGCAGTACGTATATTTCGAGACCGTGGCCATGCACCCGCCCCCCGTTAACCTGAAAATTTCAGATGACGGAGCATTTCCGTCCGGGAGGGTTGGAAAATTCTGTTCCGGACACTGTCGGCGCTAGCCCTGTGCCAACCGGGGAATCCCGGTTAATCGAGTTCGAAAACCTCGCCGAAGTGCGGGGTGACGACGCGGTGGATGCCCTCGCCCTTCAGCCTTTCTTTCAGAGCTTCCCGTTGGGTTTGGTCTCCGTGAACCAGAAACGTTTGAGCGGGGCGAGGGGAAAGACTGCGGATGAACCAAGATAAATCTTCCTGGTCCGCATGGGACGAGAGGTGGGTAAGAACGTGCACCTCGGCGGCGACATCGTGCATCAACCCAAAAATCTTCACTTTCCTCCATCCCTCGACCAACCGTCGGCCCAACGTTCCTGTGGCCTGGTGCCCTACGATTAGAAGCGTCGTCGTCGTTAAACCGACCAAGTTCCGAAGATGGTGAAGGATCCGACCCCCTTCGCACATGCCGGAGCCCGCCATAATTATTTTTCGGCCGGGCGTGTTCATCAGCCGTTTGGAGTCTTCCACCGCGCGCACATAACGAATCGTGCCGAGACCAAAAGGGTCTCCGTCTTTCACGGCAAAATCCCGAAATTCCTTGGAAAGACTGATATGGCCCATGTGTTTTTGAAATATCTCCGTAATATTGGCGGCCATGGGACTGTCCACATAGATGTGGATCGGCTGAATCCGTTTTTGACGAAGAAGTTTTTCGAGAATGACAACAAGTTCTTGGGTACGTTCGAGGGCAAAACTGGGAATCAGGATCGGGCCGGCCTCTTTTTCGGATCGGTTGATGACGTTGGCCAAAAACGCTTCCGCCTCATGCACAGGCGGATGTGTGCGCCCGCCGTAAGTGCTTTCGATCAATAAGTAATCCACGTGAGCCGGAATTTTGGGCGGGTCCATGAGGATGCTCTCCCGCCGCCCCAGATCGCCCGTGAACAAAATATGACGTTTCCGCTTCAAGGTTTTGATTCCCAAATGAACCATGGCCGACCCCAAAACGTGCCCCGCATTGTAAAAGGACCCTTCGACGCCCTCCACCACAGGAAAGGACTCATCGTAGGAATGGACCTTCAACGCCTGAAGTGTTTTCTCCACATCCCCTTGGTCGTAGAGCGGCTCTATATGCAATCCCTCGGCGGCGTGGATTTTATTAAAGAATTTCGCGTCTTCCTCTTGAAGAATGGCCGAATCCATCAACATAATCCGGAGCAAATCAGCGGTGGGCCCGGTGCAGTGAATGACCCCGTTGTATCCTTCCTTCACCAGCAAAGGCAGTCCCCCCGAATGGTCGATGTGGGCGTGGGAAAGGAGAACAGAAGCGATGGATTTAGGCTCAGCGGGGAAAGATCGGGTTTTTGTCAGAGCCTCATGTCGGTGCCCCTGGTAGAGACCGCAATCCAGTAGTATTTTGGAGGGACCATACTCAACCAAATGCCGGGATCCCGTGACCTCATCGGCCCCGCCGTGAAACCGGATGGAAAAAGAAAGCGGCTCGTGTTCCACTTATCGTGCCTTCGCCATGGCCCGACCGGCCAGCCAGCCGGTGGTCCAGGCCGATTGAAAATTAAATCCTCCGGTCACGCCATCGATGTCCAAAATTTCGCCCGCAAAGTGAAGTCCCGGGAGCAATCGGCTTTCCATAGTGGAAAAGTTTACTTCATTTAGTGCAACTCCGCCCGCGGTCACGAATTCTTCCTTGAAAGCGCCCTTGCCGGAAATCTCAAAACGTCCCTGGGCGAGCTCATCCGCCAATCGCTCCGACTCCCTTGTTGTGAGATCGGCCCAACGCCGGGTTTCCACCACGTCGGCCGCCCCCACCAGTCTTTCCCACAGCCGCTGAGGCAAAGCGCATGGCCACCGCGCCGTGACGGATTTCCGGGGAGAGGTGTCTCTCATCCCTTTGATTAGATTTATAATTTCCGCGCTTCCGGAACCCACCCAATTGACCCGGAGCGTGGCTTTGTAACCGCGCTCGTTCAACACGCGCGCGCCCCAGGCGGACAATTTAAGAACCGCCGGCCCGCTCAGCCCCCAATGGGTGATTAAGAGCGGCCCCGATTGGCGAAGCGCACTGCCCTCGATGGACAGGCCCGCATTTTCCACCGCCACCCCCGCCAACCCCTTCAGCCGAGAATCGTTGACAGAAAAAGAAAAGAGCGACGGAACCGGCGGAACAATGGAATGCCCGAACTGCCGAGCCCAGGCGTACCCCTGTAAACCGTTCCCGGTGGCCAAAAGCAGCCGGTCCCCCCGCCCCACGGCTTCTCCGAATTTTACCCGAAAACCATCGACGTCTCTATCGATGACCAACGGCGCGACGCCGGTGTGCAACCGAACTCCCGCTTTACGCGCGGCGTTTGTCAGTCCATCGACGATGGTTTGGGAATGATCGGAGGAAGGAAAAACGCGCCCGTCGGGTTCAATTTTGAGGTCCGCCCCACGGGCCCGAAACCAGGCCATCGTGTCACGTGGTTGGAAGTGGTGGAAGGGTCCTAAAAGTTCGCGTCCCCCGCGGGGGTAGTTTTGGATGAGTTGCTTCGGCTCAAAACAGGCGTTGGTCACATTGCACCGCCCGCACCCGAAATCTGGACTTTGGCCAAAACCTCGCGCCCTCGTTCCAAAAGGGTGACCGAAGCCCCTGCCTCCGCCGCCACGATGGCGGCAAAAAAGCCAGCGGCACCACCGCCCACAACAAGAAGGGAAAGGGAGTTCATTGATTTATCGGCAGGCCGGACTTAAGCTTGACCCGCACCAGAGAGGCCGTGGGAAAAAACACAATTCTTTTTCCCCCATTATTTTGAAATTTTCTGAATCACCTGCGTGGCGGAGGGGCCTCGGTATTTAAGATAGCCTTTGTACAAAGCCCATCCCAAGAGGACAATAATCCCCAACATCAATACTCTGTTCAAAATAAATCCGGATTGATTATTCTCCACAGCTGAAGGGACCGTCATATTTCCGAGCTCCTTTGCGTTGATGGATTTTGGGTGGCCACGGTGAAACGGATCAACACAAAAAGAAGGTTACCCATTATAAGCCCACGAATTTCAAAATCCAAACAAAAGGCCCTTCAACTTTTCAGCTGAAGGGCCTCTGTATTCAAAAAATACTCCCCGGGCTGGACTCGAACCAGCAACCCTTCGATTAACAGTCGAATGCTCCACCATTGAGCTACCGGGGAAAAATTCCATTATCGATTTTATGGATTCTAGCATCCCCTCGCGGGGTCCGCAAGGGCCAGAGCCGGAGCCTTGTCGTCGGAAAAGGATTGAAGGGAACCTTCCAAAAACGTAGGATGAGGGCCTATGATCCATTCGTTCACTCATTCTCGACGACTTCTGGCAGGACTCCTCGTGGCGTTCAGCTTGGGAATCCTGAGCCTTGGCCTCTTCTTGAAATTTTTTCTGGCGGACCTGCCGACGGTTCAGAGTTTGGACAATTATACCCCTTCCCTTGTGACGAAATTGTACGACGTTCGCGGAGAACTGGTCACGGAACTGTTTATCGAGAAACGGAGCGTGCTCCCGCTCCCCCAAATCCCCTTGGCCATGCAACAGGCGGTCCTCGCCATAGAAGACAACAATTTCTACAACCACATGGGGATCGACCCCTTGGGGATCCTCCGCGCCATGGGGGCCAATTTACGCGCCCGCCGTCTTGTCCAAGGAGCCTCCACAATCACCCAACAGTTGGCAAAAAATATCTTTTTGACGCGAGAGCGCACGGTCTCGCGTAAGGTGAAAGAACTTTTGCTCACGCTTCAAATGGAGCGGAACCTAAGCAAAGACGAAATCCTTCAGCTGTACATCAACCAAATCTATTTCGGCCATGGCGCTTACGGGCTTGAAAGCGCCGCCCGCACTTTTTTCGGAAAATCGGCTCAGGAATTGACCCTGCCGGAATGCGCGCTGTTGGCTGGCCTCCCCAAAGGGCCGGAACGGTTTTCCCCTTTTCGCCGGACAGAGCGTGCTATTCGACGGAGGAATACGGTGTTAAGACGCATGAAGGAAGAAGGGTATATCACCGAAAACGAACAACTCAGGGCCATGGGCACCGCACCGCTTTTTCGAAAGAAACCCATGGAGAAAGTGAACGCCTCCTATTTTGTGGAGCACGTCCGCATCCAATTAGAACCGAAATACGGGGCGGAAGCTCTTTTTAAGGGGGGCCTCTCTATTTACACAACCCTCGACGCACGCATGCAGAGTGCGGCGGAAGAAGTGACCCAGAAACATTGGGCCGCCTTCGACGAGAATTATGCCGAGCAACGATTGATCGCCCTTCTTAAAAGTAAAAAGGTGACACAGAATTTTATCGACCGTTGGAAAAAATGGAAAGCGGACCCGGTCAACGTGGAAGAACCGGAAGACTTTCCGGAACCCGTTCCCATCCAAGGGGCGTTGGTGTCCCTCGACCCCCACACCGGGGGCATCCGAGCTATGGTGGGGGAGAAACTTTCAGGAAAGCCAGTTCAACCGGGTGATTCAAGCCAAACGCCAACCGGGCTCAACCTTTAAAACGTTTGTGTGGTCTACGGCCTTGGACGCGGGGTTGACCGCGGCCACCATCGTTGACGATCTCCCCATTGCCTACACCGACATGGAACACAACCCACGGCTCGTGGCCGAAGCCACCGATTACGCCACGCTGATGCAAATGGTCACAGATTATTACAAGATCCCCCGTGCGCCCGACGCGCCCGACCCCATTTGGGCCCCGCAGAATTGGGACAACAAATTTTTAGGCCCGATCTCTCTCCGGCGCGGGCTCGCGCTTTCGCGGAATTTGGTTTCCGTTCGTTTGATCGACCGAGTGGGCCCCCAAGCCGTGGCCGACACGGCCCGGCGCGCAGGGATCTCAAGCCCGCTCGACGCCGTGCTGTCTTTGGGATTGGGGTCCTCTGTCGTCACGCCCCTTGAAATGACCAGCGCCCTCGGGACCTTCGCCAACAACGGCGTTCACATGAAACCGTATGCGGTGACACGCGTGGTGGATCGGAGCGGAAAGGTGCTGGAAGAGAATGTGATCCAAGGAACGCCCGGGTTTACCCCTCAAAGTTCTTATCTCATTTCGCGGCTCATGCAAGCCGTGGTGCAGGAAGGCACCGGTTCCTACGCTCGAAATTTAGGCCGGCCCACGGCGGGAAAAACGGGAACCACCCAGGACATGAGGGACATTTGGTATATCGGGTATGTGCCAGACTTAGTGACCGGGGTGTGGATGGGCTACGACGATTTCACATCCTTGGGAAAGAAATTAACAAGCTCCGGCACCACCGTTCCTCTTTGGACCGAGTATATGGCCGAAGCGACGAAATATGTCCCGAACCGCGATTTCCCAGTGCCCCCCGGCATTCAGTTCACCAAGATCGATCGCGACACCGGATACCTGGCTCTGCCCACCTGCCCCAACGTGGTCCTTGAAGCTTTCCGCGAAGGCGCCTCCCCCACAGAACTCTGCCCCGTCAACCACGAGATGGATGAGGGCCCCATCGATCAGGAAGTCACAGAATAGAATCACGGATCAGAACAGTCCCGGGTGTAAGGACCCGCCGCAAATCAGGCAAATCGAAACGCCCCGGGGATCGGGCACTTTTACATGCCGGGAATTTTCATGCCCTTCATCATTTCCATGGCTTTGGCGGCGGCCTCGCGTTTCACCGCTTCCGCGGATTCGGTGAGGAGGGCGGCAAGAGCTTTTTCCAGCGTGGTCTTTTGCCCAGGGTTCAACAGGCTCTCGTCAATTCCCAGGCTTTCCACCCGGTGGTTTCCGTCCACAACGATCTTCAGTTTTCCCCCCAGGGCCGCCTTTTCAATTCGCACTTCTCCCAACCGGCGTTCCGCTTCTTGAGCCATTTTACGCATATCCATTAACTGCTTCATCTTTTCAAACATAAGTTATCCTCTCATGAGTGTGTCTGATAAATCTTTGGGACGGGTTCTCCCCAGCGAACTCGATCCGGGAGAGACCACCGCCCGATACACCAACACCTCCACGCCTCTCGCCTCGGCTTGGCGCAGGGCCTGGCCATAGGCAGGGTCCATGTGATCCGCCGGGCGAAACACCTTTCCGTCCGGGCGTTGAACAACAAACAGCATTGCGGCCCTGTCGCCTTTGGCAACGACGCGGGTCAGTTCTTCCAAATGTTTCTTGCCTCGCTCGCTGACGGCGTCAGGGAAACACAGCGTATCGCCTTCAATCATGCTCACGTTTTTGATTTCAACCCACAACCGGCCGGGCGGCCCTTCCAATAAAAGGTCAATGCGACTGTTCACCCCGGTGCGAACCTCGCGTTGAACGTTCGTGTAACTGATGAACTCCGGGATCAACCCATATTTGGCGGCCAGCCCGGCAAGCCCGTTGGGGATCACGGTATTGACCCCCACCCACCCGGCGTCCATTTGGATCATTTCCCAGGTGTACCGGTGTTTACGGCCGGGGTCCGGGTGGTAACTGAGCGCCACCGGCCGACCGGCTTCGCAACAGTTTTTCATGCTTCCGGTATTCGGGCAATGCGCCGTCACCGTTCGGCCCGAATCCAAGCGGACGTCCGCCAAAAACCGCTTGTACCGTTTGAGCAAAATTCCCCGGGCCAACGGCGGAGCGAAAACTATTTCTGCTTCCACAGGTCCCACATCTCCCGGGTAATCGCCTCCACGTCGGCGGGATCGAGCCGCACCGCCGATCGAGGTTTTGCGGAGGACGCGCCCGACGAAAGGAATTCTTTCGCCCCTAAAATCCGCGCTCCCACCCCGCGCACCCACCGCTGAATCGCGCGATCGTCCGTCACCACAACAGCCTCTCTGGGGTTGGACAACTCATCCACCAAATCTTTAATCACCTTGTCGGCGTCTTTGCCATTTGAAAAAATCACCCGCGTGGGCCCCTCCCAACGAGGAGAAGAGACGTCGGACCGACCATCAAATACCACCGTCACAACGTGGGTCGCTCCCCTGGGGACGACGGTCTTCGATAAATCGAATCAGTTTTTCCCGCCGGTCCCGGAGCGTTCCCGAAAGGAGGGCCTCTGACTGATAAATGACATTATACCCGTCCACGAAATAGTGAGCCATGGGGGAATCATACGCCAATAGGAGCGCAACGTAAACCGTCCCGACAAACAAAACGAGGTAATGTCTTTTTCCCGGCCATCGAAATTCTTAGCCCCACTGAGGTTTAGATAAGGAGTCGTTGCCCGATTTATCGGGCGATTTGCATTTAAACCGAGTCAAAAGAGACCCATAAATGGGGCAACAACAAAAATGCAGGCCTTTTTTTTAGGCAGGACCAGCGCTGGGGAATGAGGCGGTAAATGATCGTCAGGTTTTTTCTACAGACTTAACGAGTCTGTAGAAAAACCCCCAACCGGTATTTTCAAATTCCGAATTTAGGGTCGAAACACCTTCCGACGCTTCAAATCGTTCATCCTGGATCACCTATGTGGTCCGTTTTTTTTTCGTTTTTACCCATTTTCCGAGCCCAGGGGTTTTTCTACAGCCTCAACGAAAAAAGCTAACCGGGTTTACCCGATTTGACGGCCGAAGGCCGGCATGGTAACGTCCGGTTGAGCGATTGGTTGGGCCAGGCGTTTATTTGAACCTTGCGGCATACGTATCCAGAAGACTCCGAATCATTTTTTGGTAATGGGTATGGCGTTGCCGAGCCGAATGTTTAAAAAATTCCACACTGGACCGACTTAAGGACATTGTCACCTTAACGTTGTCCTCTTTGAAAACCAGCTCCTCCGGAGGGGGAAGAAAGTCTCGAATAACACGAGCCTCAATGGGTTCATTTGTGTATTTTATTTTCTGTTTCATATATTTTCCTCCCCTTTCTCCAAAATCCAGCACCAATGATCCTAGCGTTGTCTTTTCGATAAGTAAATCGAACGGTTAAAATGCCTGTTTCAACTTTGCCGAAGCAATAAAACCTTTTCTCGGAACTGCTATGAGCCAAATCTTGCGCGATAATACGCTCAGGGTCGGCAAAGGCGTGCTGGGCGAGATCGAACGAGACGCCGTGCTTTTTAAGGTTTTCAATGTTTTTTGATTCGTCCCATTCAAAGTGGAGCATATCAACTCCAAAGGAACAAACTGACTACCATACAACTATACATATTAGTGTATGGTTTGTAAATTCGGCCAACGAACTAGGTCAGAGGGGCGCCTGTGGCGCCTCCGCTGGACCGCTTTGTTGGGCAATTACTCGTAATGGCTCCAAAGCCGGATGACCTTAACAGCTTTAATATCGGAGAGAACCTGGTAGACCAATCGATGTTGGATGTTGATTCTTCGCGAATAAGCCCCGGCCAAATCGCCCACCAATTTTTCAAAAGGAGGAGGATTTTGGAAGGGGTTGCTTTCAAGTATTTTTAGGAGTATTTCGGCTTTAGATCTAAGACCCGTTGAGGCCAATTTCTTGGCATCTTTTTGGGCCTGCATCGTATACAGAAGTTGCCAGTTCACCAATTCAGTTTTTTGGAAAGCTTGGCAACGGGGGTTTTGAGCCCAGTCCGAATCGATCGTCGCATTCCAGGGATTGAAACTAGGTAGAGGGTATCCTGAATGGATCGCCAGTCCTCTTCAGACACCAGGATGGCATTGTGGCGCTTTCCCATGATCTGGACGGGTTCATGAGAAGAATAGGTAATGTCGAGGAGTTTATAAAGTGAAGCTCGAGCGACACTTGCAGTCAGCGTAGTCATTTTTTCCTCCCGCATAAGCGTACGTTATTACGTACTGTTTGTCAAGGGTTTTATTGTGTCCAACGAAAAAGCTAACCGGCGTTGCCTGGTTTGACGGCCGTAGGCCGGCAAGGTAACGTCCGGTTGAGCGAGTGGTTGGGCGAGTTGTGAAGCGGAACTCTGCCCAACGAATACTGCGATGCGGCTGAATTTATTGTGCCGCGCACCCAGACCGGTTTTGCCATTGCCGTTTCAATCATAGCGGAGCGGGACCTTTAACCCTGCTCGATGAACGATCAAATTCATATCTCATTTTACCCGGCCCAACGCTCTAGATAACCCGCGCGGGCACAACAAAAAACATGGCCCCGGAGCGATAGCGATAGTGGATCAATAAACGAATCATGGCGTCAACTTGCGACCCGTGCCCGCGTCGGGTTGAGCGCCTTGTTGGGCAATGGGTTTGTTGTTAATAAAGCGAAAGGTGGAAATAATTTTATTTGAAATGGCGTCCTCGACATTGTCATAAATTATTATTTTTTTTGTTGGAAAATAAATGGCCCGTTTGCCAATGAATGAGCCTGTAGGGCAATCGAATGCTTGATTATCAGCAAGGGTTATGTTTTTACAGTTAGTAGTACCACCCTCAAGAGCTTCAATGTCAGCATCGCCAGCAACGGAGACACTTTCTTTGCCGTCAGGGGGGACAAGAACGAGATTGACCCCGTGAATTGATTGGTCCCAATTTTCAGGGAAACTAATGGAAAAATGGTAAAGAACACTATCTTCCCAGAAGATCCAGTTTTGACTTTTTTCCCCGATAGGGGCAGCTGGCCTCATGTTGGCACAACCCAATAGAAACATTAACAGGAAAACAGGACTACATTTTTTCATTTGTATTCCTTTTGTGCCCAACCTCTTATTAGATTGACTCCACTCTGCATGGAAATATATTTTCTGGACAGATCACAGTATTTCTTCACGGAAAAATAAACGTGAACCAGTTTCTACTTAACTGCCACCGGTTCCTTGAGGCTCAGCTATGATACACCCAGAAGTCACTCATTTCAACTCCCTTTCTATCGTCCCAGAAGGTCTGATAAGGATGTCGCATGGGCTTCCAGGCCATGTGATTCTACACGGGCAGGCCGTTCCCACACGGCACTTCCGCTAGCGCGGTCGGATGCCCGTGCTACAAATTCTCGAATTCACCGAATTGGTGAAGACACTCAGACGGAGGATGCTCCTTATCTTAGGATTTAGGATACCTCACGGCATCCTCCTTGGGTTTTTCTACTCTAATGATAGGCGTTCTTTTCCGTCTTTTGAAAAGAGGTTGACCTTTTCTAGGTCAAACACCAACTCCATGGGTTGATTCATTTCCAGAGGGTTGTCGGGATGAACGCGCGCGATGAAACGCGTTCCCCCCGCTTCCAGGTGGACATGGGTCTCGGCTCCCACAGGTTCAATCAGTTGGACCATCGCGATGACGTTGTTGCCTTCCGTCACGGCGCCGGTCTGGAAAAGGCGGTCGTGAATGTCTTCCGGGCGAACGCCGAGGAGAGCCTCCGCCCCGTCTTTCAAGAACTCCGACCGTTGATAGCGAAGCGGAAGTTTTAATTGAAAATGCCCCTGATCCAACCACAGGCTGTCCCCCCGGTCCAAAACGGTCACATGGAAGAAATTCATCGGCGGGCTGCCGATAAACTCCGCCACAAACCGATTCTTCGGCCGACGGTAGAGGTCAATGGGTTTACCAATCTGTTGTACCGCGCCGTCTTTTAAGACCGCGATCCGGTCGCCCAAAGTCATGGCTTCCACTTGGTCGTGGGTGACATAGATCATGGTGGTTTGGAGGCGTTGGTGAAGCCGAATCAATTCTCCCCGGGTTTCTCCCCGCAACTTGGCGTCGAGATTTGAAAATGGCTCGTCAAAGAGGAACACCTTAGGTTTGCGCACAATGGCCCGGCCCACGGCCACGCGTTGTCGTTGACCTCCGGAGATTTCTTGGGGTTTGCGGTGCAACAGGGACACCAGGTCTAGCATGTCCGCCGCTTGCAACACGCGCGATTGGATTTCATCATCTGAGTAACCGCGGATCCGCAAACCGAACGACATATTGTCCATCACGGTCATGTGGGGATAGAGCGCGTAGTTTTGAAACACCATCGAGATGTTTCGCGATTTAGGCGGATCGTTGTTCACGACCTTTTTGTCGATCATAATTTTCCCATCCGAAACGTCGTCGAGACCCGCGATTAAGCGGAGAAGGGTGGTTTTGCCGCACCCCGAGGGGCCCACCAACACAAAGAGTTCACGGTCCTCTACGTCGAAAGAAACGTTGTGAACGCCCGGGATCAACCCATAATATTTCGATACGTTTTGAAGGGAAAAGCCGGGCCATCGGCTATTTTTTCCCGAGAGCGGCCGCAGGCCCAGGCCCCTGCCACAGCAGGAGGCGGTCCCGCCCGGCCCGTTTCGATTGATACAGCGCGCGGTCCGCTTGGGCCATCAATTCGGAAACCGGAGGCCGCTCCGGCAAATAGGCGCTAACCCCCGCGCTGACCGTAAAACGAAGAACCGTGTCGCGGTCCCGGGCAGAATTTTCTCCAAGGAATTGACGTAGTCGTTCAAACCAGGCCACCACGTCTTGGACGGTTTCCATTTCGAATATTAAAGCAAACTCGTCACCTCCAAAGCGACCCAACGTGATTCCCGGGTGGGACAATTTCCGAACCGCGGCCGCCAGGGCGATCAACACTTTGTCACCGGCCAGGTGCCCCCATCGGTCGTTCAACGACTTAAAGTTGTCGATGTCCATCAAAGCAAAATAGAGCGGCGTGTTGTAGCGATGGGATTTCCTTAACCCGTCCTCTAAACGTTCCATGAAACTCCGCCTCAGAAACGCCCCGGTCAACGCATCGAACCGGCTCCGTTCCGTCATCAAGTCGTAGAGGTCGGCGCGGCGCAACCCAATGGAAACGAGTTTCCGCTCGATATTAAACCCGTCGGTGCTTTCGTCCAAACGCGCCGGGTCCACCTCCAAAATCCCGATCGCTAAAATATCCTTGTCCCACGTGAAGGGAACGAGGATGCAGGTGGACCCAAACGGCTGTCCCGGAAGCGTCAGCTGTTTGCCGGGGGCCGACGTCCGCCGGATATTGCGCGACCGCGCCAAGGAGGGGTGAGAGGCGAGCACCCGCACCCAATCCTGAACGTTAAAATGCCCATCGGAAAAAGCCGTGCCCCAACTGCCGTTGGATTGCCGTCGAAGGATCAGGCATCCTTTGACCCCTGTCCGCTTTTTCCACATGTGGCCCAACGTCTGAAGAATTTCGCTCGCTTCAAGTTTGGTGGCCATGACCTGAACCAAAGCGAACCGATTCTGAAGCCGCTCCAGTTGATCGAGCCGTTCCCCCTTCTCACGCAGAACGGCCGCGTGAGTTTCAAGAACTTTCATCTTTTGTTCCTGCAAGCCGCAGTGGCGTCGGCTGAATTCTCGCGCGAGAATGCGTTGAGACCGGAGAAACAAAAGCGGAACCAACAGGGCCAAAGCGAACGTTCCCAAATGAAAAACGAGGTCCCCGGCCCCCGTGTGTCCGACCACAACGTGCGCCACGGCCGCGACCGCGGCCGCCCCCGCCAAGAAGGAACACCACGCTTTGTTGAAGAAGAGGCACCCCCACAACACGGGCACCACGCACCAGAACAAAAGGGCGTGGACAACGCTGACGTTAATCGGAATAGGACCGGACACGGTTCCGCCCTCCTTTTTTGGCGGCGAAGAGAGCTTCGTCGGACCGGCGGATCATTTCTTCTTCGTTTGTGACATCGGCGGTGAGCGCCGCCACCCCGGCGGAGAGGGTCACCTTGATGCTTTTTTGTCCCCAACGAAACGGCGTGGCCGCCACGATTTTCACGAGGCGTTGGGTAAACCGAAATGCGTCCGTCCCCCGCGTCGACGGCATAATCACCACGAATTCTTCCCCGCCGTAGCGCGCGACAAAATCGGTTTCCCGCGCTTGAGCCATCACGAGGCGGGCCAGCCAACGCAACACTTCATCGCCCATATGATGACCATGGACGTCATTCACTTTTTTAAAATGATCGATGTCCAAGATCACCAAGGAAAAGGGCCGACCGTTGTGACGCGCCTTGCGAAATTCTTCTACTAACCGCTCGTTGAAGTACCCCCGCGTGTAGATGCCCGTCAATTCATCCGAAATGGCCAGAGCCTCTGTTTGGCTGAAACGTTCCGTGTTCCCCAACGCGAGAGAGATCAGGTCGGAACCGATGCTGGCCAGTCGCAGATCATGGATATGGAACGGAGATTCGGGTTGCTTGGCTTCAAGGGAAATCCATCCCAAAAAGCTGTCCCGTCCTTTCACAGGCAAACAGATGAAGAGGCCGGGTTCCCAGGTCGGGGCGGTGGATACGCGGGAAGGCAACAATCGGGGTTGTCCCCATTGAAGGACTTTCATGCCCCACTCGTCAGAGGGATCCGGAACGTCGGGTTTTGGAAAAAGATGGAGTGAGACTTTGGCTTTAGGAAACATGGTCCCCAACCCCGCCTGGGCGCGTTGGAGAAGCTCGTCCCGGTGATAAGGACCGACCAAATCATCCGTGAACAGCTGGAGCCGGTCGAAGGCGTGAATGCGTGCCTGGCTGTCATCAATGACCGTGCGCGCATTTTCCACGTCGGATTGAAGGCGTGACAGGTCCAGTTCGAGACCGTCCCATTCTTCTTGAAAACGGTTGTTCGCCCTATCCCGGCGGCCATTAAAATGACTGATCACCCAAAACACCCCCCAGATCAACCCTCCGTGGAGAGCGTAAAGACCTCGGGCCCACGGCGCATTGGAAAAGAAAAACCCGCTGAGCGCCACCGCCGACGCCAAGAGCGCGGCCGCGAACGCCCAACTCAACCCCGCCCCGATGTATAAGAAAAGTTCCAGGGCGATGAAGGCGGGAAAGAGGTCGGCGGCGGGATAAGGCGCTCGAACCATCGCCCACAACGTTAACAGAGAAAAAAGGGGAAACCCCACCGGCCCAATCAAGAGCATGAGGACTTGCCTTCTCATCGATCGATGTCCCGGTGAAAAAAAGAGAAGCGGCGCAGGGTCCGTCATTTTCTCCCCCTGTCCCGCGCCACGTCCGTTTGAAAAAATGTCAAAGGTCAACTCCCATGAATAGAAAATAAAACGCCCCGAGCCTCCGCTTCAGCGGAGGTCCATGGCCCACGGCGGTCGAATCGAGGCCTTCGCATAGGGGCAGCGCCTCGGCTACGCGCCCTATTAGTATAAGTCAAATTAGGAAAAATTCAAGGTTTTTTTTTGGCAAACTTAGAGAAGATGTATTAAGCCCCCGCGAAAAGGGCAAACTCTCTTATGGCCAGCGATGGCGAAAAGCGGCGTTTCTGCGAACCGGCCGGAGTGTTTGGGGTGAAAGAAAAACGGTACACCGGAACTTTTAGTTAGGAGCGAGCACCGAGATGAAGAAGCCGGTGACTTTTTTGACGATAAACGCAAAAGCGTGGCGGTGTCTACGGTGGAGCGTTTTGAGGAACAAAAAGTCCCGGATTCTTCGTCGAATTCCGCGATCCAACTGAACTTTTCGGGTTAACGGACGACATCAACCCCTCAGCGCGGACAAGACCTGGTTCATTCCCCCTTAAATCCTCGCCCAGGGCGGATTACCAACGTCTGCCCCGGGCGGAGCCGGTTCGAATTGGGGAGCTTGTTTTCCCGTTGGATGGCCCCCGCGGTGGTTCGGTAGCGAGAGGCGATCCGACCCAAGATGTCCCCCTTTTGAACCGTGTAACGCACGAATCCGGGGGAAGGGTTCCAGTCTTTCACTTTGGCCAGTTCCGCTAAAAAATGGTCCTTGGTCCCCGGGGGAACCCTGAGCGTAAATTGAGATTCGTTGTTGGGGGTCACCCACAATCGCAACGAGGGGTTGAGATCGCGGATCACCGATTCCGACACCCCAGCGCACGCCGCCGCCACTTTCAAATCAAGGGGACGTTCTAAAACCACGGAATCGGGCGGTGGGGACCGTGTGGGGCGCGGAGGACGCAGGCCATAGGCCTCCGCGTTGTCCCCCACAATGACGACGGCCATCAACTTCGGGATATACTGTTCCGTCTCTAAAGGGATCCCCCGACGTTTCGCCAGCAGGGAGAAATCCGCCGATCGGGTAAATTCCAAGTCCCGCTGGATCCCATAGATCCCGCGGTTGTAAGCGGCCAAAGCCAAATGCCAATCGTCAAACCATTCATAAAGGCTTTTCAATGTTTTTAAGGCGGCCCGGGTGGCTTTTTCTGGATCACGACGTTCGTCCACCCAATAATTCACTTTCAACCCCGCGTATTTCGCCGTCCCGCGCATGAACTGCCACATCCCTTCCGCACCCGCCCGAGACACCGCGAACGTCTGATATTCGCTCTCCACGACAGGAAGATAGATCAGCTCCCGAGGCATGTTTTCTTCTTCAATGGCCTTGGCCACGAAGTCCTGATATCGGCCCATTCGATCGAAGGCGGCTTGGGTTCGCTCCTTCCAAGGCCCGGTGTAAAGCGCCACATAACGTTTAACCAAAGGGTCCTCGGGATCAACAACAATCGCATAGGAACGCGTCGAAATATGGGGGGCGAACGCGGTCAAAGGAGCCCTTCGTATTTGTGTCTCTTTCGGTCCAACGCCCTTGGGAGGCACTGTCAGTTCCCACGGCTCAACCCCCGGCAAGATCTCCGCACTCCCTCCATCGTTCGGTCGAGGGGACGACGCCTCCCCCGCGCGATGGATCAGCGCCGCGATTTCCGGGCGAAGAACCAGCACCGCGGCGTCTTCGGCGTTGTCGGCGACCATTTTCAATGCCCGCACGTATTTCTTGCGCGCGGTGCGACCCTGTCCTGCGGTCTCGGCCAACACTCCTTCTTCAAACATCCGTTCCGCGCGAAGCCACCAGGCGGGTTTTTCCACCGACCGTTCGAGCTCCGTTTCAGCGGGAGGGAAGACAGAAACGCCCTCGGCGTCCATCGCCGTAAATGTGGACACCCGTGGGGCAGAAATCTCTTCCGCCAAAGCCACCGGCGCGACATAACAAATTCCCAGGAGGATCCCCACCCCCCACGCCAGGTTCCAGCGACGTTGATCTCTTTCAGCGAAAGGGTTCCCCTCACCTTTCCCGTTGGCTCGAAGGACCGGTCCGTCGCAGAGCTCCGGACACTTGGGGCGGCAGAGCCGCTGATGCGGTCCGTCGCAGAGCTCCGGACACTTGGGGCGGCAGAGCCGCTGAGGAGGAGGGCCCTTTCCTCGTTTCATTGGGGAACCCGACGTATGTGGGCGCCCAGCGCGCGCAATTTTTTTTCCATTCGCTCGTAACCGCGATCCAAATGGTACACACGAAGGACGGTGGTTTTCCCCCGAGCCGCCAAACCGGCCAACACCAAAGCCGCTCCGGCCCTCAAATCCGACACCATCAACGGACAACCCGACAATCGCGCCCCCCCCTCCACGTGGGCGCGGGCGCCCCGAGTCTCGATGCGGGCGCTCATGCGCAAAAGTTCCTGGGCGTGAAGGAATCGGTTCTCGAAAATATCTTCTTCAATCACGCATTTCCCCGGCGTCACGGCCATAAGCGCCATCCATTGGGCTTGCATGTCGGTTGGAAATCCCGGATAAACCCGGGTTTTAATGGAAAGGGATGTGAGCGGACGAACCCAGGCGGCGTCCACCGTGTTCGAACCGACGGTCAAACGCAATCCGGATTTTCGGAGCGCGTTCAATACGGCCGTGAGATGGGTGGGGTCCACGTCCCTCAGGCGAACATGTCCGTGAGTGATGGCCGCGGCCACAAGAAAGGTCCCTGCCTCGATCCGATCCGGTATCACCCGGTGCTGGGCGCCATGAAGAGAAACCACCCCTCCACCCGGACACGGTCTGTGCCCGCGCCTTCGATCTTCGCGCCCATGGCGATCAGAAGGTTTGCCAAATCTGTTATTTCCGGTTCCCGCGCCGCGTTCTCGATCAACGTTCGCCCCTGAGCCAGGGAAGCGGCCATCAGAACATTTTCCGTGGCGCCCACGCTGGGGAACGGCAGTTTCACCCGCGCTCCTTTCATTCGCCCCACGGCCGAGATGTATCCTTCCTTCACATGAATGCGAGCGCCCATGGCCTCAAACGCTTTAAGATGATAGTTGATGGGCCGAGCGCCGATGGCGCACCCGCCGGGAAGAGAAACATCCGCTTGTCCCAAGCGGGCCAGGAAGAGCCCCATCACCACCGCGCTCGCCCGCATGCGCCGAACCAAATCGTAGGGAGCCTGAGCGCGCAACACCCCGCGCTTGCGGACGATCACGCGTCCTTTTTGAAAGCTGACTTTTTTTCCCAGTCGTTCCAATAAACGGACAGCGGTGCGAATGTCCTGAAGGTCCGGCACATTTTCAAGCACACAGTCCTCATCGGTCAGGAGGCTGGCAAACAGACAAGGCAGTGCCGCGTTCTTCGACCCCGACACCCGCACCGCCCCGACCAGCCGACGTCCGCCCTTGATCACAAAACTATCCATTCGAATCATCGCCCCCCCTTCACGCATCGACGGATCGCGGCGACATCCGTCTTAACGGAAACATCCAAAAAACCCGCCGCGGCCATGGCCTTCGCCACGTCGTCGGCCTGGCCCTCTCCCACTTCAAGGAAGAGCCGCCCGCCGGGCCCAAGCGCCTGGAACGCAAGAGGGATCAACCGGCGGATCAATGTCAGCCCATCCGGTCCTCCCTCCAATGCCCGCCGCGGCTCTTTCAACACCTCAGGCGAAAGCCCCGCCATATCAGAAGTCCTCACATAGGGCAAATTGGCCACCATCAGGTCAACAGAACAGTCTCGGATGCCCTCCAGAAGGTCCGCCCGGCGAAATGAGATGGTCTTCTCCACCCCGTGCCGTTGGGCGTTCCATCCCGCCACCGCCAACGCCGCGGCCGAAAGATCGATGGCCGTCCCCCGGGAATTCGGCCAAGACCGTGCCATCGCCAGGGCCAATCCCCCCGCGCCCGTCCCCACATCCACCCAAGTCAACGGAACGGCTCCCGACAGGGCCGTGTCCCGCACCATCCATTCAAAGAGTTCTTCGGTTTCCGGTCGAGGGATCAGAACATCCGGCGTCACCGTGAGCGTCATATCCAAAAAATCCCACTCTCCCAAAAGATAGGCCAACGGCACATGAGCCAAACGTTGAAGAATCAGCGCATCCAAAAACTTCCGGGACGCCTCCCCCCACCGCTCGGTCCGCCGAAAATCGAGCGATTTTCGCGAAATGCCCAAAACGCGGGACACCAGCTCTTTCGCCTCGCCCTCAGCGTTGGAGATCCCCGCCTTCGCTAACCGATGGGCGCCCTCGGCCACCGCCTGCGCCACGGTCAAATCAAGAACCTCGACCGTGGCGATCACAGCTTGGCCTGGGCCATGCGTTCAGCCTTTTCGGCTTCCCACAAAGAAGCGGTGATATCGTCCATCTTCCCCTCCAAAATGCCCGGCAAGTTGTGGAAATTTTGGTTGATGCGGTGGTCCGTCACACGGTCCTGGGGAAAATTGTAGGTGCGAATTTTTTCGGTGCGTTCCCCCGTTCCCACCTGACTCCGACGCAGATCGCGCCGTTCGCAGGCGAGCCGGTCCTCTTCGGCCTGATGGAGTTTCGCGCGCAACATGGAAAAAGCCCGCGCCCGATTTTTCATCTGGCTCCGCTCTTCTTGGCACGCGACGACAATGCCCGACGGGACATGGGTGATGCGGATGGCGGATTCGGTTTTGTTCACGTGTTGGCCCCCGGCGCCGGACGCCCGGTACGTGTCGATGCGGAGGTCGGCCGGGTTGATCGACACTTCGACCTCGTCGGCTTCCGGGAGAACCGCCACGGTCGCCGTGGAAGTGTGGATCCGACCGGAAGCTTCGGTGTCCGGAACCCGCTGAACACGGTGAACGCCGCTTTCATACTTAAAACGGGAGTAGGCGCCAAGCCCCTGAATGCCGAACACAATTTCCTTGAACCCTCCCAGCCCCGAGGGGGAGGAGGCATACGGTTCGACCGAAAATCCTTTTTCCATCGCGTAGCGGGAATACATGCGAAAAAGGTCTCCCGCAAAAATGGCCGCCTCGTCGCCGCCGGTGCCGGCGCGAATTTCGACAATGACATCCCGTTCGTCCCGTGGATCGCGGGGGATTAAAAAATCCTCGAGTTCCCGGGATAAAAATTCCACCTGGGCGCGAAGCACCACCAGTTCTTCTTCCGCCAAGGCCCGAAGGTCCGGCTCCGCGGTGGCCAGCAAACCTTCGGCTTGTTGAATTTCAAGGAGGGTGTGTCGGAGTTTTCGAACCTTTTGGACGGCTGGGCCGGAGCGTTTAAATTCCCGTGCCAACCCCTGATACTCCGAGGACTTCTGTACAAAGGGGTCGCTCAGACGTTCCTGAAGCGCCATATGGCGGCTTTCGATTTGTTCGAATTTAGGGTTCACGAGTGCCGAGTGAGGAGGACAGGGGCGTGTTTGCGATGAACCCAGAACGGCCCGGGCCCTCAGACCTCGCCCCCGTTGAACAAAAAGAGGAGCGGTGGGCCCAAACGCCCCCCTCGGGGGGCAACGTCTTCACCGGAAACAAACCAATAAATTACGCTTTCTTCGCGGGCGCTTTATCGGTCTTTGGACCCTTGACCGATTTAACCGGCTTCCCTGTTTTTTCTTTTAACCCCGGGAGCGGCGTACTGCTTAACACCTTGACCGCCTTTTTGGCCGCGGCCTTTACCGCCGGAGCGGCTTTCTTAACGACGGGCTTTCTCACGACGGTCTTGCCGCCGGTAGAAGCGAACCGTTTCTCGAACCGCTCAACGCGACCCGCCGTGTCCATCAGTTTCTGACGACCGGTGTAGAACGGGTGGCAATTGGAACAAATTTCCAGACGGATCTCTTTCGCCGTCGAACCCGTAACCCAACTCTTTCCGCAAGCGCAGGTCACAGTGACGTGTTGATACGTGGGGTGAATGCCTTCTCTCATGTCAGCCTCTCTTATTAAATAAAAAAACACAATCGGGCAAAAGGCCCGGGGGCGGACGCCCGTCCAGGTGTTTAAGCCGCGATATTTTACCTTAAAATAAGAACTTTTTGGGGTTTAATGCGTTGCCGAACCGGTCCCGCACTTCAAAATGAAGGTGAGGCCCCGTGGCCATCCCGGAACTCCCCACCCGTCCGATAAAGGCGCCTTTCGTGACCCGTTGCCCCGGTTCAACATTGATGGTGGACAAGTGGCCATACCACGTCCGTAACCCCCCGGCGTGTTTAATGATGATCAGTCGGCCGTAAGAGCCTCGCCACCCAGAAAAAATCACCGTCCCTTCCGCGGTGGCACGAACGAGAGATCCCGCCGGGCGAGGCAAATCAAGGCCCTGATGGAAGCGGCGCACCCCCAGGACGGGGTGCCGACGATAGCCGAACCCCGACGACACCCGTCGCTGACCCCGGCCCCACGCCACAGGCAGTAAATAATCCGTGAACCGTAAACGCACCCCGGGAAGAAACACCACCCGGCCGGGTTCCATCCACTGGTCAGACAAAAGGGCAACACCGGGGAGGTTATTGGCCTGGGCGATCCGAGCGGCGGAAAGGTTGTATTTCTTAGCGATGTCTTGAAGAGTTTCGGATCGGCCCTTTTTTTCCCGCACTTGATAGAGCATGCCCATCCCGCTGTGAACCACGAGGGTTTTTCCCGGAGTCAAATGGACGGAATCAAGATGGTTGGTGCTTCGGACAAAATCCGGCGCGGACCCAAAATTTTTCGACACTGAAGCGAGGGTGTCTTTCGGCCGCACTTCGTATTGCCCCACCACCACCCGCCCCCGTTTTCCCAAACTCTGAAAAATGTCCGGGGACGGGGCCCCGCCGCCGGCGCCGGCCTTCAGGAGCAACGACTCTGAAAACGAGGGCGCCCCGACCGGACTGAATTGAAATGTCGCTCCTCCGCCCGGCGCCAGTGTTCCCACCAGCACCGCCGCAAGGAAAACGATCATCAGGAACAGGTCCAAGTGTCGTTTCACACCGACAGCATACCTGGAGTTCAGTTTTTTTCAACCATTATTTTAAGGGACCCCCTGGGAACGAGAGGGCCTCGCCCGCACGGCCGGTCCTATGACCACGCGTGAGGGAGAGTCGCCCGCGGTCCACAAAAAAAACACTCTTTAAACCGTTCGGTGGGCCAAGACGTCAGACAAAAACCTTGTCCTTTTATTTGTTAATGCTCGACACTTCCATGGCTCGGAGGAAGTCTTTGTTGGACTTCGTGGCCGACACTTTCTCGATCAACAGTTCCATGGCATCCACCGGGGTCATGGAGGAGAGAACCTTTCTCAGCACCCACACCTTGTTCAGTTCATCGGGCGTCAGCAAAAGCTCTTCTTTGCGCGTGCCCGACCGGTGCATGTCGATGGCCGGGAATACCCGCCGGTCCGCGAGTTTCCGGTCAAGATACACTTCCATGTTCCCGGTGCCTTTGAACTCTTCAAAGATAACGTCGTCCATCCGGCTTCCCGTCTCCACCAAGGCTGTCGCGACAATGGTCAGGCTTCCGCCTTCTTCGATGTTTCGCGCGGCACCGAAAAAGCGCTTGGGTCGCTGAAGCGCGTTGGAGTCCAACCCGCCCGACAGCACCCGCCCCGACGACGGCGTCACGGTGTTGTAAGCGCGGGCCAAGCGGGTGATGGAATCCAACAAGATCACCACGTCTTTCCCGCACTCGGTCTGGCGTTTGGCTTTTTCGATCACCATCTCGGCCACTTGAACATGTCGGTCCGCGGGCTCGTCAAAGGTGGAACTGATGACTTCTCCTTTGACCGATCGTTGCATATCGGTGACTTCTTCCGGCCGCTCGTCAATTAAAAGGACGATGAGGTCAATCTCTGGATGATTTTCGGATATGGCGTTGGCAATTTTCTGAAGGAAAATTGTTTTCCCGGTGCGAGGAGCGGCCACAATCAACCCGCGTTGGCCTTTTCCAATAGGGGCCACCAGGTTCAAGACGCGGGTGTTGATCTCGTCTTTCTTGGTTTCCAAATTGATCCGGCTCTGGGGATAGAGCGGCGTCAGGTTATCGAAAAGCGCCCGGTGCATGGCCTTATCCACAGGATCCCCGTTAATGGTGTGGACTTGAAGCAGGGCAAAAAAGCGTTCTTGGTCTTTGGGAGGCCGTACCTGTCCCGCCACGGTGTCGCCTTTTCGGAGAGCGAACCGTTTAATCTGAGAAGGGCTGATGTAAATATCATCCGGCCCGGACAAATAATTGTAGTCCGGGCTACGGAGAAAACCAAACCCGTCTTGTAAAATTTCCAAAACGCCTTGGCGCACCAACTCGCCGGATTCACGGGCTTGGGCTTCAAGCAACCGGGCGATGATTTCCTGGCGCCGCATCCCCGCGATGGAGACCTTGAGGTCCGAGGCCAATTTCATCAGCTCTCCCATGGGGGCGCGCGAGAGCATGGCCGCTTTTAAAACTTTGGAGGTGTTCGCCGCGGCCCCGTTCCCGGCCGGAACAGCGGGCGTCGAGGAAGGGGGGGGCGTGTGGGACGTGTGCGGCGTGTGTGGGTGAGACGGGGTTGCATGATGGTCCATGGAGGACTCCTTCAGGGGATCGAACGTATCCGAATTTGACGACAGGAGCGAGCGCATTCCCAAAAAAGGAACGTCGCTTGAATCTTAATGATTGGATTGGTTGTTTGTTGTCGTTGACTCAAAAGGTTTAGGGTCTAACTCCGAAACTGTTCAAGGGACCCGCTTCGTCTTTTCCATCCGATCTTTGTTCAGGAGAGGCGGAGTTCCACAGGAGTCCCGAACTGGGACGCCCGCCATTATACACTCGATACGCTCGTTGTCAAGGCCCCCCCGAAAAAAAACAGCGCTTTTCCTTCCGGTTTCCACATGGACGGAGTGCCCCGCGACCTGGTATAATGGGGGCTGTCATCGACGAAAGGGGGCCCCATGGTCAAAGTCATCGAAGTCCAAGGCACGCCGAATCCGGACGCGCTTAAGTTCATTACGGACGCACGGCTTGTGGAACGCGGTGCGAAATCTTTTGAAAATGCCTCGTCGGCCCATGGGGACACTCTGGGAACCGCCTTGTTCTCAGTAGGCGCCGTGGCCTCGGTCTTTGTCCTCGACCGTTTTGTCACCGTCAATAAGTTCCCCAACGCCGAATGGTCGGATCTGGAACCCAAACTCCGCGCCGCCATCGAAACCCAGGCGACCGCCGTCGAAGGAACGGTTTCGACCAAGGCCGGAAGCGCCCCCACGAACGATGAAATTCTTTCTAAAATCGAGGAAATTATCGACGAAAACGTGCGGCCCGCCCTCGCCGGAGACGGAGGAGGGTTGGAAGTATTGGGCTACCAGGACGGGGTTCTCACCGTCCATTACCAAGGAGCCTGCGGCAGTTGCCCCAGCGCCTCCGCCGGGACCCTCTTCGCCATCCAAAACCTACTCCAACGAATGCTCGACCCCAAAATCCAAGTCGTTTCCGTTTAAACCCAGTGCGGAGAAGATCAGGCTTGCATTATTTTTTTTGCCCCATTGATGGGGCTCTTTTGACTCAGTTTAAATGCAAATCGCCCGATCAATCGGGCAACGACTCCTCCGCTAAACCGCATGGGGGCTAAACCAAAACAGGCGGCGCAAACTCTGGGCGGGACCAGCGCGACGGGTCGTAGGAAGCCAGTTCGTCAGCGGTAAAAAAGAAAGCCGTTTCACGCCGGCCCGAAACCGCTGAATCGGACGCGTGAACCAAGTTCCGGCGGTTGTCTGTCCCCCATTGGGCACGAAACGTCCCCAACATCGCTTCTTTGGGATTGGTGGACCCGATCAACGCGCGCACGCGCGGGATCACATTCTCCCCGTCCCACGCGGTGACAACGAGAGGGCCCGACGTCATAAACTTCAGAAGCCCGTCGTAAAAAGGTTTTCCCCGATGTTCCGCATAAAAATCACTAAACTGTTCCACTGTCGGCCGAATCATCCGAGCCGCCAGAAGGCGAAACCCTTCGCCCTCCAGGCGGTCAATGATTTTACCCACCACCGATTTCCCCACCCCGTCCGGTTTAACGATCACACACGACATTTCACGATCCAAAGAAAACCCCCTTTATTTATTCCACGCTGAAAATCGTCCAAAAAAAATCGGATCCTTACTCTCTTAATTTTCGAATAATCGCTTCCCCCATTTCTTTGGTCCCCACCGCCGAAGGATCGTCGGGGCGGGATTTGAGATCGTAGGTCACGTCTTTGCCCTCGGCAATGACCGAGGCAATGGCGGCTTCCAGTTTTCGGGACGCCGCCCCCTCGCCGATGTGTTCCAACATCAGGACAGAGGAAAGCAGAACCGCTGTGGGGTTCACCTTGTTGAGTCCCTTGTATTTCGGCGCGGAACCATGGACCGCTTCAAAGAGAGCGATGTCTTTGCCCATATTGGCCCCGGGAGCGATGCCCAGCCCCCCGATCAGACCCGCACACAGATCCGACAAAATATCGCCATACAGGTTGGGAAGCGCGATCACGTCATAGAGTTCGGGCTTCTGCACCAATTGCATACACATGTTATCGATCAGCCGTTCCTCGTATTCGATTTTCCCTTCATAGCGCTTGGCCACTTCCCGCGCCACATCGAAGAAAAGCCCATCGGTAAACTTCATAATGTTGGCTTTGGTGACCGCGGTCACCTTGCGGCGTTTATTCTTGACCGCGTAATCGAAAGCATACTCCATCAACCGCAAAGATCCTGTGCGAGAAATGGGTTTGATCGAAATGGCGGCGTCGGGAAAAATTTTCCCTTTCGCCCATCCGATGATTTCGAGCGCTTCTTTCGACCCCGGCGCATATTCCACCCCGGCATAAAGGTCTTCGGTGTTTTCCCGAACCACCACCAAATCGATGTTTTTGAAACGGGACCGCACCCCGACGTAGGATTTGCAGGGGCGGAGGCACGCATAGAGGTCCAACTCTTTCCGGAGAGCCACGTTGACAGACCGAAACCCCGTCCCAATCGGCGTTGTCAGCGGCCCTTTTAACGCGATCTTGTTTTTTCGAATGGACGCCAACACGTTCTCGGGGAGCGGTGTGCCGTACTTTTCAACCACGTCCGCTCCGGCCTCCACCACATCCCACGCGATCTTCACGCCCGTCGCCTCAAGAACTTTCTGAACCGTCGCCGAAATTTCCGGCCCTGTTCCGTCTCCCGGAATCAAACTGATGCTGTGGGAACTCATGGGGTGCCCTCCCTTAGATGGGTTAGATCTATTGTAGCGAATTTCATTAGGCCTGTTGGCGAATAAATTCTGCGATGGCCTTCCTCGATTGCTCCTCCGCAACGGATTGCGAGACAGGAACGATTGTTTCATTTTCCAACAAAAACAAAACCCAAGAGATGAGTTCGCTGGTCACATCCAATTGGAAGACGCTCGGCTTGTCGGTAAAAATCCCCACGCTGTCGAGCCCCTCCCATTTCTTTTTAACCACCCCCAACACCTTGGCCATACTGATCCTGACCCCAGATCGACGGTCGAAAAGAGCCCGACTTTTTTTGTCTGCCACGTCTCCCCGAACAACCAGGGCATCCAGAACAACACAAAATTCTTGGTTCATGAGATGGGCGGCCGCCTCGGATACTCCCGAAGATCCAGCAAAATCATGTTCAAGCCTCGCCACAAGGGATTTTTTAACCTCCGAAGCATTCTGCTTTTCCGGGAAATCCACAACAATAAGTAATGGCTTCGCCCCTCCATTTACGGCCTGCCGAAGCAGAGTCTCAAGCAGTGACTTCACCACACGGGACGTTTCCACCGGTTCCGTCAAGTGGAACACGCTGGCCGAGAACGCGTCCAATTCTTCAGTGGGGCGAGAAACAGACATGACCCCACGATACCCCACCATAAAGTGCGCCGCGTAAAGACGGAGCAGGTGCCCAACGAAACCGTTTAATTCAGCTTGGGTGGCCTGCTCCACATGAATGCCCCGCATTGGCAAGAGTAACAGGAGGGTCTGTGCCAGGGAAAGAAATTGGGTGGAGACATTTTCCAACAAAGCGGCCTGCGCCTGTTCGGCCCAATCCGCTGATCGGGTCTCGGCCCTCAACGCGGCCAGCTGACCATCTTGTTCACCCACAAACGCGAGTCGTTCCAAAACCACGTCCAACACCGGCTGGGATAAGCGGTCATTTTCAGACTTTCCGAGCCAAGGGGAAAACAGGTGACGCCGGACAGATTTAAAGCGAGAAAAGAGGTTGAGACCTTCAATGGATTTTCCCAAATAATGGGAAGCCATCCACTCGCTCAAAAGAAATGCCACCGACCCTGGATATCCTTTTCCAGTAAGCATTTCCCGGAGCCGTTCTGGATTTCCCAAGACATTCGGCTGAAGCGAATTGCCTGATTGGGCTGAGGTCCCCCCAAAATAGGAGTTTAACCCCACCGGAATGCTTTCTGCCGGAGGGAGACCCGGGTCCACAACCAATTCCAATGGCGGGCTCTCTGGATTCCCTAGCCATTGGGATAATACAGCTTGGGTTAATCCAGGGGGTACCATCAAATTGACTGCCCCCCCCCATTGAGTGGATATCTCGCTGGTAACACGATCAAGGGTATTCTGCATGCGAAGAAGAAAAAGACCCAAATCCGTGGCCATGGCATCCACAGGGTTCGATGCCAAGGAGCGTGCCTCTTCGGGTGTCTTTCCCTCCACCTGGAACGCGATTTCATCCAAAATCTGTTTCACCACAATCTTCGAAATTCCAAAAGCCCCCGACACCACGGGCATTTGAACATTGACATCGAATTCTCCCGATTGAGATCGTGTCAACTGGAAAAGAACTCCTTCTTCTACCAGCACCAAAGAATCGGAAAGACGGAAATTGACTTTTTGAGCCGCTCCGTTAACAATGACAGAGACCGTATAAATACCCGACTGTTCGGACAGAGAACCACTTTCAAGCGTGGGCCTCCCTGGAGCGCCTACCTCTCCGTTTGCATCTGCAATAACTTCCGCCAAAACGGGCACAAACGTCTCCGGGTGGCTCTCCGCGAGACGAGAGAGCTTTGCTTCCCTTATGGCAAACGGTTGGTTGAAGGCCTCTCGCATCAAACGGCGGTCTTGGGAAAGTCTTAAGTTCCGCTTCCATTTTGAAATTTGATCCGAAAAACCCAGGTGTCCCCCGACCCACGAAAACGGTTTTACCAATTCCTCAGCGGCCCTATGGGAAGCATTTCCTAACCCTTCGAAAAACGCTGTTACATGATCCGCCACCCGACCCCAAACGCCAGAGATGACCTGAACCATCAGACCACTCACATCAAGCTCAGTCAAACTGGCCACAACGACCTTAAGAGGGGAGGGAGGGTTTATCCGCACAGAAATATCTCCCTTACGGTGGAAGGTTATATTCATTTGATTTCCGCTATGATCGACCACCGCCAATGCTAATCCTCCGTCAGGAAGAGAGCGAGGAGGAGAGATATTTTCAGGGCTCAATTTAATTCCTAATTTCCCCGCCGCCACGATTGTTTCCCTCGGATCCCATGACCTCCCCTCTTCTAAGGCGGCAAGAGTCTCCAGCGCCATTATAACGCCAATGAAACATGACGCGAGGCGGTTTTCTCCGGTGGCCGTCAGGAGTCTATTGTGTAGGCCCGATTGATCTCCACGAAAGACCCAGTCCCGACTCTCCCCATTTGAGCGGAACGAGGCCAGCGGGGGAGGAAAATTCTTTGTCGACGATACCCTCGGAATAAGAGAGATGTACCCCACCCCCTGGGAGACAACCGCGGCGCGCACCCCTTCGGCGTGATAGCCCCCTGCCACAAGAACCGCCGGAGCCTCCTCTGTCCACTGGGACAATAGGTTTTGAACCATGGGACGATTGCGGGCTTCCGCGTGAAGATAAAAGGGCTCGTGCCGATCCAACACCGGGGTCAAATCGGGCCATGAACCCACCCTTTGGCCCGCCCCGCAAGAGGTGGCCCGTTCGCGCCATTGACCGAGAGCAGATCGGCGAAAAACAAGGGTCTGATACTCCTGGGGAACCAAGACAAAGCGGTTTAATTTTTCCACCAATCGAACATCCGCGTTGACGGCGGCAAGTTCCACAAGGCGAGGAGTGGTCAGAAACGACTGAAATCGGCGATCGGCCAGGGTCTCCGTATCCCGCAACACAAGGGTCGGATTCAACTCTTCTGTCTTAACGGCGTAGTCCGCGTGAGCGACAAGGTTCGGGTAGTGGGAAAGAGAAATGCCGTGGGCGGCGCTCTGACTTTTCAACAGGGAATGGAATCGCGAAAAGCGCACTCGTCCCATGCGGTGGGCCAACCCCATTTCCATCAATTGTTTTGTCTCGCTCTCGCTCAACAGGGGGCCCAACTTTTCCAACAGGCGCGTTTGTTCCTCGGCCACACGCGAAAAGGACAGATCTTCTTCCTGGGCCACAGCCTCTAAGAAAAGGCGCAGGTTCGGCCCCAGTGTTTCCGGGGGGACGCCCTCGGCCAATGTTCGGACATAAGCGGCTAACCCAATCTGCCCCTCTTCATACCTCGATCGCATTTGGTCCAAGGCGTGCAAGGCGGGAGGGTAAACCTGGGCTTTCAACGTCTCCACTTTTGACAGGGCGCGGGCCACCGTCGCGTCATCCTTGGACTGGAAAGGAAATGTGTCCGTCAAAGCGCGAACGTTGGCCTCGTAGGCGGGCGCGTCCTCCACCCCCCAAAAACGGAACCGTCTCTCGGTGGTGAAGCTGAAAAATTCCGGCCCCGAAAAGAGACCCGCTTTTAAAAACCGATCAGCGGCTTGGCCAACAATCGCGGGCGGCGCCAACGCTCGGAAGTCCTCGGTGCGAAACCTCCCGATGGCACCTTCTAATCCCACCAAGAGACCCTTGGGTCCCCCCAGACTGGCCGTCAATTGTTCTAACACGGAAGCGGTATTGCGTTGGGCCTCCTCCACTTCGTGAAGGTCCTGGATGTGAATCAAAACACGTCGTTCGCCTCGCGCCGGGGGAAGGGATTCCCCCACATCGGCGTAAAGGCCCACCGCGGACCCCAGCCAGTCCGGAAGAGCGTCGTGCCCGGAAGGAACGGGCGAGACAACGGGAACCCCCTTTTCAACAGTGGGAAAGGAAGCGGCCAAGGTTTTCCGGCGGGATTCATGGGGAGACGGGGGATTTTCCCGGGCGGAGCGAACCGCTTTTCGTCGATCTGTCCACAGGTCTCGGGCCGCAAAGGCGCCGATTCCCTCGGACCAAAACAAAAGGACCGACAGGAGAACGCGAATCCCCCTGGAGACAGGAGCCGAGGCCCCCCCCATGAACTTAAGCAGGCTGTCCATACAACCTTATTATAGCGGGAGAAGAGAGAAGATTGGCTTAAGAAGTTGTAACGTTTTTGTAAACAAGCGGAAGCGTCGCCCCCCCTGGGCCAGCGAAAAGATGACGAACGTTGCGGAGGAGGGTCGCCCGTGTGACGTTGTTGAACAACAGGAAATGGGCGCGGCGGCGTTTTTCGGAGAGAGCCATTTGGGCCGCCATACGCGCCATCGCCTGGGCCCGCGTGAGACGACCGCTGGCGACCAGGCGGGAGAGACAGAACTTTTTGGGGGCCCACACAAGAACGGTCCGATCTACCCATCGGTCCATCCCTGTTTCAAACAAAAGCGGGACCTCCAACACCAAGAGTCCCCGGCGATGGGCAGAAATGCGCCTCCTGAATTCACGTTCCACAATAGGATGAAGAATCCCTTCCAGCTTTTTTCGCAGGGAGGGCCGTTCAAAAACAAGGCTGGCCATCACGGCCCGGTCCAGGCTTCCGTCCTTCCGCCGAACAGAGGGGCCAAAAAGTTTAAACGTCGCCTTGTAGCCCCGCCCCCCTACCTGCAAGGCGCGGTGAACAACGGCATCAGCGTCCAACACGGGAACGCCCCTTTTTTTAAGCCAAGCCGCCACCGTTGATTTGCCCGACCCAATCCCCCCCGTCAACCCCACCACCAGAGGAGGCCAACGAGAATTATTTAATAACCCCACAACCTCGCCATGCCGGCCTCCACCGTCATGGCGAGTCCGTTTGTTGGGATTGATTTTGGATCGACTCGTTTTCATTTTTGGCATTTTGGGCAATACACCGTTCCCCGTCCGCTCACTTTGAGACCGCGAAAAAGGGTGTTACAGCGGGGACAGGGACTTTTAGCCTTTCCATAGACCAACAGCCGATCCCGGGCCTGACCGCGTTGCCCCCGTGCGTCTCGGTAATCGCGAAACGACACGCCCCGATGAGACAACCCTTCCTGCAACACACGTCGAATATTCTCAATAAGCGGCAAGATCTGGCTTGATTTTAGGGTGCGCGCGCGCCGTGTGGGCCGAATGCCAGAAAGAAACAGCGCCTCCGTCACGTAAATGTTGCCTAACCCCGCCATGCGTTTTTGATCCAACAGCGCCGATTGCATTTTCGCTCCCGACCGGCGAAGATCCCGCCCCCACGCGCTCGCATCGAAAGATTCATCCAAGGGTTCCGGCCCGAGCGCCGCGATAGAGGGATCCCTCCGCCAGTCTTTCGCCAGCCACAGTTCCCCAAACCGACGCGTATCCGAAAAACTCAACACCTGAGACATCTCTTCAAAGGCGAAATGGGCCCGCGCGTCCGCCGCCACCGGTCCCACCACCAGCCGCCCGGTCATTCTCAAATGGGCCAAAAAGGAGAGGTCCTCCCCCACATCAAAAATCAGGTATTTCCCTCGACGAAGAACGTCGCGAACCGTTCGCCCCACCAACGCTCGAGTGAACTCTCCCGCGCGCACCGCCCGCCGCGGACCGCCCCTCGGCCCAAACCCCTCCAGAACCCGCCGGTCCCGAATGATGACATCGCTG
Organism: Elusimicrobiota bacterium; assembly: GCA_016714745.1. Classification (GTDB taxonomy): domain Bacteria; phylum Elusimicrobiota; class Elusimicrobia; order FEN-1173; family FEN-1173; genus JADKHR01. Next base: position 44,598 of record JADKCG010000013.1, on the reverse strand, counting down.
ATTTTTTTCCCCGCGATCAGGGAAACCAAATCCCGCCGAACCGTCTCCACTTCCGGCAGTTCAGGCACCGGAGACGCCCATACCCCTAAAACGATTCCCCAAACCGCTTCATCTCCGCCCAATTCGGCCCCACCTTAAGGTCCACGCGAACAGGGACAGTCAAGGCCAGCGCGGACTCCATGGTCTTTTGAATGGGGCCGGCCACACGGGCTAATTCTCCTTCGGGAACTTCAAAAAGCAAATCGTCATGGACCTGAAGGAGCATCTTCGTTTTCCACCCCTTTTCTGTGATGAGTTGGGCCAGGTTCCGCATGGCGATTTTGATGATGTCCGCGCTGGTTCCTTGAATGGGGGTATTCATGGCCGTGCGTTCGGCGAACCCCCGCACGGCGGCATTCGTCGCCTTGATCTCAGGCAGATAACGCCGACGGTTAAGAAGCGTCGTCACAAACCCTTCCCGTCGCGCTTCGTCAATGATCCGCTCGATCCACGCTTTGACGCCCGCGTATTTGGTCAGATACGCGTTGATGTAGGCCTGAGCTTGGCCCAGGGGGATCCCCAGCTGTTGAGAGAGGCCAAACCCCGTTTGACCATAGACAATGCCAAAGTTCACGGATTTGGCCACCCGCCGCTGTTCGTCGGTCACCGCGTCGGTGGGCCCGAGATGAAAAATATCCCGCGCGGTGGCGGCGTGAATGTCTTCCCCTCGACGAAACGCGGCCACCATCGCGGGATCTCCCGACACGTGAGCCAGAACACGCAAATCGATTTGGGAATAATCAGCGGAGAGAAAGACATGGCCCGCCGCCGGAACAAACGCCCGCCGGATTTGTCGCCCGTATTCGGTTCGGATCGGAATGTTTTGAAGGTTGGGGTCCGAGGACGATAACCGTCCCGTGGCCGCGACGGCCTGGTTAAAACTGGTATGGACTCGGCCGGACTCCCGCACCTTGGCTAAAAGGCCATCGATGTAGGTGCTTTTGAGCTTGGCCAGTTCCCGGTACGCCAAAATTTTGGCGGGGAGGGGATGTTGGGTGGAGAGTTTTTGAAGCACCTCTTCATCCGTTGAAAACCCGGTTTTTGTTTTCCGAACGACGGGAAGTTTCAATTTATCGAAAAGGATCACGGCCAGCTGTTTGGGCGAGTTCACGTTGACGCGTTCGCCCGCCAGAACGTGAATCTCCCGTTCAAAACCGGCGATGTCCCGCTCAAAAGATTTTGAAAGCCCTGTTAAATAAGGGACGTCCAACGCCACCCCGGCCTCTTCCATGGCGGAGAGGATGGGAACCAACGGCATTTCCACCTCATAGAAAAGCCGCTCCAGCTGTTTTTCTTTCAACTGTTGTTCCATGCACTTTTTCAGTCGAAGAGTCACTTCCGCGTCCGCTCCCGCGTAAGCGGCGGCATCTTCAATTTTTACGTGGTCCATTGTGATCCGCTTGGCCCCTTTCCCGATGAGGATGTCGATGTTCGTCATGCTCTCACCTAAAAAATCCAATGCCAGTGTCTTCAGCCCATGGGTTTGTCGGCCCGGATGAAGACAGTAAGAGGCGACCAGGGTATCGAACGAAATCGGCGACAGAGGCATCCCGACCCGAGCCAACACTTGACTGTCGAATTTCAGGTTCTGTCCCACTTTGGGATGTTTCAGATCGGCCAAAGCAGGGGCCAAGACGTTTCGCACGATCGCCAAAGCCAATTGAGGGGGAACACCTAAGTAAGAATGACCCACAGGGATATACCACGCCTCGCCGGGACCCACCGCCAACGAAATACCCACCAGGGTGCAAACGAAAGGATCGAGCCCCGTGGTCTCCACATCCACCGCCAAGACATCCGAGGAGGCGATGGTATTTTTAAGTTGAGACAGATCCGTTTCGGACAAAACGGTATGCACCAGACGAGAACCGGGTCGACCCGCCGATATTTGAACGAAACCCGTCGGGGGAGATTCGTTTTTTTTAAAAACCTTTTTTGAATCCTCCCCGTTCCCCCCCAAAGCCAGTTCCGAAATCAAGCTATTAAACTCAAACCGACCCAAAAACTCCACCAGTTTTTCCGACGGTTTTTCTGGCACCCGACAATTGTCCAAATCCAATGAAAGGGGAACGTGACGATCCAACACCACCAAATCGCGACTCAGTCGGGCCTCTTTTTCGTGCGCCCGAAGTTTTTCTTTGACAGATCCCTTCACCTCTTCCAAATGACGGTAAACCCCCTCCAAACTTTCAAATTGTTGAAGCAAGCCTGTCGCGGTTTTCTCCCCCACCCCCGGAACACCCGGCACATTGTCCGAACTGTCCCCCAAAAGAGAGAAATAATCCACCATTTGTTCTGGTCGAAGCCCGTATTTTTTCTCTACTCCCCCCGCATCGTAAAGGACCCCTCTCTGCTCGTTCAAAACGGTGACCGGTCCCCCCACCAACTGGAGCGCGTCCTTATCGGCAGTCACCACCACCACGGCGTATCCATTCTTGCTTCCCGTTTCAGCCAGGGTGGCGATCACATCGTCCGCTTCATAGCCAGGCTGAACCGCCCCCGCCAGACCCCAAGCGTCCACCATCGTCCGGGCCAGGGGAAGTTGAAATTTAAGTTCGCTTTCGATTTCTTTGCGATGGGCTTTATATTCGGCGAAGGCTTTATGACGGAAGGTCGGTGCAGAATCGTCGAAACAAACCACCATCCGGTCCGGCCGATTCTGCCGCACAATTTTGGTGAGCATGCGGGCAAACCCAAAAAGCGCCCCCACCGGTTCCCCCTTGGAATTTGTCAGGGGCGGCAAAGCATGATACGCCCGATGCAAATACCCGTGGGCGTCAATGAGGTAGAGGGTTTTTGAAGGTGAATTCACAGGGCGAGTCCCAGGGGAGGGGACTACGCCCCCAAAAGAGTATTAATGGCGGCGCGCCACTCGTCGCCCATCCCCGGAGCAAAACCAGACCACATGTTCACAAAATTCCCCTCCTGGTCAATGAGGGCGAAATGGGGAATTCCGTTGACACCGTAGGCGCCCCCAATATCCGATTGTCCCGCCAGGAGCACCGGGTAGGGGATCTTTTTCTTTTCAACGAACCGACGGGCGCTGTCGCCATCCTCATCCAGATTTAAGCCTAAAATCTGAACGTGCTTTCCCTGATACGTGGCGTACAGTTTTTCAACTTCCGGCATGGAGATCCGGCAGGGCGGGCACCAGGTGGCCCAAAAGTCAATAAAGACGACTTTGCCCTTAAAGTCGGCCAACGCCACCGAATTTCCCCGAGTATCCAGGAGAGAAAAACCCGGGGCCCTGTTTGGCCCCACGGACATGTCCGCAGGGGAATCCACCCGTGCCGGGGGCCTCGGCGTTTGAGATCCCGAATTGGACCCGCACGCCGTCCAAAGAATGGTCCCGAACAGCGCCGGGAGGACCCACAACGAACGCCGAACCGTCTGGGGCGTCAAGCTATTTCAAAAGCCCATCAAGCTTGGCTTTAATGTCTTTTTTAGAATGAACGCCGACCATTTGCTCGACCACTTGGCCGCCTTTAAAGAACAACATGGAGGGAATGGCGGAAATATTAAATTTAGAAGCCACATTGGGATTGTCGTCCGTGTTCATCTTACCCACGACCACTTTACCTTCGTATTCCTTGGCGATTTCCTCAACGATCGGGCCCAACATCCGGCACGGACCACACCAAGGCGCCCAAAAATCAACCAACACGGGAAGAGTGGACTTTAAAACGTCTTTATCGAAACCTGCGTCAGTCAATTGCAATTCCATGGAAGGCTCCTTTCGGTAAGAGGTTCTTATTAATTGAACGCCTTGGTCAGAACAAAGTTCCCCAGGCAAAACGAAAAAGATTGGACAATTTTAACACACCCAGTGCCCCCCGTCCAACCGCGCTGAACACTCAACACCTTGAAATGAAACTTTGTTTCAATTATTCTTCAAAAAAATCAGGCTTTCCCCGCGCATTTCTCACAGCGTCCGAAGACCTCATGTCGGTGGTAAACCGGCTCAAACTTTCGTTCCCTGCAGACTTTTAATTGAAACCGCTCAATTTCCGGCCATTGAACCTCTTGAATGCTTCCGCAAGAAATACACACCAGGTGGTCATGGTGGGGCCGATCCAGGTTGACTTCGTACCAAACCCCCCCGTCGGCCCCAAACACTTTTTCGGTGAGACCCGCTTCTTCGAGCAGTTTGAGGGTCCGAAACACGGTCACTTTCCCAATGCCCCGGGGCCGTAACGCCGCGTAAATCTCTTCTTGTGTCAAATGCCGATCCGCGGACAAGAGATGGGTTAGAATTTCTTCCCGCTGGTGGGTGTAAACAAGACCTTTCTTTTCAACATGCTGACGAAAAACTTCCAATATCCGGGCCGAATACCCTGCCCGCCCCGCCGCCCAAGAAGGGAAAAAAACAAGTTCTTTGTCCATTTACTTGAAACTATATTTCATCCTATAAAAATAGTCAACCTCGATTCCCTTTCCCCATATTGCGAATCATTAATCCGATAATTTCAGTTGACTGAGCATTTCCGTCCGGGAGGGTTGGAAATTTCTGTTCCGAATCCTATCGACGGTATCCCTGTGCCAACCGGGGAATCCCGGTTAACCTCAATGCGGTTTAGATAAGGAGCGGTTGCCCGATTTATCGGGCGATTCGTATTTGAACCGAGTCAAAAGAGTCCCATCAATGGGGCAACGACGAGACTTTCAGAGCAGGAGCTAACAAACCAAAGTTGTCAATTATTTCGGATAACTCTCAGGCGCTCTTCTCGGCCAAAGCGATTGCCTCCAACATATCCAATATGACCTGGGGGGCAATCGAGGGCATCGACCCCAAGAGAACCTTAAGGAGTGCTTGACGGAGGGGGTCATTGATTTTTTCGTTTGATGGAATGGTGTCAAGATCACTAATGACCGGCTTACCGACCAGGATCAAAAACATATTCTCGGCCCTAACACCGAAATGGGACAAAGCCCTTGCGAACTCCGCTTCATAGATATTATACGGTACCGATCCGGACATTTTTTTTATATAAACCATATTAATAGGAAGGCGGGCGACAGACAGAGCATTGGCAATCTGGGATTCAGTCACATCTCCCGTAGGAGTAACAGTCAGAAACTGGGGCCGGTCCGGATGGACCTCGTTTAATCGTGCCATGCTTTTGGCAAGCCCAACCAATCCCGCCAGATCGGATTCGAGTGCCACCGGTATTTCCACCACAGGGACCAACGTATTTTTATCCGCCCCACGTAACATCCCCTGGCGTAAACCGAGACGATAAAAATACCCCTGGTTTGGATTCGACACACGCTTCAAGAAATCAGGTGTCTGGGAAATCATTCTCCCATCGAAAGCTCCCGTCAAAACGGCGGGCCCGCCCAAGAGAACACTAACCTGATCGGACACGGTCCCCCGAGTCAACAGGGTCACTTTACGCCCATCCACCGCCCCAATCGTAAAGGCATCATAGGCCCCATGAATCGCCACCGCGATGGCCGCCCCGATCAAGGTTCCCACGGGAAACAACCCGTTAGAGAAATCAAGAAAACCATAGGACATGGAGAAGACCAAGTGTGACAGAAAACTGAGTCCCCTTTTTTTTAAAGACGTCGTGGGATTATTGCGTATTTCCATCGCCACATGAAGCAATGCAAAGGAAGGCAATATCAGCCAGAAAGACGCCCCCCCCGCGCCCGCCAACAAAAGGAATGCCGCGTCCACAAAAAATCCGGCCTGGGCCCATTTCCCGGTCAACAGATATAAAACGTTGTTCGGTTGAAGAGCCTCCCCCTTTTGATTAAATTCACTTATTGCTTTCTTCAATCTTGTACCGTAATTCGGCTTCTGGATAATACTATTCTCATAACTAACATCAGCGGGATCGTGGATCGTGGTCTCGGTGACACCGCGTAATTCCTTATTTTTAACGACAAAATACCGAAGGGCCTTCACAACGAACCGGTTTCCGGCAACATTGACAACCAAGGAAAGTTGGTTGTCCTCCGTCGATTCCAAAGGAGTAAAAATGACCCCATGGAGATTTAAGTTATTTTTTTCGGCATAGATATTAAAAGCATCACGCAAATGAGATTCTAACGGAGTCAGTTGAGCCATCCGTTCCTCAGTGTAGACTTCTTTTCCTATGGTATTCACCCTCCTATAGGCTGGGAGCAAAGAAACCGTCGCGGAAAAACCGTTCTCCGAGGTCCCCAAAACTTCAGCCACATAGGAAACTTCTCCCGTCTGGATGGCCACCGTGTAACGGTCTTCTCCCGCTTTTCGAACGGGATGGAAATGCGCTTTTGAAAAAACCAATCGATTTTCAGCAACGTATTTATTGAACGCATTCAAAGCTTCCCTTTCAACAAGGGATAGGGGATTAGGATTTTCGGCCATCCCCTTACCCTTAGAAATCTCCGAATTATTATTCAGGACAGGGATAATTCTTGCGAGAACGGCGCCGTTTTCCCCTGTTCTTCGGGTCGCCTGGGCCAAATAGCGAGAGCTCCCAACAACGATCGCCATGGTGAAGTGATCTTGTTTCTTAGATACTTCCCGAAGGGGAGAAAAACGAGCGCGGGTGGGATCTATTTGGGCCGAACGAGCAAACCGTTCAAACGCGTTTCGTATTTCCACTTCGACGGGATCCCTTTGCGAATGGGTCTCCACCGCCGGAAAGGGAGTCATTCCAGAGGGAGGGGGTTCGCTCTCTGAAGCAACATGGCGAACGAAGAAGAAAGTGTTGTTCAATTTGGCCCACCAAAAAAATCTCGCGATCACGAAAACGAAAAGCATCGCTAAGGGTCCAAGGATTGCCCCCTTGTCGGCGATTTGACTTGTTCTAACCGCCGCTTCCGCCAAATCAGGGGAAAGTCCCATGAACAGAAGAGTCCCGAGCGCAAGAAAAAGTGCAGGCAATGACTTTTCTTTCGTGTGATCCTGAGAAGTGAAGAGAGAGGACGAACGGTGTATGGGGACCCAATTTGCAGTGAGTGCATTTTCTCGGTTCTTGAGAGTCTCGACAAAAGCGTAAAGCGCAGAAAAATCATTCGCCCTTTGTTTCGCCATCGTTCGAATGGCATCGCTCGCGGCTTTCGCCCTCAAGCCAATTCGCATTCTTTCGGTGTCATTTTTGAAGATATCAATTAACCCCTTCTCATCAAATACAAGAGCGCCCCCGCTCTTAAAAAGGATTTCCCTGGCCTCGTTATTATTTATCCACTCTTCCCCATTGAATAAAAAAACAGGCTTACCTTGACTCGCTGGCTCCATGACGTTTCTATCGGATCCAACGATGGCCACGTCCCCAGCAGAATAAAGGTCCAACAACTCCCCACTTGTTGTGACCACCATTACATCTTGATCTGATAAGTTGGGATAATCTTCACCCTCCCTTTCCCGTAGAATGACTCTGAACCCTGATAAAATCTCCTTCATATTCCCTAGACTCTTATCGGGTGAGAGAGCAAGAACGACTATAGGGCGTTCGGCCCGGGGGAGTTTCCGTATCACATTCAATGGCCGTTCCACTTCGTCTCGGTTGCCTGGAGAGCCAATAACCAGAACTTTTCTATTACCCACCCCCCATTCTTTCCTCATTTTCTCAACGATAGAAGTATCCACGGGCCCGATCACTCCTTTAACAATGGTCCGGGACACTTCCCAACGATTCTCCCCCATATCAATCACCGGCTCAAAATCGTCCCCGTCCATAAACCCAATATGTGGAATATTTATTGGCGCTCGTTTTGAATCATGTTCTACTTGAGCCATAGGAAAGAATTTCTTCGCGGTTTTTTCCCCAACACCCCCGGAGTAACCAATAAGAAGCGAGGACTCCACCCACCCCATGGTTTCCATCATTCCTCGAATAGAACGCAAGGAGGAAGCGTCGCTTAACTTAAGTTTCACCATCGGTCTGTCCGAAACAAAATGACGTAAGGGGTAGTGACTTAACATTGTGGCGGATTCTCGTTGGACGAGAGAGGGTGAGTCTTTTAGGAAAGAACGAAATAAGTTGATGGCAAAGGGTGTTCCCTTATGGGCATATGTATTAAGCCACCGCAGAGCGTGCGTGGCCAATTCTGGAGAAACAGGGGATCGCTTCAACAAAAAAGTTTCCACCCAATGACATTGAGTCACCAGCAGGTCCATCGCTGGGTCTGTTGAATAGACCAGGCGAGCATTTTGAAAAATATCCTGGCCCAAATGACGCTCAAGCTTCCCGGAAAGGATAAGTACAAGATCCACCGCATCGTTGGGAGACATTTCTTTTAGCATCGGCAAAGTCAACAATTCCTCTTTAAAAAAAATCCCGTGGGAATTGTTGTATGTCCTTCCATCGAGCTCTATCTGGTTTTTGGAAATTATTTTAATGTCTCTTTCGTCAATACCAGACGACACGGGAGAGTTCGTTGAGGCTGAATGCGATTTATCGGTCGAAGACAAAGAACTTTCAGTCGCCCCTCCTGGCCTAGACGAAGGAATTAAAGATGCCACCAACAACCATCCCCCGGTAACGTCGGTCCCGCAAAGAATAACCCCCGCGATAAGGACACCCACTTTCAACCAGGTCGCCGCTTGTTGAGTGATCAAATCCGTCGATTGCGTTTCGCTAAAAGATTGAATGGTCTCCGACTTTGTCGTCAGTTTGAGATGGGTGGCTTCTTTTCCGACACGCAACCGGGCGTCAATGGAATCTTTCACCTGTTTGGTTAAAGCCAACATCCCAACTCCTCCCATGGCTTTATAAACAACATCGACATCAATGCCCGAAACATTGCCCAGGAGACCAACGAGAACCAGAGCGAAGAGGGCGGGAAGGAGAGTTGTTCGCATCGAAGAAGAAGCGGGGTTGACTGCGAGGAACAGTTTTTTGCCTTGAACGAGTTTTTCAAGGGGGGTTTTTTCTTGGGTGAAAACCGAAAGATACGCGGCGCCCTGGGCCGTGTCGATCTTTTCTATTTTTGGGACGTAGGAAATGACGGTGGCGCCTTGGGCCGTTAAATGGTCGGCCATCCCTTCAGCGTGATACCCGCCGGCCACCAGGAGGGCCATCGTCTCCACCGATTTCTTTGGGGTTTTAATCGCTCTCAACAGATTGTTTGCCATGGCGGTATCCCGGGCTTGGGCTTCTTTATAGAAACATTCAAAGGAATGGAGGCGATCCGATTTTTCTCCCGTTCGGTATTCCTCCCATTCGGACGGGATTAAGGAAAAATCCACCAGTTTGGTTTTGAGCCAAAGCCGGCGGGCGCGAGTGACAAGATTTTTTTCCTCTTCGGTTTTGACCAACCGAGTGTAGATGGCCTTTTCCAGAGTGCCGATGTCTTCCAACAGCTGCTCGGCGTCAATTTTGTCTGCCAAAAGGACGTAGCGCACATAGGCATCCACAGAAGGGAACTCAGCCAAGGGGATGCCCCCCTTTTGACAGATTGATTTTAATTGGGCATAGAAATCGGAATATCGCAAATGGCCGGAGCGATAGGCCAGGCTTTGAGCCAAAAGGGCGTTCGTCTCTTCCGGCGTCAGGACGCGGGTGAGCCGTTCGAGCAGGCGTGTCCGTTCAGATTCCACGGTTTTGAAATCCAGGGTTTGTTCCATGGTCAGGGCGTCCAAGAAACGACGAATGGATGGGGAGAGCGAAGACTCTGCGATCAAATTCGGCGGACCGAGATCGTTCGCGGAGGTGAGCATTTTGACATGCTCTCCAAGGGAAACCCTGCCCGCCCGATAGGCTTGAACTTTTTGATCGTAAGCGAACAACGCGGGCGAATATTCTATTTTTTTTCTCGACTTCATCTCCCATTCGAGCCCTTTCATTTCTTGCCGCGTTTTTTCCAACGTTGGGGCCGAGGTGCGGTAAGCCTGGACATTGGCCTCGTAGTGAACGGGGTCATCGATCCCAAGAATTCGCGGGAGCTGACCGGGATAAGTTAGTGCGGCGTGAATGGGCCCGGAAATTTTATTCTTTTGGAGCAAATAATCGGCGGTCATTTGAACCGCTTGACGGTGGGGAGTGTCGGCGAACGGTTGGAGATTTATTTCTTCGGTGGACCCTTCCAGAGCGATGAGGTCCACTTGGCCGGAATCCATGAGGGCGCGAACGGTTTCACCGATGTTCCGCTGGGCGTCCGTGTTCATGTGGACGTCTTGGATGTGGAAGATAAGGGGCCCCGGGGAACTGCCCGGTTTCGGAAGGTACACTTTGCGGATGGATCCGTAAGCGGGGGAAAGGGCCGAGAGGAGGTGGGCGTGGTCTTTCAAAAACTCTTTTGGAACAGACTGGGCCACGGAGGGAGAAAGGGTCGGGCTCACTTGTTGGGTGGAAGGAAATTGCTGGGCCAGCGATTCAAAAACAGTGTGACCCACAGGCACCGAAGCTAAGAGTATCGGGGATTGACGCTGGGCGGCTTTACGACGTTCTGTCCAAAACCCCTTTTCCGGTTGATAAGCGAACACACATTGTGTGCCCAGATAAGAAGTAGCCAAAACGGCAACCATAGAGGCCCGAAGCCCACTCAATGAAAATTTCATGGGCCCATTCTAGCTTGCCTCCCAAGAAGATCGTCTTAAGAAGTTGTAACAAGATTGTAAATTTTTCCTCCCGACTTCAACAAGCGAATGCATGTTCTGTCGCGCCAAAACGGGACAAAGGGGAAGGAAAAGCCGGGTTTTTTACAAAACAAAAGAGTTTGGGCGTAGGCCGCTCCCGCGCGGCACTTCCGACAGCGCGGTCGCGGGGACTACGTTCAAAATTTGTTGTGAAGTAAAAAGCCTGGATTTTACGTCGAATCCCTTTTCAACGGCTCTGCCGCCCCCGCTGTTCGGCGCCCTGCGCCGAACCGTGATCCAACTGAAAATCCCAGGCGAAGGAAAGACAGGCTTCCGAAACACCCTTGACTTCCTCCGCGGGATTGGATAGTTTCCTGATTAAACCCCGTCTCGCCCAAATGCCGTCCGTTGAGAATCTTCTCGCAAATATAACTCAAACGACAGCGGCCGGGCCGCGAGAACGGGGGAGGGAGATTCCTTGCGGTTGCTCATAAAAGCTCTATGTTAAGAGACGTCGTTGTCCATCGTCTTTCTGGTTGGATTGCCGAGCATCCACGAAAACTTATCCTGGGCGCCGTTTTGATCGGCGGTTTCTTTGCCTATCATCTCCCCCGTCTCCAAGCGCGGGCGGACATGGACGATTTTTTTGCATCGTCCGAACCTACCTTCATCCTTCACCAATCCATCAAGAAACTCTATCCCCGAAACGATTTTTTTTCCCTGGCTTATCAGTCTCCCCGCCTTTTCACGCCCGAAGGGCTAAAAGATCTGGTCGATCTCACAGAGCAGATCGAGTCTTTGCCCAACATCAAAGAGGTGGTTAGCCTTGCCAATGTCGGGGACATGCGCGGGACAAATGACGTTTTTGAGACGAAACCATTCCTGGCCGAATTCCCCTCGGATGAGGCGGCCCTTAAGCAATTACAAGTTCGAGCGATCAACAAACCTCTTTATCGAAATGTTTTGATTTCATCGGATGGAACCGCCACCGCCATCGCGGTGTTCCTGCCGGAGGACAGCGCCCGTTTTTCGCGACGCCGCGCCTTGAAGGACGTCGAAAAAATTATTGCTCCTTACACGGCCCGCGGCTATCAGTTTCACCTTGCCGGCTGGCCCGTCACGAGCGTTCGTTTGGTGGAGTTCATGAACCAAGATGTCGCCCGATTCCTTCCGATCACCATGATCCTCGTGCTGGGGACCATTTGGTTTGTTTTCCGCAACTTTCGGCTCTTGGGATTGGCCGGGCTGGGGGTGGTGATGACAGTGACGGCCACGTTGGGGCTCGCCTCCTATTTTGAGATTCCACTCAACATCGCCTCCGTGGCGGTGATCCCGTTAGTGATGGCGCTGGCTCTCTCGGACATCGTTCATGTTTTTTCTCATTTGGACCGGAGCGTTCTCTCCAAATATCCAAACAGACGAGAGGCCTTAAAACATGTCGTGGAACAAATTCTCTTTCCTTGCCTTATCACAACTCTAAATACCGCCATTGGATTTCTCACATTCACCACCAACAGCGTGCCGGCCATTCGGAACTTCGGCGGACTCGCCGCCGCAGGAATGATGTTTGAGTTCCTCTTCACCTTTGGTTTGGTGACACCCCTTCTCTTGTTTTTCAACCCAGCCCATCTCTACCGGGATACCACTCAACATAAAACCCAGGAACTCCCTCGCCTTGTGGGCGTCATTCATCGTTTCGTATCGCGCAGGCCTGTGTGGGCCCTGACGTTTTGTTTCGCCGCCTTGGCGTGGGGCGGATGGCAGATGCGGAAGGTTCAAGTGGAAACCGATCTGAGCCTTTGGTTCAACCCTCGAACAGCCCTCCGCCAGGATGTGGAATTTATCCGGAACCATATCGGAGGATTCCAAACCATGATGGTGGAGTTCCAATCCGAGCCGGGGGCCTTTAAAGACCCAGGGCGACTGGCGGCGGTGGAACGGTTGGCGACAGCCCTCGCCACGATTCCCGGCGTTGACCACGTCTCATCGGTTGTGGATTACTTCAAGGAAATGAATGGGGCTTTTCACGCCGAGGACCCGATCCATTACCGGCTCCCCAAAACCCGGGGGTTGCTGGAACAGTATCTCTTGCTCTATGACGCCGACGACCTGAATGAGGTCGTGACTCCCGGATTTGATCGAACGCGCATCCTTCTGCGTCTCCAATCGTCCAGTTCACGCCGGAATAAAGAAACATTGACCACGGTTCGCCGCATGACCGAAACGTTTCCCGTCCCAAATACCCAGACGGTGGTCTGCGGCGGAGCCGTTGACCATGTCCACACCTCGCGAATATTGGTGACCGACCAAATCGCCAACATCGCGCAGGCCGTGGGAGGCATTTGGCTTGTGATGTTCGTGGTCCTTCGATCGGCGGGCATGGCCGCGCTCTTTTTGGTCCCAAACCTCTTTCCCATTATTTTGAACTTCGGAATCATGGGCGCTTTTGGAATCGCCATCGACACGGGGACCGCCCTCATTGCGGCGACGGCTTTCGGGATTATCGTTGATGACACCGTTCACTTTTTCACGCGATTCACCGAACGAAGACGACAAGGGTGGGACTATTTTCATGCATTGAATGATGTCACCACCGAAAAGGGGGAAGCGGCGCTTTCCTCGGCGGTGATTCTTGCGATGGGGTTTGGCGTTCTGACGCTGAGCCACTTCTCTCCCATTGTCTCTTTTGGGATCCTTAACGTCGTTGTATTAAGCACCGGCATGATCGGAGACCTTTTTTTTCTGAAAGCTCTCATGGTTCTTGGCGGACGCCGAAGGTCGGTCTGGGGGGCAGAGAAGAGTCACTCCTGAGCCCCGAAATCATAGCGGCCATGGGAAAGAACGTTGTTTGGATCGAAGGCCAGGGTCAATTTTTTTTGAAGCTCCGCCCAAGCGCCTGTTGAAGGTCCAGCCTGCTCCATATGGTCGATGTGCACCCGGTAGGGATGGGCCCCAATGTCTTTTAATTTCTCAAGCCAATCCGCCCCCACTTTCATAAGTCGCTGAACCGCTTCCTTGTCCGCTTTGTCAAAGGTCAGACTCACAACCGCCTCCAAAACTTTCCCATCCAGCGCATTCAAGGTCACCGCGGGTTCCTGACCAGAAGCGGCGGCCAAGTGGGGAAGCGTTTCCAGAAACCGGCGGGCGCTCTCTCCATCCGCGGCCATGAGAGGCACCAGGTAAAGAAAACCCCGGGGATGTCGGTCCGGATCAGGAGCTGTCTTCTGAGGTTCGGACAAATCCCGATCCAAGAAATGCTGAGGGTCGTCGCTTGGAACCCCCAAGGGAAGATTTTGAACCGACTCCGTGGCGTCCATCACCGCTTTGACGGTCGGCAAAAACCATCCCGCCACGCGCTGAATCAACCGCATGAAAGGCGTCATTACCCATACCCGACCGAGGGGTTTTAACGCCCGCTTGAGGAGAGCCGATTTCACTCGAGCCAGAGATCGCGGCCCCCGCACCGACGTTAAAAGTGTCCACTCCTCGGGAAAAACCTTTAACAACAGGACCTCCGCTTGGGCCGGGGTTAAACTTTTCCGGGATCTCCGAACCATCAGAGGAACCATTGTCGAGAAAAACCGAGCCCTATTGGCGATGTGAGGAACCCCCTCCATCGCGCCGGACAGCCGGACTTGCCGGAGCACGTCGACCAACCGGGGGATGAGCGAGCTCTCAACGTTTAGACTAACGGAAGCATGGGTTTCGGCCACAGGCATGAGATCGATCGTCATGGCCGTGACCACACCGAACCGGCTTTGGTGGAAAAGGCCCATGGGGTCTGGTCCTACGCCATGGGTATATAAATGGTTCAGTTTTCGCACCCGCGGGTCCTGGAAACCGGTGGCCAAGAGGGTCCCGTCCCCCAAAACCAATTCCAAATTGCGAGTGGTTTGGGTTCTCTGGGAGTGGTAGGCAATGCCCCGTTCGAGCGCGTTGCCCACCAGGCTTGTCTCCCGCCCGGCCCCTGTCACGTCCAGCGCCCATTGGGATTGGCGGGTCTGCAACGCCTCAGCCAAATCCCCCTGGGTCACGCCGGGTTCCACAACAGCATAACCGAACGTTAAATTTATTTCCCGGATTCTCTTCATTCGGCGCAAACTTAAAAGACACGCCCCACTTTTTACCGGAACAGCAGAGCCAAACCCCCAGTTTTTCCCGGTGCTGATGGGGAAAAGGGGCACGTGGTAATGGTTGGCCAACCACACCACCGTTTGAACTTCCCCCGTTGTTGCGGGCTCCACGACCCCCACCACAGTCCGCGGCAACGTGCCGGTACTGTTTTCGGGCCCCTCCCATTGGACGCGATCCGCGCCCAGTGCCGCCCGACATCCTTCGAGAAACAGAGTGACCTGGCTCTGCTCGTCTATCTTATCTTCACGATTTTTTAAGGGTTTCATGGCTCTCCTCCTCACAATCCAACGTGGGCGGCGGTGAGTCCGAGCTTTCCCAAAACCTTGGAAATAATCTTGTTGAGAAGAATTTTTTGTTTGGCGGCCAACTCCACCAGCTCAAAAACATTTCGCCAATACACGGGGTCGTTCTCTTTAAAGCGAATCATCTCGGCGAATTCGGGTTCAAAACTACAATACCCAATGGTCTTAATATCAATGGCGGTCATAACACCTAACACCTGGTTATTGGTGAGGATGGGGGACGAGTCCCTTTTGGGAAGGAGGCCTTGCCGCTCCAGTTCTACCTGAACGGCGCCTTTGTCGGGCCGCCATGCCAAGAGGGGGAGGATATACCGCGGAATCCGATCCCGATCCTTTCCTGTGCCATCCCAGAAAAGTTTCTGGTCCTCCGCGGAGAAGATATTGCTGATTTTGAATCCTGAACGACGTTCCATTCGGTCCAGGAGAGTCCGGTTGCACATGTCTTCAAAAGGCATCTGATAATAAGAGTGAAACTGCATGATAAGTTCCTGAGCGAAATCAACTCCCGATAAAACCAGCGGGATATTCATTTGATAGGCGTAGTAAAACCCCAAGAATTGATTCAACGTACCATCCAACCGGTCCACGGTCTGGTAACTCCCTTTCATCGCGACATTTTGCAATGTGTACCGATAGAGGGTTTTATAAACTGAGGAGGAGGGCTTAAAAACAATATGGTCCAAATCCAACTTGGCGGCGATTTCCCGAGCTCGGTCCAGCGCCACCTTACTGTAAAATCCGTTATTCCAAGTCATCAGCAATAAACGCAGGGACGGATACTCTTTTTTGAGGCGACTCAGCATATAAACGCTGTCTTTGCCCCCGCTGAATAGCACCAGAGCATCCCAACGTCCTTTTCCTTTGTTTTGGTGATCTTTTAGGAGCTGGTCCAGGTCCCGGGCTTGGTGGGCAATATATTTGTCATACCAAACCTGTTCTTCGTGGTTTTGGCGTGCATCATGGGCCTGGCAGAGATTGCAGAGGCCGTCATCAAGAACAACCTCTGGAACTTTGGAAGAGATCGTACACCGTTTGCAACGGGGAGTCACAAGAAATTGAAACAATCCCCGCACTTTTGGCCAAATGTGTTGCGCAACGAAGTCAAAAAAACGAATGTCGTTGACGATTTGTTGGTCAATGTTTTGATTATTCATGGCTTCCCCCTTCATGAACACGCAGGTAGGTGTTTCCGATTTTCTTCCCATCCATTTTTTCGATGGCTTCTTTGATGTTTTTCAATTCCACAAAGGCGTGTGGCTCATCGGTCGGATTTTCCCAATTGGCGTTGACCGAAACGGAAAAAATGGGCCCGAAGGGTTCAAAGAGTTTTCGGACCGTTTCCACGTTAGCCCCAAAGGGAAGGGCCCCCACATAAAGACCGACTCTTGCCTCTCTTTGCCGATCTTCACTCGATTCTTCCTTCCGGCCGGTTTCAGATGTTCGTGACATGGTCTCCTCCTCCCTGACGATGTGAAATGTTTCTTGCCACCAGTATAATTCCACCGCATTACAGCGCGATGATAGGGCTGTGACAGCGCTGTAATATTTGGGCCGAGCCCGAAATCAAATAAACCTAGCATCAAATTTGTTCTGGGGTTATAATCGGGAGTACGATGCTTTCACAGCGCGGCGTTTGGCTTTTATTGTTGGTTAATTCATGGATTCTGATCGGTGGATTGAGCCGCTTGGAGACGCTTTGGGCCATGACTCTAAAGTGGGATCAAGCCGACGTGGTGTTGACCGATGATCCCCGAGTCACTTACGGTCCCCTCAGCGCCAGCGCGGATTTTAACGGCGACGGACGACGGGACCTGGTTTTTGTGATCGACAACGACGCACTCATCGTGCTTGGGGAACCGCTCGCGGCCCAAAGCGCGTTGAGTCCCCTTGTCGATTGGACGATTCATTTCTCAACCGGATTCGTCTTGAGTTCCCCCACCGTTTTGCAAACGGCTCACTTGAACGACGACCTCTATAGCGATCTGATATTTGGGAGAGCAGAAGGATTTTCTGGAAGAGTCGAAGTCATTTTTGGCCGACCGGGCGAAGGGGGGACAATCGATCTTACCCAAGCGAACTCGGATCTTCTGGTTCACAACATTTTTTCAATTGGGGGTTCGTTAGCGACAGGGAACTTTAATGGGGATGGGTTCCAGGATCTCCTCATTGGATCTAGAAATGCCGCTTATATTCTTTGGGGAGCCAAGATGTTGTCTCAAGCGACATATGAGTTGACCCCCATTGTTGGAATACCGGTGTTCGGTGATACCAACCTGATGGTTTTGGCGGGAGACATCAACGGCAATGGAAAAGCAGAGGCGATCATCAGCCAGCCTCGGGCAGGATCAGAATCCGGCGTGGTTTACGTCGTTTGGGGGAGCTCTCCCTTTGCGCCAACCCCACAGGAATTGATCTTTGGAAACGATTATGAAAACTTAATTTCGCCGTTCCTCGGAAATTTTGATGGTGACTTTAAAACGGATGTGGGCCTATGGCCAATGGATTACGGGTATTCAGGGCCAGAACCATGGACGGGGAAAGCGTCTGTTCTTATGGGGTCATGGATTTCAACCAGCACTCCAGTGAGTAACGTGCCGGGCGACCCCGGTTATGTGGCTTCCGTAGGTCTCGGAATATACAATGAACCTTTCGTCACCGGCGATTTTGACGGGGATGGGCGGACGGACCTCGTGGGTGTGGAGAAAAACAGTCCGGGGAAAAGCCCTCTGCGCGGAATACTCTCAAGTCAGCATCCGGAGGTTTGGCAACAAGGGGATTCATTTTCTTCTAATTTCCAGGTGGATTTGGGCGGGTCAGGATACCTCGACACTCGATTGGCCATGGGGGATGTGAACGGCGACGGCCTTCAAGACCTGCTGGCGGCCAGAATTATGAACTCTTTTTACTCCCCCAGCCAGTTCCTCATTTTTTACGGGTTTGTTCCGCTTCTTAACCCGAGTGTTCAGGTGGCGGAAAATCGGGGGGGGGCCCGGATCAATTTAACGCTCTCTTGCGACGGAGACCCGAGCGAAATGCGCCTCGGCGGCCACATCATCGACGATTTCCGGGACCAATGGATTCCCTTTAAAACAAAGCACGCGGTCACCTTAACCCCAGAGCCGGGAGACAAAACGGTCACCGCGGTGTTCCGAAATTCCCTAAAACGAGAAAGCGAATCGTCAGAGACGAAGGTCGCCCTGGCTCCCGGCCGCACGGGGGTCGAACTGATTTCCAACCGCGTTCGGCCGGACGGCCGGGCGGTGGTGGAATGCCCCATGGAAACCGCTGGGCGGCTCCGCGTGACGGTGTGGACGTCAGACGGAAACCGGGTCATGGACTTGGTGGATGAAGAGCGCGGCCCCGGGGTCTGGACCCTCGAATGGGACGGGCGGAACGCGGAGGGCAAACGCGTGGCGCCCGGGGTTTACATCCTGCAACTGGACATCAACGGCCATGTGGAACGAACGAAAATCCTGGTTCAAGGGTAGCGGGGTCATCCTCAGCATGATGTGGGCGGCCTCCCCAGGCTGGCCGGCCTTTTTCTCATCTCAGGATGAAAACACCCGGGGCCCCTCAATTTTGAAACGGGATGTGGGGGTTCGAGCCATGGGCCTGGGCGGCGCCTACGCCGGGATCGCCGATGACGCGAGCGCTCTTTATTGGAACCCCAGTGGAATCCAGCAAATTCCACGGCAGGAAATTCAATTTATGCACGCCGAGATTTTTGTTGACCAGACCGAGGATTTTTTGGCCTACGTGCGACCCCACTGGCGGCGGGGAGAACGAGAAACATTCGGGCTCACGGTCTCCCGCCTGGCCCAGGGAAACTTTGACGTGGTGGACGAAGGTGAATCGGCGGGGACAGCGGCCCCGTCGGAAACAGTGGTCGGCGTTTCCTACGCCCGTCCCTTTGGACCGGGGGCCTGGGGATTGACCGGAAAATGGGTGAGGCAAGACCTCTTTGATCAACAGGGGAATGCCTACGCGTTGGACTTGGGCTACCAGGCCAACGTTCGGAACTGGGGGTATGGCCTTGCCTTGGCGAACGTGGGGACCGCCATGACTCTGGGCGATGTGCGAACCGAATTGCCCCTTGTGCTTCGAGCTGGGGCGGCGCGTAAAAACATATCGGTCGGTCGAGGCGCCTTGACCCTGGCCGCCCAAGTGGACCTACCGGCCGACGATCGCCTCCGCGGGAGACTTGGCGTGGAATGGGCGCGCCTGTTCGCCGAGGGATGGCGTGGATCCCTCCGCTCGGGGTATCGCACGGACGGATCTCGGTTCACCCTCGGCGCGGGGGTCACCCGCGGCGGGATTGAACTGAACTATGCCTATGCGTTAAACGGAGAGTTGGGCGCGTCGAACCTGTTTGATCTCACTTTCCGTTTCGGTCCCCGCCTGAAAGAAGAAACGCGTCGTCAAGAGCTCATCGCCGCGACAGGGGAAGCGTTGGACCAGGGAAATCTCGCCCAGGCGTCCACGAACCTCAACGCCCTCGAAACCCTATCGCCCCGCGCGCGCGCGCTGAGCGATCTTCGGGCACGTTTAAACCAAAACCTGGCGGAAACCATTGATCCGGCTCTTCTGTGGCGACAAGGGGAAGAAGCCAAAGACGCGAAAAAATGGGAGGCGGCGGTCCTCCTTTACCGCAAACTCCTGATTGTTCAGCCGGATCACGCGGGAGGGAAAAAAGCGCTCCAAGAAGTTGAACGTGCCATCGACCAGGCCAGGACCGTTGCGGCACAGGAAGCGGTGCGGAAGGCCCGCCAGCGCGAGACACGCGCCCTGGCTGAACGGGCTCGAAGCGCAACGGCGCGGGGAGATTGGGCGGTGGCAATGAAGGAGTGGCGCCTGGCCACACGCCACGAGGGACCCGGCGGCCCCTTGTCTATCGAGCGAGATCGCATGGCGGCACGGCTATATGACGCGGCTCGAAAAGCGGAGGAGGCGGGTCGGAACCAACAGGCCCTGGATCTCTATCGATTGTTGGCCGAGGAGGACCCACCCGTTCGGGACAGCGCGCA
The DNA here is from genome assembly GCA_016714745.1 of Elusimicrobiota bacterium. Taxonomy (GTDB): domain Bacteria; phylum Elusimicrobiota; class Elusimicrobia; order FEN-1173; family FEN-1173; genus JADKHR01. Next base: position 24,586 of record JADKCG010000013.1, on the reverse strand, counting down.
ACGGTTAGCGCGACTGCTTGAAAAGTTAAGTACCGAACGGCGATCCCAAGGCAAAACCTTGTATGAAGAAGGCCTCACACTCTATCGGTCCGGGGACCGAGCCGGCGCGCGGAAACTTTTTGAGCAAGCGCTTGTCTTGGACCCGGAAAACAGGGCCATTCAACGGGCCCTTGAACGACTTCGTCAAGAAACTCCTTTGAGGACGACCCCGTGAACCTGAGTCTTCGATCTAAGTTAAGTTTAACTCTGGGAGGCTTGCTGACAGTGGTGATGTCGGTCGGGTTCCTGGGCATCTACTGGAGCGAACGGTCGGCCATTCTAGAAAAGACCGCCGAGGGGCAAGCCGCCCTTTTGGCTCAATTCGCCCAAACCTGTACCGACGCGTTGGCTGTGGACGACGAGTTGGCCCTTCTGAACGCGGCCGCGGCCCTTCGACGTATCCCCACCGTTCGGCAAGCCTACTGCCGGGACGGTCGCGGGCGGGTCTTGGGGAGGGTCCGTCAAATTCTTTGGCAAAAAATGACCTGCAGTTGTTTCGCCAATCCGTCCGTGTCCGTTCCGGGAAACAAGCGGAAGCCGTCATCGCCTATTCTAAAACGGCGGTGGAGGCCGAGGTTCAGCATTCGCTTCAAGGGGCGGCGCGGCGGATCGTGTCTGTCTCGGTGGTCACGCTGGGAGTGGGGATTTTGGCCGCCTTGCTTGTGGCAGGGCAAATGATTCGACCGCTCCAAAAAATTGCTCGAGGCACCCAACAAATCGCCGCGGGGCGATTGTCTTACCGGCTCCACCTGGGGCGGGGAGACGAGCTGGGTCGATTGGCGGACGATTTTGACCGCATGGCCGAGCGGCTAGGGGAATTGGACCGGATGAAAGAAGATTTCGTTTCAAACGTGACTCACGAGCTCCGCTCGCCCTTGTCCGCCATTCAAAGTTACGTCAATTTGATGACCGAAGATGTTCGATCCGGTCGGCACGGCAACACCATGGACCACTTGACGGTGATTCGCAACAACGCGCTCCGGTTGTCGAAATTTGTTAATGACATATTAGACTTGGCCAAGATTGAAGCACGGTCTGGGGGGCTTAAGTTGAAACCCGTGTCCGTGTTTGAAATAATATCCGAAGTGGAAACTCTCTTTCGTTTAAAAGCTCAGGAAAACACCATTTCACTGACTGTTGCGTCGCCAGACCCCACCTTGACGGCGCACGCCGACGAAGGAGCCGTGCACCAAATTATCACCAACCTGGTGAGCAACGCTTTAAAATTCACACCTGCTGGGGGACAGGTGACATTGTCTGCCACTTCTACCGTCTCCGCGGCGAACGACCCCCTGCTGGCCCAGTGCCTCAATAACGCGGATCCCGTTGAAAAAAAACGCTTTTTCATGCGCCTCTCTGTGTCAGACACCGGACGAGGGATTGACCGCGAAAATCTTGCCAGAATTTTTGACCGTTTTGAACAGGTGAAAGAAGCCAAGGATTCCGTCAAAGGAGTGAAAGGGTCCGGCCTGGGTTTGGCCATCTCGCGAGGTCTGGCCGAAGCTCAAGGCGGGAGACTTCTGGCGGAAAGTGTCCTGGGACAGGGAAGCGTTTTTTCGCTTTACCTGCCGAAAGTTCAATGACAGGCGCGCGAATTTTAGTGGTCGACGACGAGCCCGACTTCATCCGATTTTTGGATGAAGTGTTGAAACGGGAAAATTACGTGGTCACCGTGGCGGAAACAGGCCCCGATGCTCTCCGTATGGCCGCGGCCTCACGGCCGGATCTGGTTCTCTTAGATTGGAACCTGCCTGGAAAAGACGGTTTGGAAGTGTGTCGAATTCTTAAAGAGGATCCCGCCACACGTGGAATTCCCGTGATCATGCTGACGTCGCGGGGGCGGGAGCAGGATGTGGTGCTCGGACTTGAAATGGGAGCCGTCGATTATGTTTCCAAACGGGACCTTCGCCCTCGCGAACTCGTCGCCCGGGTTCGCGCCGCTCTGCGGCGAGAGGGCCCCCAGGCCCCCGGTGGAGAGATCCTTCGTGCCGGCCTTCTGGCTTTGGATTCCTCCGCCCGCACCGTCACTATAGATGGACAGCCCGTGGACCTTCGACCGAAGGAATTTGATTTGCTCCACGTTTTCTTAAAGAATCCCGGCCGGGTGCTCACCCGCCAGTTTCTTGAGGAGTCCGTCTGGGGAGAGCAGTATTTTGGCACCACCCGGGCCATCGACGCCACTGTCTCCCGCCTACGAGGGAAACTGGGCCCGATGAGCAGTCAAATCGTCCCCATGAAGGGCCTGGGATACAAATTTCACGCGCCGGGATCCCCCATTTAATCAAGGCCACTGCCCGGAACATTAACCCGGAACTTTCAGTTGGGCGCGAGGACCGAGACGGAAAAGCCGGGTTTTTTACGAAACAAAAAAGTTTGGGCGTAGCGGGGACTACGTTCAAACTTTTTTGTGAAGTAAAAAGCCTGGATTTTACGTCGAATCCCGTGATCCAACTGAAAATTCCGGGTTAACCCCAATGCGGTTTAAATAAGGAGTCGTTGCCCGATTTATCGGGCGATTTGTATTTAAACCGATTCAAAAAAGCCCCACAAATGGGGGAACGACAATAATGCAGGCCTTATCTAAACCGCATTAAAGTTACGACGACTATTTCCCCCTCGCTAAAAATTCCACTATGTGGAGCGCTTGAACTTTGGATTGGGCTTTGGCTAGAACGTTGCGGAGCTGGAGGAGACAGGATACGCTGGAGGTCAGCACGAGATCGGCTCCTGTTGCGGAAATATTTTCAGCTTTGCGTTGACCCACCGCTTGGGATATTTCAGGTTGCATGAATTGGTAGGTTCCTCCCCCCCCGCAACATTGGTCCGCTTCCGGAAGTTCCCGATACTCCAATCCCGGCACTCCAGCCAGAAATCGACGCGGCTCATTGACCAACCCTTGGGCATAGCGCGCCTTGCAGGCGTCGTGGTAGGTCACAATGGATTTTCCAGCATGCGCCGACAACGCTAGGGGGTGGCTGTCCAGCCATTCCAAAACATCCATTGCCCGTTTGGACACCGCCTCTGCCCGGGCACGCCAGAGGGGATCATCCTCGAAAAAGCGGGGCCATTCTTTGACCGTGGCGGCGCAGGAAGAATCGTCGATCAAAATCGTGGCGTGGGGATATTCTTCCAATACTTTGATGTTTTTTCGAGCGAGGATTCGGGCGGCCTCGAGATCGCCGAAACTTTGACCGGGTAAACCACAGCACACGGTGTTGGCTGTACCCGCCTGAACGCCCTGGACTTTTAAAATGTGAGCGGTGGCCAAACCGATCTCCGGGTTCACGCAGTTCGGGCCACAGGAAAGGAAATGGACCACCTCGGCGTTTTTTTCCGCAGAAGGGAGAAGGTCCCGTAAAAACTTCTTCGGCGCGCGGGCCACCGCTTCCTCGGCCGCTTCAAGCCGCGGTGAAATCCATCGCAGGACTCCCCATCGATTCAACGCCCGAGAAATCCCCATTTTTTTTCCTGCGTAAAGTATTTTGAGTAAGCCTTCGAAGAGGGCCGGCCGGGGAACGATCACACGCAGGAAGAAACGCATCGGCCCCCCCGCTCCCTGGGATTGCCGTACCTTTTCTCGGGCCTGAGACATGAGCCGAGCGGTGGGGACCTGGGCAAAACAGACCGAAGTGCAGATGCCGCACAAAAGACAGGTGTCAAAAGAGCGTCTTCCATCGGAAGGATCCAGCCGCCCTTCCATCAACGCACGCCAGGTTTGGTTGCGGCCGCGGGGCGAAAGCCCCTCGTCCCCGGTGGCCAAATAGGTGGGACAAAAGGACGTGCAAAACCCACACCGGTTGCAATGCATCACTTCGTCATAAGAACGGCTGTCCGCCTTAGATCCAGGCGCCGCGGGCCGACTGATGAGATCGGGATCAGCGGTCATCGGCAGGGGCGAACAGCGTGGGGTTAAAAAGATATTGTGGGTCAAAGGCCGCTTTCACTTTTCGGTGAAGGTCCACTGTTGAAAGTTTGGAGAAATTTGGCGGGCCCGTGAGGACAGGGGCCCCACACTCCACCGGCGTCCGGTGGAGACGGAGCGTGACTTCCACGATCACACCCAACGTTCCCCACGCCCCTAAATAAAGCCGCGCCGCGTCGTACCCTGCCACATTTTTCATGACCTTCGCGCCGAACGACAGGAGTTCCCCGTCGCCGGAAACAGCTTTCAATCCTAGAATTTGGTTCCGAAGGGGAGGGCGCACACTGGCGTTGCTGGAAAGGACCCCCCCCAAGGTTCCCCCTCCCCCCACATGGAGAAACAGCCCTTCTTTCTCAAGTTCTTTGCGAAGAGATACCAATTCCGCTCCACCCCTTACAGAGAGGGTCAGATTTCCTCGGTCTAAGTCCACGATGTGATGAAGACCCCTGGTTAAGAGGACCGTTTTACCGTGAGGGGCCGACCCCCCTTTCGTATTGCTTCCTTGAATGTAAAGGGGCGTCCCCGTGTCACGAGCGGAACGCACCAGTTCCTCCACCTCCTCGATGGAGGCCACAGAATGCGATCCTCCGTTCAGAGCCACACCCCCTGGGCGGGGCCCGGGAGGAACGTCGACCACAGGGATCAGTTTATCGGGGTTGCACAGGTGGGAAGGATCGAAGGCGCGCTTTATTTCCCGGAACAAAAAAAGAGTCGGCGGAGAAAAAAGCCACCGCATGGCCTCCCGTTTATCGGCCCCGATCCCATGCTCCCCCGAGATCGACCCCCCCAAGTCCACGCACACCCGTAACATCTCCTGTCCCGCGCCGAGCACGCGAGACGTTTCGGCGGTGTCGCGTTCGTCAAAAATCATGTTGGGGTGGAGATTGCCGTCGCCGGCGTGGGCAATCAATCCCATGCGCAGTTGATGGCGGTCGGCGATGGCCCGGATCTTTTTGACCGCCTCGGGCAATCGCGTGCGCGGCACCACACCATCTTCCACGAGCACGTTGGGCGCCAACCGCGCCATGGCCGCGTAGGCCCCCCGCCGCCCTTCCCACAATTTTTCCCGTTCCCGCTCATCCACCGCCATGCGAAAATCGACACCTTTGTTTTTTTCGCAAATGGCCCGAATGCGCCCGCTCTCAGTGAGGGTTTGATCTCTGGGGCCGTCCACTTCAATGAGAAGGACGGCCTCCGCCGACGTTGGATACCCCGCGTGAACAAAAGCCTCCACGGCCTGGACAGTCAATCGGTCCATCACCTCCAAGGTGGCGGGCACAATCCCCGAAGCAATAATATCCGTTACCGTTTGCGCCGCGGCTTCCATAGACGAAAAGTCCACTAAAAAGGTCCGCACGTCCTCGGGCTGTGGCAAAAGGTTCACCTCAATTTTCGTGGCGACCCCCAAGGTTCCCTCGGACCCGACAAACAGCCCCGTCAGGTCAAATCCGGCATTGTCCACGGACACACGCACCACCTCGCCATCGGGACGTACCATTTCCAATCCAGTCACATGATGACTGGTGACCCCGTATTTCAAACAATGGGGCCCCCCCGCGTTGGTTCCCACGTTTCCCCCCAAGGTGCAGGCCTTTTGGCTGGCGGGGTCGGGCGCGTAAAAAAGGCCCCGCGGCGCCAACGCTTTATGAAGATGAAGGTTAATGACCCCGGGTTCCACCCAGGCCCGTCGGCGCTCGGGATCGATCGACAGAATCCGGTTCATCCGGCTCACATGGATGACCAGCCCCCCGGTCGGCACGATGGTCCCCCCACAGAGGTTCGTTCCCGCCCCGCGAACCGCAAAGGGAACGCCGTGTTCCCGTGCCACATGAACCGCCGCCACCACCTCGGCCGTCGTACGCGGCAACACCACCGCCCCCGGAAGCCGCTTGTCCAACGCCGCGTCGTAGGCGTAAGGAAATACCTCCCCGCCCCAGACAAAACAGCATCCGGACCCATTTTATTTCGAAGCGCAGAAAGAAAGGAAGAGGATGACATGGAAGGCTTATTCTACCGTTTTTCGGTTCGGGGAACACCGAATAAAAACGGGGACTAAAATTTCTATTGGCAAACAACAAATTTCATCTTAGAATTGATTTATGGCCAGGACAAAACCCATTATTTTAACCGGGATTCCGAGGGGAAAAAGATCGCCGGGGTTGCGCAAAAAGAATGGAGTTTGGGTTTTTTGCACCGAGCGAAAAAACAACAATTCAATCCCCGCTCTCGTGAGACGTTCTCGAACAGAACGAATGAATTCCCTTTCGGGATCATTTGACAGCGGACCACCCCAATTGCAGCATCGTCTTAAGTGTGGTATAAAAATCACATGAAACAATACCTTCTTACAGCGGCGGGGCGGGATCGGCCAGGACTGGTGGCGGCGGTTTCAAAAATTCTGTTTGAACAAGGATGCAACCTTGAAGACAGCGCCATGACACGGCTTCAAGGGGAGTTTGCCATTCTTTTGATTTTGAGCGGGCCAGCCCAAACGGGAGGACTTGAAAAAAAGCTGAAGGGGTTGGGAAAAAAACTCGGGTTGGCCGTTACCCTCAAACCCTTGTCGTCCCGTGAGTCAAAAGCTCCGCAGAAAATGGGCGAGCGCGTGTTGATTTCCGTTTATGGGGCCGACCGGCCCGGCATCGTTCATCGGGTCACTCAGCATTTGGCCCAGGCGAAGGTGAACCTCTCCGATCTATCCACCCACCGCACAGAATCAAAGGGAAATCCCTCGGGTTACATCTTGTATCTTGAGGGGGAGGCCCCTGACGGTGTGACGCCGGGATTTTTGGAGAACGATCTCCGCACCGCCCTGGCCGAGATGGGAGTCACCGTTTCCGTCAAGGCGCTTTCGTCCCAAACCCTTTAACTCCCTGTGTTGCGACCCGTTCTGCTCTTCCCCCACCCTCTGCTGAAAGAAGTCTGCCAAGACGTCACAACCGTGGACGCGCACGCCGTCCAGCTTTTGACGGACCTGGCCGACACGCTCTATTCAACGCCCGGCGTGGGGATCGCGGCGCCACAAATCGGCGTCATGCTCCGCGCCATCGTGGTGGACGTCACCTGGCTCCCTCCCCGCAAGGGAAAAGAGCCGCCCAAGGGACACGGAAAAATTGCCCTCATTAATCCGCGCATCGTGAAAGCCGAGGGAACCCTCACGTTCCGAGAAGGATGCCTGTCCATCCCGGAGTTCCTCGCCGATGTCCGTCGATCCGCGTGTGTGCGCGTGGTGGGGATTGACCAAAACGGCACCCCCACCGCCTACGACAGCGAAGGCTTTGAAGCCGTCGCTCTCCAACACGAGATCGACCACCTCGACGGAATCCTTTTTTTAGATCGCGTCTCCGACATCAAGACCGATCTGTTCCGCCGAAAACAACCAAAACCTACCGAAAACTAAATCGCACACCCGCCGTCGCGGCCCAGTCTTTGTCCGCGTAAAGCCCCCCGACGTTAATTTTAAACAACGGAAAAAATGTAAATTCACATCCGCCCAAGAATTGGAGGATGTCGTCGTCGGCTTTGGCGGATCCTTTTGATGATACACTCCCCACCCCGACCGAAGAACCGGTCTCGACCACATCCACCGTCGTCTCCGCGTCCCCCATGAGGCGACTATAGCCCGCCCCAATGTAAGGGGTAAAAATGAGCAACTGTTTGCTCGCCACCACGCGGGCCGTCACAGCGCCGGTCTGCCATTCTGATTTCATCGTGGTCGACGCGTCCAATGTGCCGCCGGTCACGGGCCCGACATAGTGCTCTGTCCGTTTCACATCGCCGTTGGCCTGATCGTAGGCCAAAGACAATGCCACGTCGGGAAGAACCACCCCGGTCGCCCCCTCCCCCATCAACCGCCGTCGAATTTCCACACCGAACACAGCGTTTTCAACTTCCGACTTGGCATCTTTGTTTGTGTCGTCATATTTCAAGTGGCCATACTTAACTCCCAGATCAAGATCAAAAGGAAGTCCGACTTTCGCGTGAACAATCGGCATGGCCATCACCACATCGGAAGGCATGTCAAACCCGCTCTGGTCAAGTTCTGTCAGCGGCAAATTATTGAACCCATCCGTGTCCACGTTTGTCGAGCTCATACCGGCGGAGAGACCGACCTCAACCCCTAGGAGGTTATGGACATCCGCCGGAATTTGTGGGTTTGCCGCCGCATTAAAGGCCGTCGCATGGGCCACTTCGCCACTAAACCACTTGGCCAAAACCTCGGAATCGGCTTGGATAACAGCTGGGTCAGCCGCCCAGACAGGTCCCGCAAGAAACCCCATTAACGAAACTAACAGTGTTTTATTGATTTTCATAGCGTTCATCCCTCCCTTTATCCACAAGTTTATCCACAAAACTCACTTTTTCACTCTGTTTAACCACCAAATTCTCCATAGCCCTTCCAGGGTCAAATCGGGCACCACGTCGTTTATTTCTGGCAGGGAGGGGGCCAAAAGGGGCGAAAGGCCACCGGTGGCTAAAATACTCGGTTTTCCCCCCATTTCCTTAGCCAATTGAGCAATGAGTCCCCGGGTTAAGCCCACATACCCATGAAAAAGACCCGAGGCAATGCTGTCTTGGGTGTTCTTTCCGATGGCGTGGGGAGGTTGACAGAACGCCCCCAGCAGGGGCAATTTGGCCGTTCTTTGGTAAAGGATTTCTGCCGACATTTGGGGACCCGGCGCGATGGCCCCGCCCAAATAAGCGCCTCGCCCATTCACACAATCGAAGGTCGTTGCGGTGCCGAAGTCGACAACGATGAGCGGTCCTCGAACGCGGGCATAGGCGGCGGCCGCGTTCACAATCCGGTCAGCCCCTACTTCCGCGGGGGAATCGTAAAGGATTTTGACGCCGGTCTTGACCCCAGCGCCGACAAACAGGGGAGACTGTTTAAGATGTTTTTCGGACAGTTCCCGGAAGACCAAATCCAAGGGAGGAACCACGCTGGCCACAGCCACGCCCCCCAACCGATTTAGGCCAAGCCCCGCGGAAGTGAATAAACTCTGCACTGTCACGGAGAGTTCGTCCCCCGTCGCGTGCCGGTGCGTGGCCAATCGCCACCCCGCCAGAAGGCGCGGAGTCGTTTGGGTTTTCTCCAAGGAGAGAGCCCCGAGCGTCACATTGGTGTTGCCAATGTCAACGGCCAGGAGCCAGGGCTTTAACCTGAGAATTTCAGTCGACTGAGCATTTCCGCCTGGGAGGGCTCGAAAATTATGTTCCGGACCCTGCCGACGGTAGCCCCGTGCCAACCGGGGAATCCCGGTTAAATCCCCGCCCTCGCTCACCCGCGGCGCTCCGTTTTGAAACGGATCAGTTGACGGATGTTTCCACCAGTAGGGGTTCCGCCTGAGACACACGTTCCAAGGCGGAACAAAAATCCTGCATGTGGTCTTGAAACACCATCACTTTCGACATGCGTCCGAAACTCTTTTCCGTCAGCATGACGAACTTGTGGCCGTTCTTTGTCACGCGGCTTTCCAAGATGTACGTCCGCTTGCCGCACTCCAGTGTTTCCGTGCTCATATTCTTTTTCCTCCCTAACCCAAAAAAAGAGCTAAGCCGAGACAACGTTCGTTCGCTTCAAAACATCCACCAGGTCTTGAACCGCCTGGGCAGATTTCTGGAGCGCCGCCTTTTCGTCGTCCGCCAACCGAATTTCGATGACCTGCTCAATCCCCCGGGCGCCCAGTTTAACGGGCACACCCAGGAACAGGCCGCGCACACCGTATTCCCCTTCGAGATAGGCCGCGCAGGGAAGGATGCGCTTTTTGTCTTTTAAGATCGACTCCACCATGGCCGCGACCGACGCGGAGGGGGCGTAGTAGGCGGATCCCGTTTTAAGAAGTTTCACAATCTCGGCCCCGCCGTCCCGCGTCCGTTGCAAAATGGCCTGAAGTTGTTCGGGTTTCAAAAGTTCCGTGATCGGCACTCCGGCCACGGTGGTGTAACGAGCGATGGGAACCATGGTGTCCCCGTGTCCACCCAACACCGTGGGTTGGATGTCTTGCACAGAAACGTCGAGCGCTTCCGCCAAGAACGTCGCCAACCGAGCGGAATCCAACACCCCCGCCATCCCGATCACACGTTCTTTCGGGAACCCCGTCACGCGCAGAGCCACATGGGCCATGGCGTCCAAAGGGTTCGAGACAATGATCAAGATCGCGTTGGGCGAATGTTTCGCGACCTGTTCGGAAACGATCTTCACAATGCCCGCGTTGATATTTAAAAGATCATCCCGGCTCATGCCCGGTTTCCGCGGCACGCCGGCCGTAATCACGACGATGTCGGAGTGGGCCGTCGGCCCATATTCCGTCGTTCCGGTGATGCGGCTGTCGTAGCCATACACAGGCCCCGACTGCCGAATATCCAGCGCCTTCCCCGCCGGCATCCCTTCCGTCTGAGGAATATCCACCAACACCACATCGCCCAACTCCAACTCCGCCAACCGCTGGGCCAACGTCGCCCCCACATTTCCCGCCCCAATCACACTCAGTTTACGTCGCATACGTCCTCCTCGATTCCCCATCCATCACCGTTCCCGAAAATATAGGACACTTTTAATCGGGGATGTAAATTCTAGCGAGTTCTGTTCCACTTGACAAGGATTTCCCGGGTGCCCAAAGGGGACGGCCCTGGTATGAAACTCCGGCTCGGGGCTACCGTCGACAGGGTCCAGAACAGAATTTTCGAGCCCTCCCCTCAGTCAACTGAAATTTTCAGGCTAAACTTAATGCGGTTTAGATAAGGCCTGTCACCCCGACATACGCCGGGGTCCAGGGTTTGAAATCGCAATTTAAACAACCGTTTCAATGACTGGATCCCGGCTTTCTCCGGGATGACGGCTTATCGAAACCGCATTGAGGCTAAACTGGGCAGTGCATTCATGTCACTCGATTTCATTTCATCTTCCCACCCCAACGGCCGTCCACTTGGATGTGCCAGGCGCGGCGGGCGGGGGCGGAGACTTCGGCACGACCTTCCGATGGGGCGGGACGGTTGGTGACTTCGTATTTTCCCCAGAAACGGAGGGGGCCCCATTCTTGGCCGGCGATCAGATACATCCGTGTGCCGGGAGAACCCCGCAGATTGCCTAGGTTTCCGGCCAGGCGATCGTAGACCACGCCGTCCCAAATTTCTTCCGGGCCGGTGGTGAGATAGGCCTCGGGAGAATTGAAGAAATAAGTCCGCACTTTGATGCGTGTACCCGGCCGCGGCGTGAATTGGGCATCCGCCACCCACATCCGGCCGGACGCTTTTTTATCGAGAGCCGGCGTCCGTTCGAGTCGGAGATCGTGGCGGAGCGTCCAGCGCACCTTTCGGGTGGGTTCCCAAGAAACCGCACCGCGCCATTTTTGCGTTCCTTGCGACACTTGGCGGCGGACCCCGCTGGCGGGGTCAGGGAGATATTTGTCTTCCACCCGTTCTTGAAACATTAAACGAAATTCCACATCTTTCTCAACCGCCCATCGCTGATCAGCCAACAGGTATCGCCCCTGGGACGGCGCCAGGGGGGCGGTGTTCGTTCCATTGCCCAGGGCTTCGGGAAACTGAGCCAAGGTGGCGTTCGCCCGGCCGCTCCAAACCCCTTTGACCCATTCGCCGCCCAAAACACCACCCCGCTGATTGCGCGGCAGGCTTTCGGGTCCGCCGGAGACGCCAAACGACAATCCTTTTCCATGGGGCGAAATGAAGTCAGTATCGTAGTCAAAAAGACCAAGCCAAAAGTGCGATCGGCCCGCGCCCCAGAGCGCTGTCGCGGTCCACGCGGGACCCCCGGGACGAAGCGTGCCGGGCCCGGACGCGCGGGAACGCGCCACTTCTCCCATCCATTGCCATTCCTGCTTTTTTAGTCGAAAATCAACGCCCAGCAAACCTAAAGTATCCCCACGAAACGCGCGGGCGTCGGCATATTGCGTGTCCACCGGATTAAAAGGGCGCGTGAAATGAAGTTGATACCCAGAAACCCCCATCTGGAAAGGCCCGTTCTCCCAAGCCGCGCGCCCCCCGGCCAGTCGTTCGGTCACGGAATTGTTGTTGATAATTCCGTTCACCGTTTGAACATCCCCCGTCCCCTCGTGCAGGTCGTCCAGGTTGGCATTGACGGTTCCATCAGAATTCAGAGGAAAATCGAGGGGTTTCTCGGAAGTAAAAAAGTCCAAACCCACAGGCCCCACCGCCAGCCGACCCGCGGCCCCGCGTAAATAATCGTTGGCCCCCGAAGTGTAATCGGGGCGCGGCCCCTTGTCTTTGACTTCAATGGGACGCACAAATTCGCCAAACCCGTCATAAAAGAGGAGTCCCTGACCGAATACCATCGTGTAGTTCCCCGCCACCATCCGATCAACAGGCCCGGTTTCTTTGAGTTCCACGGAAGCTTTCAATGTGCCGAATTCCCTCAGATTATCGAGTGAAAGGGTGGGCCCCACGCTGGGCCGTTTGATCAAGTATCCGCCGCCCACAGACCCCAACGCCATCCGCGTCCGTTGATAGAAGTAGACGTTGTGCTGAAGTTCCGGCGGTGCGGCCTGATACGTTGACCCTTTGGGAAGGACTTCCCGGGCGCGCACGCGGACGTCGCCGGAAAAGGCGGGGCCTGCGCCCCCCTCCGCATCCTCGCCGTCACTGGTTTGGCGTTCGTCATAACTGACGGCATCGTCTTCCCCTCGGCCGGCTCTCGTGGTCAATAAAAAGAACGCGGCGACGCAAACCCAGCACAATGTCCCTGGGAACCGAATCACTGAAAGAAGGAAATGTTGAAAGAATGTTGGTCGGGCAGGAGAGGGTCGGTGAGGAACGCGTAATCCAACGCAAAAAAGGATCGGCGAAATCCCATTCCCAGGGTAAACCGGTTGGGCTCCGTTTCAAACCCCGCCCGCAGGGCGAAGGCGGGATGGAGCCACGCTTCCTGGCCAACCCGCCAAGAAACGTTCCCGCCAGATTCCGAAACCACCGCCAGGGAGGTGGGCCCCTGAGCCAACGCGTTCACAGAAATTCCAGCCGAAAAGAGGGCGGGGGCCCCTTCGGGCGTGCCGCTCAGTTTGGATTGCGTCATGTTTTTAACACATACCCCCGCCCCCACTTTGGGAAGAGGGCGACCAAACAGTCCCACGTCCACCTGAAAAGCCGATAAGCGGCCGTACCGCTCGATCTCAACATCCTGCCGTTTGAGTGTCACCCCCAACCCTGCCCGGTCGGCCACTTTCCCTGCCCAGGAAACCCCCGCTTCCTGTTCCCGATAAAGAGACGACCCAAAGTCCGTAAGAAAAAATCCCCCCGCGCCGAACCGCTTTGTGGAAAATACGCCCGAAAGGGCGTTGTGGGGCAATTCGGTATCGCCGTAAAGAGCCGTGTGGCCCAGACTGATCCCCGACCGTTCAGCAAACACCAGCGCCCCCGGATTCTCATGGGAAGCGTCAAGCCCTTCGCTCGACCCCACCAGAGATTCCCCCAAAGCCGCAGATCGAGCCGAAAAAGGTTTCTCCTCAAACGCAGAAAAGAGGCGCGGACAAAACAGGACCAAAAAAAATCCCTGAAAAATGAAATGTCTCATCGTGGCCGCCCCACAGCGACCTGGGCGTGAGATCTCTGGGTCGATCCTGACCCCGGATCGGCCGCTTCAAAGAGCGCCAGGTAGAGGCCCAGAGGGACGACCGTTCCCCCGTCGTCCCGACCGTCCCACAAAACGCTTCCCGTGGCCATACCGGCAAAATCGACCCCGCCGATTTCGTGATCGCTTTCCATCAGTGTCCGCACAACGCGCCCGCGAATGTCGAGCACCCGGAGAGTTTTTACCGCGGTGACCGACGCATTAAAATAGAACCGCGTCCTTTGGAAAGCGGGATCGGCGTCAAAGGGCGAAAAAGCACGGCACGCGGGGTCGACGGTGAGCGCGGAAGAAAACGGGGACGGCGAAGGTTCGTTTGATTCCCCGCGCGTGGGGTGAAGAAATGCTTGAAAAGCCATGGGTCCATTCCCGACCCCGTTGCGGCGGCGCCCCAGGGAATAGCCGCTTCCCCCATCGCGCATCTCCACCGCTCCGTCCGCGGGCCAGAGACCGGCCGCGTTTGCCGCCACCTGTGTCCGGTCGCTGACACCGCCATAATCTCCGTCCGTGACCCAGGACACATAGTCCACCACGGTCGCGGAGGAAAGGGGAACCCCCGAATAGAGAGCCACTTGGTCTTCCGTGACCGCCAAATTGACCGTGGTCGCTGTGCCGGAATACACGGCGCCGAACCCATCCGACAAATCTCGATCGGACACTCCCATCGCGTCCACATAAACAACAAGATAGCCCTGGGGCGGTAGCGTCAATCCCGTCGACAGAAGAATGTATTTACCGGACCCCGTGTCCCCGTCATCCAAAACAAATCCGTCGAGCAAAACGGGCGATGTCCCAGCGTTAAAAAGTTCCACCCAGTCCGGGGTCCCGGACGGTTCGTCAAAAGCGACTTCGTTGATCTGGACGGAAGCGAAAAGAAGAAAGGGAAAAAAAAGGGCTAGAAGAACACCAGCGGACCGAAACACGATATCTTCAAGAGCGGTTGAGATTTTTTTTAAACGCGAAAAGACCAATCAGTGTTTTCGAATCTTTGATGCGGCCGCGACGGACCAATTCCAAAGCGTGGCTGAGCGCGATCCGAACGGGCTCAATGAATTCGTCCGCGTCAGGAGAAAATGTACCGGGGGTGAGTCCGCGCGCTTCGTAAATATGGATCACTTCGTTGGCGAACGCCGGGGTGGGCCAAAAAGAAAGCATTTTCCGTACCCGAGCGGCCCGAAACCCGGTCTCTTCTTCCAGCTCCCGATTCACACACGCGCGCGGAGATTCGCCGAGGTCCAGTTTTCCCGCAGGAAGTTCGAGCGTCACTTCTTTGACAGGATGGCGGTATTGTTGAACAAAAAGAAGGTCGGGGTCATGCTTCTTTCCCCCCACGACAGCCACCACCGCCACCGCCCCCGGATGGCCCAGATACTCACGGGTGGCAATCGCGCCGGAGGGCAGTCTCACCGTGTCCACCCAAAAATCCACGGCTTTCCCCCGATACACGCGTTTGCGGCGCAACTCCCGCTCCGCCAACTTTGGATTCATTGGTGTTCGCTGACTTGGACGTGTTTTTTCATGGGGAGCGCCAGGGACAAGGTTTCCAATAGTCCCGCGGCCAGCGCGCCCAAATAATAGATCCACCATTGGTTGGGAATTTTAGCGAACAGGAACAGAAGACCCACCGAAAGCATCGAGAGCGAAAACGAAAAACAGGCGGCACCCAGAAAATAAAGTTTAGTGGGCATGTTGTCGTACAACATCTTTTTTTCCACGGGATAGTTCATGGCGTGCCAAAACACAACGACCCCCGCCACAAAAACCAGAAGAATGGGATCGATCACCCGGACAATAAAGAGGATCGGCATGAGCGCGCGGCGTGAAAGGTCCGGATTCTTAAACCACATTCCGTCGTAGGCGGTTAACCGTCCCACCTGAAATATGGGCTCGGACCCGCCGATGGTAAAACTGTTCACAACGACAAACACGATCGCCAAACCCACCCCCAGCGCGCCGACGCCCCACACCAACCGCGAAGGGATGTTCTCATGGCCAAACACGAGGCTGAGGACGGCCAAAAACATCGCCGGTCCAAACACCGCGATCATGCAAAATTCCCTCAGGTTGTTAATGATCAACGGCCAAGGATGGGGATACAGGATCTGAAGAGGCCGAGACGCCAAGTAAATGCCCAGGAAAAGAAAACCCAGGTAGGCTCCCTTGTAGGTCAGTTCCCCCGCAATCAACGTCCGCAGTGGCCCAATGCGTTGAACGTATTTCGCCATGGCAAAAAACACCAACCCCGCCAAGACGGGCATCACCACGTTCGAGAACAAAGGAAATATTTGGTGAAAATCCTTCAACATCGAAGCAACAGATCCAGTTTTTTTCGCGTTGACCGTTTCATGGCTTTCGGATCAGTGAAAACCGCCTGACGGAGAGCGCTCCCGCATCCACAGGAGCGGGGCCCCGTGAGTCGAGGCAGAAGTCGGAGAATAAGTTGTTTCACCTTGTCCACGTTGGCGTGCATGGTCGCCACGACTTTCTCAACGGACACTTCGTCTCCTTCTTTCCAAACGTCATAATCCGTCACAAGGGAAATAGTGGCGTAACAGATTTCGGCTTCGCGGGCGAGCTTGTATTCCGGGACGAGCGTCATTCCCACCACCGAAAACCCGTGGCCCCGGTTCACCTGGGATTCCGCTTTGGTTGAAAAACTGGGGCCCTCGATACACACATACGTCCCGCCGCGGTGAACGGTGACCCCCACGTCGTCCCCCGCGCGGGCCACTTCGGCCGCAAGCGGACCGCAGAACGGCTGGTCCACCCCCACATGGGCCACGATCCCGTCTCCAAAAAAAGTCGAGGTGCGGAATTTGGTTCGGTCGAACACCTGGTCGGGCACGACGAAGTGCCGCGG
Organism: Elusimicrobiota bacterium; assembly: GCA_016714745.1. Lineage (GTDB taxonomy): Bacteria > Elusimicrobiota > Elusimicrobia > FEN-1173 > FEN-1173 > JADKHR01. The sequence goes on along the minus strand of JADKCG010000013.1, from coordinate 8,164 downwards.
GGCCAGTTCTTCTTTCAAACTTCCAACAGCCCCCACCCCTAAAATCCGCTCAACCCCCAACGATTTCAGGGCATAGATGTTGGCGCGGGCAGGAACTTCGGTGGGCAAGAAACGATGGCCCCGTCCGTGACGAGGAAGAAACGCACAACGCACGCCCGCCAAATGACCAATGGCAATCGCGTCAGAAGGGTCCCCGAACGGGGTTTTAATGCGAACGTTTTTAACTTTTTCAATACCCGGGATGTCGTAAAGGCCGCTCCCGCCAATCACAGCGATGCGGACAGGTGAAATTTTATTTTTGGACAAAGGGATCCTCGAATTCAATGCAGATGAAAGAGAACTCATTCTACTATTTCTTCGGCAGGGCGGGGATCTTCAGTTGCTGGCGTACTTTCTCAAGGATGTCGGGAATCCGGAAAGGTTTGAGAAAATAGGCGGTGGCCCCGCGTTCCATGGCCTCCTCCGCCGCCTCTCGATACCCCGTGACGATCATCACGGGAATATCCCGCGTGACGGGATCGCCCTTCAAGTGGGCCAAGACCTCCAAACCGTTCATGTCCGGCATCATGATATCCAGGACGATGAGGTCCGGGGGACGCGTCCTCGCCTCATCAAGACCAGCCTGTCCGCTTTGACGTGTCACCAACTGAACAGACTCCGGGAGGGAGGCAAATCCCACTTCCATCAGTTCGAGCATATTCAGGTTGTCGTCGACCCAGAGCACCACCTGGTGGTCCGGCGGAGGAGCGGACGATCCCACGGACGCGGGATCCAGACACGGCAACGTGAAATGAACCTCGGTGCCCTTCCCCACGCCCGGAGATTCCACCCAAATTTTGCCTCCATACGACTCCACAACGAACTGGCAATAGGCCAATCCCAACCCCAGCCCCCCATACCCACGGGTCAAACTGGGGTCCGCATGGAAAAATTTCTGAAAAACAAACGGGAGGGCTTTCGGGATTCCCTGGCCCGTGTCCTGAACCGACACGCGCACACTGCGGGTCGCGAGGGGATGAACGCTGAACACCACCACCCCCCCCGCGCCGGTAAACTTGAGCGCATTCAATAGGAGGTGGTCCAACACCTTTCCGATCGATTCCGCGTGACCGTGAACCCACACCGGTGCGGCGGGGGCCACCCCGCGCAGTTCGATGCCTTTCTTCTCAAACATAGGACGAAGCGCTGTCGCCCTCTCGTTAACGAAATCAACCAGAGCCACCGGTCGCAGATCGGCCGCCGCGCGCGCTTGAACCGTGTCTTGAACATCCAACAGTTGATTGATCAGCCGCGCAAGGTTTTGGGACTGTTCGATCACTTTCCGAAGCGCATCGGCCTGTTTATCGCCGACGACGCCCATGCGGCCAGCCAGGATCAATTCGCTGAGCCCAAGGATGGAAGTGAGCGGCGTGCGAAGCTCGTGAGAAATAGTCGCAAGAAAATCATTTTTCATCTCGCCGATCTGGCGGAGCTCGGCGTTTTCCCGTTTCAACCGGAACGTCTCTGTCAGCCGCCCCAGAAACCCGCTGAGATCCATGGAGGCGAAATCCTCTTTCATCACATGGTCCAAAACGCCGCGTTTCATGGCCTCCACCGCGTGGCGCGATTCGTTTTTGGCGGAAAGAGCCACCACGGGCAACGGCAACGTCGTCTGAGACAGGCGGGTGAGGAAATCAAGCCCATCGATGTCGGGAAGGCCCATGTCCATAAAAACCAGGTCAAAGGTTTCGGCGTAGATGCGTTGCATCAGGTCGGCTCCGCTGGCGCAGGACTCTACCGTCACCGCCCAGTCCGAGAGCGCGGTCATCCGCTGGGAAAAAAATCGGACGAACGCCGGATCCTCATCGGCCACCAAAACACGCAAGGGAATATGAATTTCGGTCATGGGATCTCGTGTCCTTTCCCTGGGGCAGATTTCAACTCGAGCGGCCGGAGAAGCGAGACCTCTCCCGCCGAACACGTCGTTTCGCCCGTCGCGGTGGAAACGCGCAATCGGCCCTCGTTGTCAACCCCAAGCACGCGGCCCGCGTTACGCCCTTCCGGCCCCTCGAAAGACACGCGGGTTCCCCTCAACACAGAGACCTGTTCATAGTTCGATCGAAAAGAGGCAAACCCGGAGCGAACAAACCGGGGGTAACTTTTTGAAAATCGGCCCACCCATTCCAGGAGTAATTTCTCAAGCGCGATCGGCCCGGTCCAGGAGGACACCGCGGCCGCCGGCACCGCGGGGGATTTCGGAAGACGGTTGTTCACATTCACGCCGACGCCGAGCGCGACCCATTGAACACGGTCCGTCTCCGCCGACATTTCCGTTAAAATGCCCGCCATTTTTTTACCTTCGGCCCACACATCGTTTGGCCATTTCACCCCTGCGGGCACGCCCCGCGCTGTAAGTACCTCCACCCAATCCAAGGCCGCCACCAGCGTGAGGGCCGGCACACGATGAGGGGGAAGAACGGGACGAAGAATCAGAGAATACCAAAGCCCGCCGATGGGAGAAACCCAAGAACGTCCCAGCCGACCCCGGCCCGCGCTTTGGCGATCGGCCATCACAAGCGTCCCTTCACCGGCGCCCTTGACAGCGAGCGCTTTGGCTTCGTCCTGGGTAGACCCCATCACGGGAAAACGAAACACCTCTGTCACGATCCCGCCCTTCAAGGCCTCGGGATTTAACGAGACCGTTGTTCCTGCCCAACGATACCCTACCCGATTGGTCCCCACAATCTGATGCCCCGCGGTTCTCAACTTTTGAATGCGTTTATGAACCGCGGCCCGCGTGACTCCCAAGCCGTCCGCCAAAATAGTCCCCGATAAAGGGGCCTTCGCCCCTTTTAATTGAAAAAGAAGAGCGTCCTTCAAAGGACCTCCACATCCAAACTCATGTCGAGCGCAGGGGCCGAATGGGTGAGTCGGCCAATGGACACACGGTCAACCCCCGCACGAACCAAACGGGGCATGACCTTTAAAGTCACGCCGCCAGACACTTCCAAAAGCGGCGTCGGCGTGGCGCGCCGAACACATTCGTTTCGAACCCAACGAACGAACGCCGCCAGTTTCCCAACGGGCACGTTGTCCAACAAAAGGATATCGGCGCCCGCGTCCAACGCCCAGAGGACCTCGTTGCGATCCCGGCATTCCATTTCAACAGATCGACCGGTCCGTTTCACGTGAGCGACCCGGCCCACAAGATCCTGTCGGCCACGCACACCCCAAAAAAAGCCAAATGATTTTCTTTAATTAACACCGCGTCCGATAGATCCCGCCGATGATTTTTTCCGCCGCCCATCCGAACCGCGTATTTCTGCAAATCCCGCAAACCGGGCAAAGTTTTGCGTGTTTCCAAGATCGCCGGTCCGCCGACCCCCGCCGCGCGAACGAAGTGGTGTGTTAGGGTGGCAATACCGGAAAGGTGGGTGAGGAAATTCAGCGCCGTCCGTTCGGCAGAAAGAAGAGCCCGGAGCGGGCCCAAAACCTCTAAAACCACCTGCCCGGGCCCCACCCTCGCCCCGTCCTTCACCCATCCCCGGACCCGCACCCCCGGATTCATTTCTTGAAAAACAGCCCGGGCCACGGGCCCGCCCGCCAAAACCCCCGGTTCCTTCACCACCACCCGCGCCCGTCCTCGGGCGTTCCGAGGGACAAATAAGGACGACGTGATGTCGCGCCACGCCCGATCCTCGACCAAAGCCCTCCGCGCTTCCCGTCGACAGTCCATGAACCCATTCTAACTTTGCCCGATCCCCCTGTCCAGCGGATAGATATATCCCAGAAGATCCTGGAAGAAAGTGACATGGGCTTCCGACCGCGCCACCGTTCATACTTTGTTGTGAAGCAAAAAGCCGAACGTGGGTATTTTTTATCCAAAAACGCGGTGTTGATTTACCTATGGAAATTTATCAAAACCTCTGGTAGGCTTAAGGAGATGCCAAACGATCCCACCCCTCCCCTAAATGAAGTGGCCGACTTGCGGGAATGGAAACGCAGGCTGAGCCTCCTTTTGGACTACACGCGGCAGATGTCCCTGCGCAAAGACTTAGACTCCCTTTTGGGGGTTGTGGTGGACTCTGCGCGGGAAATCCTGCAGGCGGAACGCTGTTCGGTTTTTATCCTGGACAAAAAGAAAAATGAACTTTGGTCCCGAGTGGCGACCGGCGGCCACACCATCCGCATCCCCGCGGATAGGGGAATTGTGGGCCAATCCATTCTCGAACGTCGGGTCATCAATATTGTCGACGCCTACGCCGACAAACGGTTCAATCCGGAAGTGGACCGGGCCAGCGGGTATCGCACCCAATCTCTGCTGACAGCGCCGCTCGCGAAAATGCGGGGCGATGTGATCGGCGCGCTCCAAGTTCTCAATAAAAAGGGGGGCCCCTTCCAGGAAAATGATGAGAAAATGTTTATCTTGTTCGCCGAGCAGGCGGCCAGCGCCGTGGCAAACGCCCAGCTCCACGACGATCTACAAACCGCCTACAAGGACACGATTTTCCGTTTGGCCGCGGCCGCCGAATTCAAAGACCACGACACCCGGCTTCATCTCGAGCGGGTTAGCCGATACAGTCGATTGATTGCCGGAGCGGCGGGCCAAGACGAGGAATGGTGCGAACGATTAGCGCTCGCCAGCCCCATGCACGACATTGGAAAACTGGGGGTTCCCGACGCGATCTTAAAAAAACCCGGAAAACTGGACGAATCCGAATGGAAAGAAATGTATCGCCACCCCAACTACGGGGCCGATATTTTAGCGAACTCCGAAAACGAATTGCTCCTCATGTCCGAGCGCGTGGCCCGCGGCCACCATGAGAAATGGGACGGAACTGGCTATCCGTCCAAACTTAAAGGGGACGCCATCCCTCTGGAAGCGCGGATCGTGGCCCTGGCGGATGTCTTTGACGCGCTCACGTCCCGTCGCTGTTACAAGTCCGCCTTCTCTTTGCCTGACGCTTTGAAAATCATTTATGAAGGCGCCGGAAAACATTTCGATCCGACTTTAGTCGAAGCGTTTAAACGGGTGGCCAGTAACATCATTCAAGTCATGGAAACATTTGCCGACCGCCCGCTCGATCCTCCGCCTCTCCCCGCGGCACCCAAAACCTACAACATCGAATAATCGGGATTCTCCAAATGAGGGTCCGCGCAGAAATAAATTTCCATTTTGGCTGAGGGGGTTTTTTGAGCCGGGCCCAGGCAGGGCCTGTGACCCACGAGCGAGGGATTGATATCGACAGAGAAAAACGGTCAGACTATTCCGAGTCGTCCAGCCGATACCCCTCGCCCACGAGGGTTTGGATCCGGTCGCCAAACCGGCCCAATCGGGCCCGCAATTGACGTATGTGCACCGAAATCGCGTTGTCGGTCACAATGACATCATCGTTCCAGAGCGTTTTGGAAACCCGATCGCGGGTCAACAGTTGACCGGGATGGCGAAGGAACAAAAGGAGGAGTTCGTATTCTTTCCGTCTTAATGAAATGGGACGGTTATTGAGTATTACTTCCCGTCGCGTGAGGTCGACCCGAAGCCCCTGAAACACCAGTGTTTCTTCCGGAGTAGAACGTTGGCGAACCCGCCGAAGGAGGGTTTCGATGCGGGCCAAAAACTCTCGGGGTTCATAGGGTTTGGTGATATAGTCATCGGCGCCGGTTTGCAGACCCCGCACTTTGTCGGGAGATCGGCTCATGACGGTAAGAAGGATGACGGGGAGAGCGGCCGTGCGGGGCTGGCCGCGAAGGATTTCACACAGTTTTACGCCGGAGAGACCGGGCAATTGAATGTCCGACACCAGAAGGTCGGGAGCCCCTTTCTCGATCGCGACCAACGCCTCTTCCGCCGACCCTGCCTCGCTCACACGATAACCCGCCCGGTCCAGCAACATTCGTGTCGCGCGACGCATTTCCAAATCATCTTCCACCAAAAGAAGTTTCGTTGTCACAGCGTTCCTCCCCCCCCGCACGGAAGCGTTAGGATCATGGTCGTTCCTTGATTCAAAACCGATTCCACCCGCACGGTCCCCCCATGCCCTTCCACGAGCGCTTTAACAATGGACAAGCCAAGCCCCGTTCCCTGATTTTTTTTAACTTCTCCGCCCGCCCCCCGTGTCGCCCGATAAGGCACAAACAGCCGGGCCATTTGTTCGGGAGGAATGCCCCATCCCGTATCGGCGACACGAATCTCATGCCGAGCGCCTTCCACCCAACGGACAGACACCATGATCCGGTCCCCTTCCCGGGTAAACTTAAAGGCGTTGGTCAAAAGGTTCAACATCACCCTGAACAGTTTTTCTTCATCGACGAAAAACGCAGGAATTCCCGCGGCGGCCTCCCACGTCAAGTCTTTATGGGATTGGTCCGCCAGGGGCCGATAGAGCCGTTCCAAATCGGAAAAAAGTTTTTGGGGCGACACGCCCCCGGTTAAAGGAGAGCGGCCCGTCTTTTAACCGCGCGGTGTCCAATATATTGTTCAACATGGCGGCCAATCGTATGGCTGTGGTTTCAATGGCTTCCGCATAGGCCAGAGAGGTCGCGGGGAGATCGTCGGCTTTCATCATGCGGGCGAGCGTGGTCATGGCACCCAACGGGTTCCTTAAGTCATGGGAAACAGAATGCATGACCTGATCCTTCAACGCATCCAATTCCCCAAGTTTTTGGGACATGGCGTTAAATTCCCGAGACAATTCCCCCAGCTCGCCCGGGGCCTCCTCCGGAACCCGCGCCTCCCAATCCCCTTTCGATAACCGTTTGGCTTCTTTCGCGATCACCAAAATGGGCCGCGTCAACGCCCGGGCCGCCAGCCAAGAAAACAGGAGCGCCACCAACAGGGTCACCCCGGACATATTTAAAGACCGTTTCACCACCAAAACCAATTGGGCCCGAACGTGATCCTGCGTTTTGCTCGAGTCAAACGAAACCCGCGCCGCTCCCAGGGAGACCCCCTGTCGTTCGATCGGAACGGTATAGATCCAAACGCGGCGGCCGTTTTTTTCAGTTTCTTCTTTTTGAGGCGATGACGGAAGACCCTTGAGAAGCGGTTGGCCGATCAGGGACATCGTTCGGTGGAGACGGATTCCCCCACTTTTATTCAGACAAAAGGCTTCCACGTGATCCTCGGCACGGCTTAGTTCCTTTAAAAAATTAAGGGCCGCCAAATCGTCCCGGTTGATGGACGACTCGCCGCATACATGGGCCAGGTGTTGAGCCGCCGTCCAATGGGCCTCTTCCGCCCGCCGGGACAAATGCCGCGCTTCCGAGGTGAGAAGAGAAACCAGGTGCACCACCACCGTTAACGCCACCACTCCCCCTATCAGAAGGCCGAACCGGAAACGGAGGCTCATATCGTTTTTTTTCGTCGCATTAATTCCGTCCTGGGTGAAGCCGCCATTCTTCTTCAACATGTTCCAATGCCTGGCGCAGATTTTTGTCCTGAGGGTCGAGCGTCTGGGCCTCCCTCAAGTCGCCCACCACACACGCCCCCCCCATCCATTTTTATCGAAGATACAATTCACTGGGAAGTATATCCCCTTTCCAGAAAAAAGCAATCCCCCGTGGTTTTCCCAACGAGCTCATTCCGATTTCACCTGGGTCTAACACCCCCCTCACCCGAACGGACTAAACTGAAGGTGTCGGTGGCAATGGGAGGAGGGGTCATGATCCATCAAACGGTCGTCCAGATTCCTGAACAGAAAAACCGAACCAACGTTCGCCAACGAATCCTTTTCATCCCAGAATCTGCTTCCTTGGCCCATTTGGGGCGTTTGTTGACCCTGGCCAACGGTCTTCCGAAAACCCAATATTCCATTGTCTTTGCCTGCGATCAACAACTTCGCCGCTGGATTCCCTCGCCTTATGAATGGAAACTGGCCACGTCCCTGTCTTCCGAGGAATTTCGTTTTCGTCTGGCCTGTGGAGAAACCCTCTTCGACGCCTCTCTCCTCCACCGACAAGTCAAAGAAGATTTGTCTTTGTTTCACGATACCCAACCCGACGCCGTGATTGGAGATTTTCGCCCCTCATTGGCCATCAGCGCTCCTCTCATGGGCGTTCCCTACATCAACGTGGTCGGCGCTCACTGGAGCCCTTGGGCGGAAATTCCTTTTGAGGCCCCGTGCCCGCTGGACACCTGGTGGTCCCGGTCCATGGGCCACCACATGGGAAAAGCCCTGGTGAATGC
>JADKCG010000012.1 GCA_016714745.1 Elusimicrobiota bacterium | reverse complement strand
ACCGACGGCTCCAGGAAGCAGGGATGATCGAAGAGTGCGCTTTAAGGCGCGTGATCCGAGGGATCAGCACGGGGAATTACGAAGGCGCGGCGATATCGGTTCCCGAGACATTTGGGATCAAACGCGACAGCGTGTCGCGGTTGTGGATCCGTGCCTCGGGGCGAAAGCTGAGGGAACTACAGGAACGGTCCCTGAAAGATTTGGATATTGTTGCCCTGGTGATGGATGGAAAGTTTTTCGGAGACAACGAGGTGATCGTGGCGGTGGGGATTCGGCTGGATGGGCGGAAAGCCATTCTGGGGATCGTTGAGGCCAGCACGGAACGGTATGAAGTGTGCCGGGATTTTCTGAATGGGCTGATCAACCGAGGATTGTCGATCGAACACGACATGCTCGTCGCTCTGGATGGCGGAAAGGGCCTGCGGAAAGCGGTCAATGTCGTTTTGGGCGAGATGGGGCACGTCCAACGGTGCCAGCTCCACAAGAGGGAAAACGTGGTGGGCTATCTTCCGAAAGAGCGGCAAGAAGAGTTTCGAAATAAACTCCAGGCGGGATATGAAAAACCGACCTACGACGAGGCGAAGAAACGTTTACTGACCATCCGGGCGGAGCTTAAGGCGGTAAACTTGTCGGCCGTGGCGAGTTTGGACGAAGGATTTGAGGAAACGCTGACGCTTCATCGGTTGGGGGTGTTTAAGGAGCTTGGAATCAGTTTGAAGACCACGAACATCGTGGAGAACATCAACGGACTTCTTGAGCAACGAACGGCGCGGGTGACGCGTTGGAAAACGAGTGATCAGCGGCAACGCTGGGTGGCCACGACTTTATTGGAAATTGAGCCGAGGTTGAGGATCATCAAAGGATATACGCATTTGCCAGCGTTAAGGAGAGCCATGCAGATGGCCCGAATGAAGATTCAGGATGCAAAATTGGACCAAGCGGCGTGAAAACCGTGGCCAATTTCAACTAAAAAAAAGATTGCGCCCTGCGCTGTTTATTGAGGTCTAGCTATGAATAATTTGTACGCGAGTTCGTTAATCATTATCGGAATCTTAATGAGTGTTCCAACGCTGAGTGCTGAAGATAAATTACCGATAAAATTTGAAGTGGTTGATATACACGAGCGGTGCTTCATTTTGTCTAGCTTAATAGACACTCCTGAGTTTGAACGCCGTAAAGGCGCGTCCTTTCTAGAAGAGAAACTTGTCATTGACAATCAACCTGCCTACGATGAGTTTCAGAAAACAATCTCAAAAGCCAGGAATATGGCCTGCAAAGATGTCGCATTCCCAGCGGTCGATTTTTCGCAGAAAGTCCTTCTAGGAAACTGGGCAAGTGGTTCGTGCGCCGCGTATGGTTTCAAAAGGGTAGTCTCACAAGATCCAAGGAAAAGAGAAATTATTTACTCCATCGAAGTGCAGGAACGCCACGATATCGGGTGTTCTGGACCGGGGTTGCATAGCATGAACTTAATTTCCATTCCAAAAATCCCCAAGGACTACAAGGTAACATTCAAACCAGTTCAGGACGATCATCGCGGATTTCAAACTTACAGTTTCGAGAACGGGAAGACCGTCGCCAGGGATTGGTGGGGAAATATTGTCCCGCGTAGAACGAGCCCGCCTCCGGGCGGCGGTGTTTTTGGTGTCGAGTTTAAATAGGGTGCGCCGCAATGTTGGGACATAACCAATCATTGCAGCGGGCGCCACAAAGCGGCGCCGCTGAACTCAATACGTTTAGTCTGTAGAAAAACCCCCCATCGCTAGATTTTACCCCGCAAATACTCTCTGATGGCCGTGCTGTCAAAAAAGAGGTAAACTCGCATTACCGTCGACAACGACGGCCATCCCACCCTTGGAGTCGCCGATGCCGCGCTACAAAGAAGCCAATTACGCGCAAGGCCAGTTTGTTTCCATCCAGTTCCAGAACACCAAATCCTCCCCGGCAGTTTCGAGCATGCGCTGTCTTATGTGATTGACCACAAAATCAATATGACCGCTTTTGATGCTCTGAGGAAAACGAGACCGTCGGGGCTCCGGCGTATGACCCCGCGTGATGCTAAAGATTGTCCTGGCCGCTTACGCCCGCAGGATGATCTCCAGCCGGGAGATCGCGTTTGCCTGCGAACAGAACGTGATCTTTATGGCGCTCTCCGCCCGAAGTGCCCGCACTTTACGACCATCGCGCAGTTCATCCGTGAAATGGGCCCTGTGATTAAGGGCCTGTTCGTCGACGTTCTGCTTTACTGCGACGAACTGGGGTTGATCGGGCGGGAGATGTTTGCGATTGATGGGTGCAAGATCTCATCGAACGCGTCAAAGGAATGGTCCGGCACAAAAGAGGATTTCGAAAAGAAAGCGAAGTTTTCAAAGTTGGTGGAGACCTTGGTGGCCAAACATAAGAAGTTGACGCGGGAAAACAGGTTCTCCCGGCGGAGGTGAGGGCCAAGGAAGAGAAGGCGATCAAGTCGCTGGAAGATAAGATCGCGACGCTGGATGAATGGTTGAAAACCCAGGAGGACAAAATCAGCCACACGGGTCTCCCAAAGAAGAGCCACCTTTACGATAACGAAAGCGCGAAGATGGTGAGCTCACACGGCGTTGTTCAGGGCTACAACGGTGTGGCGGCTGTGGACGGGGAATACCAGGTGGTGGTCTCCGCAGAGGCGTTTGGAGAAGGCAGTGAAGTAAAACTGCTGGAACCCATGGTGGAGTCCGTGGAAACACATTCGCAGCTCTGGGGGACACAGAATCCCCGTTGAAGTCGGCGCCATTGTTGGCGGACAGCGGGTTCCACAGCGAAGCGAACATGAAGATGTTGGAGGGCAAGGAGATCAATGGCTACGTGGCGGACCGGAACATGAGAAAGCGGGACCCCGCGTATGCGACGGCCGACCGACACGGAGGGAAGATCGAAGGGATCCAGGGAACGAAACCGGAAAAACGGTTCTTTGCCCCGGACGATTTCAAGTTCAACGATCGAGGAAAACTGGTGTGCCCGGCAGGCAGTGAGTTGTATATAGGATACAGGAAGCGTCACGCCCAACGGATTCTACGGGGTGGCCTACAAAGCAAAGATCACAGCGTGCCGAGGGTGTGAACTAAGAGCGAAATGTCTTCAGAACCCCAACACGAAATATCGGCAGGTCTACAAGTTTGAAGGACGCCACCGCCCCCCGGCGGCAGTGAACGCAACGACGGGAATGATTCAAAAGATCGATAGCGCGATGGGACGTTTCATTTATAGTCGGAGGATGGGATTGATTGAGCCGGTGTTCGGCAATATCCGACACGCGCTGGGGTTGGACCGGTTCACGTTAAAAGGGAATAAGAAGGTGAACATCCAGTGGAAGCTTTACAACACGGTGCACAATCTTTTAAAGATATTCCGCTACGGATGGACCACAGCGATGGTCCCGAGCGGATTGAGGGCGATGGCGGGATAGAGAAAACTTTGTCCACACAATCCACAAGAAAAGATGGTAATAGATGGAAGGAGGGACTGGAAATTATGCTGAACGGGAGTTAGACTAGTCTCTGAAGGGCTGTGCGGGGCGCGGGACCGCCGAAGTTCCGACGGATTCGCCCCGACCGGCCAGGGAGCGGTGTTTGCTCCCATCGAAAAATGAGGCCCACGACCCGGGTGGGACGTCCGAAAATAGGATTTTTCTACAGACTCGTTGTTGCGCCAAGAGAAGCTTGGCGTTTCTTGCTGGTGAAAGTCCCGCTGGGAAAGGATTCACCATCCATCCCATACCGAGTGTTGCAGCCGTCGAGGACAGGGTCACGGCCCGAACGGAACGGTTGAAGCGTACACAGGGAATTACGCAGCCCCGAGGGGAGACCGCTCTCCCTGAGGCTTGATACAGCTCCGAAACAGAGAATTAATCGCAGACGGCGACGCCATCAACGAGGCGGAAGCCTACCCAACGCGCGCGGAATGGGGTTCGCCCCCGGTGTGGCGCTGACGGTTTGCCGGAGTCCATCTTAGAGCCGGGGATGTGCAAAGAGAAGCGCACAAGAACTTGGGACGTCCAGGCGGTTCGGGGAAATCAATGCCCCCCGTAAAGCTGACCGAGCCGGAAGGCGAGGAACGCCGATGACTGTCTGGGACTCAGAGAAGCCCATAGTACTCGGAGGACGGGAAAGCCGTCCACAGGGGGAAGGGGCTGACCCACAGACGAATCCAACGGAGGACACATCGACCGGACCTTGAGCCGGACCCACATGTCAACCCACCTGTTGGAAATAGCAAAGAAAGCCGAAGTCGACAAAACCTACCGGTTCCAGGACCTTTCGCGGGAGCTCAAGGAAGAGTTCCTGCAGGACTGTTGGAAAACCATTCGCCGCGACGCCGCGTGCGGGGTGGACCACGTCACGGTCGCGGATTACCAGTCTCATCTGAAAGAAAACCTTCAGGATCTGGTCACGCGATTGAAGGAGGGGCGTTACCGGGCCCGGTTGATTCGAAGGAAATGGATTCCCAAAGGAACCGATCCCACGCGGAGACGACCATTAGGAATTCCTGTAACGGAGGACAAGGTACTGCAGAAGGCTGTGGCGCGAATCCTGGAGCTGATTTGGGAGCCCCAGTTCTATCGCCTCAGCTACGGGTATCGACCAGGCCGAGGGGCCAGAGACGCGGTGCGGTTTCTGACCCGCAAGCTCCAGTTTGGACGATACAAGTGGGTCGTCGAGGCCGATCTTCGGAGCTATTTTGACAGTTTGTCGCATGAGTGGCTGATCAAGATGCTTGAACGGCGGATCGACGACCGGCGGTTTCTGCGGCTGATCCGGAAATGGTTGAAGGCGGGGGTGTTGGAGGAGGATGGTCAAATCACGCGACCGGATGCCGGGAGTCCTCAGGGTGGGATCGTCAGTCCCGTCTTGGCCAATATCTATCTGCACCATGTTCTGGACGCGTGGTTTATGAGGGAGTATCGGAAAAGCTGTCGCGGGGAAACGGCCTTGGTGCGCTATGCCGACGATTTTGTCGCGGCGTTTGAGCATGAGGCCGATGCTCGGCGGTTTCGAATCGAGCTGGAGGAGAGGCTGAAGAAGTTCGGCCTGACCCTGGCCGAGGAGAAAACGCGGGTGATTCCCTTTCATCGCCGAGATCCAGAGGAGTGCTTTGAGTTCTTGGGATTCGAGTTCCGCTGGGGGAAGGACCACAAGAAACGGCCACAGTCAGAGACTGTGGCACCTGGGGCGGCAGAGCCGCTGATGCGCCCACACCTCAAACGACGAACGGCGCCCAGGAAGTTTCGAGCGGCTCTCCAGCGGATCGCGGCCTGGTGTCGAGAGAACCGACACAGGACCGCGAAGGAATTCTTCGGCCTATTGAGCGCGAAGCTCCGTGGACATTACAGTTACTACGGGGTGAGCGGGAATGGGCAGAAGTTGAAGAGTTTCTTCCAACGAACGCTGTGGTATGCGTGGCGATGGTTGCGGCGGCGCAATTCCAGAGGTAAGATGACCTGGGATGGGTTCCGAGCCCGACTGGACTACTACCGGATTCTCCCCCCGAGAATCACCGAGCGCGCCAGGGCGGGCGCTTGAGTTGCGTGGCTGGAACAGCTTTCAGCGGAAGCGAGTCTGGGGACGAGCCCGGTGCGGAAAATCCGCTCGCCGGGATCTGTGCGGGGGCCGGTTCGTAAGAACCGGATTCTATCGCGGTGGCCTCCACCTAGATAGAGCCCATAGGGGCCATTACTTGTTATAATAATCCCATGGCGCTCCAATTTCAGTGGGACCGAGCGAAGGCTATTTCAAATTTAAAGAAACATGGGGTGTCTTTTAATGAGGCCAGTTCTGTTTTTAAAGACGAATTATCGGCGACGGGTTACGATCCTGACCATTCAATGTCAGAACACCGATTTATAACGGTTGGGTTGTCTGACAGAAAGAGAAATCTCATTGTGTCGCATACAGACCGTCGAGATGTTATTCGAATTATAAGTGCACGTAAAGCAACACGAAGGGAGATAAAATTCTATGAAGAAAACGACTAGGTCGGTTGGTGAACTTCGTTCCGCATACGATTTTTACTCTCTTAAGGGTGTCGTGCGGGGGAAGTACGCCGCTCGCCTCCAACCCAAAAATAATTTAATCCATTTAGAACCCGATGTCGCCAAGGTGTTTGTAGATGAAGAATCAGTAAATCACACCCTCCGTTCATTAATCCGCCTGGCCAAAGCCGAAACAATTCATACACACTGATTCGTCTTCAATGCCAATAAGGCAAACCAGCGGATGGCCAAACGGAGGCCCGCTGGCATTGGTAATTGGTCTTGGTAAAATGAGATTTGCTATTTTGCGTTTGCTTGGCAGACGTTCAGCACACGCTTCGTTATGATTGAAACGGCTAAAGTAGAACCAGTTCGGGAGAGAGGTTCTGTCGGTTCAACCGCAAGGTAGCATTGGGCAAGTGGGGTTCCGCTTCACAACTCGCCCAACAAGGCGGTCCAGCGGACGCGGGCACCATCGGCCCGCGCCGCTGACCTATAACGTTTAGTCTGTAGAAAAACCCCCCATTCGGCCATTTCCCTGCCTCATTCCCCAGCGCTGGCCCTGCCTACAAAAAAGAGATAAACCTGGATTACCGTCGATAACGACGGCCATTCTCCCTCCGGAGGCCCCGATGCCGCGGTATAAAGAAGCCAACTACGCGCAGGGCCAGTTTGTTTCTATCAGTTCCGAACACCAAATCGCTTCCCGGCAGTTTCAGCATGCCCTCTGTTACGTCATTGACCACAAAATCAATATGAGCGCCTTTGATGCTTTGAGGAAAAATGACGACGTCGGCGCCCGCCTACGATCCGCGGGTCATGTTAAGATTGTTCTCGCGGCCTACGCGCGGGGCATGATTTCAAGCCGCGACATCGCCTTTGCGTGTGAACAAAACGTGGTGTTCCTAAGCTCTCCGCCCGAAGTGTGCCGCACTTTACGACCATCGCGCAGTTCATCCGTGAAATGGGCCTGTGATTAAGGGCCTGTTCGTCGACGCCCTTCTGCTTTACTGCGACGGACTGGGGGTTGATCAGGCGGGAGATGTTTGCCATTGATGGGTGCAAGATCTCATCGAACGCGTCAAAGAGAGTGGTCCGGGACAAAGGAGGACTTCGAAAAGAAAAAGGCGAAGTTTTCAAAGTTGGTGGAGACCTTGGTGGCCAAACATAAGGAAGTTGACGCGGGAAAACAGGTGCTTCCAGCGGAGGTGAGGGCCAAGGAAGAGAAAGCGATTAAGGCCTTAGAAGAAAAGATCGCCACGCTGGATGAATGGTTTGAAAGCAGGAGGACAAAATCAGCCACACGGGTCTCCCAAGAAAAGCCACCTTTAGTGTTGCGACCGGCTAATTGGTTCAATTTTGGAGGCCCGGATCCGTTCGGATTTGAGGCGCGAGGAGGGCGCGATGCGGGCCGTCGTAACCGACGAGCAACGAAGAAGCCGGACGGAGGCGGACCGCAGAGGCGTTTGGAGAAGGCAGCGAAGTAAAACTGCTGGAACCCATGGTGAGTCCGTGGAAAAGACGTTCGCGGCCTGGGGACACGCAATCCCCGTTGATAGCAGCGCCACTGTTGGCGGACGGCGGGTTCCACGCAAGCGAACATGAAGATGTTGGAGAGCAGGAGATCAATGGCTACGTGGCGGACCGGAACATGAAAACGAGATCCCAGCTAGGCGACGGCCGACCGACACGGAGGGAAGATCGAAGGGATCCAGGAACGAAACCGGAAAAACGGTTCTTTGCCCCGGACGATTTCAAGTTCAACGATCGAGAAAACTGGTGTGCCCGGCAGGCAGTGAGTTGTATATAGGATACAGGAAGCACGTCACGCCCAACGGATTCTACGGGTGGCCTACAAAGCAAAGATCACAGCGTGCCGAGGTGTGAACTAAGAGCGAAATGTCTTCAGAACCCCAGCACGAAATATCGGGCAGGTCTACAAGTTTGAAGGACGCCACCGCCCCCGGCGGCAGTGAACACAACGACAGGAATGATTCAAAAGATCGATAGCGCGATGGGACGTTTCATTTATAGTCGGAGGATGGGATTGATTGAGCCGGTGTTCGGCATATCCGACACGCGCTGGGGTTGGACCAGTTCACGTTAAAGGGAATAAGAAGGTGAACATCAGTGGAAGCTTTACAACACGGTGCACAATCTTTTAAAGATATTCCGCTACGGATGGACCACAGCGATGGTCCCGAGCGGATTGAGGGCGATGGCTGGGATAGAAAACTTTGTCCACACAATCCACAAGAAAAGATGGTAATAGATGGAAGGGAGGGACTGGAAATTATGTTGAACGGGAGCTAGACTAGTCACTGAAGGGCTGTGCAGGGTGCAGGACCGCCAAAAGTTCCAACAGATTCGCCCGACCGGCCAAGGAGCAAGTGTTTGCTCCATTAAAAAATGAGGCCCACGACCCGGGTGGGACGTCGATAAATGGGGTTTTTCTACAGACTCGTTCCAGCGGTGAGGCGCGTATCGTTTTTTGCTTCGGCTTCATTGCTTCAATGTAAATTGGTATCGTTCTTCATGGCGTCGGATCGTTGATCGCGGCGCCTCACCGCTGGAACGCCGGAGCTGAGCAAGCTCGAGCGATTTCGGCGGCCATTTATCGTGAGACGGAAACGTCGATACAGTTCGGTGGCGCATTTCGCTTCGGTTAAACGTTTGTGTGGGCGCCTCGCCGCCGGAACAAATCGCTCGAGTAAAGTTGTGTGCCGTCCGTCGGCCCCTTCGGGTCCGCCAGCCGTCCCCCAACTTTACTCAGCTCCGGCGTTGGGCCTGCGAGGCAAACAATGCGATTTCATTTCATGCTCCATCGTTTCATTTTTCAGATTGTTCTCGCTTTTATCCTGCTTGGGCTGGCAACCGCTGATGAAATCGAACTCGAAGAGAGCGGCACATGCCAAATAGTTTCCGTTCTTTTTTCAAGGTTGGGAGCAGGATTTCAAATTTCTCGCAGTACTGGGTCGGTTGACCTAATGACGAATCACGGGACCACGAAGCGGATGGGATGCTCCGTTGCTCTCTTCGGTCCGTATCCTAAGGACCCCAATCAAATGCCCGATTCTATGCTCCTCGACTATTTTTCTAAGAACCAGTGGGAGGAAATACTCCTCTATTCAGCCGACGGAGTGAGTGGGACTCAATTTGGATACTTCAAAAATGGCGTTTTCTGCCTGACGAATGCAGAATGGAATGGTGGGGGCCTAAATGCCCCACCACCGACCACGTTCAAGCTAAATTCTACTTGTGTAAGAGCTACACTTGAGACCATCGTTGACTGAACTGGGCCCAACCACACATTCCAGCGGACGGGCCACGCGGCGGCCCGCCGCTGAATTTCAATGTTGGGCAGGGAGCGAAAAATGCGATTTGGATTAATTCTAGGCTTTATGCTGGCCAATGCATTGTTCAGCCACTCTTTCATGTTTCCCGAGGCTAAAGATTTAAAACAAAGGAAGGTGCCTTGGAAAGAAGCCAAAGCACAGATTATGAAAGGAAATGTGACTCATATTTTCCAGGCACACTCTCTTGAAGTTGACCTTGTTACTACGAGTGGCGAGATTTTAAATACAGTTGAGCCAAGAATTGATGAAATTTATAAAGTCGTAAAAAAGTGTGGATACACCTGCGCGGACACGAAAATCGCCACCGAATAGGCCCAACAAGGCAGTCCAGCGGACCGGGCCACGGGCGGCTGCGCAGCAATGTTTTTTAGGGTAAACTTTCGTCGTATCCAGCATCGGCCGCTCCCCGCGCAACCGGGCCCGGCCGCTGACTTTCGTGTTGCCGCGGCGTATAATGACGATCAACGCCGGGTTATGGTCAACAGGGGCATTGCCATGTCGCTCGGTTCGCAGATTAAAGGCATTTTCATCGTCCGGGTCGGGCACCGTCTGCCGGTTCTTGCTCGGGTTCACACGGTGCAGTAATGAGTCAACGAACCCGGCAACCAATCGCTCCACCGGACGCGGGCACGAGCGGCCCGCGCCGGTGAGCTTCACGTTAGCCACGGATCATAAGAAATGGGCAAAAACATAAAGATTCTATTGTTGGCGGTAACCATTCCGTTGATAATGATGGGAGCTTGTGTTCAGATCGCCGGCGTCCGAAACAATCCTAGTGCGGAGTCGCTATCGATCTTTCAGAAAATGTTTTGGATGGCTCCTTTTTTAACCGGGCTGATCATTACTTTTCGTATTTCTCTATCACCGCTAGGCCGTGCGGGGTTAACATTGGTGTACATTGTTGGCGAAAGTTTTCTTTTGATCTACTCATTGTTCTGGTTCAATGGCATTTTCTTCGGTTTATGGTTATAGCAATGGCTAACAAAACGCTACACCGGACGCGCGCACGCGCGCGCCGGTGAGCTTTTCGTTGGGCATTGGAGATTATATGATTGAATACTTGATTCGACGCGAGGATGGCGACTGGTTTGATTTCCCGTCGGAGTCGAATCCGTATCGTCCTCAACGAGTCCCATATCGGAGTATCGATAACATGCGGATTGAAGTTGAGGGATGTGAAATTTCTTTTTCCTATGAAGATCCTGGCATTCAGGTGAGCTTTCATCGAGAAATGGCGCCCGAACGGACAGAGCAGATCGTTCGTGAGATTTTGGAAACTGTATCCTCCGTTTCGGGGCAAAAGGGCAGGATTGTACGAATATCGTAACAATGCCCAACAATTCATTCCAGCGGACGGGCCACACGGCGGCCCGCCGCTGAATTCTAACGTTTAGTCTGTAGAAAAACCCCCCGTTCGGCCATTTCCCTGCCTCATTCCCCAGCGCTGGCCCTGCCTACAAAAAAGAGGTAAACTCGCATTACCGTCGACAACGACGGCCATCCCACCCTTGGAGTCGCCGATGCCGCGCTACAAAAGAAGCCAATTACGCGCAAGGCCAGTTTGTTTCCATCCAGTTCGAACACCAAATCCTCCCCGGCAGTTTCGAGCATGCGCTGTCTTATGTGATTGACCACAAAATCAATATGACCGCTTTGATGCTCTGAGGAAAAACGAGACCGTCGGGGCTCCGGCGTATGACCCCCGCGTGATGCTAAAGATTGTCCTGGCCGCTTACGCCCGCGGGATGATCTCCAGCCGGGAGATCGCGTTTGCCTGCGAACAGAACGTGATCTTTATGGCGCTCTCCGCCCGAAGTGTGCCGCACTTTACGACCATCGCGCAGTTCATCCGTGAAATGGGCCCTGTGATTAAGGGCCTGTTCGTCGACGTTCTGCTTTACTGCGACGAACTGGGGTTGATCGAAGGCGATCAAGTCGCTGGAAGATAAGATCGCGACGCTGGATGAATGGTTGAAAACCCAGGAGGACAAGATTGGTCACACGGGTCTCCCAAAGAAAAGCCACCTCTACGATAACGAAAGCGCAAAGATGGTGAGTTCCCATGGCGTTGTGCAAGGCTATAACGGTGTGGCGGCTGTGGACGGGGAATGTCAAGTGGTGGTGTCCGCGGAGGCGTTTGGAGAAGGCAGCGAGGTGAAACTCTTGGAGCCGATGGTGGACTCAGTGGACAAGACATTTGCGGCTCTGGGGGACACAGAATCCCCGTTGAAGTCGGCGCCATTGTTGGCGGACAGCGGGTTCCACAGCGAAGCGAACATGAAGATGTTGGAGGGCAAGGAGATCAATGGCTACGTGGCGGACCGGAACATGAGAAAGCGGGACCCCGCGTATGCGACGGCCGACCGACACGGAGGGAAGATCGAAGGGATCCAGGGAACGAAACCGGAAAAACGGTTCTTTGCCCCGGACGATTTCAAGTTCAACGAGCGAGGAAAACTGGTGTGCCCGGCAGGCAGTGAGTTGTATATAGGATACAGGAAGCACGTCACGCCCAACGGATTCTACGGGGTGGCCTACAAAGCAAAGATCACAGCGTGCCGAGGGTGTGAACTAAGAGCGAAATGTCTTCAGAACCCCAACACGAAATATCGGCAGGTCTACAAGTTTGAAGGACGCCACCGCCCCCCGGCGGCAGTGAACGCAACGACGGGAATGATTCAAAAGATCGATAGCGCGATGGGACGTTTCATCTATAGTCGGAGGATGGGATTGATTGAGCCGGTGTTCGGCAATATCCGACACGCGCTGGGGTTGGACCGGTTCACGTTGAGAGGAAAAGAGAAGGTCAACATCCAGTGGAAGCTTTACAACACGGTGCACAATCTTTTAAAGATATTCCGCTACGGATGGACCACAGCGATGGTCCCGAGCGGATTGAGAGCGATGGCGGGATAGAGAAAACTTTGTCCACACAATCCACAAGAAAAGATGGCAATAGATGGAAGGAGGGGACTGGAAATTATGTTGAACGGGAGCTAGACTAGTCACTGAAGGGCTGTGCGGGGTGCGGGACCGCCGAAGTTCCGACGGATTCGCCCCGACCGGCCAGGGAGCGGTGTCGGCTCCCATCAAAAAATGAGGCCCACGACCCGGGTGGGACGTCAGAAAATAGGATTTTTCTACAGACTCGTTGGGCAGGAGATTTGATGAGACCCGGAACGAGGTTTGCTACTGTAGCGTTGGTTGTCGCCGTAGCTCATCGTGCATTGGGCTATTTGATTCACATCCTTTTTCGAGGACTGTTTGAGGAAACAGTAGAACCAGGTGCTCTCGTCCAGTGGCTTCGGTTATTGATAGGATGGACTGTTGCGATCGTTTCCTTCCCAGTTACCTTTTTTCCTCGTGCTTTGCTGGACAGACTGGGTGATAGTGCATTTATTATTAACAGCCTCGCTTGGGGTATTGCAGTGGCTGCCATTTACTTATTCAAGCTAAGATCTGCCCAACAAGGCGGTGCAGTGGACGCGGCCACGATCGGGCCGCGCCACTGACCTTGGGGCGTTAGATTAAAATAAAAAATGGAGTTTAATGATGAAATTACGAGTTCTATCCATTGTTTTATTAGTATCAGTATTATTTTCTTGTATGGGTAAAAAAGGAGACAAAGGTGATATTGGAGCCACAGGAGAAACGGGAGCGCAAGGGGAAGGTGTAACAGCTTATGAATATTCTGTAACAATGGTGGATGGCAACAATAGAATTTCTGTTCCAGCGCTAACAGTTGAATCATTCGTTAGACAACTATTAAGCGAGGTTGGCAATGAAAATAATTTTGATGATTACCCACATGATATTTCGTATGACTATCAGAGTAAAATCATTATTTTATCAAATCCATTAAATGACAACACAGGAAGAATCTATAAAATCATAATTTATACACCAACTAATGTTCAAGCACCTAAGTTCAATGAGTCTTCAGCATCATATTTAAAAATATTTTCAGATAAAATAATCTAACAATCAATCCAGCGGACGTTGCCCTGCGGGCAACGCAGCTGATTTCAGGTTAGGCACCAATAAATCCATTGACAATTAAGAATAATATTGTATACTCATAGTAGATACATTTGGGAGGACCACATTGAATCTCTCTATTCAAAAATGGGGCAATAGTCTGGCTTTTCGCATTCCAAGTGCTATTGCCAAAGACATCCACTTGCATCGCGGATCTGAGGTGGAAATTGATATCGTAAACGGAAATATGATGCTGAAACCAACAAGGCAGAAAAAATATTCCCTTTCCCAACTATTGAAGAACATTTCTAAATCCAACCTCCATTCCGAACAAGACTGGGGCGCCCCCCTGGGGAAGGAAGTCTGGTAAATGCCCCATTCTTATTGTCCCAAGCGGGGAGATGTCGTTTGGCTTTCTTTCACCCCGCAGGCTGGGCACGAGCAGATGGGCCATAGGCCTGCCTTAACCCTGTCCCCAGAAACCTATAATAAAAAAACAGGTCTTGCCATTTTTTGTCCCATGACGACCCAAATCAAAAACTACCCATTTGAAGTTCCTATTGTTTCCGGAGATAGAATCTCCGGTGTTGTTCTTGCCGATCAAGTGAAAAGCTTGGATTGGCAGACTCGTGGAGCCCGCTTTTATTTCAAGGCGTCCGATAACATTTTATCTGAAGTCTCAAACAAACTCGCTGTTTTACTGGGATTATAGAATGCCCAACAATTCATTCCAGCGGACGGGCCACAAGGCGGCCCGCCGCTGAATTCGAACGTTGGGCACAAATATGAAAAATTTTCTAATCGCTTTGATGTTTTTACCACTTGCTCTCCCAGCCTTTGCCGGTCTGGAGAGGTGGCCGAAACCTGATGAAGGAACACGTTATCAGTCGGTTAATCCGGACTACCTCTTGCTAGGCGGCGAGGCCTCGTCAGATAATGTGCGCATTTTCTGGGTTGTGATTTCTACACCTACAGTTCACTCTCGAGCTAAACTGTCGGCTATTGTCAAAGATATCTTTACCCGAAATAAGGTGCGGTACGGTCTTGATCAGCGGAGATGGGCAGCCTACTTTTATCGGTCTGAGGCTGAGGCTGGTTTTCTTATATCTGCTCCTGAGGCTTGGCTAGCCACTTATGACTCTGCTGTTAGCCGGACTACAGTCTATCCGTTGCACCCGCCTTTAATGAAATGGCATCACGGTCCGAAATTTCCGAACCAAAGTGCCCAACAAGGCGGTCCAGCGGACGCGGGCACGAGCGGCCCGCGCCGCTGACCTTTATCGTTTAGTCTGTAGAAAAACCCCCCATTCGGCCATTTCCCTGCCTCATTCCCCAGCGCTGGCCCTGCTTTACAAAAAAGAGGTAAACTCGCATTACCGTCGACAACGACGGCCATCCCACCCTTTGGAGTCGCCGATGCCGCGGTATAAAGTAGCCAACTACGCGCAGGGGCAGTTTGTTTCCATCCAGTTTGAACACCAAATCCTCCCCGGCAGTTTCGAGCATGCGCTGTCCTATGTGATTGACCACAAAAATCAATATGACCGCTTTTGATGCTCTGAGGAAAAACGAGACCGTCGGGGCTCCGGCGTATGACCCCCGCGTGATGCTAAAGATTGTCCTGGCCGCTTACGCCCGCGGGATGATCTCCAGCCGGGAGATCGCGTTTGCCTGCGAACAGAACGTGATCTTTATGGCGCTCTCCGCCCGAAGTGTGCCGCACTTTACGACCATCGCGCAGTTCATCCGTGAAATGGGCCCTGTGATTAAGGGCCTGTTCGTCGACGTTCTGCTTTACTGCGACGAACTGGGGTTGATCGGGCGGGAGATGTTTGCGATTGATGGGTGCAAGATCTCATCGAACGCGTCAAAGGAATGGTCCGGCACAAAAGAGGATTTCGAAAAGAAGAAAGCGAAGTTTTTAAAGTTAGTGGAGACCTTGGTGGCCAAACATAAGAAGTTGACGCGGAAAACAGGTGCTCCCGGCGGAGGTGAGGGCCAAGGAAGAGAAGGCGATCAAGTCGCTGGAAGATAAGATCGCGACGCTGGATGAATGGTTGAAAACCCAGGAGGACAAGATCAGTCACACGGGTCTCCCAAAGAAAAGCCACCTTTAGTGTTGCGACCGGCTAATTGGTTCAATTTTGGAGACCCGAATCCGTTCGGATTTGAGGCGTGAGGAGGACGCGATGCGGGCCATCGTAACCGACGAGCAACGAAGAAGCCGGACGGAGGCGGGTCTCCCTTCCACTTTATATTCGCATTGCTAAAGCGATGCGATCCATTAAGGAAAGGGCGGGCGCAGTTTGCGCGGCGGACTGCGTCGCTCGTCAGTTACATACTCCCGGTATGCGCCCTCCTTGCTCCTTGCCGCCACACAAAATCGCCCGGCCAAAATTGAACCAATTAGCCGGTCGCAACACTGGATAACGAAAGCGCGAAGATGGTGAGCTCACACGGCGTTGTTCAGGGCTACAACGGTGTGGCGGCTGTTGACGGGGAATGCCAGGTGGTGGTCTCCGCGGAGGCGTTTGGAGAAGGCAGCGAAGTAAAACTGCTGGAACCCATGGTGGAGTCCGTGGAAAAGACGTTCGCGGCCTTGGGGGACACGCAATCCCCGTTGATAGCGGCGCCACTGTTGGCGGACAGCGGGTTCCACAGCGAAGCGAACATGAAGATGTTGGAGGGCAAGGAGATCAATGGCTACGTGGCGGACCGGAACATGAGAAAACGAGATCCCAGCTATGCGACGGCCGACCGACACGGAGGGAAGATCGAAGGGATCCAGGAACGAAACCGGAAAAACGGTTCTTTGCGCCGGACGATTTCAAGTTCAACGAGCGAGGAAAACTGGTGTGCCCTGCAGGCAGTGAGTTGTATATAGGATACAGGAAGCACGTCACGCCCAACGGATTCTACGGGGTGGCCTACAAAGCAAAGATCACAGCGTGCCGAGGGTGTGCGCGATGGGACGTTTCATTTATAGTCGGAGGATGGGATTGATTGAGCCGGTGTTCGGCAATATCCGACACGCGCTGGGGTTGGACCGGTTCACGTTAAAAGGGAATAAGAAGGTGAACATCCAGTGGAAGCTTTACAACACGGTGCACAATCTTTAAAGATATTCCACGGATGGACCACAGCGATGGTCCTGAGCGGATTGAGGGCGATGGCGGGATAGAGAAAACTTTGTCCACACAATCCACAAGAAAAGATGGTAATAGATGGAAGGAGGGACTGGAAATTATGTTGAACGGGAGCTAGACTAGTCACTGAAGGGCTGTGCGGGGTGCGGGACCGCCGAAGTTCCAACGGATTCGCCCCGACCGGCCAGGGAGCGGTGTTGGCTCCCATTAAAAAATGAGGCCCACTACCCGGGTGGGACGTCCGAAAATAGGATTTTTCTACAGACTCGTTAGGCGACATGAAAATTACATTTGTCTTCAACCCCATCGGATAAACAGTGGAATGGGTCGTCGTATGCGCGTTTTTAATACTGGTCGTAAAACTCTCGTTGCTTCGTTCGCCGGGGTCCATTGGCCGTCGCGGTGAGCTAAAGCTCAAATCCAAGATAGATTCTCAATTAAATGACGGGACGTACCACGCATTTCATAACGTTGTTTTGCCGTCGCCCGACGGTTCGACTCAGATCGACCATGTGCTCATTTCTCGCTATGGAATCTTTATTATTGAGACCAAGAACATGAAAGGCTGGATATTCGGGGATGAACGAGAACGGGTGTGGACTCAGGTATTGTTTCGGCGGCGCCACACATTTCTCAATCCGCTTCGACAAAATTACAAGCATCTTAAAGCAGTCGAAGCAACACTCGGCATTAATCCAAAACGGCTACGTTCTGTCGTTGTATTTACCGGTAGCGCCCAGTTCAAAACACCGATGCCCGACAACGTAATGGGCGTTCAGGATTTTGTTGAGTATGTTCGCTCGCAAACATTGGTTGAGTTTGATGATTCGGATGTTCGGGCCTTTGTTCTAAAGTTTGAGAAAAGTGCGATATCAGTTCCGGATGTAAATCGGTTTCATCTCCAAAACCTATACCGTAATAGGGAAAATCCAAGTTGTCCGGTGTGTGGGAAAAAATGGTCTTTGAGAACTGCGCGCCGCGGATCCCAAATAGGGGGCCAGTTTTGGGGTTGTACAGGATACCCTGGTTGTAAGAGGACAAAGCATGTCGCCTAACCAATCATTGCAGCGGACGCCACAAAGCGGCGCCGCTGAATTCCATACGTTTAGTCTGTAGAAAAACCCCCCGTTCGGCCATTTCCCTGCCTCATTCCCCAGCGCTGGCCCTGCCTACAAAAAAGAGATAAACTTGGATTACCGTCTACAACGACGGCCATCCCACCTTTGGAGTCGCCGATGCCGCGGTATAAAGAAGCCAACTACGCGCAGGGCCAGTTTGTTTCTATCCAGTTCGAACACCAAATCCTCCCCGGCAGTTTCGAGCATGCCCTCTGTTACGTCATTGACCACAAAATCAATATGACTGCCTTTGATGCTTTGAGGAAAAATGACGACGTCGGCGCCCCGGCCTACGATCCGCGGGTCATGTTAAAGATTGTTCTCGCGGCCTACGCGCGGGGCATGATTTCAAGCCGCGACATCGCCTTTGCGTGTGAACAAAACGTGGTGTCCATGGCCCTCTCCGCCCGAAGTGTGCCGCACTTTACGATCATCGCGCAGTTCATCCGTGAAATGGGCCCAGGATTAAGGGCCTGTTCGTCGACGTTCTGCTTTACTGCGACGAACTGGGGTTGATCGGGCGGGAGATGTTTGCCATTGATGGGTGCAAGATCTCATCGAACGCGTCAAAGGAGTGGTCCGGGACAAAGGAGGACTTCGAAAAGAAAAAGGCGAAGTTTTCAAAACTGGTGGAGACCTTGGTGGCCAAACATAAGGAAGTAGACGCGGGAAAACAGGTTCTCCCGGCGGAGGTGAGGGCCAAGGAAGAGAAAGCGATTAAGGCCTTAGAAGAAAAGATCGCCACGCTGGATGAATGGTTGAAAACCCAGGAGGACAAGATTGGTCACACGGGTCTCCCAAAGAAAAGCCACCTTTAGTGTTGCGACCGGCTAATTGGTTCAATTTTGGAGACCCGAATCCGTTCGATTTGAGGCGTGAGGAGGACGCGATGCGGGCCGTCGTAACCGACGAGCAACGAAGAAGCCGGACGGAGGCGGGTCTCCCTTCCACTTTATATTCGCATTGCTAAAGCGATGCGATCCATTAAGGAAGGGCCGGGCGCTTTTGCGCGGCGGACTGCGTCGCTCGTCAGTTACATACTCCCGGTATGCGCCCTCCTTGCTCCTTGCCGCCACACAAAATCGCCCGGCCAAAATTGAACCAATTAGCCGGTCGCAACACTGGATAACGAAAGCGCAAAGATGGTGAGCTCACACGGCGTTGTTCAGGGCTACAACGGTGTGGCGGCTGTGGACGGGGAATACCAGGTGGTGGTCTCCGCAGAGGCGTTTGGAGAAGGCAGTGAAGTAAAACTGCTGGAACCCATGGTGGAGTCCGTGGAAAAGACATTCGCGGCTCTGGGGACACAGAATCCCTGTTGAAGTCGGCGCCACTGTTGGCGGACAGCGGGTTCCACAGCGAAGCGAACATGAAGATGTTGGAGGGCAAGGAGATCAATGGCTACGTGGCGGACCGGAACATGAGAAAGCGGGACCCCGCGTATGCGACGGCGGATCGGCACAGAGAGAAGATCGAAGGGATCCAGGGAACGAAACCGGAAAAACGGTTCTTTGCCCCGGACGATTTCAAGTTCAACGAGCGAGGAAAACTGGTGTGCCCGGCAGGCAGTGAGTTGTATATAGGATACAGGAAGCACGTCACGCCCAACGGATTCTACGGGGTGGCCTACAAAGCAAAGATCACGGCGTGCCGAGGCTGTACGCTCCGAGTGAAATGCCTTCAAAACCCCAACACGAAATATCGGCAGGTGTATAAGTTCGAAGGACGTCACCGCCCCCCGGCAGTGGAGAACGCAACGACGGGAATGATTCAAAAGATCGACAGCGCGATGGGACGTTTCATTTATAGTCGGAGGATGGGATTGATTGAGCCGGTGTTCGGCAATATCCGACACGCGCTGGGGTTAGACCGGTTCACGTTAAAAGGGAATAAGAAGGTGAACATCCAGTGGAAGCTTTACAACACGGTGCACAATCTTTTAAAGATATTCCGCTACGGATGGACCACAGCGATGGTTCCGAGCGGATTGAGGGCGATGGCGGGATAGAGAAAACTTTGTCCACACAATCTACAAGAAAAGATGGTAATAGATGGAAGGAGGGACTGGAAATTATGTTGAACGGGAGCTAGACTAGTCACTGAAGGGCTGTGCGGGGTGCGGGACCGCCGAAGTTCCAACGGATTCGCCCCGCCCGGCCCGGGAGCGGTGTTGGCTCCCATTAAAAAATGAGGCCCACGACCCGGGTGGGACGTCCGAAAATAGGATTTTTCTACAGACTCGTTGGGCTTGGAGGTTACTTCATGACAAAGTCTCTGGTAGTGTTATTCTTCTTCATGTTCGTTTGTTTCGGTGTCAATGGCACTGAAATCAAGAACAATCGACTTACTGTGACTGTGAACACAAAAGATGCTTCCATTTCATTCCCTGGCTTTCTGGAACTCATTTTATTCCGACCGTCCATTCCAACAACAGTTGAAATTATCAAAGGGAAACCACCAACCTCAACAAACACGACTGATTACCGCCTGATTGATTTCCCCACAATTCACATGAGTTTTACCCCATATCCGTCTGGACCATTAAGTATGTTTATTGAAAACCCATTCCCCAGTCATCCCGAATTGCTCAGTGATATTACTGTTCTCATGCTGGGTTACGACGAGGGTGGCCACGACCTTATTCCCGTCGCTTCGATTGAAACAAGACCTTGTGGAAAAAACCGTTCTGATCTTTGCTTTGACTTCAGACCCAACGGTTGGCAGGACTCATCAGGTAAGTATCAAATGGAGATGATTTTGGCGCGGCGAACGCAAAATGGCGAATAGCAAGGGGGACATGATTGACTAATTGCTTAACGTTGCAGAGTTCGCCCAACCAATCGCTCAACCGGACGTTACCCTGCCGGCCTTCGGCCGTCAAATCGGGTAACGCCGGTTAGCTTGGCGCGTTGGGCCTATTTCAAGCACAAAAAAGTAAAATGTTTTTGTGATAGATAGAGCGAAATCAAAGAATGGCGTTTCAATACGTCTGACCGATGAGCGCTGGACTCATGTTGTGGAAGAACATTCTGAGATGGCGGGATTGCGTCGAGAAGTGTTAGAAACCATCACCGACCCCTCCATGATTTTAGAAGGCCAATATGGTGTGCTTATGGCCATCCGCGAAATTCAGAAGGGTAAATATTTGGTCGTTGTTTTCCGCGAATCTGGTCATGATGGTTTCATCATCACTTCGTTCATGACGCGACGGGAACGGTTTTTAGGAAGGAGGAAGAAAATATGGCCAGCCTAGCTATGCAGGAATATATGGACATGATCCCGGCGGTGAAACATTCGCCGCAAAAGTTTCTTTGGTCTTCCTATGACAAAGAAGCAGATGTCTTGTATATCAACTTCAAGAAACCCAGCCATGCGACAGATTCGGAAGTTACGGACGACGATGTCATCATCCGTTATGAAGGAAATGACGTCGTGGGCCTTACAATTTTACACTTAAGCAAAAGAAAGCAAACGGGCCCAACAAGGCGCTCCAGCGGACGGCCACATACTGGCCGCCGCTGAGCTGGGGCGTTATTTTTTTGGGTTTTGTAACCGATTCCTGATAGAATAGGCATATGGTCCAACCGTGTTTCGTCATCGCAACTTTCGCTTTTCTTCTTTTCCCGGGAAGAAAGTCTTCCACACGTGCACATCACCTGTCCAGAGGGTCAAGCGAAATTCTGGCTCGAACCGATCGTTTCATTGGCCCATTTCCATGGTCTTCAAGCCCGCATACTAAAACAACTGCAATCAATTGTCGAGGCGCGACACAATGAAATCCTTCGCGCTTGGAAAAAACATTTCGATCGCTGAAGTCCAGGACGTTTGCAAAGATGGGATTTGGTTGATCCTGAGAGACCGAGAATATTTTCTGCCGTTCGCTGATTTCCCATGGTTTAAAAACGCGACCATCTCATCCATCTACAACGTTGAGACTCTTCATGGAACACAGCTTCATTGGCCTGATTTGGACGTTGATTTGGAACTAGAATCACTTCAAAACCCAAAACAATATCCCCTTGTCTACCGTTAATCATTGGCCCAATAGGCATAGGGGCGGGCAGCGGTGACTTGCCGCCCGACCCCTGCCACACCACCGGACATGCGGGTCCGCATCTGACCGCGCTAGCGGAAATGCCGTGTGGGAACGGCCGGCGGTTCCGGACGATCCCACACCGTTAGGGGACTACGGACAAACTTTTTTGTGAAGGGTGCCGTGTGCCAGTGGCACACGCATGGCACGCCCCGAATAGGGGCCGGGTCCCGGAGAGACTTTCACCCCATTTGGTTGATGTTCATGCTGGGCGCACACAAATCGCTCCACCGGACGCGGGCACAAGCGGCCCGCGCCGGTGAGCTTCACGTTGTTGGGGCACTTAAGTTTTAAGTTATCACCATCCCCCATTTTCTGTGGGTTAGGCGGCCCCAGCGGAGGCGGGGGGAACATAATAGACGCTGGGGGCCTGCACCGAAGTGTTTACTGAAGCCTCCAGATCGGCCAGGGAGGCGCCGGTTTCGTAGGAAAAGCTGATCTCGATACTGTCGCCTTGGGCGACCTTGAGGGGGTGCGACAAAGGAATGATCAGATATTGGCAGTGCCAATCGATGGTGGTTTGGTTTTCTGCCACGATGGCGAGAATGTTTTTTGTGATGAAACGCAGGCCATTAAAAAGGCCCGATTGCGCCGCGGTCAGTAGGCCCTTCCAGACACAATGCGCCGGCAAGGGATCTTGATAGGCGAGCAATTGGTAGACCACGGGAGCCGCCAATTCGCGGGTTTTCGCATGGGGGGAATGAGCGTCCTGGAACAGAGGGGTGGGGGCGAAATAGCCTTCGTAATTAAAATCGTGCTCGACGGGTTGCACCGCTTGGATCAAAGCCTCCGGCACGAACAGCGGCAACGGTTTGCCGAACTGGGCGATATACCGTTCTTTAAACGAGGTGATGACCGGGATTTGTTTTTCTCGTAACATGGCCACGTGAAGCATTTCGCAGATGACCACGTCGACGGGTTCGGGTGGGAGAAAGTTAAAAGCGTCGGCTTCAATGATCTCGATCTTGTCGCCGCGGGGATTCAAGGCCAAAATTTCGCGGGCCTTCACGACCAGTTCGGGATTGCGTTCCACACACCAAACTTTACCCGCCTTTTGCAAAGCAAAATACGACAGCACGCCCGTCCCACCCCCCAGTTAAACAACCTTCCCCCCAGGTCGAACGGCATAATCGATGGCCGCTTTGAAACCCCGCATGCGGACGGTGTCGTTGAGCATGTTGTAGTGGTAGTGCAGAGGGATGAATTGCCCCAGCTCTGTGGGGTCATCCGCGCGAGTCATTTTTGCCTTCCTTTATTTATGAAATATAACCCAAAAAATGGTCAATGCCTTTCCGAAAAACCAGGAATCATTCAGCCGTTGATCCAACGATCGGCCTAGACCGGGACCCAATGTAAGTATCGGCCAAATTTGAATTTACTTTACCGTAAGGGGAATTGGACTGCGGCACACAGATACTGCAAGGGAATCGTCATCAACGGGGGAATAGCCGGAGGAGAGACCTTCTCATGAAAACAGCCGTCACAAGGACAAGAATGTTCGTGGAAAGGGAGGAATTTCCTTCTCCCCTCTGTAGCGGGCTGGCCGCCCTTTTCTGCCATTCATGGCAGCGCGAGGGTCGGCTTCGAGTCCCGCGTTAAAACTGCCCGGGGCGGGACTCCCCTCTCCCCCGCCGCTTCGCGGCTCCTCCGAGGGCCGGCCGCCCTCGCTGACGCGCGGCTTCGCCGCGCTTTTCTGCCATTCATGGCAGCGCGAGGGTCGGCTTCGAGTCCCGCGTTAAAACTGCCCGGGGCGGGACTCGAACCCGCACGAGCCTTTAGGCTCACGGCATTTTAAGTGCCGTGTGTCTGCCGTTCCACCACCCGGGCTAAATTATTTTTCGCTCGCCTTTTATTTTTCCCGCGATGCGTTGGTTTCAGACTATGACAGTTCGGACACAGAATTCAAAGGTTTGTCAGTCCGTGTCTCTTTTGCCGCCTGGTGCACCCGAATGAGAATACATTTTTTTGTTGCCCCATTTAGGGGGACATCTTTTCCCAGGACAAGATCATTCCACGGACAATCGCCCGACAAATCGGGCAACGACAAAAACCCTTCTGGAACACCTATCCGATACCTCCATTCAATGCTTTAGGCTTTTACTGAGGGTAACCCTGCCAGAGCCATGGCGAGTTCGCCTTCGTCTAATTTTTGGTCGACCAATTTTCCGGCGGTGTAGTCCATGTAGGCTTGCATGTCGAAATGGCCGTGACCGCAGAGGTTGAACAAGATGGCGCGGGAGACGCCCTCGACTTTGCATTTCAAGGCTTCGTCAATGGCGGCGCGAATCGCGTGATTGGCTTCCGGAGCCGGCAAAATGCCTTCGGCCCGCGCGAACTGGACGCCGGCGGCAAAACATGTGGTTTGGTGATAGGCCACGGCCTCGATCAAACCCAGGTCTTGGACGTGGCTGACGAGCGGAGCCATCCCGTGATAACGCAAGCCCCCTGAATGGAATCCGGGAGGGGTAAAGGTCGATCCCAGCGTGTGCATTTTGGTCAACGGCGTCAGGTGGGCGGTGTCGCCGAAATCGTAGGCGAATTTCCCCCGAGTGAGGCTGGGACACGCGGCGGGTTCCACAGCGATCACCCGAACCTTTTTTCCACCCCGAAGCTGAGCGCCCAGAAAGGGAAACACCAACCCCCCGAAATTGGATCCTCCACCGGTACACCCGACCAAGATGTCGGGAGAGTCGTCGGCCATGGTCATTTGTTCCATGGCTTCCAGACCCACGACGGTTTGGTGAAGGAGCACGTGGTTCAGCACCGAGCCCAAGGCGTAATTCGTATCTTTCCGTTGGGCGGCCACTTCGACCGCTTCCGAAATGGCGATGCCGAGACTGCCCGGATGGTTTGGTCTTTTGGCGAGAATATCCCGGCCGGCCTGGGTTTCGTTGGAGGGAGAGGCCACGCAACGGGCCCCATAGGTTTCCATGAGCGCCCGTCGATAGGGTTTCTGGTCGTAGGACACTCGAACCATGAAGACTTGAACGTCAATGCCAAAAAGCGCCCCCGCGAACGCCAAGGATGACCCCCATTGGCCGGCACCGGTTTCTGTGGCGATTTTTTTGATGCCCGCTTCTTTGTTGAAGAAAGCCTGAGGCACCGCGGTGTTGGGTTTATGGCTCCCGGCCGGGCTGACGCCTTCGTATTTGTAGTAAATTCGCGCCGGCGTATCGAGCGCTTTTTCCAACCGACGCGCCCGGAAAAGCGGCGAAGGCCGCCATTGACGGTAAATGGTCCGCACAGGTTCCGGGATTTCAATTTCCCGTTCCTTTGACACTTCTTGAAGGATCAAAGACATGGGGAACAAGGCTTCCAGGTCCGCGGGCCCCACGGGCTGATGGGTGCCGGGGTGAAGCACCGGAGGCGGCGGCGTGGGGAGATC
This sequence comes from Elusimicrobiota bacterium, assembly GCA_016714745.1. Classification (GTDB taxonomy): domain Bacteria; phylum Elusimicrobiota; class Elusimicrobia; order FEN-1173; family FEN-1173; genus JADKHR01. The sequence continues at coordinate 65,714 of JADKCG010000012.1, read as the reverse complement.
GGCGACCAGGTTGTACCAAAATTTGGGAATTCGTTTTTCGTCTAAAAAATATTTAACCGTCTCGCTCATGGGGTTCTCCTTAAAGCCCTTCGGGGCAGGATGGCCCATTTTATCATTCCTGGGGCGTTACGGATGATTCAACGCCACACCCACACGGGCAAGATGCCCGTGCTACAAATTCAAAGGAACACCTCCGGGGAAATCCCGGTTAAAATTCGTTGAGAGCGTTGATGAGGAGGCGAAGTCGTCCGAAATTGAAACGGTTAAAGGGGAAAACGAGGCGAGGAAGGTTGAGGTAATCGGTTTCTTCCGGCAACGCGCCCTGATTGAGAAAGTGGGCGCCTTTCAGCAAAATATCTTTGAATTCATTTTCCATCACGTCCAGGTTCAGTTGGGGGATCGGGCGGTTCAGCCGGATCACCATGCGGTCGCGCACATAACGCACAGAGTGGAAGTTCGAGTAAAAATGTGCGATTTCGTCGGCGGCTTTAGTGATGGAGTCGGTGACCGTAAAGAGATTCAAATCTTCTTCCGCTATTTTCCCCCGTTTCAAGAGATGTTTGCGCACGTAGCGTTCCCAATCTTTCCAATATTCCCCGCCGGGTGTATCGATGAACACGATCGGCATGGGGTCAGCTTTCCCGGTCTGGACGAGCGTCAACACTTCCATCCCTTCATCGTGGGTGCCAAACCCCCCGGGGAAGAGAGCCACGGCGTTGGCTTCTTTCACAAACATCAGTTTGCGGGTAAAAAAGAAACGGCAATCAATGAAGCGATCGCCCCGGTCCACGTAAGCGTTGGTGCTTTGCTCATAGGGAAGTCGAATGTTGATGCCAAAACTGTTTTCAGGACCCGCCCCTTGGTTGCCGGCCTGCATAATGCCGGGGCCTGCGCCCGTGATCACCATGAACCCCCGCTGAACCATCTTCCGCGCAAACGCCCGCGCCTGTTTATAATCTACGTCCGAAGACCGGGTACGGGCGGACCCGAAAATGGTCACTTTCCGTCGATGTCGATAGGGGCCAAACACTCGAAATCCGAACCGCAGTTCCCGCATCGATCGACTGAGAATTTTCACATCGCCCCGGGGCAATTGGGAGTGTTGTGTTTTAAGAGCCGTGACCACGATCTCTCGCACAAGGTCGCTGATGTCTTCTTCGGGAACGTCCGCCTGCTTGGCCCGCTGAACGAGGGCATCAATTTGAGCCGTGATCTCGGGGTCCCACGCGTTAAACGATTCCGTATGAGCATTTTCGGGGAATCGCATTTCGTTATGGGCGCGGGGGGTGGGTTGGTCGGTCATGGTGTCGTTCCTTTTATTAAAGCCTGGCCCCTGTGGGGCAAATTTTTAAGACTTATTCTCATAGTGGATCAAAACATCGCCCAGCGTGGATTCCCTGACGTGCGATAACAGGTGGCGGCCATAGGCCGCTCCCAAATAAGCCAGGGCGTGGCCCTCGCGCAAGCGCGGATGGTGATCCAAAAATTCCTTCAGTTTTTTGGGCGGAGGGCCCCCCGCAGGGGTCTCCGACACTCTTTCACCCTCGAGAGTCAAGGCCGCCGTTCGGCACTCGCCGAATGTCCCCAACCAACGGCCAGCGGAGTCAACAGCCTCCTGCGCCATCAACCGAAAGTCTGACATTTTTCCCCCCGCCACGGTAATCAGACCTGCCGGACCTCCTTCGCGCCCATGGTCCATCACGCGAAACCCCGGGACAAAAGCTTTTCCGGCCCCTTTTGTCCCAGAAGGGGCCGTGCTCCGACCGTGGTTGCATCGTATTGGTCTGGAAACGATGGAAAATAGCGCCGACACGAACCGAGAAGAGAGCGAATCTCCTCCGCTGTTGTTTTCAAATGGTCGGGGCCATCCTTTTCTGGAATGTCCGTGGGGCCAACCAACATTTTTCCTTGGCCCGGCAGAATGAAAACGTAACGCTCTCGGTCCACCGCTTCTAATAAGAGACCAATCCGAACAGGGGTGACCCCGAGCGCTGTGGGAATATTTTTATAAACCAGGTGCGACCCCTTTTGAAGCCGGAGCGGGACCTCGGCTCCAGCCAAACCCGCCACGCGGCCCGCCCAGGGCCCGGCGGCATTGATCACCACGGACCCCCGCACCGTTTCTTCGTGTCCATCCGAACGTCGAAGTCGAACCCCCCGTGAGGGGGACCCCCGCCCCGGGGACATGGATAAACCAATCACGTCGGTTTTTGTGATCACCTGGGCTCCGGCCCGGAGAGCCGAATCCACGTTGGCTTGAACAAGCTGAACGGCATCCACCCAATACTCGTCAAAAAGCAAACCGCCCGTCAGCCCCTCTTTTTTCAGGCCAGGAACCAGTTTTCGCGTTTCTCCGGCAGAAAGACGCAGATGCTTTCTTCCTTCCTTTTAAGGCTGAAACCCATCATAGGATTCAAGCAAAGTTTCCACCGTTTCCAGCCCGCGACGGTGGTCTCGGTAGACAGGCCACAAAATCGGAAGCCGGGTCAGGAGGGGGCGCGCGATGCGAACAATGTGGCCAGAATCCCAACACGTCGCGTGGGTGGTCAGGCGGTCATACAGGAGATAGCGCAACCCCCCATGGATCAGATGGCTGGAGGACGCCGTGGTGGCGCACCCAAGATCGCCTTTTTCCACGAGCAACGCCCGCACGCCCCGCAACGCGAAATCACGTAAAATCCCCGCACCGGTGATTCCACCGCCAATGACAATGGCGTCATACTCTTTGGGATCCATCAAAAGAACGAGCCCGGATCAACCCTTGGGATCCCGGCCAAAACCGTGCGCGGAGGACGAGCCCTCGCTGTGAAATTAGTGCGCGGGTTTTTTAACGGCATCTTCAGCCACTTCGGAGGCGCCGCCCAACACTTCACGGACGGTGGTGTTGCCTTCAAGAACTTTTTGGAACCCATCCATCAAGATGGTCCTCATTTTTTGGGGCGATTTATCCATGGCCGCGTCCCGGATGGAATCGGCCGTCATCTCTTTTAGCATGCTTCCCCGAACGACGTCATCGATCACCAACAGTTCATGAATTCCTAAGCGGCCTTTAAACCCCGCCCCGTTGCAGGTGCGGCACCCCGCGCCTTGATAAATCTGCGCCCCCGGCGGCAAGGAAACGTGGTTGGATTTAAATATTTCCACTTCCTCCACAGACGGCGCACGCGGCGTTTTACAATCGGGGCAAATGCGTCGACAAAGGCGTTGGGCCAGCACGCACTTGAGCGTGCTGGCCACCATGAACGCGGGGATGCCCATGTCGACCAACCGCGTCACGGTGGACGTCGCATCGTTTGTGTGAATTGTTGAAAAGACCAAGTGGCCGGTCATGGCGGCTTCCATGGCGATATGAGCGGTTTCCTGATCCCGGATTTCTCCCACCATGATGACGTCCGGGTCCAGCCGGAGGAACGATCGGAGCGCCGTCGCGAAATCGAAACACTTGTCTTCCCCAAGCTTCAAATCCGGATTGACCTGAACCTGAACGATGCCGTCAAGGTTGTATTCCACAGGGTTCTCGGCTGTGAGGATTTTAATGTCCGGCCGGTTGATGTGGTTCAACGACGCGTAGAGCGTGGTGGATTTCCCCGACCCTGTGGGCCCGCAAACGAGGACAATGCCAAAATTCTTTTTCCCTCCCACGCCCGCCATGAGCCCCAAATATCGATCCAGCGTTTCCGGGAAAAACCCCAGTTTATGAATATCCACCTGAACGGCCTTCCGATCCAATATCCGCATGACAACAGATTCGCCGTACACCGTGGGCACGATCTCCACCCGAAACTCGATGGGGTTTCCCTTGGCCATCACTTGAATTCGGCCCGACTGGGGAATGCGCCGTTCCGTGATGTTCATGGAATTCGTCATGATCTTAATCTTCGCGATCACCGCGCTTCGGTACGTCCAGGGGATTTGGAAGGTCGCCGCTTTTAAAAATCCATCGACGCGAAATCGCACCAGCACACGGGACGTCCGTCCGGCGGGATCCTCAAAAGGTTCAATGTGAATGTCCGACGATTTTTGGCCCAACGCGGAGAGGATGATCCCGTTCACGATCTTTTCGACCTCAGGCGCGGAAGCGTCCACCTCGGTCACATCGGTTTTTTCCTGCATCCGTGCCAGGGTTCCGTCGACGTCCGGGATCACCGCGTCTGTCACTGAACGGAGAAGTTCCGCCCCCTGCCCGCTTCCAGAGATTCCGTAGACTTTGTCCAATTCCCGTAAAATGTCTTCCGGCATGGCCAAATACCGTTGGACTTCCAACCCCGTCTTGATGTGGATGTCCTCCAAGACCATGAAATCCCGAGGATCGGCCATGGCCAAAAGGAGGACTTGGTCTTCTTTGGCAAAGGGGACCACCCATTGCTTTCGCGTGACAGATTCGGGCAACAGGCGAACGACTTCCGGATCGATTTCCATTTCGGCCAAGTCCACCGCCCGCGTGCGCCATTCGCGCGAGAGAACTTGGAGGACGTCCACTTTGTCCGCCCACTTTTTTTCCACAACGATTTGTTGGACGGGCCGGCCCGATTTTTCGGCTTCTTTCTCGGCCAAGGCCATGTTTTCAGGAGAAATAAGACGGGCTTCCAAGAGAACGTCTTGGGCGGATTTTCGACCGTTGATGGGGCGAGAGGTCATAGGCTAATACGTATTTAACCCCAGAACGGAAAATTGTCCAGAGTTTTTATGATGCTTGCGGGGAACGGCAGGCCAAAACGGTCCCGAGACATCCCAAGGCGGCCGCCCAGGCTCCCGCGGCCAAGAGCCCCCGCCGGACGTGAGCGCGGTCCTTTTTTAGGGCGGAAGAGTCACGGACCCAGGCCAGGTATCCCGCGCGCCGCCCGTCGATCCAAAGCGGCGCCCAATAGTCCCACCGGTCTCCCTCCCGGGGTCGGTCTGCCGGTTCGGAAAGGGGAAGGCGGGGCGGCGGCGGGGAAGAATCCCCCACGGTCAACAATATTTGGCCCTGATCGTCGAGAAGAGTCGCCGACCGTGAATCCCTCTCCCCGGAAAATCGCCGAAGCATCCTTTCCCGTTCCGGGGGGTCTTCCGTCTCGGCGATCCGCTCCGCCCAAAGAACGACCAGGCGCCGCCCTTCCTGGCGAAAGAGCTCTGTCCGATTCAGATCAAAATACCGATGGACATGAAAGAAAACCAGCCCGCCCCACGCCAGAGAGAGCAGGGGGACTCCCCAGGCCCAGCGAAACCTCATTATCCGTGCCGGGGAGAGAGCCTGTGGAGGGCGGCGGCGATGAACGCTTTGAACAACGGGTGAGGATGCAAGGGTCGCGATTTCAGTTCGGGATGGTATTGAACCGCCACGTACCAGGGATGGTTTTTGAATTCCACCGCTTCCGCCAGATGGAGTCTTGGATATTCGCCGACCACGCGGAGCCCCGCTTTCTCGAGCGCTTTGCGGTATTTGTTATTTAACTCATAGCGATGGCGATGGCGTTCGTGGATCAACTCCCGCCCGTACGCTTTTTGCGCCAAAGACCCCGACTTGAGACGACAGGGATAGACGCCCAACCGCATGGACCCTCCCATCTGGGAAATTTTTTTCTGTTCTCCCATCAGATCGACAACAGGGAACGGGGTTTTGGGCGCAAATTCGGTGGAATGGGCTTTCGGCATTTTGGCCAAATGGCGAGCCACCTCAATCACCGCGCATTGCATGCCCAAACAAATTCCAAAAAACGGAATTTGATGTTCCCGAGCGAACTTGGCCACAGAGATCTTCCCTTCCACGCCCCGGTCGCCGAACCCCCCCGGGATTAAAATACCGTCCACTTGCAGGAGCTGGGCTTCCAAGGTCTTGTCTTCCACGTCGAGGTATTTCACAACCACCTTGGCGTCGTTGGCCAGCCCCCCGTGCAAAAGCGCTTCGCCGATGGACTTATACGCGTCTTTAAGTTCCACGTATTTCCCGGCCACGCCGATGGTCACGTGGTGAAGGGGGTTACGGATTTTCTCCACCATTTCTTTCCAAGAGGAGAGGTCTTTGGCGGGGCTACGTTGGCGAAGAAGCATCAGCACCAGTTCATCCAACCCTTGTCGTTCAAACATTAACGGCACGTCGTAAATCGTGTCCGCGTCCACCGCTTCGATCACCGCATCTTTCGGGACGCTGGAGAACAGGGCGATTTTTTCCCGAATGTCTGGACCCAGGGGACGGTCGGTGCGGCAAATAATAATGTCGGGCTCGATCCCAATTTCCCGCAGTTTGCCGACCGAATGCTGGGTCGGTTTCGTTTTCAGTTCCTCAGCGGCTTTGATGTAGGGCACGAGGGTGAGATGGATGTACAGGACGTTGTCCCGCCCGGCATCGATTCGCATCTGGCGGATGGATTCAAGAAACGGCAACGACTCGATGTCGCCGACCGTCCCCCCTACCTCGACGATCACGATGTCCCGGCCCTTGGCCACGCGAAAAAGACGGCTTTTGATTTCGTTGGTGATGTGAGGAATGACTTGGACGGTCTTGCCCAAAAACTCGCCCCGCCGTTCTTTTGCGAGCACCGTTTCGTAAATCTGCCCCGAGGTGGCGTTATTGTCTCGTGTCATGTCCACGTCGATAAAACGTTCGTAATGGCCCAAATCCAAATCCGTTTCCGCCCCGTCTTCGGTCACGTAGACTTCTCCGTGCTGATAAGGGCTCATGGTTCCCGGATCCACGTTCAGATACGGATCCAGCTTGATCATGGTCACGTTCAACCCGCGCGATTTCAGAAGTCGCCCCAAAGACGACGCCGCGATCCCCTTGCCCAACGAACTGACCACCCCGCCCGTCACGAAAATAAACTTCGCCATCGCCCCCCCCTTCCCATCGGATGACGGATTCACGACGCTGTGCCCCGCCGTTTCAAAATTTTCTCTACCCGGGCCACATTCCCGGGGAGATCCACACCAATGGAATCGTCGGGAGTGACCGCGACCCGAATCCGGACCCCGTTTTCCAAGGCGCGCAGTTGTTCCAACTTTTCCGCGGTTTCAAAAAAGCCGGCCGGCCAACGGACAAAGGCCCGCAATGTCTCCGGCCGATAGGAGTATACCCCCAGATGCTTAAACAATAATTTGTTGGGCGGCGGCGCTTTGGGCGCTCCGTCCCGGAAATAGGGCAAGGGGGATCGGGAAAAATAGAGGGAATCGCCTCGTTTGTCCACCAACACCTTGACCGCGTTGGGATCAATCCAATCCAAAGGCGTTAGAACCGTGGCCACCGTGCCGAGACAAACAGACCGATCCGCGTGGAGCGCCAAAACCTTCCACAAGGTCCGAGCGGTCATGAGGGGCTCGTCCCCTTGAATATTTAAATAGAGGCCGGCCTTGATTTTACGGGCGACTTCCGCCACACGATCGGTTCCGCTCCGGCACTGATCCGAAGTCAGCATCGCCTCACCACCAAAACGCCGAACCGTTTCCACAATGCGTCGATCGTCTGTGGCCACCACGACCCGGGGCAACGCCTTCTGAGCGGCGTTCCATACCCACCAGATCATGGGCCGCCCGGCAATGGACGCCAGCGGTTTGCCGGGAAACCGTTGGGCCGCAAATCGGGCGGGGATGACCCCCAGGACGTTCATAACGCTTTTCGCAGTTCGGCGGGACTGACGGTGGCCGTACCGAGTTTAGCCACCACGACCCCCGCCGCCGCATTAGACATTCGCGCCGCGTCCGCCAGAGAAACGCCTCCCGCCAAAGCCAAGCTCAAGGTGGCGATCACCGTGTCGCCGGCGCCGGTCACGTCAAATACTTCCCGGGCCTGAGATGGGATATGGAGCGGCGGTTTGCTTTCGCGATAGAGACTCATGCCCCGCTCGCTTCGTGTAATCAAAACCGAATGACAGCGAAGACGACGCAAAATCCGTCGGCCCAGTTCATCCACCTCGTCATCGGTCTTGGGAGGAAACGCACGAACGCCTTCCGTGGCCTCTTTCAAATTCGGCGTGATGCAATCGACGCCCCGATAACTTAAGAAATGTTCAATTTTGGGGTCCACCGTCACGAGCTTGCCTTGCCGATGCGCCCATCCTAAAACGCTTTTCAAGAGGCGAGCGCTCACCATCCCCTTTCCGTAATCCGAGAGGACAACACCTTTGGCCTGGGACAATCGCTCCTTCACACTGGCCAAGATTCGGGCCACGAGCCCGTGGGGAAAGGCCGCGCGATTTTCCCGATCGAACCGAACGACCTGCTGATGGCCCGCGAGCACCCGGGTTTTGAGGATGGTGGGCCGGGAGGCGTCGGACACGACGCCGGAGACGTCCACCCCGCGGTCCCGCAGAGTGGCCAGAAGGCGTTCACCATCCGAATCTTCGCCCACCAAAGAGACCAGAATGGGGCGACCGCCCAGGGCGGCCATGTTGGCCGCCACATTGCCGGCGCCCCCGGGCATAAACTCTTCATGCTGGACGTCCACCACGGGCACCGGCGCCTCAGGGGAAAGACGGCTCACCGCCCCACGGATGTATCGGTCGACCATCAGGTCACCGACCACAAGCACGGGCAACCCCTGAAACGACTTAACGCGAGGGGCGAGTTCGGTCATGCCGCGGAAATCGACTCCAGAGCACGGGTGCGTTGACGATACAGATGGGCCAAGGCGAGATAGGTCACCGCCATCGTGGCCAACACACCGACCAACAAGGCCATAACGCCTAAAATGTTCAAGCCAATGGCGATCAGAGAAAAGAGGAAGAGGTCCCACTTAACCCCGCGGGTCAACCGTTTGCTTTCTTTGAGCGCCTCGATGGGGCCAAGACTTTTCTCCACCATCACATACCCGTAAAACATGAACATGAGTCCAAAAATGATCCCCGGGACAATCAGGAGAAGAGTTCCCCCAGCGATGATGAAGCCGTACAAAAGCGTCGCCAAAACATAGAACCAGAAATTGCTTTGCGGCCGCCAAAAGTCCGCGTATGCGACCTCTTTTCCGTCGATAAGTTTAATCGAAACACCCAAGGCGTTGAAAGTCAAAAACCAGTTGAGGACCTGAAACCCAAGCCCCAAAATAACTTTGAGCGCGGTGGAATCGATCGGCTTTTCTATAACAAACCGAACAACCCCGAGAGCCAAAAGGGTCCCGAGGTAAGCCAACATCAAGGGAAATCGGCTTTTGGTCACCCGCCAACCTTCCGACAACGCAACTTTGAATGAGAGTTCTTGGTCCATGGGGAATCGCCTCCTGGGGCTCGATTTTCGCGTGTAAGACTAGGCGGATTATACTAAAACCAGAAATTCAGGATCGCCGATTGAGCTCCTTTTCCCTTTCGGAGGGGGGCCAAGACGCCGGCACACCGAGGAGATCAGCGACAGGGCCGGGGGTTCCCCCATGAAAGAAAAATCCCGGCTATGGAGCCAGGGAAGGACTCGGCTCGGGCAAACGGGAGACGCCGGCCGGGCATTTGTCATTTCAGCGTCGAAGGCGCCGACGGCGACTTTCGATCGAAGAAGGACGGGGATGTGGGGGACCGATTGGGTGACCCAGACTTCCAGTTTGCCACTGGCTTGAAAAATGCCGTCACCGGCCAGGACAGGCTCAATGTGAAAACATTCAAAGCGGCCAGCGGGGACTCGCATGGTTTCTCGGGCCAAGATATGGACCGACAGGGGCCAGGTGGTGGCGCCAGAGTTGGCGTCTAGGGTGAAATTTTTTCCGACTTCCAATGGCTGGGTTCGAAGATAATAGAGGCTGGAAAGAACGTCCTGGACAAACGGCGGGATAGCCCCTTCATGGACCGTTTCGATTCCTTTCCGCTTTTTTTTATACACAAACCGGCGCGCGGGATGATCGTAGACGGTGTCCACTTGACGGGTGTATCGACCCTCTTTGATGTCCTGCCGAAATTGAAGCGAACAAAGGCTTTGGGCATCGATCCAGGATTCGTTTAAATCTCGGACCTTGAAGAGAACGTCCATGGTCTTGTTGGTACGCGCCTCGGAGGTCACCTTATAGGCCATTCTCCCAGAAACCGTCTCGGTGGAAGAAATCTCCAGCGTGGCAAACCCGGCGTGAATGATCCCGTATTTTATGACGTAAACGATGGATTCGCCCACCAAAAAAGGGGGAGGGTTTTCTTGCCTCCATTGAAAAGCAAAGGCCGGGGCCGCGGGAACGGGGACCTCTTCTCCCTTCACCGTCAGACCGAGCCCCAACAAAAAAAAGGCAAGCGCCCAACGGGAAAACGTCACAGTCCGGTCAGTCCTTTAACAATGACCACCGCGGCGCTCGCGACCCAACCGACCGTGGCGTTGTATTCTTTATTTTTCAGATAACGCGCCCACATGAAACGGTCCGCGTCCGAGCGGCGGAAAGGATGCAGACGGGGAAGGAACCGGCTGTTCCGACCGGTAAACAGCCGCCAGGCGTCGCCGAAATATTTCTCTAAGTCCCGTTCCTCTGTGGCGATGCGGCGGGGATAAATCCACCCGAAGAGGAAAAGAAAGATCGCCCAGAGAATCACGCTCGCGACAGGAACGGCCCCGGTTCCTGCCAGACAGAAACCGAAAGCCATCAAAAAACTCCCCGTGTAAAGGGGATGGCGCACCCACGCATAGGGGCCATCCTGAGCCAAACGCTTTCCTTTCTCCAAATAGCCGGCCGCCCACCCGCGGATGAGGAGGCCCAGCAAAGAGATCAACAACCCTGTCGACGCCCGAGGCCAACTGGATACATGGGACAACAACAAAAAAGCAACCCCTGCCACAAACCCCATAAACACTCGCCACCGTGCAATCACGTTCGCCACCTCACTTTTAAAAAGATTTTATTACTTTCAAGACAGGGATGGAGAATCCTTTTCTCCTGACGCGGTCCCCTTGGATTCAGAGGCCCCCAACAGGAGAAACATCGCCAACCAAACATTACGCGTTTGGCTGACCAAGATCGCCCCGCCCACCGCAATGCCGGCCAAACTTAAGATTTAGAAAAAAGGAGTGAACATAGAGTTTCATCCACCACGTCTTGCGCCAATCCCGGTCCCAGCGGCCCCACTTTTTCCACCCGGCACGGCAGAATGGTTCCGCCAACACGTCCTTGTTCTTTGTCATAAAATACCGTTCCCGCACGCCTTCCTTGGAGTAATAATCCAATAGGGAGCGGTTGTGAAGGAGCAGAGTATACGACCCTTTTGTTCCTATGTGTTCATGGGCCACCTTTCGACACACCACGCGCTGGCCCCGCCGGCGAAAAGTGAGAGCCCAATCCTTGTCTTCCAGACCGACCCGATAGAATTCATCAAAAGAACAAACCGCCAGATCGGCCCGACGCGCCACGGAAAGGGTGGGGGACCAATCACACTCCGTCACTCCGGGTTCCAATTCACCGGCTTCCGCGGGGGTCCGGTCCGTGTATTTTGGTTCACTGCCGCCCACCATCCCCACATCGGAACGCCGCTCCAAAATATCGGTCAGCAGAGCCAACCATCGGGGCTCATAAATGAGAACGTCGTCGTGCAAAAAAGCGACGAAACGCCCTTGGGCGGCGCGGGCTCCCAAATTATTGGCCCGCGCAATTCCATAGGGTTCGGGCGCAGACAAGAACCGAACGTTGGGAAACCGCGACGTTAAAACGTCTTCCACCCTTTTGCGATCGGGAAGGAGACCGTTAAAAACGACAATCACCTCGGCCGCAGAGAGATCGGTCTGATGGAGAAATTCCAACATCCGCCACAGGATGTCATGGTTCCCCAAAGTCGGAATGACCACACTAAAGAGAGGAGAGGGGGTCACGGTCGCCATCGGTCGTGGATCCAAAGCCATTGGGTGGGATGTTGGCGAATCCAGCCTTCAAGAATTTCCGTCATTTGACGGGTCACCGCCTCGATTCGGTCCGGAGTGGAAGGACCCGGATCGACAGAAAGGGACGGTCCGATCTCCACGGTCAACCGACCGTTTTCCCGCCAACTGTGAACCGGCACCAGCGGCGATCCCAGTCGAAGGGCCAGCAGGGCCGCCATTCCCGTCGTATGGGCCGGTCGACCAAAAAACGGGACCTGAAGCCCCCCCGCGGTGATGCGTTGATCAAAAAGAAGCCCAACCACTTGCCCGGCAGATAAACGACGAACAGATTCCCGCACAGCGTTTTTATGCATAAGGACCTCGTTGCCGGACCGGCGCCGCAACGCTGTGATCCAATCGTTCACGAACGGATTTTTCATTCGCCGGGCAATCGCCGCCACGGGAAACCCCGCCAACGCCGTGGCCCAAGAAGCATATTCCCAGTTCCCCAAATGGCCCGTAAACAAAATCACCCCTTTGCCTTGGGCGTGGGCCGCCCGAAGGTTCTCGATCCCGACCACAGGGACCTCTTTTTCAAATGTGGCCCGGGACATCCGCCCCAACCGCGCGAACTCCCACACGCTCACCCCCAATTCGGACCACACGCCACGGACCCAAGCGCGAAGGGTGTCGGTCTTTTCGTTGGGAAAAGCGGCGGCCATATTCTGTTCCGCCAAACGGGTTCGACCCCGCGCGAGGAACCCGACCACGCGGCCCATTCCGCGGCCCATGGCCATTCCCGGAAAGGGAGGAATCCGCCCCAAGGTTGTCGCAAGAATCCGGAGCCCGACGTATTCTATGAAAAAACGGATTCGATCACCGGCACCCACGATCCCTCCTCCCCTACGTGCCATGCCAAACGTGCCACAAGAGCCGGAAATGTCTCTGGAAGCCGTTCCCGGTCTTTTTCGGTGACGACGATGCGGTATTTCTCCCGCTGGGCCCGCGTCAACGCGCCCTCCCATTCCCGGGGCGAAAAAAAGTGATGGTCGCGATACCGTTCCCCTCGCACGCTCGCCCCGAGCCGAGTGAGCGCGTTTTCAAACGACGCGGGGTCCCCGAGCCCTGACAATGCCACGACACATTGACCGTTCAACCATTCCGGAGGAACCGATTGGCCCGTCTCGTTGTCCCGGAACGTCAGCCGACCAACGACCAACGTATTTTTGAGTCCCCGTTTTTTTAAGACCGTTTGAACCGCCGCCCCTCTTTCCCCTGAAAGCCGTTCGGCTCTTGTCACGAAAACCATCTGCGCCCGGTCGAGGGCCTTGGGCCGTTCGCGCCAGGGGCCGGCGGGGAGCACAGGGGCGGGCGTGTGATTCACTAAAACATCAAAAGCAAGCCTTGCGTCTATGCACACGAAATCTCGGTCGCGATGAATTCGGTGGTGTTGGAATCCGTCGTCCATCACCAGACAATCGGGGTTAAATTCTTCCCAGGCCTGTTCGCAGGCCAGCGCCCGGTCCGACCCGATCGCGATCGGTACGCCTGAACGACGCGCCAAAAAACGGGGTTCATCGCCGATCGTTTCCACCGGGGGAAGCGGTTCCCCCCGATTCGGGACCAGCACCACCGGCTCCGCCCCACGACGGCCATAGCCTCGAGTGACGACGGCGGGGCGATGTCCGCGTTTTTTCAATTCCTCCAAAAGCCAAATCACTCCCGGCGTTTTTCCAGACCCACCGACGGTCAGGTTTCCCATGCAAAAAACCGGCACCGGAACCCGCACGGTTTCAAGTATTCCCCGACGATACGCCGCGGCACGGGCGCGCGCCGCTCCCTCAAAAAGAAGGGAGGGCCCCCCCAAAAGGCACCGCCACAGAAGCCCCCCCACGCTGTTGGAATTGGGAAACGAAAAGGCCACCTAACTCACCTGCGCGGCCGCAAGAATGGCCTCGGTCTCGGCCACCACTCGGTCAGGGGAAACCCATTCCATGCACTCATGGCGCATACGGACATCGGTCCCGATGACAAACCAGGCAGGCGAGTCCTTCGGCCTGAATATATCGGTGAGGCGGTTGTCGGGGATTCCAGGAACCCGGCGATGTGGGGCCATAAATGGTGACGGTCGGTGTGCCCATCGCCACGGCCAAATGCATGAGCCCGGAATCGTTCGTGACCGCCACATGACAGCGAGACAAAACCGCCGCGCCCCGGTGCAGGGATCCCGCCGGCAGAACCCACTCGCGACCGGGGAAATCCTTTGCCACATCGTCCAGATACCCCTTTTCATCGGGGCCCCCGATCAGAACCACCTGACGGCCCGGCTTCACCAACAAGCGCCGAAGGGTCTCTTTAAATTTTGACGCTGGCCATTGGCGAATCTCGTGGCGATGTTTCGGCATGACCGCCACGCGTTCCACGGCTTTGTCCAACCCCGCCTCTGACCACCAGGCGTGCAGAGCTTCGAATTCGAAATTGACCACGGACAGGCGGGGGAGAACCCCCTCCGGTGCATGAACGCCTAGGGACCGGAGAAGAGAAAACTTATTTTGAACGGCGTAGACATCGACCTTCGGACGAGGGACCCGATGGGTGTACACCACGCTCCAGAAAGGAACAACGAACCCAGCACGGACGGGGGCTCGGCTCGCCCAGGCCAATTGGGCCGTGCGCGGGTTATTCATGAAATCCAACACCCAATCGTATCGGCGACGACGCAATTCTCTCACCCAAAACCAAAATTTTGACTTTTCAAAAACCAGCCGCTCGTCCAAACCGGGGTAATTGTCCAACACCGGCGCGGCCGCGGGTTCCACCAAAAACTCGATGCGCGCGTCAGGGAATTGGCGGCGCAAAACATCGATCACCGGCGTCGTGACAATCACGTCCCCAATCCGCCGCAGTTGGATGATGAGTATTTTCAAAACCGAGCCTGACCGCGGGTCAAATGGAGGTGGAAATCCCAACGAGTGTCATCGCCGCGGACAAAAATACGTTTCAGGCAGTACGGCGACCCAGACACATCCGCTTTGCCTCGATGAACCGAACACGCCGTCGCGTAACCGGCTTTTTGAATCAAGCGACGAATGTCGCCGTTGTCCGCTCCATCCCCGTAAGGGTGGGCGAAAGAAACGGGAGCCATCCCCAATTTCTCCTCCAATATCCGCCGGCTTTCGACGATTTCTTTTTCGGCTTCGCTGAGAGGCAAGCGCGTGAGACGACAATGGGTCAGCGTATGGGACCCAATGTCCCAACCAGCGTCTCTTAAAATCGCCACCTCTTCCCAGCTCAACATGGGCAAGCGTGTTTCCGAAGACGGGTCATGCCAGAAATTGTCCCGTCCCACGGCGTTCACAACAATGTAGATCGTGGCCGGGAACCCGAATTCGCGCAAGACGGGAAGGGCGTTTTCCAGGTTATTGCGGTACCCATCGTCAAAGGTCAGGACAATCCCGTTATCGGGCAACGAACGTCCTTCCGCCACTCTTTCAGCGACGCCGCGCAGGGTCAGGGGGGTGTATCCGTGTCGTTTCAAATAGGCCATTTGCCAGCGGAACACCTCGACCGACACCCACAACTTTTTGAGGGTCGATCCCGCCGGCGGTTGACCCACCTTGTGGTACATTAAAATCGGCAACCCGGCGGCCCGGGGCCGCCACCAATTCCATCGAGCCGAAACACCCAAAACCGCCAACCCGCCCACCGCCCCCATTCAGCGAGCATCGCCCTCTCCTTCCATCACACGAATGAGTTTAAGCCAAGTGTAATAGGCGCTCAAAACCGCATAGATCAATCCCGCGTTGCCATCGAGAAAACCTAATTTTAGAATATAGCGGGAAAAGAAATCCCAGGGCAATCGGAGATGGCTCCAGAGAGTAAACCGCCGGCCTTTTCGATATTTGTCGCGGGCGATCAAACCCGTGTAGCGGTTACACTTCTCCAAATATTCCGTGAAATTTTTATAGCTTTCATGAAGGACCGGCTCCCGAAGGCGCCCGTACGGAGGGACCACCGAAATCCCCTCATGGATCTCGCGTCCGTCGTAATGAGCCTTGTCGCGACGAAAAAGCCGAAGATGCCATTCGCTCCAGTGCCCGCCGAACCGCAACCGGCGGCCCAAAAACATATTGTGGAACCGGAGGTTAAACCCGTTCACAACCGGCGCCCCGGCAAGCACCGATTTAATTTCCCGCCCCAAGGCGGGGCTCAAACCGTTCGTCCGCGTCGAGGTTGATCACCCAGTCCCCCACCGCCTGTTCCAAAGCGAATTGTTTTTGCGGTCCGAACCCAGCGAAGGCCCGGTGGATCACCCGCGCGCCCTGCTGTTGTGCAATCTCCACCGTGCGGTCCGTAGAACCACTATCCACCAAAACAATTTCATCGGCGACCCCTTTCAGGCTTTCCAAACACGCCGGCAGGTCCCGTTCTTCGTTTCGGACAATTAAAACAGCAGAGAGTTGAGTCATCGGTTCAATACCGTTTGATAAAGCCGTTCGTAGCCGTCCGCCATGGCCTTGGCGGTAAACCGTTCGGCCGTGGCTTTTCCATTTTCGATTCGTCTTCGGGCTTCTGCGGGATCATTTAAAACCCACAGAATGTTTTTTGCTAAACCGTCCGCATCCCCCGCGGGCGTCAGTTCCGGCGCGTCCATCGAACCGTAAAGATCGGACACCCCTCCCACGCGCGTGGCGGCGGTGGGAACCTCCACGGCCATGGCATCGATTAAAGCTCCGCCGATCCCCTCGCCTACGGAAGATAATACGAAAATGTCCGCCATGGCTGTACACGAAACGACGTCGGATCGGTGACCCCAGAGAAAAACAGTTGATCCCAAATGAAGGTCCCTAATCAGAGCCTCCAAACGAGGTCGAAGCGGCCCTTCTCCCAACACCACGAATTTCACCTCCGGCCGATCTTTGCGAACCCGGAGAGCGGCGCGAATCAGCGTGGCCTGATCTTTCTGGGCAACGAGAGCGCCGGCGTTGACGACCAAGACCTCTTGGGCGGAGAGTCCGCGCTCGATCCGCAATCGCGTTCGATCGACGGCGGTGGGGTAACCGGTCCGGTCCACCCCACTGTGAATCACCGAAATTTTATCCCGCGGAACCCCACCCGAAACCGCCACTTCCGCCACCCGCGTGGCCACCGCCCCCATGGCGTCGACAGCGGCGTATTTCCATCGACTCAAGGGATGACGGGAAAGGGGGTTATCCACCCGCCGCGTCGCCACCAAACGGAGAGATCCCCGGCTCCACCGCTTGGCCAAAGCCCCCATCCCAACGGCATGGCCGGTATGGGCGTGGACAATCGCCACGTTTTTTTCCATCGCAAAACGAGCCAATCGCCACGCCGACACAACATCCCATTCGCCCCAAGGCCGCACGTTGAGCAGAGGGATTCCCTCACGCTCCGCGGCCACCGCCAAAGGTTCTTGGGGGCGAGCGGCGATCCAATTGAGGTATCCCCGTTGCGAAAGTTCAAGGGCGAGGAGGAGCGTTTGCCGTTCGCCCCCGCGCCAGCCGCGTTCCGTGTTGAGGTGCAAAATTCCGATCGGGTTCATGAAAATCTTTTTTTTCGGCGCAAGACGGCGGCCAAGGTGGCCTTTTCAGTTTCCTGGCCCATGCGGGCGAGGCTGAAACGTGTCTCCGCGATTCGCCGTGCCCGTTCGCCCATTTTTGTCCTTCGAGCGGGGTCCTCCAACAAAATCCGGATCGTGCGCGCGAGTCCCGTGGCGTTTTTGGGGGGAACCAAAAATCCGTTGTCGCCGTTCAACACCATTTCAGGAAGCGCGCCCACTTCCGTGGCGATTAACGGCCGCCCGCGCGCCAACCATTCCAAAGCGGCGCGACTGACGGCTTCGCTTTCCACTGAAGAGATCACTCCCACATGGCATTCGTTCATAAACGCCCCGGCGTCCGGCACACGCCCCAGGAACCGGACCCACCGTTCAATGCCCAATCGAGTCGCTTGCTTTTCCAAATCCACGCGGGCCGTATTTTTTTCTTCCCCCGCAATAAGGAAGAGCGGGTCGGTCAAATGATCTTTCATTAGCCCCACCGCTTCGAGAAAAAAGGAGTGCCCTTTCACCGGATCCAGCCGGCCCAAAAGACCGACATGGACCGGCCCGGGTGGGACAGGCGGGAGAGCCGGCAAATCGATTCCCGGGTAAATCAGTGAAATTTGTTCCATTAAAAAAGGAAACCGCGTCCCATAGGATTCCGCCAAGGCTTTGGACGCGACAATGACGCCGTCCGTTTCACGGAAAAGAAATCCTTGGCCGGGGCGGATCGACAACGTCCGCGCTTCGCCCCGCGTGCGGATCAACGCCGTTGGCCGAAACCGGGTGATAAAAAACCCCACACTGTGGCCCGTCCCTGTATGGGCGTTGACCACGTCAAACCCGATGGCGCCCGCCCATCGGCGGAGCGAAAGGAGCGAGGCCAACCGATGAACAGGGAAACCCATCTTTTCGGCTTGGATGGCCGGCGCCAAACCCTCCCGTGCCGCCACATAAACCTCGTGACCGCGATCGCGCATGGCGCGCGCCGCCGAAAGACCATAAGCCGTCACCCCTGAATCCCACCGCTCATCCAAAATATGAAGGATTTTCATGACAGACCCCTCAGAGGAGACACCAATAGCGTTTGGGCAGTTTTAACCACCTGATCAACGGTCACCTCTTTCATACAACGAAAATGTTTCAGTGGACAGGTTTTCGACCCATGCACCGAGCAGGGCCGACAGTCGAGGTTTGCGGCCTCGATCGCGGATGTCCACGCCCCCACGGGAAAGAAGCCGAACGGCTTCACGGTGGGACCGAAGATGGCAACGGTGGGAACGCCCAGGGCCGCGGCCACATGCATGGCGCCGGAATCGTTGGTGAGGAGCAACGCGCACCGCCGAAGGATCAGCATCATCTCCCGCACCGACGTTTGTCCGACAAAACTTTGCGCCGAGGACGTGAGGGTTTGCAATACCGCTTCCGCCGCCGGGGCGTCCGCGGGGGCGCCGAGAAGAATCACGGGTTTCCCTTCCGCCAGCCGGTCAGCCGCTTCGGCAAACCGGTCCGGTCCCCACCGCTTGGTGGGATGAAGCGCCCCCGGGGCAATGGCCACAAATGGGCCCGGTCCCAACCGTTTTTCCAGGTGGTCGGGGAGTCGTTCTTCCGGCCCAAGAAAAAGTTGCGGAACTCGATGGGCGGAGGAAATTCCAAGAACCGTGAGCGTTTCTAAATAACGGTCCACCACACCGCCCGACAACCGCGGCGACACTCGTTTTGTCCACACCAACCGTCGCCGATCGGCGGCCCGTTTATCGTACCGCACCGTTCGAGGAGCCCCCGATAAAAAGGACCAAACCCGGGACCGAAACGTGTCATGCAAATCAATGATTACATCAAACCGACTCTGTCGGATTTCCCGCGCCCACCCCCATAGACCTTTGTCCTCAAATTGGAGAACTTTGTTCACATGCGGGCTGTGTGAGAAAACGGGGGCGAAGGCCCCCTTGGTGAGGAACGTGAGATGGCACCCTGGCCAAGCGGCTTTCAGCGCCGCCAAAACCGGAGCGGTCAACACCACATCGCCTAAAGACGAGAGACGAATCACTAGAACTCGACGAACAGTCATTTCAACATTTTCCACATCGACGAGGTGACCGGTGTAACTTTTCCGGGGGAATGGCCAGGGCTTCCTGAAGGAGAACAAGGTTGGCCTCCAACGCGCCGCGTTGGCTGTCGGCCAACGCGCGAGCCGCTTCGCCCATGGCGGCGCGCCGGTCCGAAGAAACAAGCAATTCGTCGGTGATCTCCTTCAGTTCCGCGCCGGTGGAAATTTCCACACCGGCTTGGTTTTTCTGAAAGAGCGCGGCCATCTCACGAAAATTTTCCATGCGCGGACCGAACACGACGGGAACCCCCCAGCGCGCCGGTTCCAGCGGGTTTTGCCCTCCGCGACGGAGAAGACTGCCCCCCACAAAGACCAGCGTGGCCAAACCATAGATCTCCGCCAATTCGCCCACGGTGTCAAGGACAAGCACGTCCACCGGCCCCGTCGTTACGGACCGTTGAGAACGCAGAGCACAACGATGGCCTGCGTCCGCAAAGAGGCGCACCACCTCCCCCGCTCGTTCCACATGCCGCGGCGCGACGATCAGACGCAACGTCGGATGCTTTTCGCGAAGAGAAGCGAACGCCTCCAACGCAACCGCTTCCTCCCCCGGATGCGTACTGCCCAAAATCCAGATCAAATCGTTTTCGGAATACCCATACGCCGCCCGAAGCGTCGAACGGCGGGAAAGGTCCGGCAGGGGCACTTCGAACTTCAAATTCCCGGTAATGGCCACCGCTTCCGGATGAGCCCCAAGCTGTAAATATCGCGCGGCGTGGGCCGGACTCTGAACACCCACTCGGGCCAGACCAGAGAGAAGAGGAGAGAAGGCCCCGCGCATTCGGTAATAGAGCGGGAAGGCGCCATCGGAAATTCGTCCGTTGACGACCACCACGGGAATCCGATGATGGGAAAGGGTGGTGAGCCAAAATGGCCAAATTTCAGTTTCGACCAGGACCAACGCTTTCGGCCGGACCCGCGCAATCACCCGTTCCACAGCCCCAGGCCGATCCAGGGGCGCCAATCGAACTGTTTCTGCGATCCCCAACCGTTGGGCCAATTCTTTTCCATTGACCGTGGTGGTGGTGAGGAGACGCGGAAGGCCCGGGAACCGAGACGGCAAAGCCCGAAGAAAGTTTTCCGCCGCAAGGACTTCCCCCACCGAGGCGGCGTGAACCCACAACCCGCCAGGAGCCGGCCAAACACCGCCAAATCCGAACCGTTCGGGAAGACCACGGAGCGTGCGGCGAAGTCCATACCGCCAAACAAAAACTAAAAAGAGAAGCGGCCAAAGGAAGAAGAAAAGAATGGAATAGAGTGTCAACATGAGGAAGGCACTCCTGCCAGACGGTTTTGGGCGTCGACTTCGACAGCGTTCAGTGCCGTCCGTAATTTTTCTTCCGCGTCGGGACCGTTTTCAGTCACGAAGAGGGGGTCCCCATACACCACTTGATACCGGCTAAAAGGAAGAGGAACAAGAAACCGATCCCAACTCCGAAGTGCCTTGGCGCGATTTCCCGCCCAGGCCAGGGGAACAACGGGAATTCCCATTTTGGTCGCCAGAGTCAGCACGCCCGGGTGAATGGACCGCAGAGGGCCACGCGGACCGTCCGGCGTGAAGGCCACGCACTGGCCGGCGCGAACCACATCCATCAGTTTGATGAATGCCGAGCCACCGCCGCGGCTGGAGGACCCGCGGACCGTCTTAAAACCAAACCGGTGAAGGGTCTGAGCGACGAACTCCCCGTCCTTACTGCGGCTGACCAACACGGAGACACCGCTTTTGCGTTTTTCGTAAAGCAGGAACATTTGGTATCGGTGCCAAAAGGCAAAGATAAACGGAAGGCCACTGTTCACTCGTTCTTGAAATTTCGGGGAGCCATACACTCGGAGGCGTGATGTGCGGCCGATGAATTGGATCAGGCCCCACGCCAGCCATGAAATAACGTAGGCCAAAAAGCGATCGCGGGAGGAAAGGATGGGTTTCGTCAAAGGGATTTTCTCCGTTTCTTATGAGCGTCCAGACATTTTCAACGGAAGATACACGGACCGACCCCAGGTTTAGGGAGCTCACCTAACCGGGATTCCCCGGTTGGCACAGGGCAATCGTCGACAGGGTCCGGAACAAAAATTTCCAACCCTCCCGGACGGAAATGCTCAGTCAACTGAAGATTTCAGGCTAAAAATTCGTTTGGCTGAGCCTTTGCGACCGGGGAATCCCGGCTAAGGTGTTACCGCATTACTTTTTTTTCTTCGCGGGGGGGCCCCAAGGCAACGTTCCCGCCCGGGTGAAACGCGGAGACAGATGTCCCGCGGCGTCGTAACCGATGGAAAGGCGGCCGGCCTCCAGAAGGTCGAGAGCGGACTGAATATCTTGGGAGGTGGAGAAGAACCGGCGCTCTTCCAGTTCACAGGACTCTTGGCGGGCCTCTTCCGCCACCAACCGCTCGACAAAATTCGCGGCTTGATCAGCCAATTCTTCTCCAATCGCGGTCAGGAGGCGGCTACGAAGCCCTTCCCCGCGGGTCAATGCGTCGGCCAACTCAGATTCAAAAGCGGCCCCAATGGTCGCCACAAAAACAGTATGAGCCACGGGTGGTTTTTCGTCGGGAGCGGGTCCCCAGAGGGGGCCCATCCACGGGGGAGACTGGGCCGGCGT
Source organism: Elusimicrobiota bacterium (assembly GCA_016714745.1). Lineage (GTDB taxonomy): Bacteria > Elusimicrobiota > Elusimicrobia > FEN-1173 > FEN-1173 > JADKHR01. Next base: position 43,724 of record JADKCG010000012.1, on the reverse strand, counting down.
CACTGTTCCGAAAAGCGCGGCGGTGTCCAACCGATTTGACGCGGCGAGGATTTCGGATTCCACGGCCTTTTCCAATTCGGGCGTGAACTGGGCATCGTCCAAAAGGGCTTTTAAATTTCGGAGAACCGCGCTGGGACGCGCGTGGAGTCGAAACGTTCGGATCTTTTTGACGGAACTCACCGCGGTTGACACGGTACGGCCTTGCGTCAATGGAGCGACTTGGTTCGGCGCATCTGCCACAGGTAGACCATGGGAGTGGCAATGAAGATCGTGGAGTAAGAGCCAACGACAACACCAAATGTGAGCGCCAAAGCGAAATCGCGGATGACTTCCCCACCGAAGATCAACAAACAGATGAGCACCAGGAACACCGTCAAAGAAGTGATGATGGTTCGTGAAAGGGTTTCGTTGCAGGACCGATTGATCAGAACTTCCAAAGTCTCTTTATTGGAACGGCCGCGCAGACGAATGTTTTCTCGAATTCGATCAAAAATGACAATGGTGTCATTGATGGAGTAACCGGCCAAAGTCAAAAGCGCCGCAATCACAGTGATGGACACTTCTCGCCCAGTGATCGCCATGAACCCCGTGGCAATGACGACGTCGTGAATCAAAGCGAAAACACCGGAAACACCCCAGATCCAGTTTTTGAACCGAATCGCCACGTAGATCACGATCCCCAGAAGGGAAAACAAGATGGCCATGGACGCTTTCCCCATCAAATGACGGCCCACCACGGGACCCACAAATTCTGCCCGCTCGATGATGAAAGGGTTGTTGGGGAAACTTTTTAAGACCCCTTCTTTGAGACGCGTTTCCACCGATTGACGTTCTTCGTTGGATTGCTTTGTTTTAAACCTCAAGATCACCGCATTGTGTTCCGGCACACTCTGGAGTTCGGCACCGGGAAGACCCGCTTCGGACAGAGCCGTGCGAATTTTATCGAGGGGAACGGCCTCTTTTTCAAAATATCCTTGGATCAGGGTGCCCCCCGTGAAATCGATGCTGAGGATATTTTTACCGCGGGAAAAAAGGGCTCCGATCGTCAGTAACCCAAGAAAAGCCGAGAGACCAAAAAAGACCTTATGATACTTGATGTAGTTGAAGTTGGGGGTTTTGAACAGTTCCATTTAGACGCTCAATTTCTGGACATTGGATTTCATGAGCCAGAGCTCATAGATGGTGTGGGTCACAACAATGGCGGTGAACATGGAAACCAAAAGGCCCAACATCAAACTGATGCCGAACCCTTTGACCGGCCCAGTGCCGAACTGAAACAGAAAAACAGCGGCAATGATCGTTGTTAAATTGCCATCAAAAATTGCAGAAAACGCTTTGTTATACCCCTGGTCCACAGCCATCCGAGGCGTTTTGCCCAGCCGGACCTCTTCGCGAATACGTTCCAAAATAAGCACATTGGCATCAACAGCCATCCCGATGGTGAGAATGATACCGGCAATGCCCGGCATGGTCAGTGTGGCGTGAAACATGGCCATGGCGGCCAAAAGGAGGAAAAGGTTTAAAACAAGGGCCAGGTTCGCGAGCATGCCGGACCACTTGTAGTAGATCGCCATAAACAGAAAGATCAAACCGACCCCTATGGCCCCGGCTTTGAGCCCCGCCTTGATTGAATCGTCCCCCAAACTTGCGCCCACAGTCCGTTCTTCGACAATTTCCAGGGGTGCGGGAAGAGCGCCGGCCTGGAGCACCGCTTTCAGGAATTTGGCGTCTTCCGAGGTAAACTGACCCTCTATAATGGCGTGTCCGTCGGGGATGCGCGTGCGAATGACCGGAGCGCTTTGGACCACGCCGTCGAGAACGATGGCCAAGTTTCGGTTCACGTTGGCTTCGGTCAGATCGGCGAACTGTTTTTTGCCTTCATCGTTAAACTCGATGGCCACATGGGGAGAAACGCCGGAATAGTCGTTGCCCATTTCGACCCGCGCGTTCTTGATTCCGGCCCCCGTCATTTCAGCGGACGATTTAACCAACATAAAGTTGGTCTCTTTGCTCGCCAGAAGCTCGGTCCCGGAAGGCAATAGTTCCACAATCTCCTTGGGCATGTTGCCCGGACGCAAGTCTTTTGGACCCAGATTCAAATCCCTCACTTTTGTCATCAGAGCTTCGGGAATTCCACCCACTTCTGTCAGTCGAAATTCAAGAAGCGCCGTGCGGCCGATGAGATCCTTCGCCTGGTCGCGGTTTTTTACGCCGGGCATCTGGACCACCAGCCATTTTTCCCCTTGTTTGACAATCAAGGGCTCCGATAATCCGACTTGGTCAATCCGGTTGCGGATCACTTCGATGGCCCGGTCCATGGCTTCGTTAACAGTTTCGGCGCGGTCGTCAGGAAGTTTCGATGTCTGAAGTTCCAATAGGAGGTGAATGCCCCCCTGCAAGTCCAAACCCAGATTCAAAATCTTTCCCACCAACGGATTACGACGGACCCGCATGTCTTCTTGGGCGGAACGGGGCTGGGAATAGAACCGAATGGACGGGTAGAGGAGCCACCCCCCCACAAGCAGGGTCAGCGTGATAAGGATTGTTCGCCAGTAAACTCGATGCATGGAAAAGAGTTAGGCCTTGACGACGCCGTTCGAAACCACCTCGGCCTCAGCGGCGGGATCGCCCTGAACCACCTGGGTGACGAAGCTCTTCGCGATCAACACTTTGGTTTCTTCGGAAATTTTGACTTCAATGACTTTCCCCTTCACCGCGTGAACCGTTCCATAAAGACCGCCTTGGGTCAGAATTCGGTCGCCGCGTTTTAATTCGTTCACCATGCGGGTGTGTTCTTTGGCTTGTTTTTGCTGGGGACGAATCAAGAGAAAATAGAAAATACCCACAATGGCAATGAGTGGCGCGAAGGTCATGAGCCCACCGCCCTGGGCTGATCTCTCAGAAGAGGCCCACAGGGGTTGAACCGAGATAAAAACAACAGCAAGCGCTAAAAATTTCATGGAAACTCCTTAAGGTAATGCTTTTCGTAGTTGCCCGATTCATCGGGTGATTTTCATTTCAGCCGAACCAAGGCCGCCCCATCAATGGGGCAATTATACTGAACTGTAACGCTCTAAAAATTCTTCCTTAAAGGACAAAAAACGGCCGACGGAAATGGATTCCCTGATGCGGCGGGTGAAGTCTAACATAAAGGCCAAATTGTGTAAAGACACCATGCGCAAGGCGGCGTATTCCCCTGCCCGAAAAAGGTGCGCGATGTAGCGGCGGGTGTAACGATGACAAACGGGGCAGGAACAGGCCTCGTCTAAAGGACGGTCGTCCCGACGGCAAGCGTTGGTGCGGAGATTCAGCGGCCCCTGGGACGTTAGAGCCTGCCCGTTTCGCCCGTTTCGCGTGGGCCAAACGCAATCGAACATATCAATGCCCCGTTCGACCGCTTCCAACATGTCCTCCGGCCGGCCCACGCCCATTAGGTAGCGGGGTTTGTCTTTCGGAAGTTCCCCCACGCTGGCCTCGATCATGGGGCCCAACAAGTCCCGGGGCTCTCCCACCGACAATCCTCCGAGCGCATAGCCCGGCAAATCCAGTTCCACCGTGCGCTGAGCGCTCTCTTTGCGAAACGCGGGAAAAGTCGCCCCTTGAACGATGGGGAAGAGGTTTGTGTTTTGATAGGACAGGTCCCGGGAGACCCAGGTTTCTTTCGCCCGGGCCGCCCAGCGGAGGGTCCGCTCCATCATGTCCCGCGCCTCGGTTTCCGAGCAGGGGTACGGCGGACATTCGTCCAAACACATGGCGATGTCAACGCCCATCCGCATTTGCGCCGACGCCACTGTTTCCGGCGTTAGATGATGGCGCGCCCCATCCACATGGGAAGAGAAAACGACGCCTTCCTCCGACACCTCCCGCCGATTCGCCAACGAAAACACCTGAAACCCGCCAGAATCGGTCAAAATCCCGCCTTTCCACGACATGAATCGGTGAAGGCCCCCAGCCTCTTCAAGACTGTCAATCCCCGGCCGTAACCAAAGGTGATAGGTGTTTCCCAGTATAAGGTTATAACCCAGACCTTCCAGATCTTCGCAAATCAGTGTTTTAACGGACGCTTGCGTCCCCACCGGCATGAAAACTGGGGTCTGGACAGTCGCGTGCGCCAAACGAAGCGTGCCCGCCCGGGCGGCGCCGTCGGTTGCTTCGAGAGAGAACAGGTTTGTCATGAGAAGGGTTGACGTTACAGCTCTTGGGAAAGCTGTTGGATTTTGTCGTTTAGATCGTCTTGGTCTTTCCAAGCGATCATATACGGGCCAAGTTTAGCTACATCGGTGAGGTAACGGCTACGTTCTCCTGTTTCCAGGATTTTGAGCTCGTTTTCTTGGATTGATGCAACGGAAACGTGGTGCACGAGCCAGAAACGAATGGCCTTACGTTTGAGGTATTCTTGCCGATCACAGAGAAGAATCAACTCGTCATAGGTTGTCTGCATTTTTGCTAGCGGCGGCCAGTACATCACGACTGTCGTCACGTGATCGTGTAACAATCGATCAAATTTTCCGATAAACCCTTCCCCTTTAATATCGTGGGCTTCTTCCATAAGAATCACTGTGTGACCATCGCGTTTCCATGACTGAGCGATTCTCTTGCGAACGTCCATGGGGCCGTTCGGCACGACCCCGCTGGCAGGAGATTTCCATAAACTGGGTCCCAGGAGAAAAACAATCGCCATACCGCGCGGCCTATTTGTACAAGCTCATGACATCGCGAAGCTCGGCGACTCCAAAAACGGCGACATTTTTCCGAACAGCATCCCGGAGCGAATCAACCACTTCGTCTAAAAGGAGCTCCCCGCGCTTGCCGAGTTCATACTCCACAAAAATTCGATCGCCTTTTGTCGGCACCGAACGCGGAAGGATCCAGAGCCCGTTTCTTAAATATTTGAGCGCGCGGGAGACTTGAGTGGGGTTCAGTTTTACCTGACTCTGAATTTGGCTGAAACGCAGGCGTTTGCGCCGGCGGAGTGTCAGGAGGATCTGTAGATAATCCGCATGTCCAATGAGGTCAGTGATCATGGAATCAGTATACTTACAAAACGTAAGTATGTCAAGAGGTCAGACACGGCCACCAGAGGCGACCCCGTTCCCCACTGAGTTTAGGCTGCCACATTGATGGCGACGATGCGTTTGAGTTCATCGGGGAGGCGGTTGGTTGCGTCAACGACGAGACCAGGGAGTACATCCACGAGCAGGCGAATATTTTTCCGGATTCTGGCAATGAGATTATCCCAGTCCCATTCGCTCCGGTCCATGAGGTACATATCGATGGATCCCGGGTCGGAAAAACGCCCCACATCCTCCGCCAGCCAGGAGACAAACTTATTCACGGAATATTTCCCGTCCACCATTCGGAAATCGGACTTTGGTTTGGTTAAGTAATAGCCCCTTAACGAAAGGCCTCGGCTTTTCAAGACCGGAGCCACCTCTCTTGCCGTCACTCCATCGGGAACAATTAAACGAACATGTTTTTTAAGCTTTCCTTCAGAGACCGCCTGGGAAATGATTTTTAAACGACGCCATTGCGCTTTCTCGCGCTCTGAAATCTGTTTGGAATCATCCTCCCACATGGCTGGCGTCATTTCCAACGCGATTTCTTTTCCTGTCTCGATCGCCGCCATGAGAGAACTTTCATCGTCACTCATTTTCTGGGCCTCGTGGTAGACCCGCACAGTTTCAACCACTGACGATTGAGCACGTTCGGCATCCCCCTTCCCCTGATCGTAGGCCAAGGCCAATAACAATTCGATTTGAGAGCGAACGGATGCTTGAATTTCATTCTCCTGTTCAAAGTCGGTGGACCTCCGCCCATGGGAGCGGGCCGCCGCCCGAGCGAGGGCAGATACGCTTGCGAGAGAACCAAGACCGAGCGTTCTCGCTAAGGCCTTTCGTTGAGCGGCCAAATGGGCTCGATCTTTTTCTACGCGCACACGAAGATGGTCGATGACAACGGTGTACCCCCAAAGGGACAGGTGCTCTTCGGCGGGCCCCCCCAGCAGAGACCGTGCAAGGGTCTCTTGTTGTGTTAACTCCACCGAGGACGGTTGGGCGAAATCCAGCGCCGTGATGGTGTCTTTTTCCAACAAAGCCTTCAAATCTCGTTCAATTTGGGCTTTTCGTTCGCTGTCCAACGCCTTTCCACCCGGTTTGGGTTCGACTGAAAACTCGTCGAAGATAGAGAGTCCCCGGGTTCGGATGGGATAAGCCGGAGGGCCCACCACCAAATCATTTTCAAATAAGAAACGAGCAATGAGGTGCAAAAGCCCCGGCTGAATCCGTTCCGCCGTATGAATCCGAATCACTGTTTTATTTACTGATCCCCCCCCAGACCGCCGAACCGCAAAGTCCCTGTATTCACGTTCCGAGAATTGGACGGAGGTCACCACTTTCTCGCTCCCCGGAACCCGCTGAAAAATGTATCCCCCGTCAGAAACCATTCGCTTTTCATAAATTTCTTCGTAAGAAACCTTCCCTTGCAAGAGATCTTGAATGTCCGATTCAATCTCAATCACCAAATTCCGGAGGCGTTCACCATCCAAGGGGTCAGGCGACATCACCCAAAATTTATCGAAAACACTTCCCTGGATCCTATTGACCGAAGCCCCCAGCACGAAAAATCCATGGGCTCCGATCACAGCCGAAACATCAGCGAGAATTCCCTCCCGATTCTGGGCGAAGTGTATTTCCACCTCATATATACCTGGCAATCCCACGGTTTGTTCATTGATTGCCACCTCCTTCATTCGAACCACAGGGGAAGTCGTCCCTTCCAGATTTAACTCTTCCTGATCTTTACTGGGTTTTTGATTAAAATCCGGGTTTTCATCAGAAAGCTGAAATAGCAAAGAACCAATATTGGACGACATACCTAAAGATTTCCAAACGGCGAGTAATTCTTCTACACGTCTTTTGTACACCCGATCATACATGTCCCAATCGTCCTGTCGAATTCCGATTTGAGAATCGATTCCCTTTGCGATGGCATCAAATCCCGAACGGTAAAGCCCCCCCAGGGCTTTGCGAACCCCCCAGCGTGACAAATGGGCCAAGTGATCGTTGAATTGTCGGTGAACCGCCACCAATTCGGCGATATTGCCAGCGGCGTGAGCGGCGTTTTGAATCCATTCTTCAGGTTCGACCCAAAGGTGCACCCTATCAACGACAAATCCGATCCATCCCCACACATTCGCGGGCCGCGCCCATTCTCCTTCAAAATGGGGGGTCGACAGCTTTCTCCAATTGTGACGACCCCACGCCTCAGACATTTGGGTGGAGGCCTTGGCTCGAACCCGCGCGTAAATGGGACGTCCACGGCCCACACTCGCATCCACGTTCAGGGCATTGGAACCAGCAACGCGGGAGGAAAGATCCTCTGTTGGGGAAGGAGGGGCCTCTTGTCGTCTAACCACACTCCCTGCGGTGTGCCCGAAAATCTGGGAAAATCCCTTTGCTAATTCTGTATCTTGAAAGCGGGCCACTCTTGATAGGGGTCCATTCGCGCCAAAAATTCCGAAATCCCTGTTAAAGAGGGTTCGAAATTCTTTTTGGAAATTCGTCGCGCCCCCACTGGACGGAACTTTATCCGCCAGAATTTTGACCACCCCATTGAAAAAAGATTCGACATTCCTTGCACTCTTTAATGTGAGAGGCTGACCCCCGTTGACCTGGTTCAAAAGGTCATCAGAAAGAAATCCTTCCTGCACCATTGTCCCCAACATGGATTCTCGAACTCCCGCATGGGTGAGGAGAGTGTCCTCCCCATTCTGTTTGAGGACATGAGCAAGTTTGACGTGGCCGCTTTTAATTTTTTCGATCAGCAATTCGCGAAGTTGATCGACTTCCGATGGGCTTCCGTCAGGTCCTGTTTTCATCTCCTCCTCAGTAAAATCTCCCCCGACAGGGGAACCAATCAGCACCTGATATTCATGATTTCCTAAGAGAAGAATTAATTCACCTCCGGCGGCTTCAATCTTTCCCTGTAAATCAAACACCCCCCGGGCCGACGCCAAGGCCCCCGGTAAGTTTTCGGCCGAAACGCCTTTGCTCCGACCAATAAAATCACCGACTTGAACAATTTTGGGGCCGTTTTTTATTGATTTTGATATTTCCCCGTTTGCGGCATACAGCCCCTCGGCTTTCAGAATCCGATGAAGGACATCGACCCGCTGTTCCAAATCCCCCACCACAACCGTATCTTCGGAGGTCAATCTTCTCCTCCCGAACGCCCAGTCCCCCAGGGCCGCCACTTTTCCGATGAGAGAAAAACTGTTGTAGAGACCATGCAAAAGGGAAGACACGAGAGCCCCCCCAAACATCCATTGTTCCGTTATACCCAGAACAGGGATTCCCAGGAAAGGAAGGATGTAAGGAACCAACGAAATGGCGAGAAATGGCCAAAAGAACAGGTGGCTCGCCCACCGCAACGCACGGAAATCGCTATCATACATGTAGGATTCCTTAAGGATCCAACCATCCTCTAGCCAGTCTAATTTGAAAAAACCCCTTCCTCCCATGGGAACTCGGAAACAGAGCCCAAAAAGATAGGGACTGCCAGCCACACGAGGGCCCACCCTGTCCCAAACCCGATCCACCCCGCCACTCCAACCACACCCCCAATAGCACGGCCTGCTCTGGCAAATCCTGCGATCCCCGCGGCAAGGCGGTGATTGAGACCAAACCCCCTTGTTAACACATTAAACACATAACGCCCTATTAATGGAAGGAGCCCCGTCACCGATTTTGGAAGCGGGAGAAAGATTATTTTGAACTTGATTATCTAAAAATGGCTTTAAAGAACCGGGAACGATTTTGTACAAAGCGTCCAGTTGGTCGGTTTCTTTTGCGTATTGATAAAACGCTTGTTGGCCAAACTCTTCTCCATGAAAGATTAGGCTCGACAATGGGCCATAAATGCTCGTGCCCACCAAGGGGCCACGATCGAATTCCATTTTCAATTCTGAAAGAATGTTGACCCACAGTTGCGTACGAACCTGGGCGGCCGTGGCCGGGATCATCGGGAGGGTCGGGTCTTGCCGTGACATCACGGCCAAGAGGACGTAGGCTTCCAAAGGACTCAAATTCAACACCCGCCCTTCCAGGGTGCCCGTGGTCCCTAAAAGAACTTCCCGTGCCCAATCTCGAACCAAATCCCACAGGATGTCCTTCTCATCCGGGGGCGAGTTAATGTTGTTGAGATAGTCGTATACGGGACTCCTTGGAGGCATTTCTTCACCCGCATCGACTCTCTCTTGTGCCCCCCCCGCTGGGTTGGCTTTTTTATCAGCGATCAACCGCAACCAGTCTGGGGTGTGAGGGTCCGAAATCAGAGCCTTGGCATAGGTCTCGGAAAGCCAATCGTTTTCAATCCTGTTTGACAACAGAACTATAAACAAGGGGGAATTGCGTTCAGACGATTGTTGCGTTGCCAAGGAGTGAAGGTCGATCAATCCGTCTGTTTTCTGTTGAGTTGTAGCACCTCCCTGATGATCTTTAAATACATCAAGGACGTGGACCCAGACATCATGATCGGAGACTCCCTCCCGTTCCCCCGGCCGACGCGGCCCCTCAAACAAAGAGTGTGCGACAGACAAAAGCTTTTTAAGCGCTTGGGCGGGATCTTCTGAACGCTCCCCACTCTTCAGCCGAATGAGCTCAGCAAAAGAATTCAACCAAGGATCCGAGACAGAAGACGATAGAACCAACTGAGACAACTCCCCTGCCCGTTCAGAGCCCAGAGGAAGCGCATCCTGGAGAGACGCGCCAATGTTATTGACTCCGTCGCGGAGATCTTGTCCTCTTTGAATTTCCAAAAGAGAGGATCGAACTTTTTCACTCAACCCCGCCGCCGCTTGTTCCGCGTCGGGATTTGAACTGAAAGAAACCAATCCCTCCACGGTCGTCTCGGAGGAGGGGGCGATCATCCTTAAGGGGTCGGGCTCAACGGAATTTTCCGCCCGACCGTCAGGGATCAACCCAAAAGATAAAACAAAGAGTAACCCACGCCATAAAGATTTGAACGATTGGCCTTCCCACACAAGATTCCATTTCGGCGGCCCCCGCTCAAAATTTGCGCTAAAATGCCACGCGGTCAATAGGGCCGCGAAGGAAAGGCCCCAGAAGAGACTGAAAGAGATGATTGCGGCAACGGCAAGAGTCCAGGCCGTTAAAGCCCAAACCAGCGGAGACCGAACGGACCCCGGTCTGCCGAAACGGGTGTTCTCCAAAAATGGGAGTTTTTTCAAGAGGCTTTTTACCTTTACAACTGAAAGAGCTGACGTTAATCTTTCATTCCAAAACTCCCTGGCGGGTTTCAAGGAGCGGACCGAATTTAGAGCGGCAAGGCTTCGCGCTAAGTATCGCCCCAGTCGGGTGTAACCGGCAGAGACCCATTCCACCTCTTTATTCTCCTCTGCATCGTAAACCCGAACTTCGTAGGTTTTGGTATCAACGGTGAGGTCGATTTTTAGCGACGGAGATTCGTCTAAACCATTTTTCTCGTAGAGGACATCCGCCTCATTTTTAGGGGCCATGACCACTTTAAATTGTTTTTCATTCCCAACCACCGCGGCTTTAAAGAGGAACCCGGAAAGGGGGGCCTGAAAAACCAGCGATTTTTTGGAGATGTGGGTTAACCCTCGAAAAGCGCAGACGATGACGGAGTCCGCATTTTTATTAAGTTCCGATTCAAGAACATTTCGGATTGCGACCCAGCCTAACTGTAAAGTGGTCTGCCGAACGGGACCCTCAGGGACAGCGGAGAGGGTCTCTCCTCTTCCCTCTGTCAAATGGGCGTAGGCCAGATGGATGACGTCGCCAGCGAGAAGTTTTTCCAGGGGGAGCGGAGCCCGGGCGAAGACGTCCAGGGGCCGGGCGTTGTCCGGCACCTTGGTCATTCGAGGGGTCACAACCGCATAGGAAACTCCCTCCTGCCGAAGGATCTGGGTGACTCCCCTCGGTATGGAACCCGCCCGCCACAAATACGGCCGCCCTTGCCTGATCTCCGCGCATTTTATTCAACAGGTTTTTAACCAAAGCGCTGTTTCGGTCCATGGCGCATTTGCAAAACATTTCAAAGGGGGCCACGGTATCGCTGGTGATCGCGGTTTCTTTGTTCACGGGGCGACCCAACAGTTGAGCGAGAGTGTTTTGAAGATCGAGAATCCCATCCCTTTCCGTTTGATAGGATTTCCACTCGGCGGGGGTGAGACTGTGGAGGGTTAACTTTTTCAAGAGGGACAAATTGCGGCGGGCGGTGACGAGCCGACGTTGGTCTGCCGTTTGAGCCAAGGACATCAAAACGGTTTTTTCCAAATCCTCCATTTCTTGGAGGAGGCCGTTGGGATCAATGCGTTCGGCCAAGAGCACATAGGAAATATAATCATTGAGCGGGCCGTAGGAGTCGAGGCCAATGCCGGTGTCTCGACAGAGTGTCCGGAGATGACCGAGATAAATACCATAGGCCAATCGTCCACCGCGGTAGTTCAGACTTTCCTGAACAAGTGTCTCGAGGGCGACGGGGGATAGACGTTGGACCAAAATCTCCACCAGGCGCAAACGTTCTCTTTCGACCTCCTTAAAATTTAGGGTCCGTTCACATTTCAAAGCTTCCAGCAGAAGGCCCACGTTGGGAAAAGGAGCGTGGGTACCTTTAAATGATTTAGAGAGAGCCAGGGCATATTCCCCCAGGGGTTCACGGTGGGCCAGATAGGCCAATCGGCGATCGTCCATGGCCCGGAGAGCGGGAGAATATATTTTTTCCTTTGCTTCATCCGCCGCCGCTGTCAGTGTGGAGACTTTGTTTTGAATGTGGGCACGCCCTTTTTCGGAGGCCTGAAACGCACCGATGTGATCTCGGTAGAGGGAGAGGTCCTCGATTCCCCAGAGGGTCGCCGGTTTAGCCGCGACGATCCCAGCCACCTCGGGCCCGGTGAGGTACCCCAGTTGCATGAAAGCCTCGGCGAGTCCCCGCGTCAGATCCGGTGAGTCGCTGGAGCGGTAGGGGTCCAAATCCAAGGCCCCCACAGCGCCTTCCAGGCCCACGAGTGAAATTCCTCGGTTTGCATGCAAAGTTCCTACAAGTCCGGCGAGGTTCCGTTGGGACTCTTCAACCTCGTGGGCGTCTTGAAGATGGATAATGAGGGGAGCGTTGGGGCGTGAGGACAGATGAATTTCCAAAATGGTGCCAAAAGGAGCGACCAATTCCGGAAGCCAGCCCCATTGTTTCATGTCTCCCTTCGGGAGAGACGGACGGAGAGTGGGCAATTGATTCCCCGACCCGGAAGACGGGAAAGAAGGGATAACCTCTCGACCGATCCGACTGGATGAAAGCCCCTGGGGAAGTTGGGCCAACAGCGGATTCTGCGATTGTCTCTTTCCCGGACGGGTTTCGTCCGGTTTCATCCGATGGGCGGCCCCGCGGCGTTCCGCCCAAAATGCATTCTCCCCCGCATGGGAGGCAATGACGTTGGTAAACAGGAACACCCCCGCCATCAGGGCCGCCGTTCCCCGTTCAAGAATGAAACGCTTTTTTAACCTCATGAAATAGGTGACTCCTCACTCGACCGCCGTCAAATTCCAAACCTGCGTCGTGGCATCAGTATAACTCACCCACCCCGTAGATCCCCTTAAGAACATGTAAACTTGTTGTAAACCACGACAATTTTTGTCGGGTTGCACTAGCCTGAAAATTTTCGGTTGACTGAGCATTTCCTACCGGGAGGGTTGAAAAACCTTTTTCCAAGGACTCTCGACGATAGTCCCATGCCAACCGGGGAATCCCGGCTAGAATACACACATTTCTTGATATGATTTCGCTTTAGCCCAAGGATGTAAGTTGGCTAGCTTTTTTTATTTACATGGGCGGACCGTAGCTTTGGGTCTTTCGAACGGACGAGATCAAATAGTTCCAGATCCCTGCTTTCTTAAGAAATTAAGCCATTTCTGCGATCGCTTTTATGACCCTTAAAAATGACTTTATTTCCTGGCTCACTCGCCTGAGTTCGGGAAGGTCTTTTGCGGTGCCTACCATTGTTTTGACCATATTTTCCAGGGTACTTTTATATTCCTCTGAAAGAGACGCCAGATCCAGATTGTCCATCCGATTGAGAGGGACAAGAGTCATGACGGACACATTCAATCCCTTCTCCTTTAGTTCCTCATACGACTTCGCCAACTTCGGAATCGTTAGTTTTTCGCCCGGTTCGAGTTGTGGAACAGCCACATAAGTCCCGAGGAATTCCACCACCCTCAGCTGAGTTATTGCCCGAACCGCTTCATTGCTGGTCGGAGTAACGATTGTATGAAACAGGGGGTGCCCTTGATCCCGCAGTCCAAGACCTTCGAAGATTTTGTTGAGGGTTCCCCTAAAATCTATTTCAGCCTGAACGCTGGCGAGGTTGTCCTGATTGAGCGACAAAACCCGCGCGTGTAAATATCCAAGGTTTGCGTCGGCTAAAATCCCGGAATTGGCTAGCTCACTTTTCAGCTTTTCTTTAAACGGTCCTACATATGCCGGATTCTCTTGATATCTCTTGATACGGTCGAAAGCTGTTTCTTGTTGTGTCGCCGCGCCCCCTGTCCCAAGCAATGCCTGCAACGGTTGATTCATCGGTAACAGTGATTCATTAAGGAGCGGTTCAAAGTTATCCTTGCTGGCTTCCCTTAATAGGGTTCCCACAGTCATGGCATCGGCTTTGGCAAAGCCCTCGAGCCCGCTGTTTTTATTCTGAGGAGGGGTCGCGGGACCATCAGATTCTGAGGAGGGAGGGGCTTTTTTCTCTTCAGGGAGAAGCCCTGCGGCCACTCGAAAAAGGCCATTATCATCCCATGGGGGCGAGTATTTAACTCTCTTCATAAAAAATATCATTTCATCCAATTTTTGCGGGAAGTTGGCTCCCGCTCTTTGGAATGCTTGAAACAAATCCACGAGACTCGAATAGTAAAAACTCCTCAATTCCGGGGACGGGGGGGAGGGGTCATGGAATAGCTCAAGAAGAGCCATTGTTTCTGGCCCTTCCATTTTGACTGAACGAATAAGGACTTCTCTAATACCTTCAAGATAAAGTTTGTCCTCCCATTTTTCGGGAGACATCCCCGGAACCAACTCGCGAAACAGACCATGATTGAGGAGAAGAAAGGGGGGCATGGTATGAAAACACGAACGGAGCTCATAAGAAAGAGTCAATCTAATCAGTGCTTTTCTTTGATCGGGTGTTAAAGTGGACAAAAGCGGATCCCAAAATTCTTTCTTAAACTCTTGCAGGACGGAATGGTCTTTTTCAAGATAGTCCCGGGCGGCCCGTTCTTGAATGTTCATTTTAATTGCCGGGGCCACTGTGGAGTTGACAATACGAACATAAGACGGATCCCCCCTCTTTCCGTCGGAAAAGGTGCTTGGTATTCCATTTTCAACCAAAAATCTTAAAAAATCAGGACTGACCACCAAGAAAACGGTATCTTTCGATTTAAACAGAGACCTGAGGGACAAAAGGGGGAATCTCTTTGCGGGCTGATTTCCAAATTGAATCGATGTGGAATTTCCACCTTCCGTTATTGTTAAATTTTGACCGCTTGGACTTTTTATGGTGAATGAGAGATGTGTATCATTTTGTCCCTCCGTTTTTGGCCACCACTGGATATCTACATTTTGAATAGAATAGAAATTTCTGTGTTTACGGTGAACCTCATCGTAGATAATATCCGGAGATCCTGACCCTAATCCCTCAACGATATTTTGGTATTTCATGTTTTGAGCATTAACGGAAAAAGAACCTTTTGCTCCTTCATCCCCAACTCTTCCCAAGGGGACATTCACATAAATAATGTGGGTAAAATAAGTCCCTCCGCTTCCGTCATGGTGTATGGTTTTCTTAAATGAAACGTTTTCGTGGGAGGGATAATCCGAATATTTTGCTCGTCTGATTTCCTCGGCCTGTGTTCTGTTTTGCTCAATCTGGGTGCCAAAAAGAGCTTTGGCACGTTCGAGTGTCGGATGCTTCTCGCCTGTCCTATCGACCATTGAAGAATCTTCCACGAGCACAATGCTGGCCTCTCCTTTGCCAAACGCGTCCTCTGCTATGACAGACTTCAACACCAGATGTTTCATGGTAGCTATATCTCGATTTACCCGGCCATGGGAAAATTCTTGTTCAGCCCCCTTTTCCCAGGCAATTAAATGCAGGGCATGGAGTCTGACATTGGCGGTGTCCAATTCAGATTGAGAAATCGATGGAAACATCCCTTTTATCCTTTCCAGATTTTTAGATGCGTCGACATATTCCTCTAACACTTCCTCGTAAAGGGCTTTCCCCCACCGATTTTGTATCTGTTCTTCAATTCCCTGTACCTCTTCCAAACGGAGTGAGGCGTCCTTGATGAGCCGAGACGGCTCTAAAACATCGGTTTCATCGGTGAGGATGACGCGTCGACGATCCCCATCCACAACAATCCAGTCCCCTTCGCGGAGTTGACCTCCCTCGGGCAAATGAAGCACATTTCCCTCACGCCAAATACCCGAAATTCCCATCACGCTCGGCATTCCGCTGGACTGAGATCGAATAACGGCATGACTAACCTTTTCTCCTTCAACGGTCAATAATCCGCAAACATGGGGGGAAAATAGGGTTTTTAAAATGGCGGGGCATTGGGATTGACCTCCACAATTACGACAGGGTCCCCGGATGAGGAAGAGGGATTAAAATTGTCACTAAACATCATTCTCCCCCTGGCCGCACCAGGTGTTCCATATTTTCCTTTCATGACTTTTTTCCCTTCGATTCCCTTGCGTAAATGATAAAGCATTTTTACTCGTCCCATGGCCACGGCTTTCTTGACCATGAACACGTCGGTGGAGATGATTTTTTCCTCAACCATTTCTTCTCCGCCCCGGAGAAGCGCCTCCGGTGACATTTCCGCGTCACGGGTTTGTAGAACGAGTAATTCTCCATTCTGAATTGTTATTTCCAGGTCCTGCGGCCAGCCAAATCGATTTTCTACGAGATTTTTTAGGGATAAAAGCGATTCATAGACACCAGGCATCTCTGTCCTCAACATGTCCACGTCTTTTAATCCTGGCGTGTTTCGGCCGGAGACAACGTCATCCCCTTGAATGCGGGTACCATATTGGCCGTCAAGTTCGTTTTTTCCTGTTCTTCGATTACGCGTGAACACGACGCCAGAGGCTGAACGTTCGTTGAGATTTCCAAATACCATCTTTTGAACAATGGCTCCCATCCCTGAGTTGGCCAAGCCGCGAACCTTTTTGAAAATCCGAGCACCATCTGAGTCAAAAGATATTAAAACAGCTTTCAGGGATTCTTTTAGCTGTTCATTTACGTCTTCCGGAATTGTTCTTCCGTGCGCACTCACGATTTCTCGATACTTACCCACGAGAAATGATAACCCAGCCGGGGGAAGCTCCCCCTCTCCACGCACGCCATATTTCAATAGAAGGTCGGTAGAAGCCAAGTAGAATTCCTCATCGGGAATATCAAAAACACCGGTCGCGTAGCTTCGAATAAAACGTCGCAAGGTGTCCAGCGCGAATCGTTTCCCGTCGCGTTCCACAAGTCCGCGAAAAGTATTCTGATTTAATCCCACGCTAACGATGGTTTTCATCAGTCCCGGCATTGATTCCTCTTCGCCGGCGTTGCTTCTGATCGACAGAAAAAGCGGATTTTGTTCGTTTCCAAACACCTGACCTGTTGTTTGCTCCAAATGCTTCAGAGATCCAAGAATTTTTTCCCACCCCGTGGACAGGCTCTTCGTTCGTATAAAATCATTTATATAAAATGAAGGCAGAAGAGCGAATCCGGGTGGAATATTCACTCCCATTTGTGAAAGGACTCCAAGGCGAAAGGCTTTTTCTCCGTCATGAGCCGGATCCAATGGGTCATCCTCTCCAAAAAATTTGATGTGCGAAGGGTGATTCGTCACCGACATCCCTCCAACAAATAAGCCAGCCACTATTCCAGAAGACACCAGATTGGGATAAAACAACAAGCCCAAATACAAACAAATCCCAATTAAAATTGGTTTTCCTATCGTTTGTAGATAATCGATGGTTCTGGCATTGAGGGTAGGGGAAATGAATAAATCGGTGATTTGGCCGGAAATATCTCTTTTTAATTCCGCGAAATAAGACTCCCTCCCCACCGACACTTTGGCTTTATGAATGGAGTGATCCCATTCAACTTTGACTTTACCTGGAACTGTATCCAAATTTGGACTGCTCAATGCAACAAGCAGAGCCATCTGTTTTTGAATATGAACATTGGCCTCTGTTTGGTTGATCCCAAGGAACAACTTCTGGCCGGAAAAAAGTTTTTCTAGGGGGGTTTTCTCTTGGGTGAATATGCTGAGGGATTCGCCGCCATTCGTATCAACACGGGAAATTTTTGGTACGAAACTTACAACAGCAACACCAGCGTTTTTCAGTTGAACCGTTACGCCTTCGGAATGAAATCCGCCCGTCA
Organism: Elusimicrobiota bacterium; assembly: GCA_016714745.1. GTDB lineage: Bacteria > Elusimicrobiota > Elusimicrobia > FEN-1173 > FEN-1173 > JADKHR01. The sequence goes on along the minus strand of JADKCG010000012.1, from coordinate 26,248 downwards.
CCAATACACCGGTACGGCACTGAGTTTCAGAACCATGGCTTGCCATCTCCATCTGATGAAGAAGGTTTGTCGCCATGGATTTGTCCCTGGCGATGGCATTGAGGTAGAACAACTCAAAGGAAGTCAGATCAAAATCGTTCGTCGAACCCCTTTCAGTGGATGCCTCGTAATCCTTCCATTCTTCGGTCGTCAGGGAAAAATCCACAAGTTTTCTGGTCAAGAGTTGGAGGTGGCTTTCGGCGACCAATCTTTTCTCTTCAGGAGTCTTGGAGAGTTTGTCATAGGCGATCTTCTCCATTTGGTTCATTTCTTTGAAGAGGGCATCAGCGTTAATGTTGTCACTGGTTAGAACGTATTGGATGTAGCCGTCCATGGCGGGAAAATTCTTCAGGCTCACTCCGCTTTGGGCAATGAGGTCCCTTAAGTAGGCGTAGAATTCGCCGTAGCGCAATTGACCAACACGATAAGCCATACTTTTTCCAAGCAAACCTGACAGTTGGAAGGGTTTCAGGACCTTGGCCAACCTCCCAATAAGCTCGGCGCGTTCGGCCTCAACCTGTCTAAAATCTAGCCCCTCCTCCATACGCAAGGCCTGATGGAATGCGGATAATGATGGAAATGACTTTGGGTTTGTCATGACAATGGAAATCGCTTTTGCATAACCGCCAAGATTGCTGTGTCCCTCGCGATAGCTCTCGACAGTTCTGTCAAAATCAAATAAGGCTTTGTTAAAAACCTGAGCCTTCTTTGTGAGGAGGGCATGGCGCGATCGGGCGATGGCTTCCGAATATTCTTTCATGCGTGAAGCGGATTGCGTATAAGCGTTGACGTTCGCGTGGTATTGTATTTCATCATCAACGCCGACCACCGTGGGAAAGTCGATCGGGCCAGTAAAAGCGGTGTGCACGGGGCCTGTGATCTGATTTTTGCGGAGCAAATAATCAGCAGCATCCTGAACAGCTTTCGGATCGTGAAAGGATCGAAAGGCGGAAAAGTCCATGGGTCCCCAGGCCCCCTCCAACGCTAAAACACCCGCGGCCTTGTTTTCAGCGATGGATCGCACGGCCCCAGCAATGTTTTTCTGAGCGTCCTGATTTAAATGAACGTCTTGAATGTACACCACGGTGTATTTCGGCTTCCCTTTCGGGAGTGCCACGCTACGAACCGTGCCTAAAGACAATGGCAAGGCCTCGAAGAGTTTTTTATGCGAGCTGACAAAATCGGGAGGAAGAGATTTGGTCAAGTTTTCCGAAAGGGCTGGGGAAACATCTTTGGGCAGAGCAGTGGCTTGTTTCAAAATCTCGATCGGGTTATCACTGGAAATGCCCGAGGGAAGGCTGGCAATCTCAAATTCACCAGAGAGGTGTTTGTTTCTTTCGATGGACTGACGCCGTCGGGTCCAGAAATCCTTTTCCACCGCATGCGCAAATAAAACGTTGGTGGAAAATAACACCAAAGCGAGCGCGATACACCATCCGCGAATCAATGTGTTGAGATTCAAGACTAGCCCCCTTGTGTAGGTTCTACATAGGAAACTCTACCAAAGAGGATGTGTGAATCTCCTTAACGACTTGTAACATTCCTGTAACAACCGGCAAAAACCAGACGGAAATAGGAATGTTTTGTCGGGTCACATTAACCGGGATTCCCCTTGTGGATTTAGGGTAATGGCATTGAGAGTTACGCGTTGGTGCGTAGGAAGAAGAGGCTCTTCATCTCATCGCCGACTTTTTCGGTGGCATCATAAATAAGGCCCCCCGCGAGCGAAATCAGTATTCGGGCGACGTTATTAGGAAGATCTGATTCCAAGACCCATTCGCTGCGGTTAATAAGGTAAAGATCGGAAGGATTGAGAGATTCAACCTGTCTTGTCCCTTGTGAAGTCATAAGAAGTTTTTTAACGGAACATTTCCCATCCACTCCCCTAACGTAAGCCTTTGACAAATGTTGGGTGAAAACGTTTTTTAAGGGCATCAGTTGGGGATACTGACTCCAGAGGGGATCCAAATTGTTTTTTCCTTCGGGAAGTATCCAGGTGATTTTTCCCTGCCCCATCCGTTCCGCATGGGCGGCGAAAACGCCCAATTCTTCTAAACGAGTTTTATCTTCTTCCGTGAGATTTCCATTTAACATCGTTTCAGAAATCTCAATGTCCAGCCTCCGCCCGCTTTCGATCGACGCCAAAACGCGCTCCTGAACTTCAAAAAGGTTCTCATTAAACCCTCGGGCCAAGACAGACGCCCAGCGGTGCCATTCGTCAACAGAAGCGTCCTCCAAATATTCACCGAGGGAGGCCAACGCCATGAACACCTGACGGGAGGCGACAACAGGGGCGGCCTCTAATGGGCCTGCCTGCTGACGAACCGCACGGCTCAACGACTGTCCGGCTTTCATCACAGCGGATTCGGAAAGTCGGCCGGTAGCATTGGTTAGGTCCCATCCTCCCAGAGAGCGGGAGAGGGATGACTGAGCGGATCTTGCATGTTCCCGCTCGGCTTCCACAAAGGATCGCACATGGGTCACATTTGCCGTTAAACTTCCAAATTCCAAGGAATGGGCCGCGCCACCCAAGAGATCCCGGTTGAGGGGCCCGAGGTTTTGGTAAATCCCAGCTTTCGGCGCTTCTTGGGCAACGATTTCTTCAATGGGGCTAAGAATTGGCGGTGTCTTTTCTTGAGTCTCGCTCGTAGGGGAAGGGTCTATCCATTCATCCAGAGCTCCCAAAAATTCGGCGTAGACGCGCCGAATTTCCCATTGAATGGCAGGGTCATTCCACCCCATCTCACCCCCCTTCGTTTTGATGTCCTCCACTTGATCCGCCAGGGAAAAGGCAAAATTACGAAGGGCCGGCACAGGGCTCCAGCGCTCTCCCATCATTGTAAAGAAATATCCCCCGCGCATTCCATAGGAGGCTTGCTTGATGGACTCAGGACCTCGGGAATTCTCATTCAACAATTGGCGAAGAGCGTCACGGAGGTCCCTTAATGTGGCGCCAGAGTCGAGGTAGGAATAATCATGGGAATGGTCGGTGGGGGACACGGCGATCTTCCAACCATAGGAGTAATTCTGTTGAGTCACTGTTTCGCGCTCTGCGGGGGAGATGGACAAGGAGACTCGGCGAATAACCTCAGCGCCGGATTTCAAATCCCTATTAAGAACGGTTTCACAGACACGGTCCACCGTGCGTTGGACGAACTCCAACGCTTTCAGCGTTTCACCCATTCGCACTTCCATGGCTGGGGAGTTTGTTCCTCCTCCCCAGGATTCAAATTCGCTGAGACGGTCAAGCAAAGGCTGAAAAGCGGGGAGGTCCTTTAAAAGATAGGCCGTATAGCTCATCATTTCGTTTTTTCCATTGTTGCCGAGGACGTGATGTTCCAGACTCCAGCGGCCTTGACCTTCTTCGTCCCCCACCTGGCTCCCGGGCCCTTGGAAATAATATCGACCCTTAACGGACCGGAACCCCTCAAGAAAACCCGCCCAGCCCGGACTGGCGCCGATCCCGTTCAAGGCTACAGGATTTTTTAAATTATGTTTATGCAGCCAGGTAAACCCATTGGGGCCCTTCTTGTAAAGCAGGGCCTCCAGCGAATCGGAAAGAGAAAGCGCATCCCCCGAAGAGGCTGAAATAATTTCATCAACCACAGACTCCACATCGTCCTGGACCAAAACCATGTCATTTTCAATTTCCAGGAACGCATGCGTTTGCCGATGGATGTCGGCGGTATAAGACCAGCGAATCGCCTGGTACAACGTGCGACGTCGCAGGTCAGGCGACCCGTAAATTTGTCCGAGTTTCGAAAAACAGTCAAGAAGGCCAGCGCGGCTGGGACGCCGGCCAGCTCCTTTGCCTTCGTAGCTTTGACTATTATCATCGAAGGGGATGAGGGATCCGTTCAATAGTTCAAGGACACCGCTGTTTAATCCCGCCCTCAAATCATCGTGGGTGTAGGTGATGGCTAACCTGACCGTGTTCGTCCGTTTATCCAAAACCGCCATGCGCTCCGGGCTGGCCCCGTCATGAACGCTGATCAACCAACCCCCGTTCACCACAATTTTGCTGTTGCTCGTGGCCGCCGCTTCCAAACGTTCATCCGATAACATGACCCCCGCCGTGGCCCCCCGAAAAATAATCGGAGCGTCTTCGGAGTTGTAGTTTTCTAAGAATGCAACCGATCCCACACTCTGCGCCCTTCTCTTCGCCTCGTCAAAGGCGGCCCTGGCCTCCCCTCCAAAGGTGCGCCCGCCAAAAATCAAACGCACGTTGGAATTTTTAAATGCCTCCAGGTCGTATTTAAAGATTTCTAAGTACATATCCGGCCCCTTATAGGACACCTGCCGCCGCACGTTCGACACAATGGGCCGTTTGAGCAGGGCCTCCTTCAGATCTCCAAAACTCTGATCCATCTCCTCCCAGGTTGATTCCACGGAGAAAGATCGGTTGATGAGGAATTGCCACCGGTCGCGGAATTCTTGGATATTTTGAAGGGTGTAAGCGTTCCGGTGAATCCCCTCCACTTCTCCAAGAGTTTCCGTTAGCCAATGACCTCCGCCCTGTGGTTGGGTCTGGGTGTTGTTGAGAAAAATGAGCAGATCCAAACTGTAAAAGGCTTTGACCATTTCAAAACGTTTTTGGAATTCCTGAAGGGTTTTTTGGTTTTTGGTTTGCTCCAACGCCTCATAAAATGTTTCATCCTCTGCGGAAGCCGGAAGACCGAGCTTCTCTTTTGTTGAGTCAATCAAACGCCGAATGTCGACCCCCTGCCAATGTTCGAGCAGAACCCCGTTGGCGCTATTCGACCCTCGATCGGGACGATTTGGATTAAAACGTTCCACCACCTTATGTTGCACCATGGCGAACAAATTCTTTAACAAAACGAGTGCGTGAATGTGCGAGACCCCTGTCGTCGCGCCACTGACCTCAACAGCCCCCCCGGCGATGCTGACGGCCTCTCCTTCATCCAGATCACTTCGCGCATCCAGCCCCAGTAGGCCCGCGGCCTGTTTGCGGAGATTCCACATCCCTGGGCGGTAGACGGTGTGGTTAAATGCGTGAACCGCATGGCGGATCAGCCCTTTCACCCCTTGCCAGGAAAGATACAAATCTGGAAATTGGGCAAACACTTCGTGGTCCAGCGTGACGATGGTGGGGTGGGCATAGCCTTGGCGAACCAGCTCGCTGATCAACAACTGATTGGCTTGACTATACACAAGCACCTGGACCGCACGCCAAGGAGCATCGGGAGGATCTCCGTAGAGTTCGTCAAACACCCGGATTTTTCTCTCTCCGTCCTTTGAGTATGCGTCCAGGTAAAAAATAGGTGCCCCGCTAAACTTGTCCTTTACAACATAGACGTCAAAGAAAATTTCTTTCCCCTGAAGAGCCAGCGCCTTAAAACATTGGGAGGAATACGCCCAGTTGTTGGACCCCGTGCCACGCCTGACCCAGTCCCAGAAAGCCGCGTTCTCCGGCAATCGATAGGAGGTAAGAGGAAGATCCTCTCTCTTCGACATCGTGTCTCGGAGCATGTCGCCCATGCTCTCATAAGGGGTCCCATCGGAACGGAGAGGAAGGGGAGGGGTCCGTCCACCATCGGCCCCCTTCCGAATGTTTGACGACGCCTTTAATCCCGTTCCACTGGGGTAAATTGCGGCCACTTTCCCACCAGCCCGCCCAAGAGCTGAGAGGTAATCGTTGGTCACGTGGCCGAGGCCACCGGTAAAATTTGTTTGGCTCAAGAAACGGAGCATGTCGAAACCGAATTTCGTCTGCAATTGCTCCGCCAAAGTGCGGTTAAAAATAGATTCCATGGAACGGCTAAAAAGACTGACGTTCTTGAGCCGGGGCGCGTGCTCTTCCAACCAGGTGGGGGAGCGGGTTTGACTCTCGCGGACGGCGCGTTGAGCGGCCTGATAATCGGTGGAGTCCCCTTGACCAAAAGGGGCGCCGGGGAGGGTCGATAGCGCTTTCTGAACAACGGCCGAAAGATGCCTCTTTAACGAAGATCTGTCCGCGCGGAAAATGTCGGGGTGCAGAGAGACAGTCACCTCGGGCGGGCCGCGGGCAGTGTTGACTGAATAAAGTTGCCCGTTAGGGAATGGGTCACTCGCAAGGGTGAACCGAAGGGTGAATACCGGCGGTTGCGCCCCCCATGAGACGGGAGCCGTGAGAGCGAACAGAAGGCCCTCGTCCGTGGATTCTTTTGTTAAAGATAGGACGGAGTCCGGCCCCTCCCCCAACTGGGTGAGAACAAAAGTGAGGTCTTCCCGTTGGACAGAACTCCAGTGGGTGGGCTCGTAGGGAAAAATATCAGCCAATTTTTTGGGCCGCGATTGATGATCAGAAACAGAAGATCCCAGCCCCTCCCCCGTCGTGAAGGGAACAACGAATTGGCGTTCCAGGGTGGGAAACATCGTCCGGCCAAGCCGAGAGCTCGAAAAGTTTTCCCAGGCGACGCCAAACCCCCGCAGACCCCGGAGAAGAACTCGCCCCCCCCAACGAAGAGCGTTCCCCAAAGATTGCCGCCCTTCCAGCATCAGAAGCACCCCGTCCCGCGCCCACTGAACCAGAACGCCTGGACGCTTCACGTCATCGGGCCTGTAGGTGCTAAACGCGACCGGTTGACCATCGACAGTCATTTTTTCAACTGAAATGGGTTTTGCCATCACACCAGCGTCTTCCGAAACGGTTGGGCCCTTCGATTCAACAACAGCAAAACTCGACGCTCCCTGGGCGCCGACGCCACGAACAACAACGGCGGTCACTCCCGTCCCTTTTAGGGGAAGTTGGATCACCTCCTGAGTAATGCTCTCCGGCAGGTACCCCTCCCGACGAAGACCATCGAAAGAACGGCTTTCAACCCCCGGGGCATGAACAGACTGGTAGGCGAATTGAAGGCTTCCAATGGTCTGCTTGCCCCGTTCCGCCCATTGCTGTGCCATGGAGGCTTCCTCGGAGACACCTTCCAGCGAACCCGTCAACCTCGGGGTGGCCAAATGGATGACGTCTCCGGCCAACAGCTTTTCCAGTGGCAAAGGATCGCGAACGATGGCCTCTAACGCTTGAGAGTTTTTTGGGACTTTTGTGATCCGAGGCCCCAAAACCACATAGGACGCCCCGGACTCTTTGAGCGCTTGGGTCAATCCTTCCGTATGGAACCCACCCGCCACCAACACCGCTGTCTTGGTTTTTTCCTGTCGCATTTTAGCCAGAAGATTGTCCGCAAGCGCGCGATTTCGTTTCAATGCAAAAGAGGAATAGTCCTCATACGATTTGAGACCTTGGAGGCCCGAGAGAACCAGGTCTCGCCCAGCGAGCTCCGCCAGTGTTTTCGCCACAAGGACGGGATCGGGACGCCGGACATCGTAGGCGTGCCACTCGGAGGGGGTGAATTGGTGGTTGATCAGTTTGCGTAGATCCCTAAAATCTCGTCTTGCGGCGGCCACTTTTTTTTCTTCAGTGCCCACAGCCAATTGTCGTTCCACCGTTTCCTCTAAATCGGCCAGTTCATCTATCACACCCGAGCGATCCACTCCCTCCGCGTCCGCTACGTAGGAGATATACTCTTTAAGGTGGGGATAGGCGCTCATTTTCACCGAATGGCGGGCACCCAGAGACTCCAGAAATCGATGGTAATCGCCAAAGGACAGGCGTCCCAACCGCTGATTTAGACTCTGGTCCACCAACCGTTGAAGCTCACTGGGCGGGAGAGCGCGGGCCAATACTTCAGCCAAGGACTGCCGCTCCCGCTCCACCACCTTGAAATCCAACTTAGACTCTTTAACCAAAACCCCCTTCAGCCGGGATAATTGAGGGTATTTACCCTCCGGGGGGCGGTTCGACCAAAGAAAAGAAAGCCAAACGTCGAGCCCTTCGTTTCCGTTCGTGTAAGCAGAGCGATGGCTCTCAAATTCTTTGAGAGCGGGACCATACCAGCGCTGACCGGCGGCGTCTGCCGCCAGAGAAACGTGATCCATCCAACCCTGATCTTGACGTTTGAAACTTTCCCCTTTTTCAAAAGCGCGTAAATTCCCCGCGTATAAATTTGAAGATTCGATGCCCCAAAGAGTGGACTGGGGCGCATCGAAAGCGGCCAACTCTGCCCCGCCGATGTAGCCCAACCGAAGAGCCAAATCCAATACCCCGCGTGTAATGTCCTTGTTCGGCAATTGACGAAACGGGTCCAGGGGCATCGGGCCGGAGGCGCCTTCCAGGCCAACGAGCCGGACATGGCCTTCCTTTAAAAAGGATTGAACCAATCCCCTCATGTTCCGTTGGGCTTCTTCCACGTCATGGGCATCTTGAATGTGAAGGACCAGTGGCGCTTCCGGGCCGGCCAAAGAGATGTCCCGAATTTCGCCGTAGGGCGCGGCAAGGCTCGGCAACCAGGCCAAAGACTTTTGGGCCTTTGGAGGCAAAGAAGAAAGAACAGAAGCCACCCCTGCCATCGGGGGAGGAAATTGAAGGGAGGGGATGAGAGAGGTTTCAGATCCGCCGGAAAAGGGTAGAGGCGCTTGGGCGAAAACAGGGGGGTCTGATCGATGCTGAGCCAGTGCTTTTCGTCGATCGTTCCAGAGGGTTCCTTCCGTTGAGTAAACCCCCACGGCGTTCGTGAGGAAATAGAGCATCGCCAGCCCGCCGGCGAAAGGGGACGAAGAATGGGTTGAAGATTTTATTTTCATGGGAATCCCGGAAAAATTTATTTTGGTAAATAATCCGTCTGAATTGAGGCTCACATCATAAAACTAAACCGCACAAAAAATCAAACGCGTCCTTTCGATTGAAATGTGATCAACGGTAAATTGTATCCGTTAGGCTCCGGTGGCTAGGCTTTTAACAACCTTGAGTCTATTTTGAAAGTCGATGGGCCCTGGGCGAGTCCCGTCGATCATGGGGTCAATGGGAGTTTGAGGGCCCTTCCAAAGGGGGACGAGCCAGTGAGCCACGGACACAGCCCCCAGAGCGACCTCAACATAAGGGCCCCCCATAAAATTCCACGCTCGACGGACTTGGTCCAAAACGTAGGCCGCCGATGCCCAGCGTAATTGGGTGAGACGTTGAGCCCCCGCTTGTAAAAGCGGATCAAAAATAGAGCCGGCCGAATCTTGGCCTGGAATCCCCTTCGGGAGACCTGGACGGGATTCGGTGGGGGTGACTTTTATTCGAATGGCGGCCCTATCAGAGACACTGCCCCCTTCCTTCAGGAACGACAACCCCCACTGTTCCATCCAGACATCGCGCTCATGCTCCCAGGCTTGTATTTCCAAGAGACTCATGCTGAACGCTTTTTTTGGGGAAAGTTGGAATCGTTGGAATAATCCCTCCTCGGCGGAATTCGCATCGATCACCAGGAAAGTCTCTTTTCCATTCGAAGCCCGGTATCGCGCATGATTTTGGACCCGTTCCAGAAAGGGGTCGATAAGAACGTCGGATTCCGTGATTCCGCGCGTGTTCGGCAAGACCGCGAAATCGGAAACCAGAATTTCTTCCCCGTCCCGCCCGGGGGACACCCCGGCATAAGCAAGGACATATCCCGCCAAACGGCCCCGATGAAAAAGTCCCAACCCAAGGAATTCCCGGTCTCTCCCTTGGACAGCCTCATTTAATAGGGCCGCGATCATTTCGTTTTGAACTTCGGCAAAATCTTTATGAACCGGCTTGAACGCGACGTTTTCCAAGTAAGACACTTCCACTATGTCCTCCGCGAGAAGAGGCCGAACAAAAACCTCCTGTTCCATGGGGGACAACGGGGAAGAAGAGGTGTTCCTCCCATCCAACAAGAGAAGACCGACGGACTCGCCAATCATATCCGAATACGAATTATAGGCTTGTCGATAAAACAAGTTCCCCGCTTTCTTTAGGTGAAATAGGAAATCGGAGTTGGCCACACCGACAGGGACTTGCTCTCGGTCCATTGGGCGCCCTCCCGGGGTCAGAGGATGGTGACGCAGATAGTCATTAAAAAATTGTCGGTATCCCTCCTCAATCAATTTCTCAAAACCAGACTCTTCTCCATTGAAAAACACAGACGGCGCCGCCTCCACATTGTTCACTCCCACATAACTCTTCAGTGAAATCTTTTCTAAAAAATCTTCCCCGAAGAGGTCCCGAGCCGAAAGGGACAGTTCTTTCCTTTGAAGCAAGAGATGGCTGTCCTCCGCGACATTGGTTGGGACACCCCGGTCTAAGGTAACGAGGCTTGCCGTTAAAATACGCTCCTGGGGGAGACCATCGACACCCTCGATCTCCTTGCTCAATATAAATATCGCATCGAGAGGATGCAGAACGAAAAGTCCGTTCTTTCCTGTCCCAAATCTATTACATTTAAGAGTTGCGTTTCCCGTCAGAGAAGCCAAGGGATCCGATTTCGGGAGTATACGCAATCGATACCGCTCGCAATTCCATTTCAGGCCAGCGGCCGTAAGGCTTTCCAGAGACACAAGTTTCGAGACAGCGGTATGACTAAATATTTTAGGGGCCGTTCCTTTCATCCCCCGGTTCACCCAATCCATCGCATTCTGGATCGCCCCCGAAAAACTTCTCACACGGCTTTCTGTCATTTCATCCCATGGTCCAGAAAGACGAAGCGCCTCTTTCCTATTTCCCAAAACAGTCAAGAGCCCGCGTTTTAGCGATTCCTTGTCCACCTCTTTCTGCCCGAGCAGAAACACCACAAGATCTTTACCATTCATCTGATTGAGTTCCAAAGAGAACCCCAAAGAAGGGTAGTATTCCAAAGAGTGGGGCTGAAATGTTTGAATCTTATCCAAAAGTCCAAAAATTAGTCCTCGCGCAAGACGTTGGGGCGTCAGATCGATGCGAAGAAACTGGAAATACCGACTCGGCTTAAGTTTATCGTGCAAAACATCCGCATTGATATCCTCCCGATCAAAAAAAGATGGATTATTATCTTTCAGCGCCGCCACAAATTCTTCTACGGCTTTAAAATCCGACGAACCCGGGTGTAAAATTAAAGCGGAAAGGTATTGATCAATCCGCCGCCCCTCCTCTGTCCCGTCATCTAACGACGCGATCGCTGACAATAAGTTGCGGTGTTTACGAAACAGAAGAAGACCCCTAACCCGTTTGAATTGGCTCCAGCTCTGGAAGGCTCCTTCTTTTCGAAAAAGTTGGTCTTGAAGAGTGTCCACCACAGCATCCGGAGATCTTTCGTCACCCAAAACCGATCGCCATTTAGGCCCTATTCTATTTAGGTCTCGGATCAATTGAAAAAATTGAGCCCGCCCATTGCTGTTATTTTCGTCAACACTTTTATCCATGGGAACCTCAACTAAAACCCGCTTGATGAATAGGTCTCGTTGTTGCGCGTTCAAAGAATCCATGAACGTTTTGACAGAACCCCCAAAGGATTCGTAGTCTTCCCCCGCCAAAACCTTCGGGGAACGCTCTCGTCCAACGAAACGGTGCATGGCCGGAGCGCCGACCTGTTCCACTCCTTCCAAAAACAATTCTTTAAACTTTTCGTCCCAAACCAGCTTCCCCTCATCGATAGCGGCGTTCAAAAGTTGCCAGCGATGTTCTTTCCCTGTTCCAAGCGGTTCGTCAGACAAAACCTCGTATTCATCCGGCGTCACGTAGGGGGCCAATAAGTTTAGCCGCCGAACATCGCCCCAGGCGTCCCAAGCGCTTTGGGTCAAAAGATGGCCTGCCATTACCCACTGCTCCATTTGACGACTGACGTCATAGCGACGATCCAACGGCTGATTCCCCGCTATGGTCAGGGCTTTCGCATATCCGTTTATAGACGCTTTCAGAAATTCCGGCCCGCGGGACGCCGCCATTAAAAATAGGTCGTCTCATGAAACCTGGGGAGCCGCCCGATCCCTTGGCTCACTTTTTCCTCAATCAAAACAATGGATTCGGATGGGGCGAAAAACAGGCGGCAGACTCTGGGAACCCACAACCGGGTTAAATCTTCCAGTGAATCGTTTTTCTCTGATTTGAATTTACTGACGACAGCAGACAACTCTTCTGAGGACACAGAGTTTTGCTTTTCGACCCACTCTATTTGATCTAATGCAAGCGAAGGACCCTTTGTTTTCATCACTCCTAAAGAGATCGCTCTATCTAAAAAATTTTTTGCGATTAAATTTTCCCCTTCGAGGGTTCTAAGTCGTTCCCCCATGGCCATCAAAATGTCTGGTGAAACGAATTTGGCCTTTTGAACTCCTTCCCATAAACCGTGGGACATATACATGAGCTCTGATTCATCTGTTGATCGAATAAGCTCGATCGTCTTGCCAATCAGGTCCGGTGCAGGGGATTTCGTTTTTCCCAATCCCTGAATAAGAGCATTTGACAGGTTTCGGAGGGTGTCCCCACGAGCGGGTTTTAGGCCTTCGGCCAGGGCGCCTAAGAGGTCCGGTGGAACGTTTGGGATTGAACCCATTTCCTGCGCCACCCCCCGAGCGATGGACGCACGTTCATCTTCATTCCCCCCTTTAATTTGTTGGGAAACAGTGTTTAGGATTCGATAGACGCCGCTCATTTTTTTTATTTGATCCAATTCTGTTTCAGCGGCAGGTTTAGGACCTCGATTGGGAACATTTCCTTTGTCCCGCGCAGAAGAGCGTCGAATCCGGGAATAGAACCTTTGAGACGCGGACGACATATCCGTTATGGAGTCTTGGGTTTCAATTTCCAACACTCCTTTTTTGGGACGATGAATCCGGTATGTCATCCCAGAGAAAGACACATCCGCGATCGTAGGGACGACATCAATAGTTTCCACTTGAACCGCTTGGTCTCCCAAAATATTCGACAGTGTTTGCGCGTCCACCAATGGGACTGGGCCATTTTTGATTTCTTCAATACCAACAACGGCGATCCGTGCCTCCCCTTCAAGAACTGAAAGGGAAGCCGGAGGAGCGGCCAGGAACAAGCGATCGCCTCCGAACAAATTTTCAAGGGGAGATTGGTCTCGCGTAAAATATCGGAGAGAGTCGTCATTCTGAGCTGAATCAATCTTGTCGATTTTTGGGATAAACCTCACCACATGCATGCCCGCTTTGGTTAACCGTTTTGTTATGCCTGGAGAATGGTGCCCCCCCGTGATTAATACCGCCACGTCTGTTTTATTTCTTTCCATTTCAATCTGAAGATTATCCGACATGGCCAGGTCACGTGCGTGGGCTTCTTTATAAAAATCCTCAAAAGAAGAGAGGTCCAAAACCCCACTTTCAAGCGATTTCCCGGAATCTTGAAGGACAGTGTATTCCATCCACTCTTTCGGCGTTAAAGAAAAATTAATAAGTTTCCCGGCCAAGTCCACTCGTTTGGATTCAGCCACCATACTCTTTTCCTCGTCTGATTTTGCCCTCTGTTCGTAAATGAATTTTTCAAGTGCTATCAGGTCATTGAACAAGGTGTCGGCATCAATCTCGTTCGTTTGAAGCGCATAATTCACATAAGACGCCAGGGCGGGATATGTGTTAATGGGGACACCGTTTGATTCACAGAAGGTGCGGAAGAACCGATAAAATTCCCCCACATTCATTTGGCCCGTTCGGTAAGCCTCCCCAGACTGAACCAATTCTCCTATCTGGCGATGGCCAAGCTTTTGCGGGAGCTCGGCCATCAGGCGGGTTCGATCCTCCTCCACTTGCTTTAAATCTAAATCCTTCTCCCTTTGCAGAACTTCAATAAAGTTTTGCACCGATTTAGAAATGTATTTTTCCGAGACGTTTCCGGATAAAATCGTGACGTACCTTTTAAGAGGAAGCGATCCTCCCCGGTAAGATTCCATTTGGCGATCGAATTCATAAAGCGCGGCATTGTAGACAAGGCTTTTTCGCTGATCCACATCGGCCTTTATTTTCGCCAGAATAGACTTATAGCTTTTCACATGAATCGCGGACGCCCTGTACGCTTCAACATTCGAACGATAATGACGAGGATCATCGATTCCAACGAATGGAGGAATGGGGTGAACACTGGTGAACCCTGCATGGACAGGCCCTGATATCTTATTTTTTTTAAGGAGATAATCCGCGACGTCGCCAATGGTCTCATGGTTGGGAAACGCGCGATAACGGGAGAGATCGATGGTGCCAAAAGCGCCTTCCAGAGCAACGAGTCCCACGACGTTCCGATCGATCAGTGCTTGCACTGTTTGCCGAATATTCCACTGAGCCTCAAAGTTCCCGTGAACATCTTGAATGTGAATCACCACCGGCCTGTGCGGAGCGAACTTTCCGCTGGGGAATACATTTTGAATGCGGCCGTGACTCAATGACAATGAAGTCACCAGATCCGCATGCTCTTTGAAAAATGCCCGAGGGACCGACCGCGGGCTCATTTGGGGGATGTTGGGAAAGAAAACAGTGGGAGAAGGGAGTCCTGTGGTGAGAGGAGCGGAGGTTGATAATGGACGTTGGGTAGCACTCCGCCGGTCTGTCCAAAATTTTTGCTCCGCCCTCCCGGCCCATAAACATTGGGTGCCGATAAAAACAACGGCCACGAAGATCCTTGAATAGGACCTGACAGCAGGGAGATCTATTTTCACAGAATCACTATACCCCACAATCCCAGAAGATCCCCTTAAGAAGTTGTAACGATTTTGTAACGAAGGGATCCGATCAGGCGCTTTGGGCGATGGCTTCGCGGGCCTTGCTGATGATCTTTAACATGGTGTTAAAGTGGAACGGGCGTAGCGGGAGAGAAAGAATAAATCGTCGAAGAGCTTCCCGCAGAGCCGCGTCGAGCTCAGAAGCATTTGGCGCGTTTAGGTCCTTTTGGGTGAAGGCGATGCGGTCGGAAAGGCTAACGGCTAACGCAATATTCTTGTTAGATAGACCTAATTCGGTTTGAAGTCGAATAAACTCGGAATTTAAAATATTTTGGTTTAAGCCCCAGACATCAGATTCTGAACCTTTCACCCCCACGGGTGTTTCAGCCACACCCACATGAGCAATCCCTCTTGCCGCCGCTTGGAGAGCCTCAATGGTTTCTTTGTCAGCACCTGATAACAGAAGATATATTTTCTTTTCCTGGTCGGCGTTGACCGTTTTCATCAATGCGAGCGTTTCTGCGATGACGGGCACATCTTCTATCGTGCAGACTTCCAATTGAACGGGGATTTTTTCTCCAATGCCCGAAATGGCGGCAGTCAGAGATCCGGCCTCCGAAACGTCTGAGGAGGCCATTAACCGTTCCAGCATCTGCGTCCCTGTGGGGAAAGAGTCTCCCTCCCGACTCACTTTATCCCTGAAAAAATATTGAAGAAAACGGCCAAACTCGTACGCATATTTTTCATTTTTCAAATCGATTCCGACATTATTTAAATGGTCTAACCCAGGGAACCCCACGCTCTCCACTTGAAGCGAAATCACTGACGGAAAAGTCTCTTGAAGAAATCTGAGACCACTCTTTTGTGCCGTGGCCAAATCTCTTTTTCGGCCCATAATAACGGCGCCCATTTTATCGGCATCATTTTCAGCAAGGTCTGGTATCCAATCGGGGGCGATGTTGTATTTTTCTAAATCCCGAACTTCATTGGCCAAGGCAGTCCATTTTTCCCTTTGAATGCACTTATTAAATCGTTCCAATCCGTTTCAAATCCAAAATTTCTCCAGGGGGCGACCAAATGACGCACAGCGATCCGAGCGACTTCCTGGCTTTCGCTGTTGCGGGCAATCACAAAAAGGATTTTTGCCATTGTCCTGTGCGCCAACCCCGACCCTAACAAATAGTCGATCCCTTCTTGCTCATCTAATTTTATTGTTTTTTTCCAGAAAAACAAGGAAAGAAGGAATCCCTCCATAATTGCGACCAAAACGACACCCCCAAGCACGCCGAGGATCAACATCCAGGGAACAGCGGCGATGCACTGGACAGCAACAGATGGGTCCAAAACACCTATCGTTTGGCTGATTAAGGGGATATTAAGAAAAGCCAATATAATAGGCATCCCGCTCGTTTGATTGTTGCCACCATATATTTCGCCAAGGGAACTCTTCCCCGTGCTGTCGCCTGGCGGCGCCCGGGTGTCGGTATTATTAACAAGTTGTCGGGCAAGAGCTTCGATCTCTTCGGGAGGAGCGGAGACGCTTACGATATCGGCAAGTGCCTTATTGAATAATTCGGGGTTAATAGTTAAGTTCCCCTTTTCGTTCTCATCTTTAACCCACTGAACCATCGCGGATTTGTTATCTTGGTCAATTGCTTTAAACTCATTTGTTTGTGCATCGGTGAATTTGAATACCTTCCGAGGGTCGTCAGCAATGATGGCTCGACCACAAGACTCGGTAAATGCGAATTCGTTCTGGAACCAATTGTTTGTTGGCACACCAACGACCTTATCGGCAATGACGACACGGTAACCCTCTCCCACGGGAAACGCGAGGATGTTAAATGAGTCCCCTTTCGCAGTAATGAGGCTAAGCGCCGCATGCGTCTTTTGAATCAAAGAACTTAAATTGTCCCGGTTCGCTTCCAGAACCAAGCCAGGACCATTTTCAGGATCGGCCAAATGTCCTATTTTGACACCGTTTATTTCCTCGATGACCGTGACAGGCGCATGCTCCACAGGAAAACGTTCGCGGAGCAAGTGGGCATGAGCCTGATTTTGAGAAGCGCCCGCCTTAAAATCCTTGGCATAATACCACCCATTCATTCCAAGATGAAAAGGGATTTTATTTCCCATGCTAGGGGATGAATTCAATGTGTCCATTGCCTCGAAAGCATCTGTTATAAATTCGATCGAGCCCAGTTCGGATTGGGACACGTGTTTATCCCCACGGGAGAGCATAACGTGGTCAACATCATCTTTTGGCTCTCTGTCTATGTGATTAGGAAAATAGGGAAAGGGATTGATTGTCATAATGAATAATCTTTTCCCCTTGGACACCCATTCCAAAAACATTTCCATTGGCATTTGGGTCTTAATAAAATTCGGTGTCAACTTATACATTTCAGGGTTTTTCTCAGCGGCAACTTTGGACACCTTTTTCACATCTGCGCCCGGTCGCGATGCCCGTTTGGTGTTTTGGATGATCATCAATACGAGATCGGGATTATTCATGATTTCATCCGGGACATCTCCTTTGTGAATTT
Organism: Elusimicrobiota bacterium; assembly: GCA_016714745.1. Taxonomy (GTDB): domain Bacteria; phylum Elusimicrobiota; class Elusimicrobia; order FEN-1173; family FEN-1173; genus JADKHR01. Next base: position 9,174 of record JADKCG010000012.1, on the reverse strand, counting down.
CATGTCCCCCATCTTTAAAATAGACAACAAAATTGACGAAAGGGTTTTTTTCCTCTTCAATCTTTACGAATTTTTCCTCGTGCTAACTTTTCCATTTTAGCTTAATAAAGTCCATCCCTTGGCTGAAGAGATCTTTGGTTTGATCGGAAACCTGGCGGCGAGGAATGGCCTGATAGGTATTCTCTTCCACATTAACCACGAACACATATCCTTTGTTGTTGGGGTCATGCAACAACGGCTTCCAGTCGCCGTTTTCTATGTTACCCTCGGTCAGCGTGCGATGGGGGTCCCACCCCCAAAGAGGAATTAGACCTTCCTCAGTTTCGACAGAATTCCCCTTCACGCCGGGGAGCAGATTCCCCATTTCACCAAGGGCTGAGGGGGGACTGTCGGTGGGAACAGGTTCGTCAAGGACAAACAACGTGTTTGGCTCAACCCCCGCCAGTTCCATAGCCATGGCCTTCCGCTTTTCAGGATCGGCATTTGCGTCCCGGTCATCCAAAGAAGTTTCTTCGATAATGATCACACTGCCTGGAACCATATCTTCAATGGTCTTCTTGTCGGCCACACTTAACCATCGATGGCTCCCGTCACGATCTTCTCCTTTAAGAAATTGCACGGGACGTGATGGGTTGGAAAATTGATTTATGAATTTTTTGTCGAATTTCCCCTGGTTAAGAGAACAACCCTCGCTCCTGATTGAACCAAACCATTAATAGTTTTGGCTCCTGCCGCGTCTTGGGTTGTGCGGACAATCACGAGCCTTCTGCTTAACAATTCGTTGGGAATGGAAGAGAGGTTTTTATACGTTTCTGTTCGTTCGTCTTTTACCCCTTGGCCGATTGAGGTTGATTCAGCTTCCATCATGGCCATCGGTTGATTTACGGGTGCCGTTTGGCTTGAGAGAGGGGCCATGGAACCGTTTGCTACAAGGGATTTCCCGCCGGTTCCTGTGGTCCAGGCTTGGAGAATGGTGATTGTGCCGATCATGGTCAAGAAAGGACCGATTTTCTCAACCAAACCGGTCCCTGTGAAAAAGAACCACACGCCGGCAATGGCCAACGCTGTCCCCGTTATGAATAATCGACCGTCGGCCGCTCGACTTCGAAGATTTTGGATCCATTCCGGCAACAAAGAACCCGCTGAAGGATCGTCTGGTGTGATCTTTTTCGCCGGTTGAGATGGGTCATAGCGAACGAGAAACTCTTTGCCCGTGACATGGAGGCGGATGTGGGCAACACCGTTCGTCCAGCGGACGGTCACGCCATCGAAATGGGTTTCGAGGAAAGCCAAAACCTTTTGTGGGAAGGGGGTTCCCGGTTGAGTGGAGGCCGCGGCCGCTCCCACAGCTTGAAAAGCGGCGTTCTCAGGAGACAAGGGACTGTCGGCCACGAACAGTTTTGACCCTTCGAAAAGTTTGCTGAGCGGGGTTTTTTCTTGGGCGAAGACAGAGAGGTAGGACGATCCCTGGGCGGTGTCGACCTTTTGGATTTTGGGGACCACGGTGACCACGGCCATTCCGGCTCTTGTTAATTTTTCCGTGAGGCCTGGACCGTGGTAGCCCCCTGTCACGAGAAGAGAGACCGAGGCGGGTGATTTTTCACCGGCGTGAAGATTCATCTTTTTGAGCGAAGCTAGGAATTTTCCGCCATGTCCGAATCTCGCGCATGGGCTTCTCGGTAAAAGGTCTCGTAGGGTTCGAGGTCTGAATCGGGGGGAGTGTAAGCGCGAATCCGTTCGTAGTCCGCCCAGTCCGCGGGGGTTAGAGAAAAATCCAACAGGTGTGCCGTAAGAGTCAGATGGTGGGATCGAGCCACGAGGGTCCGTTCTTCCTCGGTTTTTGCCAAAAGAGTGAACAGTTCCCTCTCGCGGTTTTGACATTCATTGAAAAGAGCATCGGCGTCAATGCCCTCGGAGAAAAGAACGTATCGAACGTAATCCGCCATAGCCGGGAATCGGGCCAAAGAAACCCCCGCCTCGTTGCACAACGCGACAATCCAGCGATAAAAGTCCCCATACGACAGCTGGCCTGCCCGGTAGGCCACGCTACGAGCCATGAGATCGTTTGTTTGGGTTTGACTCATTTTTTGAGACAACGATTCGAGAAGGGTCGATCGTTCGGTTTCGACCTGTTTGAAATCGAGGGATTCTTCCATATGAAGCGCTTGAAGGAAAAGCTCAATGGGTTTGGCCAGGGGAGACCCCTTTTTATTGTCTAGGGCACGGGCATACACACCCAACGAGACTGTTCCTTGATGGTAATCGCGAACCTTTTTGTCAAAAGCCAATAATTCGGGGTTGAAGGCTTTCGCCTTCTCTTCGTTTAACTGATTAAGCTGGGTTTTGGCTCGGGATTGAACCTTTTCTTTTGTCGGCAAGGAACGCCGATAAGCGTCGATGTTGGCCTGGTAATGGGCGAGATCATCAACGCCGATCACAGAGGGAATGGGTTGTGAAGAGGTCAACAGCGAAAACATCGGGCCCGACATTCGGTCCTGGGCCAGGAGGTCTTCGGCGGCGATGCGGGTTGCTTTAAGATCCGGAAAAGAGCGTAACCAGGAAAGGTCGTATGGGCGGAACGCGCCTTCCAGGCCCACCAAAGAAACCGATAAAGATCGAGATTGGACGTTGATGAGGGATGTGACGACATGGGCGATGTTGGTTTGGGCGTCGAGGTTTCTGTGAACATCCTGAATGTGAAAAATGAGTCCGCGGGGTTTGTGGTCAGCCGGCAATGATATCTTGCGAACCGTGGAACTTGCCAGCGGGATTGAGGTAAAGAAGCGCCGGTAAGATTCGTCTAGACCTTTGGGGAGTGAGACCGATCCCGCGAACTCCGAGTGGACCGACCCCTTTTCCGTGGCGGGGAACACAGACGCCCCCGCGGCGCCAAATAGACTTGCGGGTGTTGGCCCCTGCGCCAGGAATCCCGTTCCATTCCCGGCGGACCGGCGGGTTTGCTCACGACGCCGTTGTTCCCAAAAAGACCGTTCGGGTCCGTAGGCAAAAAGGACCTGATTTGAGACGAGAGAAGCCAGAACAAGCCAGGCCGGCCAGCGGGAAGAACGAAGCCTCATAGGTAAAATGAAACAAAATCCGGCAGAAGATTCTATTAAGAAGTTGTAAATTTGTTGTAACAGTTACAAAATCGCCATGGCATCGCCGTAGGAAAGGAAACGGTAACTCTTGGCGATGGCTTCCTCGTAGGCGTGGCGGAGGGGGTCTATCCCAGCGAAGGCGGCGGTCAAAACGAGCGGAGTGTGGCCGGGCATGTGAAAGTTTGTGACGAGATGGTCGATGGCACGAAAGGGGTAGCCGGGGGTAATATAGAGCGTCGCGATGCCGGTGCCGGCCTTGATCGCGCCGTCCCGGTCGGCGGCGGATTCGAGAGCTCGGACGGCGGTGGTGCCCACGGCCCAAACCTTTTTGCCTTCTTGGCGGGCGGCGGAAACATCCTCCACTGTTTTGAGTGGGATGCGGTAGGGTTCGGGAAGCATGCGATGCGCTCGGAAATCGTCCGTCGCTATGGGGCGAAATGTTCCCCAGCCGACCCATAGGGTTAAAAAACTGACGCGGACCCCTTTTCGTTTGATCGTTTCCAACAACTCGGGCGTGAAGTGGAGGCCGGCGGTGGGAGCGGCCACGGCGCCTTGGGGAACAGGACGATGTTCTTCCCCCTTTACGAAATCCCTCACCCTGCCCTCCCTCAAGGGGAGAACGAAATTCTTTTGTTTATTTTCTGATGGGATGGTGATTTTATCGACCGAATAAACGGTTTGATAGGCGGCCAGATCTTCGGCGTTTGCGTCCGGCGTGCGTTTGATGTAAGGGGGAAGCGGCATGCGGCCCCATCGGGATAAAACAGGGTCGACCGGTTCGGAAAACACCAATTCCCATTCGCCATCGGCGCAATCGCCCACGACCTTCGCTTGCAGATTGTCTGGGAAAAAAATATCCGATCCGACACGGGGGCGCGGGGTGACGAGCGCTGTCCAACGGTCTGGCCCTTCTCCCGGAAACCGTGCCAGCAGAAGGACCGTCACTCGCCCACCGGTTGGTTTTTTTCCGTAAAGCCGGGCCGGCAATACCCGCACATCGTTAAGAACGAGGGCGTCCCCGGGGAACAAATAGTCCGGCAAATGGTAAAAACGCTGGTGAGCCAGCGTTCCGTCTTTGCGGTTTAACACCATGAGTTTGGCTTGATCGCGTTCGGCCAATGGTGTTTGAGCAATACGGTCCGCCGGAATCTCTGGAAACCCTAGGGACTTCATGGAACGGCGGCCCCCTATTCTTCCCAATCGATGACCTCCACGCTTCGATAATAGAAACGAAGGATTTGACCATAAGACATGTTTTTGTCGGCCAGGGTTTTCATACCCCACTGACAGAGGCCCACCCCATGACCCCAGCCTTGCCCGTGAATTTGCCAGGCGCCATCCAATTTGGAGATCCCGGACCAGAATGTGCTTCGGATCAGAGCGGGGTCCACAATGTTTCGAAACCGATTGGCCAAAATGTCCTCGGTCCCTTTTTCTCCGTAGACCCGAAGTTTGTAAACCCGGCCTGACGGCGTGTGACTCAAAATGCCGATGGCACGAACTCCACCGATGGGGAACCCCGCTGACCGGATCCGTTCGTCCACAAGCCCATAGGGAACTTTGGCCACCCAGTTGAACCGAGGACTGCCTTTGCACCAGGGGCAGTGGGTGGCTTTTAAATACGGCTGACCCCCGTGTTCCCACACATTTTCGGCCGATTCCGTGGAACCGCCGCAACAGGAATGATAGACCGTGCTGGCCAGTTTTTTCTTTCGGTCCACCAACACTTCGCCGCGCGTTCGCTGAACCGCGGCGTCGGTGGCTTTACGTTCCGCGGCCGCGCCCCCGTAGGTTTGACAATGAGGTTGGGAACAAAAATCATAGCCGGACCGGCCATGCCGCCGTCGATTGCGAAGGGCATAAGTCCGGCTGATCACCGCCTGGGCTTGGAGCGCCTGGGTCGGCCATTTGTCTGAGGTTTCCATCTGCAAGACCCCGCGCACATAATCTTCCACCGAAAGTCGATTGATGATTCGGATTCCAGCGCCCTTGCGTTTCAGCTCAATGGCCCCTCGAAAAGGCCTATTGTTGATGACGACAACCCCGTTGCGATCGGAAGGTTCGATGGTGATGGATTTCCCCCACCGTTCCTTATTCACAATAAAACCGTGTTTCGATGGGAGTATTTTGACGGCTTCTTTATAGTTCGGTTTCCGGCGGGAAACAATTCCGGTGAGCCGATAGGTTCCGAACCCCAATGTGACCGAGGGCGTAGAATCGTTCAACCCGATGCGAATGAGCGGGGAGCGGGCGGCGAAAACCGGAAAAGGATAAAGAGCAATCAGGATGGTGAGATAAAATATTCGAACATCAAGGTGCCACCACTTCCCCGTCACTCCCCCTCATCCGGCCCTCCGGGCCACCTTCTCCCACAGAGGGGAGAAGGAAAAGCGGGAGTCATTGGCCGAAGAGGGTGGGCTGGGGCGCCGCGGGGAGCGGCAAACCGAGATGCTGATAGGCCAAGGGCGTGACCACACGTCCCCGGGGCGTGCGAGCGAGAAATCCCGCTTTAATCAGGAACGGTTCATAGACGTCTTCCAGGGTGTCCCTCTGTTCGCTCACCGCCACCGCGACCGTATCAGCGCCCACCGGACCGCCGCCGAATTTCGTGATCATGGCGGTCAGTATCTTGCGATCAATATTATCCAACCCGGCGTGGTCCACTTCCAGGGCGTCCAGGCCGCGACGGGCCACCGCGTGGGTCACGCGCCCGCCGGTTTCCACATCCGCGAAATCGCGCACTCGTCGAAGAAGGCGGTTGGCGATCCGGGGGGTTCCCCGGGATCGGTGGGCGATCTCTCTCGCCGCTTCCGGCTCAATTGGCGCGTTCAACAACCGGCTCGAGCGGACAACAATGGCCGCCAGCTCCGTCTCATCATAATATTCCAGGTTCGCAATGATGCCGAACCGTTCCCGGAGCGGGCCCGTTAACAGACCGGCGCGGGTGGTGGCGCCCACCAACGTAAATCGAGGTAAAGGCAATTTGATGGTTTTGGCCGAGGGCCCCTGGCCAATGATGATGTCGAGTGAAAAGTCTTCCATAGCGGGATAAAGGGCTTCTTCCACCGAATGGTTGAGTCGATGGATTTCGTCGATAAAAAAGATGTCCCCCTCTTTTAAGCTCGTCAAAAGGGCCGCCAGGTCGCCCACCCGTTCCAAAACCGGGCCCGAGGTTTGGCGCAGTCCCACGTTGAGTTCTTTGGCGATGATGTGGGCGAGGGTGGTTTTGCCGAGCCCCGGGGGGGCCGAAAAAAGCGCGTGGTCGAGAGGTTCTTTTCGTTTTTGCGCGGCTTGAATAAATATTTTTAAGTTTTTCTTAAGCTTGTCTTGACCAACGAATTCGTCCAGATTCTGGGGACGGAGAGTGAACTCCAAGGTTTGATCCTCGGGCAAGGGGTGTTGCGTGAGTGTGCGTTCGTCTGAATCCATGTTATCCGCGCCCCGCTAAGTGCTTTAACGATTCTCGCAAGATGTCTTGTGACGTGGGGCGGCCGCCCAGAACGTCCCGTGCGGACTGGGCGGCTTGACGGGCGGAGGATTCACGATAGCCCAGGCTGACCAGGCCGGCCACGGACTCTTCAAAAGCGGAAGAAGATTCCATCGCGGCGGAACCGCCGGACACCGAGAGCGCGTCCATTTTCCCCTGGAGCGCGGCCACCAGTTTCTCCGCCGTTTTCGATGTAAAAGCAAACATCGCCACGAGCGTCTTGACGTCTTTCTCCATCACCGCACGACGGAATTCGGCGAAGGACTTGGCCGCTTTGTCCAAAAGTTCCAAGGCTTTTTTCGCGCCGGTCCCAGGAACATTTTCCTTTAAAACCAGAAACACTTGTTTTTCCTGATCGGTCAAAAAACCATAGAGGGCCGTGGCCCCCCCATACATGGCCACGGACTCCACAATCAAAAGTCGAATTTCTTCTCCCACCGGGGGCAGTCGAAGGGCCGAAGAGGTGGAGAGAGCCACCCCATAGCCGACCCCGCCGGCTTCCACCACACAGCCTTCTTCCGTCCGTTCTAAAAGCGGGCCGCGCAGAGAAACGATCACCGGGCGACCCCCGCGGTGTAAGAAGCGGAATTGATGTGACAGAGCGCGATGGCCAGCGCGTCGGCGGCATCGTCGGGTTTGGGGATTGATTTCAGTCGCAGGAGCCGTTGAACCATGGTTTGCATTTGAGATTTATCCGCGGCACCATAGCCGGTGAGCGCCACTTTTACCTGGCGCGGATTGTATTCGTGAATGGGAAGACCCGCCTCCGCCAAAGTAAGCAGGATCGCTCCCCGGCCATGTCCCACCGACGCCGCGGTTCGGCTGTTCTTGGCGATGAACAGATCTTCAACGGCGGCCTGCTCCGGATGTTCCCGCTCGATGATCACCCGCAGGGCTTGGGCGAGGAACAACACTCGTTCCGCCAAGGGCCGTGCCCGGGGCGTTTCGATCACCCCGTAGCCCCACACACGATAGGTTTCACGCCCCTCGGTTTCCAGCACCGCCCACCCGATGGTCCCCAGGCCAGGATCAACCCCCAGAACTTTCAATAATGACAACACCCATCTGAAATGAAGAGGAAAATCCCCCCTGGCCCCCCTTTGCAAAGGGGGGAACACCGGGCGAAAGGCTTGCCTCCCCCCCTTTGAAAAAGGGGGGGGAGGGGGGATTTAAAAAACGTGCGCCGCGAAAGGATTTTCATCGGACGGGACAAACGAACGTCCTAGGCCGCACTCTCAGGCTCGATGTCGGCGTTGGTGTAGATGTCTTTGACGTCATCGTTGGTTTCCAGCGCTTCCAGCAACGCTTCCATTTGCCGGGCCGCTCCGGCCTTCAGCGGGGTCATCGTCGACGGAACAAAAGTGACTTCGGCGGAAGAAAGAGGAATGGGGACGGCCTCAAGGGCGGCCTTCACTTTATCGAAATCGGAAGGCGCGGTGAGAACTTGAAAAACGTCCGGGTCTTCCGACTTAATGTCTTCGGCGCCGGCGTCGAGGGCGACGGTCATCAATTTGTCCTCGTCTTTCCAGGCGGACTTATCGACGATGATCTGGCCTTTGGTTTGGAACATCCAGGCCACACAACCGGACTCGCCCATGTTTCCCCCATGGGACGAAAAAATCTTGCGGATTTCCGAGCTGGTACGATTTTTATTGTCGGTGGTGCCGGTAAAAAAAACAGCGGCCCCCGCGGGGCCATACCCCTCGTAACTCACTTCCTCAAACGTCATTCCGGGGATTTCCCCCGTGCCGCGCTGAATGGCCTTCTTTACGTTGTCGGACGGCATGTTGGCGGCCCGAGCGTCTTCAATGGCTTTCCTTAACCGAGGGTTGTTGTCGGGAATCCCCCCGCCCGATCGTGCGGCGATCGTCAACTCGCGGACGATGCGCGTGAACGTTTTCCCTTTCTTCGCGTCGATCAACCCTTTTTTATGCTTGATTCCTGCCCATCGGCTGTGACCGGACATAATGGCGACCTCTCTTTCAAAACGGTATGGCCCCGATATTATCAGATCGCACCCCGAGTGACAACGTCCCGACGTTGCGGAAATCACTGGACGAAAGATTGAAAATCGTTATACTAAAAGGATATGACCCTTCTTTGGCACCACCCCTCTTGGCGCAGGGGCTTTCTTTCCATGGCCTTCACCTTATTCCTGACACACCCGGGGGCGGGGGCCCCGCGCACCCCCTCGTATAACGGATACCGAATCGAAAACATCCACATCTTGAAACGGCAAATTTTCGACACTTCCGTTCCGTCGGAAAACAAATGGGCTTACCGGACCATTAACCATTTGCATTTCCTAACGAAAGACCGGACCATTCGCCAACAACTGCTCTTTAAACGAGGCGATTTGTTCAATCCCGACATCGCGAAAGAAACCGAACGCGCGCTTCGGAAAATTCTCCGACTGAGGGATGTTCATGTGCGGCCCGTTCCGGTCGGACCGGGGAAAGTTGATGTGATTGTGGAATCCCAAGACACCTGGACCACCGAGCCGTTCATCGGGGTCTCGGGGTCCGGCGCGGAAACCAAATACACCATGGGGATCCGCGAACGCAATTTGGGAGGGTATGGCAAAGAAGT
>JADKCG010000011.1 GCA_016714745.1 Elusimicrobiota bacterium | reverse complement strand
CTTCGGAACTCCATGGAGACCGCCCGAAGGATTAAGCAAAGAACCAACAACATAAATGCGGTGTAAAGGCCCGAAAACATCGTCGCATAGGCGCGGGGGAACGCGGCAAAGAGCGCGCCGCCAAACGTGACCAGCCACACCTCATTGCCATCCCATAAAGGACCAATAGAGTTCATGAAGATCCGTCGCTCATCGTCGGTTTTGGCGAGGGGATGGAGGATGCCCACCCCCAAATCAAATCCGTCCAAGATGCCGTAACCGGCCATCAAAACGCCCAGTAAGACAAACCAAAAAATATTTAGGTCCATTTAGTCTTTTCCTTCCGTCAATGAGCCCCCCGCTTTTAGGTTCCCTGCGGTATGGAGAAACCCGTGGGGGGTCTCTGCGGGTGAAAACGGCATGTCTTCCGGGCCCTGTTTGATCTTGTGATCAACAACCGAAATCCAAACGGCAAAAAGCAATGTGTAGATCACGCCGAACATAAGGATCGAGCCCAACACTTGGTTCGCCCGCACCACGGGCGAAAGCGCGTCGGCGGTGCGCAGGAGACCATAAACAATCCACGGTTGGCGCCCCACCTCGGCGGCGACCCAGCCCAATTGGTTGGCGGCCACGGGGGCCAGGACAGCGAAGACAAACATCCAGAGAAGCCCCCTTTGCTCAAACAGCCGTCCCCGGATTCTCAACCAGGCGGCCAGGCCCGTCAGGCCCATCATGAAAAATCCAAGACCCACCATCACGTGATAGGAATGAAATGTGATTGCCACGGGGGGACGGTCCTCTTTGGCGAATTTATCCAAGCCGGTCACCGGTTTATTCAAATCACCGTGAATCAGGAAACTCAAGAGTCCCGGAACGGCGATGCCTTGGGTGGTTTCTGTTTTTGTGTCCGGATGTCCCACTATGAAAAGCGGGGCTCCCCCATCGCCCGTTTTAAAATGGCCCTCAAAGGCGGCTAGCTTGGCCGGTTGATGTTCCGCCACCACGCGGGCCTGGTGGTGGCCGGAAAGAAGCTGGCCCCAGCTGGAGAGTGTGGCAAGGAGGAGCGCGACCGTAAACGCTTTCTTGGAGATGTCCAGGTGGCGGCCCTTTAAGATGTAATAGGCCGTCACACTCATGACGAAAAACCCGCCCATGGAGAAGGCGCCCAACCACACGTGGACCAGCCGGTCTATGCTGGAGGGATTAAAGACCATGGCCCAGAAGTCGGTGATTTCCGCCCGGGCGGTCAGACCCTCGCCCACGATATGAAAACCCGCCGGCGTCTGTTGCCAGCTGTTGGCCACGGTGATCCAAATTGATGAAAAGATCGATCCAAGGAACACCATCACGGTCGAAAAGAAATGCATTCGGGGGGACACCTTGTCCCAACCGAAGACCAACACCGCCAAAAACCCCGATTCCAGAAAGAAAGCAAAGATCCCTTCCGCCGCCAGAGCCGAACCGAACACATCTCCCACAAAGCGGGAATAATTGGCCCAGTTGGTCCCGAACTGGAATTCCATGACGATCCCCGTGGCCACGCCCACGGCGAAGTTGACGGCGAAAATCCGCGTCCAGAACTTGGCCATGGATTCATACTGTGGGTCCTTGGTTTTTAAATACATGCCTTCCATGAAAACCATCAGCGCTCCCAGCCCGATGGCGAGCGGGGGGAAGAGGTAATGAAACATGATGGTCAGCGCAAACTGAAGACGGGAGAGGATGAGGACGTCCATGGAACGTATTCTCCTATTTTTCGAGCAAATATGACCAGGCAGGACGGACGTGAATGCGTTTGCCTGTTATCCGGATTTCTTCTTCTTCATCCAGCGTGACCAAAGTGGCTTCCTGAAGAGAGAGCGCGGCCATCGCGGACAAGAGCGCCTGAATTTCCCGTTCCCGGGTTTTAGGAGATTTTAGCGAAATAGAAACTTGAACGAGGGCGAGCGAGCGTCCCTTTCCCGGGACGACAAAGTCCACTTCCCGTTGGTGGGAGTCCCTGAAATAATAAATAGATTCCGAAGTTCGCCGCAGATGAAGAAATACCGTGTTTTCCAGTAAGGCGCCCCATTGATCCGACAGGCCAGCGCTGTGGTGGAACACCATTCCTGGATCGATGCAGTAGAGTTTTTTAGGGTTCACTGAACGAGCCTGGACGGATTGAGACAGAATCGGAACGGAGAAGTAGAGATAGCTGTCGTGAAACCAATCCAACGCTCGCGAGATTTCCGGTTTGTTGACCTTCAATCCCTGGCCTTTTAATCGTTCACAGGTTTTGTTCAAGGTAAAGAGCGCTCCCGCCTGATTCATAAGCAGGTGGGACAGATGTGTCATGGCGGAAGGATCGGAAGGATTATGGCGCTCAATAATGTCCCGCAAAAGAACCGTATCGACATAATCTTGAAGCAGGCGCCGACGAACCGGAGGTGTGACTCCCAGCGTTTCTGGAAATCCCCCCTGCTGAAGATAGGTTCGAAGCCTTGACCGCAATACAGCACGATCCCGAGCCCCCGGGGTGCGCCACTCCAGATTTTCTGCCGTCAAAATTTCCCGAAAACTGAAAGGAAACATCTCGATGCTGAGCGAACGCCCGCGCATCGCTGTGGCAAGTTCCTGGCTCAAGAGCGTTGCGGAGGAGCCGCTTAAAAAGACCTGGTGACGGGCACGCAGGAGCCGGTCGACGAAGCGTTCCCAGCCCGGGACCGTCTGAATCTCATCCAGGAAGAAGGATAGTGTCTCCCGCTCACCCATCGCTGGGTGAAGTTCATAGTAGGCATCAAGAAGTTCATGGAGTTGAGCGGCCTTCAGCCCAAACAGGCGCTCATCAAAGAAGTTAACGTAGATCAGGTGGTCCGGCCGCCCCTTGTTTTGGCGTAAGAGCGTGTCCCAGATTTGCCGGAGGTAAGTCGTTTTTCCGCACCGGCGGACGCCGATGACGGCCAACGCCTTCCGCGGAAGAAGCGTGAACGCCTGCGCCCGTGGAACATATGTCAACGGAAGCGCAAATTCCTTTTCCAGCAAAATGTCTCGGAAGATCAATTTCATAGTGGTACATAATATTTACCACTTAAATGTCATATTGGCAAATATTATTTACCGCTATACAAGAGAAAGGGCGGGGGTCAAGGACCCCCGCCCTTTCAGGTGAAACGTTGGGAACGGTTAGCCGATGGCGGCTTTGCCTTTTTCTCCCGTGCGGATACGGACCACTTCTTCGAGGGGGACCACGAAGATTTTTCCGTCGCCGATGTTCCCGGACCGCGCGGCCTTGGTGATGGCCGCGATGCAGGGTTCGACATACTCGTCGTTCACGGCAATGTCAAAGCGGACCTTTTTTAGGAGGTTCACTTCATACTTCGCGCCGCGGTAGCTTTCTGTGTAGCCCTTCTGTCGCCCAGACCCCAGGACGTTGGACACCGTCATGAGGTGAATCTGGGCGTCGTCCAGGGCTTTTTTGACCTCCGCCACTTTGTGCGGTTGAACCATGGCAATAATAAGTTTCATGGATGATTACCTCCCGGACCCGGCCAATTTTGGCTCGGGTTTTGATTCACCGCTTTCACCGGCGGGGGCCAAGCCGTATTCCGTCATGTAGATTTGGAATCCAGCGTAGGCTTCCATTCCGTGTTCCCCGATGTCGAGACCGCGGATTTCTTCCTCGCGACTGACCCGGAGACCCATCACGGCTTTCACGATCAACCAGAAGACGATCGAGACTGCGAGCGTGAACAGGATCGTGGTCGCGGATCCCAGGAACTGAACGCCCAGGAGTTTGAATCCGCCCCCGTAGAAGAGACCGTTGCCGGTCCCGACGCCGGTGATTTTGTCCACAGCGAACAGGCCCACGGCGAGGGTGCCCCAAATACCGTTGGTCAAGTGCACGGCCAAGGCGCCCACGGGGTCGTCGATTTTTATCTTATCAAAGAACAACACAGCAAAGACCACCAGTACGCCGCCAATTCCCCCAATCAGAATAGAGGCGGGCAAAGTTACGTAGGCGCACGGGGCGGTGATGGCCACCAATCCGGCCAAACAGCCGTTGATGGTCATGCCCAGGTCGGGTTTTCCCAGAACCAACCACGCGGTGAGCGTTGCGGTCAAAAGCCCCGCGGCCGCGGCCAAGTTTGTGGTGTTCAGAATGTGGCTGATGGCGCCGGCATCGGCCGCCATGGTGGATCCGGGGTTAAACCCGAACCAGCCGAGCCAAAGGATCAAACACCCCAGGGTCGCGGAGGTCAGGTTATGGCCCGGGATGGCGTTGGGGGTTCCGTCGGGACGGAACTTCCCGATGCGGGGCCCAGGATCAAAATCCCGGCCAAGCCCGCCACGCCGCCCACGGTGTGAACCGCGGTGGATCCGGCAAAGTCCCAGAAACCTTTCTGGGCCAACCATCCGCCGCCCCATATCCAGTGGCCGGTGATGGGATAAGCGATGCCCACCAGGAGGGCGCTGAAGACGATGAAGCTGACGTATTTGATTCGTTCCGCGACGCAACCGGAGACGATGGTGGCCGCCGTGCCCGCGAACACCAATTGGAAGAAGAATTTCGCGGAAAGCGGAACGCCCGTCCAGTTGATGGCGTTATAGACGCCGGAATAGGCCGACCCCGTGGCGGGACTGTTGTCCGCCCCGGAAATCATGAACAGGCCTTTCAATCCCATGAACCCGTTGCCGTCGCCGAACATGACACCCCAGCCTAAGACGTAAAAGGCCAGGGAACTGACGGCGAAGACGATGAAGTTTTTGGAGAGGATGTTGACGGCGTTTTTGGCGCGGCACATGCCCGATTCCACCAAGGCGAACCCGGCGTTCATCCAAAACACCAAGAAGGCCGTGAGGAGGACCCAGAGGGTGTCGGAGACGACTTTTCGGTCGGTGAGCCCTTGTTCAATGGCGGCTAGACGCGATTCCATGGCCGGGGCCGGATCGGCCACCGCAACCGCTTCTGTCACAGCGGGGGTGGGTTCCTCCGCTCGAAGGACGGCGGGTGTTAGTCCGGCGCCCCAGGTCAAGAGCGCGAAAAGACTTCCACGCCAAAGACAACGTTTTATTTTACACAGCATAAGTTCCTCCAGTAAATAGAGCGATAAATCGCCCTGTTATTTGATTTTATTCTTTAGGAAAGACGGCTTCGTCTTGGAAGGTCAGGGACAAAAAAAAATCCTCCCCCAAAAAAAGGAAGGACCATCTTTGTCCATTTTAGTTAACGGCACATCAACGTGTCGCGATAATCCATTCTACCATATCCATAAAAAATGTCAAGGATTATTTTTGGGGGGTGAATTCTTGCGGGGGGGGTGCCGTCATCTCAGCGGCGGCCTTTGACCCTACAAAGTCGCTTTATCTATTTCTCGGTCAGGGCAACCACCGCGGCGTACACGGCCGCGGCGGCGTGTGCCATGCGGGGATAATTCAGTGTGTCGGGGGTATCGGTGGGGCGATGGTAATTGGGATTTCGGAGATAGGCCGTGTCGGTGATCATGACGGCAGGATACCCCGCGTTCCAAAAACTTTGATGATCGGAATGTTCGATGCCGTGGACCCAACGGGGCGCGGTCATGCTGTAAATGGGCAAAGGCGAGGCACGGCGCATCACGCGTTTTAAGCGATAGACCCACCGCGTTTCTCGAAGAGATCCCACGAGGGAAAGGAAGTTTCCCCGGCGGGGATACAGCCATTTCATGAATGGCAACGGGTAGTGTTGGTTCCCGACACGATCGTCGTAATACCCGAGCATTTCCAACGACACCATCATTTTTACCCGTGCCCCTTCCTGTTGGAGGGTTTGGGCGTGGATTGTGCTCCCTTGGAGCGGTAAGAGGCCGGGATTGATTTCTTCAAGCGTGTAAGCCACGAGGTCAACCCGGGTCTTTAGCGAGGTCGCCCGAAAGAACGTGGCCAATTCAAGGAGGACGGCCACCCCGCTGGCGTTGTCGTCAGCTCCGGGGGTATCGTCGCGTCCATCGTAATGGGCTCCCAGGACGACGCGTTCCTCCGTGCGAGGTCCGAAAGAAACGAGGAAATTGCGGTAGGTCCGGCCGTTAAGGTCAAAGGTGTGTTCTTCCACGGGAAGGTCGGACACCGTCCATTGGTCCCTCACGTAACGGGCGGCGTGTTCCAATCCTGGGGCCAAGGCATGGCGGGGAGAACATTGGCAGAGATGTTCAACGTGTGCCCTTAACCGGGCGGGATCAACGGCGAGGACCGGCAGACGGGCCGGCACTTTCGGAAAAAGCGGTTGGGTCAATAAAACCCAGATCATCGCCAAAAACACCAACATCCCTGCCAGGATCACCGCTGTCAGCATGATTTTTCGACTGAGGCGATACGGCGGGCGGGCAGGCCTCCCCAAAGTTCCCGCGGGGGATTACCGTGGATTTGAGGACCACCGTCCCCGCCGCGATCACGGCGCCTTCCCCCACCGTCACGCCTCCCAGGATCACCGCGTTGACCCCGATCACCGCGTTGTCTCCGATCCGGATGGCCTTGTGCGAAAGGCGGTTCTCTCCCTCAAGGGCATGCGGGATTAGGCAGGAATGGAATCCCATTATCACATTGTTCCCCACCGTGACGAAACGCGGATCAAAAATCATGCTCCCGCTGGGGTAACTGTTTTGGCCCAGGCGTGCCCCAAAACAAATAAAGAATATCCGAGTGAGTGGAATGGGGATTAATTTACATGTGGCCAGCGGATAAATGAGGAAGAACCAAAATGGCAAAAGAACACGTGGTAGATGAACTCCTGCCGGGATCCTGGTGGAACCTCCCCTTCCAGAAGAGGAAAAAAAGTCATCAGGGTTCGATGGAGACCCATGCCGACAATCACCCAGGCCAAAGCGAAGGCGGCGAAATATATTAAAGGACTGGCCCCATCCCAGGGGTGAACGAGAAGCCATGAGATCAATCCCGATGCTCCCGCCCAAATTCCTAACACAGCATAAGCGGACAGAAGTTGATAGAGCGGTATTTTACGCATTTTTTCTCCTTTAAACTCGATCCGGGTTCAATGGATCCACCGCCTGCCGATCCCCATGATTGATTTTAGAAAGAACATATCCCCGAACATCCCTGTGGTCAAGACCAGGATGTTTAACATTCCGAAACGGATCACTGGGACAAAGTGGCCCAAGGTCAGGACCCCGAATCCCATGGACAAAATTAAAAAGGAGGAGAGGGCGGCTTCGCCCTTTTCACCGGTCACCTCATTAAGCGCGTGGTCGTAACTCCATCCTTGTTGTCGGCGTTGCGCGAAGCGGGTAAAAAAGTGGACGGTGTCATCCACAATAATTCCAAAGGCCGATGCCGCGATGAGAGCGGTCCCGGTGTCAATGGGAATGTCGAAAGTCCCCATGATTCCGAAGTTCAGGACAATGGGAAAAAGGTTCGGCACCAAAAAGAGGGTGGCTAGTCCCACGGACCGAAGCACCACCACCATGACCAGCCAAATGCTTCCCACCGCTTGGCCAATATTGCGAAGTTGGTCGCCTACCATGACGCCGGTAGAGTTGACGAGATTGACTGCGTTGCCGACAACGACGGGGTGCGCCCCGGGGACAGGGTTGTCCGCAATCAATTCCTTGACGCGTTTGAGCGTCACAGCATTTTTTTGGGAACTGGTCTCTTTGAGAAGTAGACACAGGCGGGTCCGATCGAAGCCCGGAGTGACCACCTCATCCAAATCGTCGGCATTATAGAGCAGGAGATATTGTTCTAAGAGTCGCCGGCTGTCAGGAAGCCGGTCGTAGGCGGGATCTTCCGCGTGAAAGGCTTTGTTCATTTCCCGAAAATAATCCACAACGGAAATCACTTGATCTACTCCGGGAACGGTCTCCAGCGCCGTTTCAAGCCGAGCCAAGGCCGCCAGCCGGTCCGGGTCTTTAAACGCCTCTCGCTCCGAAGAGAACTCGACATTGAGGGTTTGAATTCCCCCGAGATTTTTATTGGTGAATTCCATGTCTTGGCGGACAGGGGTGTGGGAGGGGAAAAACTTCACCAGGTCCGTTTCCACCTGCACGTGGCGGGACTGCCAACCGCCCCAGGTCAGGGCAAACAGGCAAACGATCAACGTCCCCACGGGCCGACGCAGAACCAGTCCGTGGACCCATTGCACCAGGCGGGGGATCTCATGACGGGCGTGGTCCACGGATTTCCGGTAGACCCGCTCCGGTTTAAAGAAAAGCAGGAGCGGCGCCACAAGGCCGAACGTGAAGAGAAATTCGAACATCATGCCGGAGGCCGCCAACCAACCGAATTCGCGAACGGCTGGAATTTGGTTGGACGAGAAAGACAAAAATCCAATGGCGGTGTTGACGCTTGTCAACAGGCACGGGAAGAGGATCTGTTCCAACACATGGGTCAACGCCGCCGTTCGGTCGGGGAATTGGGATAAAACCTTTCGGTCGAGGTGGGAAAAAAGATGGACCAAATCCGACAGGGCCAATGCCATCACGATGGGAAAGGCCGCGATGGAGGCGTTGTTGATGGGGAGGCCCACCCATCCAGCAAACCCGAGAGTGGCCGAAACGGTTAAAACCACCCCCAGACCGGAGAGGAACAGCAACCGCCCATTCCTGAACACAAACCAAATCATCCCTAAAGCGAGAATCAGCGTGTACGGGAGGAAACGCGACATGTCTTGGTTCATGAACTCAACCAATCGGACGTTCATCACCGGCCACCCAACCAGATGAAATTGGTATCCGCGGGCGCGATAGGGGGCCAAAGCGGTTTCCACGCCGGCGAGCACACGGCGCCGAAGGTCTCCGTCCGCGCTGTGGGGAAGAAAAACGCCGATGGCGGTGGTCGTTCCGTCTTCTGAGATCAAACGCCGTTTGTAGAGCGGCTTGTCCATCGCCCGCTGGCGGAGCCGATCCAATCCGTCCGGGGTTGTGGGCGTGTCATGAAGAAACGGTTCTACGATGAAGGAGTCGTTGGTCCCCCGCATGTCGTTAATGTTGGCGAGGCTGATGATTTCATCGATATCGGGTAAAGCCTCTAGGGCCTCGGTCATTGCCGCCAGATCGGCCAGGCGGTCAGGGGAAAATAAGTTTTTGTCTTTGTAGAGAATGGAGAAAAATTCATTGCGTCGATAAAGTTTTTCGATGGTTTTATGAAGGATGAAGTCCTCGTTCGTAGGAATATAAAAAACGTCTACATCGGTCTTGGATTGGACGCGGGGGAGCTGGAGGAGAAGGACGACGCCCAGCGTTGTCGTGAAGGACATCACGATCCACCGATGGCCCGTGATCCACCCCGCCAGCCGCCGAACTATTTTGTCTCTCAGCATGGTCTTATACTATGCCCGGGGAATCCTCTCCCGTCAAGGGGGCGGTCAAAAAGCCTAAAGGAGCGGTGATTTCAGGAAGGGGGAACAACCCGGTTTGTGAGATCTTATACCCGGAATTTGAAGTTGGATCACAGGATTCGAATAAAAAGTCGATCAAAGTATTTCGTCGGACGGCGGACGAATGTCAGTGAAGCCATGCCGAGAGTTTCGATTGCACGAATATCAAAATTGTCATGAAAACCGCAATTTGGAGGATCACGGGGGTCATGGCTTTGATCCATTGAAAGGGGGTAAAACGGTGGTCGATTTCTTTGTGGACGAATGCATACGCGACAACGGATTGGGCGGACCCGATGTGGGTCCAGCATCCCCCCAACGCATATCCGGCAATCTGGGCCATGGCGAACAAGTGGATCAGCACCACGTCGAGGTTTTTAAGCGCACGCCCCAGGAAATCGGCGACCACGTTGTTGTCCAGGAGGGCCGAAAGAACTGTGGCGAAGGCGAATTGTCCGAGCGCCATGGAGGTTTTTCCATAATTTTCCACTCCCGATTGTATAAAGTGAGCCAGCTGGTCGAAGAACCCTGTTTTCTGTAGGAGAGTGATGGATAGAAAGAGGGGAAGAAGGAAGAGATACTCCTTGAATTCATGTGAACCATCGTGCAACGCGAGGGTGCGGATTTTCCGGTGCCGTAGGATGCTCAGGAACGCCACGGTAAACCCGGCGAAAGACGCCAGGAAAAGCGGAACATTGTGGTTGACCGCATGGAGGATCAGCAATCCTATAAAAGGAACAAAGGAGAGGACTCCTATAAACTGGGCGCTTCTTCTGAGTCGGCGGGTTGCGTCCAGCGTGTTTCCCAGTCTGCGGGCGGATTCATCTGCCTGATGGTCGTTTCGGCCAAAAGTGTGGACGTAATAATTGTCGAGGTCTTGGGCCAGGGATTCGTCCAAATATTCGGCCAGGAGCGGAATCCGTTTTTCCGCTGAGACATGCTCGTTGACCAAGGCTTCCCCAAAAGGGATGCCTTGGTGAATACGATTTATCACAGGCTCGAATTTTGTGCCGAGGGTTTCTGCGTGGGTTTCCGCAAACTCCACGGCGGTCATAACCTTTCCCTGTCGGACCGCTTGGAGGAATCTCACGTCGGCTGTATGGCGGTCTAAAATATCGAGTTTGTGGAGGTCCACGGTTCGTCCGGTCAGACGTTTTTTCATGTTCCAGAAAACGATGGCGTAGCTACCGACAGCGGCGGGGAGGCAGTAGCGAAGGAAAAAGGTGTTGTCCAAATGGGGGTGAAGGTTGGATTTCATGATCAGGTTGGGGGGTTCGCCATAGGCCAGCCACATGCCGCAAACGGTGGTGACCACGGTGGACACCATCACCGCATAAACCACGTGTTCGTTCTTGGCTTTGGCAAGGAAGAGTAGAATCACCAACGTCCGAATCATGAGGCCGATCATAGACACCCCGTCCAACACGCCAGAGGCCGCGGCCACGATCGCTGTGAGGGCGGCCACGGTAGGCACCAGTCGACCTCCGGCCTGATCCAAGACCGTGAAACTCACGGTTTCCAACAATCGCGTTTGGGCAATGGCCGCCACAAAAAATGTGAGGCCCAAAATAAAGAGCATGGTGTCCGCGTGAACGAGTTGATCCCAACCGTGCAGGGATAAAAGATAATGCTGTGCGGTGTGGAGGATATGCCCCCCCCACGTTCCCCCTTCGGCGGTTGCGTTGGCCGCCCAGGTGGCTTTCCAGATAGGCCAAAAGGTGGCGGTGATCACAATCCCGGCGCCAAAGGTGAGCGCATTTTTGTCGATGCGATATTTAATGGACCCGAATACAAAAAGAGCCAAAATTGTCAGCAGGACCTCTGCCGCCAGCAGGCTTGCGGGGAGAGGTTTTATAAACCCCGCTAATAGGGCCGCCACGGCGGTCAAAGCACACCCCGCCAAAAACTTGACCGAAGATATTTCAACAACTTCATTTACCTTGGATTCCATAGGTCACTCCTGTCCGGGGGCGCCATTGCCCTTTGGCTTTAAAATTTTTCTATTTCGGCAGAACCGCCTGTTTCAGCCGCACACGGATGGGCAAGATGACGGCTTGCTGGCCGTTAAACAACAATCGACGTTGAAGCACGAAGGATGTGCGGTTGTGCAAGAAACGGGTCCAAAAAGTTTCTCCTTCAAAAGCCAATTGGCCCATGAAGAAAACCCGTTTCGGCCACTGTTGGGACACTTGCTCGCAGACGCGTTCCAGTCCATCGATGACGTCTGTTTCAAGGATCAATTTCGATTCCGCGTAAAGTCCCATGCGTTGGGAAAGCTGAACGTATTTGTCCAGGTCCGCCTGGGCGGAATCCCGGAGATTGTCAATTTCGGCTTTTCCTTTGAACCGGTCGGAGTCGATGACAGCGACAGAAACGAAAACGAAATTTTTAAAATGGCCGGGAAACAGGCGGTGGATTGAAAGGAGGGAGTGGATGCCCATCCCGTTATACCCGTTCACCAGAAGGACGGCCGTGGGTTTGGATGGAAGTTTCTTTGTCTCGGGCGGTTCTTCCGGCAGGGGCAGGTTGGTGAGGATATCGTCCAGATGGCGGAGCGCTTTTGCGGTGGCTTGGTAATGGGCATGCACCCAGAAACAGAAACCAATGAGAGCGCCTGTGATGAGCAAAGTGACCCAGCCTCCCTCCTGAAACTTGATCACGGAGGTGACCACCAGCACCCCCGACGTCAGGGCAAGCCCGATAAAACTCACCGATATTTTGCGTTTCCATCCGTCTCCCCGTTTTTTTAACCAATGAAGGACCATGCCATACTGGGTCAGGGAAAAGGTTAAGAAGACATTGATCGAATACATCACGATGAGGATTCGGACGGCGGCTTTGGTGTAGAGGAGCATCGCCATGGCCGCGAGCCCGATGAAAAGAATGCCGTCCTTAATGACCAACCGGTCCGACAGGTTCGTGAGTCGGCGGGGGAGCCAGTTATCAATGGCCATGTTCGACATTGTTCGCGGGCCCGCTAAAAAACCGGCCTGGGCGGCCACCAGAAGCAGTGCTCCTTCCGAGAGCAAGGTGATCAAAAGGAACAAATGTCCGCCCGGCCAGTTTTTGACCAGGCCTTGGATAAGAACCGCGTTCATGGTGCGCCCTTCCTGGTGGTGCACCCCGTTTAGAACGTAGGCAACGAGTATTCCCCCGGCGGTGAGAGCCAAGGAAAATGCCATATATTTCATGGTGCGTTTGCCGGTGGCCACGCGGGGTTCGCGCAGTATTTGGAGTCCGTTGGAAACGGCTTCAATGCCGGTAAACGTCCCGCCTCCCAAACAAAAGGCCCGTAGAAAGATCCCGGCCATTGCCAAAAATCCGATGGTTCCAATGCCTTCCCGCGTTTCTGTCATGGTTGTCCCGACTAACCCGGGCAGTTCCGAACCGTGTGAGAAAATCCCAAAGGTAATGATGATCAAATGGGTCACAAGAAAAACGATGAAGATAGGGGTCAAAACAACGATGGATTCTTTAACTCCTCGTAAATTGAGTGTCACAAGGATCCCAAGACATAGAAGTGTAGCGGCAAATTTGTAGGGAAGCAGGTGGGGGGGAAGAAAACTGAAAATGGCGTCAGCCCCGGAGGCGATCGAGATGGCGACGGTCAGGATGTAATCCACAAGCAGGGCCGCCCCGGAGACAAGCCCAGGGATGGGGCCGATCAGTTTTGTGGCAACCAGGTACCCGCCGCCCCCTGAAGGAAACGCCTCGATAATTTGAGAATAACTGGCGGAAAGGATAAAAACGGTAAGTCCAACCGCAATGGCCAGCGGGATGGCCAGGTGGGAATAGGGGCCCAGGGCGCGGAACGCCTCTTCCGGACCGTAACAAGACGAACTTAACCCGTCCGCCCCCAGACCAACCCAAGCAAAAAACGCTATTAACGAAACATTGTGAAAAACGTGGGGGTCAAGTGGGTTTTTAGGGGCCCCAAAGACCCAGTTCCTCATTTTTTTAATCATTCATCCACTCCAAAAAAAAGCGTCCCGCTCCTAAAGGAACGAGACGGCGCGGTTCCGGCGCGTTTTAAGAACCCAACACGAGGTCCACCGCATTGGGAGCCGAACTGCCGAAATAATACCATTTGCACCCACCCTGTCAAGATGCGGACGCCTTCTCGATAAACTCCAATAAGCCCCGGGTTTCGCTGGGGCGACGGTTTACGTGAGTTTTTGGGGGAGAAATGGCAGGGATGTCGCATGTGTTTGGGGTGAGGGAACAAACTGGGAGGAAAAAATAGATGAAACACAATCGAGCTGTAAAATCAAACCTTTTCTTTATTCTAGCTGGAACCGCTTTTTGGGGGAGCCTGGTTCGCGGGGCCGTCGAATCGGGGGTCTCGATGACTATTCCCTTTATGTCAGATTCCTCCCACGTCCGTATCCAGCCCATTGAAGACCGTGAGCCTCCCACAACTCCAGGCGGAGTTTCAGCCAAATTCGGGCATGTGGTGGAGATAAAATGGAATTCTTCAACGGATCAGGTCACAGGGTTGATCGGGTACAGGGTCTATCGGGACGGGGAAAAATTGCCCAGGTGGAAGGACCCTCATTTAAAGATACCGGTGTGAATCCGGGGGAAACACACCGGTACCAGGTTTCGGCGTTGGATGGGGTTGGTAACGAGTCAGCCCTCTCCACGCCGGTGATCGTGCGGGGAGTAAATTCTCCCGCGGGGATTGCCGAAGCGTATTGCTACCCGAACCCTGCGGTGGGGGGTGCGACCCCGGTGGTCCATGTGGAAGGTGTTCAGTTGGACACCTTGGAGGTCAAAATATTCGATACCTCGGGCCATCTGGTGGAGAAGGGGGCACTGATCCCCCTCTCGATCACGGGGGATAAAACATCCTATGAATTTGTCTGGACAGGTCCCATTTCCAGCGGGATTTATTTCGGTTTGGTCCAGGGAAAGTCCAACGACACTTCTTTTCGCTCCCATCTCAAAATCGCCGTTGTAAGATAGCCGGGGTCCAGTCCGTGAGCCCGAATTTTTAGCTACTGTTACAACCCCTTCTAAGAAGCTTCCACCAAAGGCAGTTGTAGCACGGGCATCTTGCCCGTGCCACAAAACCGGAATAAGATTCTTTCCTCCCTCTCCCCGCCCATTTTTTGCAGGGTGATAGGATGGATCCCGGTTTACCCAGGGAATCCCGACAACGGCGGTCCTTTTTAAGAAGGGACTATTGCAGCCGAAACCGAACGAGGATCGGGAGTTCTTCTTCTTTAAAGCCGTCGGGAAGTTTGGGGAACGGCGCGGCCACGAGGACGGCGCGTTTGGCGTTCATGTCGAAGAGCGCATCGCCGGAGGTGCTTTTAATTTTAACATTGAGCACCTTGCCGTCTTTTAAAATTTTAAATGCCACTTTGCATTCCAAGGTTCCGGCGTCGGTTCTGTCCCAGGCTTCCCATAATTTTTTATAGACCAATTCGCCATACCATTTATAGGGGAACAGGTTTCCCGCGCCTCCGGCTCCCCCGGGTCCGAACCCTCCGATTTCCAATGACGTCCCCACACCGCCGACGGGCCCCGTTTTGGATCCCTGAAAATCGCCGTGCCCCAACGCCGCGTTGCCACGCCCCCCCTTTTCTCCCGCTTTGTTTTTTGGGTTTTTCTCCGGGGACTTGGCCGTTGGGGCCGTTTCTTTTTTTGAAGCTGTTTTTTTCGCGATCGCCACGCGATCGGTATCGTCCGACTTGGGCAACGTTTCTTCTTTGGCGGCCGACCCCGGGAGATGGCCCACTTCTTTCGTCGGTGCCGGCGCGGGAGCGGGTTCCAGCCGACCCGTTCCAAACCCCGACTGTCCGCCTAAAAATTGAAACCCGTAATAGGCTTGGGGGCGGTCGGTCCAAGAGAGGAAAAGCAAAAGGGTGCCAAAGGCCAATCCGTGTAGAACAGAAGAGTAAGCCAAGTATCGGGTCACGGGAAGATCACCCCCACACGACTTGTCAAGTTATTTCTTCGGGGGCGCGGCGTCGATGTCCTCTGTGGGAAGGACCGCCACCCCGACCTTGACGGCGTTGAGTTTCTGCGCCGCGTCCAGGGCCAACACCACGTTCTTAAACGACACGTCCCGGTCGGCTTCGATCAACACAGCGCGCCGGTTGTTGCGGGCGATGTCCTGGGTCAGTTTTTCCGCCAAATTGTTTCGGAGAACGCGCTGGTCACCCACATAATAATCGCCGTCTTTCGTGATCTTCACTTTCAGGGGCGCGTCGTCGTCTCCCGGTTGGCCCGCGGCCCGGGGCAGGCTCACGGGGATTTGGGATTGGGCGATGAAGGGCGACAGGATCATAAAGATGATCAACAGCACCAGCACCACGTCGATGAACGGCACCATGTTGATTTCCGTGATGAGGTGTTTTTTCTTGTGGGACCCCAGATGGACTTTCATTATTCGATCCCCGCGGTCTCCATCAATTTCTCGTTTTTGAAAGTGAAATAGTTGAACAGCATGCTGGCGGGAATGGCCACGGCGAGACCCGCGGCTGTGGAGAAAAGCGCTTCGGAGATGCCACCCGCCACAAGGGCCATGCCTCCGCCGGACCCCGACGCTTGGCTGATCGTGTGAAACGCCCGGATGATGCCGATCACCGTTCCCAAAAGGCCGACAAACGGGGCGGCGTTGGCCAACGTTCCCAGGATGGCCAATCGCTGTTCGGCCCGGTTGAACAGCGATTTGAGCTCGGCGCCGTCTCCCTTTGATATGTCGGTTCGGATTCGTTGGTGGAGCGACAGGCATTCAAAAAAGATGGATACGGTGAGAATAGAAAACACCAATAGAACCGAGAGAATCGGCCAACCCAGCAAAAGCGTATGTTTCAAGTCGAAAGAGGACATCATTGGGGAATCCTTTGTTTTTTATTTACGATTCGAACGGAATCAACAATCAACAAAACGGCCAAACCGCTAAGGACGACCGCGACCACGGGGATGGTTTCCCAGTGGGGTCGGGTGAAGAGAGTGGCGGCCCAGGGGGCGATGGTTCGGCCCAGGGCCCACAACGTCATGGCCATCATAAACACCATGGGCAGGGCGGTGACGAGCCACACGCGTCCCCCGCGTTCTTTCAGCCACACGGTGAGGCCCAAAAGCGTGAGGCCCGCCAGGAGTTGGTTGGATGTGCCAAAAATGGTCCAAAACATTTTCCATGCGGGCACGGGATTGCCCGAAACGTCAACGATCCGGATCGTCACGAAAACCGCGGGAAGCGCCAGGGTGAGGAGCGTCGTCACCATCCCGCTTTTGACACCGGTCCAGCCGGTCAGTTCCTGTAACATGTAACGCCCCAACCGTGTGGTGACGTCCAACGTATCATAAATAAATGTGGCGAACGCGAGAAGAGCAAAGTTTCGCGCGATTTCGGGATTGATGCCGAACCGTTCCACGAACCGCGCCAACCCCGCCGCGTAGATTCGATCGGGTCCGAGCCCCAGGGACGCGTCTCCCAGGGGCAATACCATGAGTGTGGAGAGAGCCACCACGGCCACCAGGGCTTCAAGCAACATCCCTCCGTATCCCACCAATCGGCAATCGGTTTCCACGTCGATTTGTTTGGAGGTGGTCCCCGACCCCACCAATCCATGGAACCCCGGAGCAGGCGCCGCAGGCCACCGTCACAAATAGCATGGGGAAAAGAGGGCCGCCCTGTTTGTCCCATGAACCCGAGCGTCGCGGGATATTGGATTTTATCGCCCCCCAAAAAGAGTCCCACGATTCCCGCCAAGAGCGTGCCGTAAAGAAAGTATCCTCCCAAATAGCCGCGCGGTTGGACCAAGAGCCAGAGGGGAATCTGGGACGCAATGAAACAGTAACCCAAAATAATGAAGTTCCAAGCGAGCTGGGGTCGAATCCAGCCGCTGTCTGGAAATCGCAGGGGGAACGATTGTCCCCAGGCAATGGCCACGCCCACCAAGGGCAAGGCGATCAGGGTCGCCCGCCAGAGCGGCACGCGGGCTTTGGTCAAGGCCAATCCCAACGCCAGGCCAATTAAAAGATAAAAAGTCGATGCGGTGGCCACCCCTCCGCCGTAATGGGGTTCCACAAAACTGGCGCTGGTGATGTCCGTAAAAGCGGTGATGACATAGACCAGGGAGAGCCACACAAACGCCACAAAAAATTTGTAGGCCCGGCCGCCCACGTGTTCCCGAATTATTTCCGCTACGGACGCGGCTTTATGCCGAATGGACCCCACCAAACTCGTGTAATCGTGAACGGCGCCCATGAAGATCGATCCGAAAACGATCCAAAGGAGCGCCGGAAGCCATCCGAACCACAATCCCGCCAAGATCGGCCCCACGATGGGGCCCGCCGCCGAAATGGCGGAAAAATGTTGGGCCATTAACGGCGGCCCCTTGGCCGGCACATAGTCCACCCCGTCCCGAAGGGCATGGGCCGGCGTGACCCGATTTCGGTCAAGCCCAAACAGCCGGGAAAGAATCCGGCCATAAATTAGGTAAGCGGCCAAAAAAACGATGCACGCCATTGCCGCGATGGGAGCCAGGGTCATAGGAGCACATTATAGAATTTCTCTTGGGCGAGGCCCTTCCTAAAACGAGGGGCTGAATTTCTTGAGTCTTTCGATGATAACTTTGAAAGTGGGACCGGGAGAGAGGAGAAGGCTGTTCATCGAATCATACTCGATCTCGAAATCGTGCCTCATGGTTTCGTCCCGAAAGAGGAAGGCGCTCCGGGAATCGAATTCAATAGCGTCTTTTCCGCGAATCTTTTCGGCTTTGTAGGCGTTGTAGTCCGATGTTTTCAGAAATGATTTTACCCGATCGAGTTCCAGGAGCTTGAAGAGATCGTAATAGTGACGTAAGAACTGGCGCGGGCGGTCGCGCTCTTCTTTCCGATCTCGGTATTGACGAAATTTTTTACAGATGGTTTGAAGTTTGTCCACGAAGGTGTATTCCGGATTGAAGCAAAGGACCGCCCGGGCCCGATTGTCGAAAACTTTTGCCTTCGCCTCGAGGGCCCTTTCCAAGGCCCAACTGCTGATATCTCGGGGCTCGTGGGGGGCTGTCCGAGCAAAGCCAACCTCCAGCAGAACTTCCGGTTTCAAGCCTGGAACCGAGAGAAAGTGTGAATTGTATTTGAGTCCGATCCCTCCATTGTAGGCTTTCTCGTCGTCATAAGAGCGATTCCTTTCAACGAGAATGTCCGGGACCTGAATTCTATTTGCCAGCGTATCAAAGAAAGCGAGACGGGCATCAATATTTATTGGTTTCGTCCCTTTGAGGTTCAAATCTTCCGGTGCTTCAAAACGAATGTCGATGTCTTCCGAAAAACGCTCAATGCATCCCCATCCTTTCGAGAGAGACGTGCCCCCCTTCATCTCGAATTTCAAGTCGTTCTGTTGCAGGCCCCAAAGACAATGCATGACCCAGTAATCTTTCTCAATCACGATCGGGAGAATCGATTTTTCAGCCGCGAGCGCTTCAAAAAGCGACTTGGCTTGAGATAGGTCGTGAACAAATTTAGGCATAGGCTCTCCGCAGAACCGCGCGGGCCCTGGGCCGTCCATATCGACTAAGGAAATCCTCCACCATTCTCCGATCAAACCCGTGTAATCGAAAGGGAAGATTATGAAGCACAAGGTCTGTGCGGTCAGGAAGACCATTGAGATTGTTCAGTAGATCAATAAGGAGGTACTCTTTACTGATTTTCTGGGGATAGGAGGGGACCTGCCGGAATGCAAACCGCTTACCACCTAAGATAAACGTTCCTGAGCGTTTGTGGTTATAAACTTTATAATCGTTGTAGACCTGGGTGAGCCCCAGCCCGAGCTGGTTGTAGTGATTGTTCGAAGAGAGAAGAAAGTCATCGGTTTTGAGGAATGCCCGAACCATTTCTCGGTCCTCCGGTGGGGTGACACCAAAAACGTTCTTTTGGGGACGATAATAGAGTCCTCCTGACAACTTCAAAACTTCCCCGCGCCTGACAAGCGTTTTAAGGTCACGGTCAACCGACGTGGACATTTCCTTCAATTCCTGTCGTCGGTAGACGTGTAATAATTCCATCCTATTCTTGAATTTCTCCGCGTTTTTCAATGGGGTTTCCTCAAGAAGAGTATAGCCCCTTCTTGGTTAAATTGCAAGTATTTTTTTATAAATTCCATGCATTTTATGAGGTCCCGATCTTTGATTATTGTAAAATTTCTTCTGCAACCCATCTGTTATGCGGGGGTCTTATGAAAATACTTGTGTCGGGCGGGACGGGTTTAATCGGTCGGGCGTTGGTGAGTGTATTGGAAAAAGAAAAGCACGAGGTGACTCTGTTGGCGCGCACCGACGCGGTTCATGCGCCCCGGATTTTGTGGGATCCCCAACGGGGGCAGGTGGACCCGCACCTTCTGGAAGGGTTTCAGGCCGTCATCCATTTGGCGGGGGAAAACATCGCCTCGGGTCGATGGACACCGGCGTTGAAAGAACGAATTTTAGAAAGTCGGCTCCGCGGAACCTATTTTCTTTCAGAAACGTTGGCCAAACTCTCCCACCCACCGAAAGTGATGGTGTGCGCTTCCGCCATTGGATTTTATGGGGATCGAGGCGAAGAACGGTTGACCGAGGAGAGTGCCGGGGGGGATGGGTTTCTTCCCGACGTCTGTCGGGTCTGGGAGTCCGCTTGTGTGGCGGCGTCGGCCAAAGGCATCCGGGTGGCAAACATGAGGTTCGGCGTCGTACTCAGTTCCCAGGGGGGCGCCCTAAAAAAAATGCTCCTGCCCTTTAAGTGGGGCCTGGGCGGAAAAATCGGAACGGGGCGCCAATGGTGGAGTTGGGTAAGCTTGGAAGACGTGGTGGGGGCCATACGGCACGTTTTGGCAAC
This sequence comes from Elusimicrobiota bacterium, assembly GCA_016714745.1. Taxonomy (GTDB): domain Bacteria; phylum Elusimicrobiota; class Elusimicrobia; order FEN-1173; family FEN-1173; genus JADKHR01. The sequence goes on along the minus strand of JADKCG010000011.1, from coordinate 88,298 downwards.
GGACACGCTGTCTGGCCCGGTGAACGTGACAGCCCCAACCCCCGTCACGAATGACGAATTCACAAAAGAGTTGGGCCGTGCCCTGCACCGCCCCACACTTCTTCCCATGCCCGCCTTCGCCGCCACACTCCTGCTTGGTGAAATGGCCAACGCCCTCTTGCTGGCCAGCGCCAGAGTGAGCCCCAAAAAACTTCTCGCCGCAGGCTACCCCTTCCATCACCCCACCCTCGCCGACGCTCTGTCCGACATTCTTAATAAAAGGTGTTAGTTTACCCAAATCCTCCGATAAGAAACATCTACCGCCTGAAGGGTTTCACCCATTTGGTGAAATAGCAATTTTGTAGCACGGGCATCCTGCCCGTGTAGAAACACATGGGCTGGCCGCTCCCACCCGACACTTCCGCTAGCGCGGTCGGAAGCTTTGCGACGGGCCGGCCAACCCCATGCCGGAACGAAGGGAGTGCGGGTTTCCGTTAACGTTTATCCGGACAACTGCAATTCTTTTTAGATAATCGCTTTGTAATTTAAATCTGTTTTTCAAAAAGCCGGACGAGCATAAATTAAACAATCCCCCGGCAAATCCCCCCTGCCCCCCTTTGCAAAGGGGGGAAAGACGTGTTTTTTAGCCTTGATCCTTCTTAAAAAAAGGGGGGGGATTTGCCGTTTCCTCGCTTTTCGCCCCTTTAGTTCCTCCTCCCTCCGCCGATAATGGACTCGGAGGGCCCCAGCGCTCTCCCGGTGGCGGGCAGAAAATTCGACCCTCCCCAACTCGGGAAAGGAGTCCCGGGTTCCTAACTCAAGGAGGAAACACCATGGCACGAATAGCGAACAACATCGCCGCTCTCAACTCGTGGCGGCAACTCACCAAAAACGAATCGATGTTCAGCTCCAGCTTGGAAAAACTGTCCAGCGGTTACCGGATTAACAAAGCCGGTGACGATCCCGCCGGATTGGTGCTGTCTGAACAGTTCCGGGCGCAGATCACGGGCTTGAAACAGGCCGTGTCCAACACCCAGGACGCCGCGTCCATGATTCAAACCGCGGAAGGCAACATGCAAGAAATGCACTCCATCCTTAACCAAATCCGCGGCCTGGTCCTCCACGCCAAAAACACCGGTGTGAACGACTCGATTTCCATCGCGGCCGACCAGAACCAAGTGGACGAAGCCGTCAACGCCCTGAACAAAATCGCCAACAACACGTATTTCGGCGGTAAATCTCTTCTGGACGGGTCGTTGGGCAACCGCGCCACCGTGGCTGACGTGACAAACATTACTGCGGCCACTGCGGGCGCCACCGCTCCTGCGGGGACGACCGTCATTGGTGTCGCGACGTTGGCTGGAGCCGTCGCTGAGCGAGCCATCCTCGCTGGCGATCAGTCCTTTGCCGGGGCCAAAGCCGGAGGGACGATCACGGTTAACGGTTACACTGTGACAATAGGCGCTTCGGCCAATATTGGGGCGGCCGTTGCGGCTGTTCAGGTGGGGTTAGACAATGCCGGCCTGGGCACCACGATTGAAGCGGTCGCGAATGGTAACAACATTGACATTCGCCACCGAAGCTACGGTTCCGCCTACTCCGTCTCCATCAACGATGCCGCTGGTTATTGGAAAACGGCTGGGTTTAACGCCGACACAGGCCTCAATGTTAGAGGCACGATCAACGGCCAGGCGGCGACAGGTTCCGGGTTGACTTTAACGGCCGACACCGGCACCACGTATGCAGGGACGACTGTGACATTAACGGGGACCGCCGCTTCAACGGCGAACACGGCCTACGCGAATTCCGTCGCGATCACCCAGGGTCAGTTGACCTTCCAGGTGGGATCTTCCGCCTCGGACACCGTGAGCGCAAGCATTACGGATGTGCGTGCATCGGCTCTCGGAACGACTGCCGGTGGGGCCACGGGGTTAAACGCCATCTTGACCGGTGCGACGTATAACCTCACGACGGACCCCACGACCGCCCTGTCGATCATCGACGAAGCGATCAACGACGTCTCCACTGCCCGCGCTCAACTGGGCGCCATCCAGAAGTACACGTTGGAAACGAAAGTCAACTCGCTCAACGTCGCTCTGGAAAACGTGACGGCGTCTGAATCACGCGTTCGCGACGTCGACATGGCGAGCGAAATGGCGAGCTTCACAAAGTTCCAAGTGTTGATCCAATCAGCGACCGCGATGTTGGCGCAAGCGAACCAATCGCCTACGTCGATCCTGTCCCTGTTGGGTCGGTAAAGCGTTTCCGTGGACTGGTCGGGCCCCGCGGCGCACGCCGCGGGGCCGGCCGGGTCCGGGGAAAGGAGGGTGTTATGGATGTTCTACCGGGAGTTGGAGCGATGGGCGCGTTGCCGCCCGCGGTGATGGGAACCCATAAATTAGGCGGCGGGGCCTATTTACGGCCCGAGGAAAAACCAATAAGAGAAGTGGTCCTTCACTATGCGATGACGAAAGAAGGGCCTAAGGTGACCGAAGTGAATCCCGAAACAAACAAGCCGACCCGGGTTGTTCCGAAAGCGGAAGCCCTGGAAATGATGCGCCAGATGAGCGCCAGTCTCAGAACCCCACGCCCGGCCCCGGCCGAGGGTGCGGACGCTTAAGGAGTCAACGATGCCGAAAATTGGTGGAATTGTTTCAGGGATGGACACGGACACGATCCTGGCCCAGCTGAAAGCGATCGCCCAACAGCCCATTACAAAGCTGAAAGCGCGCCAAGCCGAGTTGGATACGAGAACCGCCGCCTGGGATGCCATGGACGCAAAATTTGCCGGTCTTCGCGCCGCGTCAAAAACCCTTACCGACATGTTCTCCACGCGACCGACCATGGTCACTTCCAGCGACAAAACCCTTTTGAACGCGAATGTGACCGGCACGGCGGAAGTGGGTGTCCATGTGGTGAAAGTCACTCAAACGGCGCGGGGCCAGGAGAGCATGTCCAACAATTTCGCGGCCGTCGACACCCCCGCCATGGCGGACGGAACCTTGACCCTGAAAGTCGGCAACGGCACGGTGGACCAAGACGTGACCGGGACGACCCTTTTGTCCATGCTGAACAATGGCGCCGGGGTGACCCTCGGAACCATTCGAATCACGGACCGGACCGGGACGTCGGCTGTTATTGATTTGTCCGGGAACATTACCGTCCAAGACATCATAGACGATATATCCGGGGCGGCCGGCGTGAACGTGACTGCCAAGCTAAATGCGGACGGCACGGGGTTACTGATTCAGGACAATACGGGTATGACCACGGGCGGACTGGTGGTGGCCGAAGAGGGGGGAACCACGGCCGCGTCCCTGAATATACTCGGATCATCGCTGGCTGGGGAGGTGGAGGGGGGCGACCTGAACCCCCTCTACACCATCACCGTGAGTTCTTCCAACAACACCCTCGAAGGATTGCGGGACGCCATCAACGATTTCGGCGGCCCTTTCTCGGCCTCTATTGTGAATGACGGGACAGGCACGCCCTACCGGCTTTCTGTGGTGAGCCGGTATTCCGGCGATGCGTCTGAAATTGCGCTCACCTCCTCTGACCCCGGGTTCACGTTCACAGAAGTGGAAGCCGCCCAAGATGCCATCATTAAAATTGGGACCACCACCCCCCAAGAGTTTCGAAGCCGCACCAACACTTTTAACTCCGTGATTCAAGGGTTGTCCTTGAATGTCCTGGATGCCGACCCGGCGAAAGCGATTATCGTTAACGTGGAATCCAATGTGGAGGGTGCCGTTGGGACGGTTAAAAATTTTTTTAACGCTTACAATGCCATTGTGACGGCCGTGGCCGAACAGAATACCTATAATGCCGAAACCAAAACCAAGGGCGGGGCATTGTTTAACAATCCCTTGCTCTCCTCTGCCTTGTCCGACCTGACCAACGCCATCACCGAATCTGTGGACGGTTTGACCACGTCGGCCTCTTCGATCTTTCAGATCGGCGTCAATGCCGGGAAGGGGGGGGTGTTGGAAGTGAACACCGCCACCCTCACCGACTGGATGACAAATCACTATGAGGATGTGAAAGCCCTTTTCAGCAGTTCCCTGAACGGGGCCTTGTCCGCTGTTCGAAGCGCGAGCAGTACGGCCATCGACTACGATGTTAATCGCGTGGCCAACGGGGTCACCGACCCCGCGCTTTTCGGCCCCTTGACGGAGGGGTGGATGGACAATACCCCAAATATTTTTTCCGATTGGGTGACCCTTCAGTTTGCTTCTCCCCGAACGATCGCTCGGGCCGTTGTTCACACGCTGAACACAAACACCAACCCGGTGGCCACGTGGGGGATTAAGGACTACGACATCGAGGCTCTGCGCATCGGAGCCAATCCGGCGGACGATTCCAGCTGGACGGCGGTGGCTTCGGTTCGCAACAACACCCAGGGAGTGAATTCCCAACTGATCAATGCGTTCACAGACCAACTTCGGGTCAAGGTGTTGGCCTCCCACGCGGCGGATGGGCAATCTCGAATTGTGGAGTTTGAAGCTTTTGAATCCACCGGAGCTTCCCGTCGGACAGGGGCGTTGGTCACTCGGATTTCCGATGATGTGGGGGGTGTGTTCTCGACGTCACGACAACAGATCACTGAGGAGAAATCTCGGCTCGATACACAAATCGAGGTGACCAACGACCGGGTCAACCGAGAGATCGCGCGGATGGAAAGGGCGTTTAACCAAATGGAATCGGCCATGTCGAAAAACCAAACGATGGGCAACGCCTTGACAAACTTCTTAAACCAAACGAACGCGAATTCTTAGCCACAAAGGAGCATCGCACCATGAACGACATGCAAAAGAATTATCTGGCCCGAGAAGTGGAATCTGCTTCACCCGCCAAACTGGTTTTGATGCTCTATGATGGCGCCCTCTCGGCCATCAAAAAAGCGGAAGTGGAAATCGCCGCCAAACATGTCCCCGAAGCGCACCACCAACTCATGAAAGCCCAAGACATCGTTTTGCATTTGGCCAACAGCCTCAACATGGAGCAAGGCGGCATGATCGCCCAAAATCTGTATCTCCTCTACGATTTTATGTATGACGCCCTCGTGCGATCCAATTTAAAAAAAGACTCCGAACCTCTCCAGAAAGTGAAAGAAGTTCTGACCTCCATCCGAGACGGCTGGGACGACGGCGTCGTCCAAGGCAAACCCCCGCCGGTCTCCATCGCCGCGTAACTGGAATTCTTTACATGAGGGTCTGCAGGAATGTTAAGGCAGGGGAGACGCGGATTCCTTCTGGTGTTTTATACTCTTTTTTTCCGACAGCAGATATTTGCCACGCGTCGGCTTTGGGGTACCGGCGTTTGAGGTAAAATAACGTTGGATTGACCGACGCCTCCGACCATTTGCATTCCACGAGGCGCAGAGGGTGACCGTCCTCCGTGATGACAAAATCCACCTCGCGTCCGTCCACGTCTCGGAAATAGCGAAGTTCCAAATCTCGGCCCTCGGTGTCCACATGGTAATCCACCCATTTCAAAAGATGAGCGGCGACCATATTTTCAAATCGGGGCCCCTCCTCCGGAACAAGCGCCCAGTTGTAGTGGTAGTGTTTTTGCTCTTTTTTGACCGCCCTTAATTTGGGACCGCCCAAGGGGGGCAAACGGAATAAGGCGTAGGTCCGTTCAAAAACGACAATCCATCGGGAGAGAGTTTTGTGGCTGACCTGAAGATCTTCCCGCAGGGCATTGATCGAGAGGGGGCTCCCCACCAATTGAGGAAGCCGCAGAGCCAGAAGTTCCATTTGCCCAAGATCCTGTATCGTTTCCAGACCCACAATGTCTTCCCGAATGAGGCGGTCACGGTTTTCTCGAGCCCACCGTTTGGCTTCGGTGTGGGATCCCGACAAAAAGGGTTCTGGAAAACCGCCCAGGGTGAGCAATTGGTGGAAATCTTTTTCCGAACAGATTCCCAGCTCGGCCACGGAAAAAGGATGGAGCCGGTAGTAATGATATCGGCCTTGAAGCGAATCTCCGCCAAATCGATAAAAGTCCAGTCGCGCGCTTCCCGTGACCAAAACGTGCCGGCTGTCGCCCGCATCATACAGACCTTTTAAATAATTCCGCCAGCCTCGGTACTTGTGGATTTCATCAAACAAAAGGGGAGAGGTCGGGGGGAGCTCCCGCGAGAGGATGTGTTCCCGATGGTCCGGCACATCCCAATTGAGATAGCCCGAGGGGGACGCCAGCAGGGATTTTCCCAAGGTCGTCTTCCCCACTTGGCGGGGTCCACCCACAAAGACCATTTTTCGCTCCAAGTCTTTGCGAATAGACCCTTCCAAATAACGAGACAGATTGTTTTTCATGGATTAACTATACGAGTAATTTAACCCAAAGTCAAAAAAACACGCATGTCTTTTTGAGGGAAGGTAAATTTAACCTGAAAATTTCAGTGAACTGAGCATTTCCGTCCGGGAGGGTTGGAAAATTCTGTTCCGAACCCTGTCGACGGTATCCCTGTGCCAACCGCAGTGTCGATAGATACCTCCCCAGTTTGCCTCGCGGCTAGGTGAGGTCCCTGTCTGTAGGAAGGGATTTGCCGTGCATGAGAACAAGCATGTTCCCCAATAATTCGTAAGCCAATTTTCTTTCCCCTCCGCTCCAATGTGCTACCATCGTTTCCCATGAAAGACGTCGTGGTGGTTCACTATTCGGAGTTGGGGACGAAAGGCGGCAACCGCCGGATGTTTGAGCGGAAGTTTACCGATGACATCCGCCGGCGGTTGGGCGCGGACGCGCTGACCGTTCGGTTGGAGAGCGCTCGCGTGATTGGCGAATTGGCGCCCGACGCTTCTCGGGAACGGGTCGGTCATGCATTGGATCAGGTGTTCGGCGTGGCCTGGTATGCGTTTGGAAAAATCTTTCCTTGGACCCCGGAAGACATTGGGTTTGCGCAGGTCGAAGCGGCCGCCTTGATGGAGGCGTGCCGGGACCCCGCTGTGAAATCGTTTAAGATCCACGCCCGCCGGTCCGTCAAAAATTATCCGTTGGTCTCCCAGGAGATCTGCGTTCGGTTAGGGGAATCGGTGATCGGGGCCGCGGGGCTCACCGTGAACCTCCATCGGCCGGATTTGGCGATTTATGTGGAAATTTTAACCAACGAAATCGTTGTGGCGTCGGGGCGAGCAGAAGGGGTGCGGGGCATGCCTCAGGCGACGTCGGGGCGGATGTTGTGTTTGTTCTCTGGCGGTATTGACTCGCCCGTGGCGGCGTGGCTCATGATGCGGAGGGGGGCCCGGGTGGACCTGTTGCACTTTCATCCCTATCGATCTTCAGAAGAGGTGATCGGCACAAAAATCACTAAACTTTTTGACGTGCTCAAAACCTCGAACCCGGAGATCCGTCTTTTTCTGGTTCCCCACGACCGTTACCAGGTGTCCGCGTCTCTCCGGGTGCCCACCGCTTTCGAAACCGTATTCTTCCGGCGGTTCATGTTTCGCACGGCCGAGGCCCTCGCGGGCCGGCTGGGCTATCAAGGCCTTGTCACCGGGGACAGTCTCGGGCAGGTCGCCAGTCAAACCATCGACAATCTTCTGGCGGTTCAGACGGGGTTGTCGGTCTCGGTGTTCCAGCCCCTCATCGCCTCCGATAAAAATTCGATTATTGATTTAGCCCGGAAGATCTATGTGTTCGACCTGGCCATTCAACCCTACAAAGACTGTTGCTCGCTTCTGTCTAAAAAGCCAAAGACCAATGTGGCGGTTGACATTATTCGGCGGTTAGAAGTCGAACTCGAAATGGAAAAGATGATTGACGATTCGCTGGGGGCGGCGTCGCTGTGGGATGGAAAAATGTTGCGACGAGTGCCCGGTAAAGTTTTGAAAGACGTTTCCCGCTCTTCCTGAGGCTTCACCCCGATTTTTCAAGACGAAGAATCTGGGACTTTTTCTCAGCCGTAGACACCGCACCGCTTTCGCGTTTCTCGTCGCAACAGTCACCGGCTTCTTCCTCTCGGTGCTGGCGCCTATTGCAAAGTCCGGGTCCAAACAAAAACGGGATTCTCACAGCGCCCGTTCCTCTCACGGGCCGGTCGCTCCCCTGCGGAACTTCCGCTGGCGCGGTCGCAATCCCGTGCCATAAAATCCATAAAATTTTTCTCCCTCCAGCATTCGAACCGCCGTTACGGACAACCAATCACAAAACCAATAGCGGCAAAAATATACCAACAATATCCATTTCTCAAACAATCCGGAACCAAACAGGGCCGAGACAATGTCGGGTATTATTAAAAACAATAATCGATCTATATTTACAGCTTTAAATTGATTGTTAAATTTATAAAAAAAGCCTTGAAAAGTGGGTATTTTGGGGGTATATAGAAGAAGGTCAATCGGAACCTTAGGGGTTGGCCGAAATTGAAGGCACAAAATCATAAACAACAGGAGGAACACAATGAAAAAAATACTCACCGGGCTTCTCGTTTTGGGAAGCCTCATGCTGTTTGGTTCAGGAGTGAAAGCGGCGACGACGGCGGACTTGATCCTCACCGTGACGCCGAACGGAACGAAGAGCTTGACCTTGTCGACGGGGACGTTGGCCCTCGGCACGCTCACCTTGGGGTCCGTTAACAACGTCAGTTCGTCAGTGACCGTGACCAACAACGGGACAGTTCCCCGAAACGTTGGGACTGCGGATCAAGACGGCGGACGGCGTGTGGACGTCGAGTTCGACGGTCGGAGCGGACCGCTATAACCTGCGGGCGTTGTTTAACTCGGTGGCGCCGGCGGCGGGCAACTTCCTCGCGAACGACGATGTGGTGACGCAAGGGTCGGCGGTGTTGGCCACGGGCGTTGGCGCTGTGTATTCCGGCGACCAAGACGGTTCTGTGTTCAACGCGACGACGACCCGCGGTCTGTGGTTTAAGATCGACATGCCGACCTCGTCGCCCATCATGACCCTGCGGTCGTTTACCGTGGAAGTATCAGCCAACTAAGGAGACAGACAATGAAAAGAATACTCATCCCTGCGGTCGTTTACCGTGGAAGTATCAGCCAACTAAGGAGACACACAATGAAAAAAACACTCACCGGGCTTCTTGTTTTGGGAAGCCTCATGCTGTTTGGTTCAGGAGTGAAAGCGGCAACGACGGCGGACTTGATCCTCACCGTGACGCCGAACGGAACGAAGAGCTTGACCTTGTCGACGGGGACGTTGGCCCTCGGCACGCTCACCTTGGGGTCCGTTAACAACGTCAGTTCGTCAGTGACCGTGACCAACAACGGGACAGTTCCCGAAACGTTGGGACTGCGGATCAAGACGGCGGACGGCGTGTGGACGTCGAGTTCGACGGTCGGAGCGGACCGCTATAACCTGCGGGCGTTGTTTAACTCGGTGGCGCCGGCGGCGGGCAACTTCCTCGCGAACGACGATGTGGTGACGCAAGGGTCGGCGGTGTTGGCCACGGGCGTTGGCGCTGTGTATTCCGGCGACCAAGACGGTTCTGTGTTCAACGCGACGACGACCCGCGGTCTGTGGTTTAAGATCGACATGCCGACCTCGTCGACCATCATGACCCTGCGGTCGTTTACCGTGGAAGTATCAGCCAACTAAGGAGACAGACAATGAAAAGAATACTCATCCCTGCGGTCGTTTACCGTGGACGTAGCAGCCAACTAAGGAGACACACAATGAAAAAAACACTCACCGGGCTTCTTGTTTTGGGAAGCCTCATGCTGTTTGGTTCAGGAGTGAAAGCGGCAACGACGGCGGACTTGATCCTCACCGTGACGCCGAACGGATCGAAGAGCTTGACCTTGTCGACGGGAACGTTGGCCCTCGGCACGCTCACCTTGGGGTCCGTTGACAACGTGAGTTCGTCAGTGACCGTGACCAACAACGGGACAGTTCCCGAAACGTTGGGACTGCGGATCAAGACGGCGGACGGCGTGTGGACGTCGAGTTCGACGGTCGGAGCGGACCGCTATAACCTGCGGGCGTTGTTTAACTCGGTGGCGCCGGCGGCGGGCAACTTCCTCGCGAACGACGATGTGGTGACGCAAGGGTCGGCGGTGTTGGCCACGGGCGTTGGCGCTGTGTATTCCGGCGACCAAGACGGTTCTGTGTTCAACGCGACGACGACCCGCGGTCTGTGGTTTAAGATCGACATGCCGACCTCGTCGACCATCATGACCCTGCGGTCGTTTACCGTGGAGGTATCGGCCAACTAAGACTCTCTCGCAGAAGGGATCGCGTTTCGGTTTTGCAAGAACGCCGTTTTAGAGAGGACGTTGAAGCGTCTGACCTGGCGGTTGTCTTTCTGAGCGAACCGAGAAGAGCGTCTCGAATGCGAAATGACAACGACGAGATGAAGGAGAAATCGCATGGGCAATAAATTAGGACGAATTCAGTGTGGATGGGTTCTGGGCGTCTTCTTTCTTTTGGGATCGACCGCATGGGGAAAGTTGTCCCTGGCCGTTCGGTTTCCTGAGATTGAGATGGAAAACGTTCAGCCGGGGTCTGACATCAATATCCGTCAGATTCGGGGCGTGCCCTATGTGCTCATTAACGGCTCGGATTACCCCATCGAAGTGAGCGTGGTTCCCGAAATCCCTGTTCCCGGCCCTGCGGGAGCAAAATTGGATTTCGAGCCGATCCCCAATCCGGAATGGTTGAAAATTATTCCGAACCGTTTCAAGTTGGGCGCCGGTGATCTGGCCAGCGCGGAAGTGATTCTCTCGGTGCCCAATGATCCGAAACTGATCGGACGCCACTTCCAGGTGAACATTCATGCGGGATCCGAGGGACCGGAAGAAATCGCCGTGGCCATCAACAGCTTCATTCGGTTCACCGTTGGAGCGATGGGTCCCTCCTCGGCCAAAAAAGAGAAGAAACGCATGGTTCTGGGCGCTTTGGACCTGGCCCTGACACCGACGGTCAACCGGTTGGAGAATGTTCCGCTCGGGAAACCTGTTACGTTAAAGGGAATGAAAAATATTCTCTTAAAGGTGACAAACCGAGGCAACGATCCCGTTAAGCTGAAGTTGACCAGCGTTCGCACCGACAACACCCAGAAAGAAACAGGATGGGATGTCCCGGATCCGGCGTGGTTGAACATCACATCGCCTCGCATGAAAATTAAACCGGATCAGATCAAGGGGACAGACCTGACGTTGACAATCCCGGACATTCCGGAGAACAAAGGAAAGAAATTCCTTTTCCTCATTCAAGCGGAGATGGACGGATATGACTTCCCCCTGAGCATATTTTCAAGGGTCTTCGTGACCACCGAGTAATATTGAGAGGAGGTTAAGAGTGCCGTGAAGAGGAACGAGGCTTTGATGAAAGTCCTGCGTGGGTCGCTGTGGGCGACCCTCGGAGTCCTTTTGTCTTTGGGGGCGGTGCCTGGGAGGGCCGCGCTCACGGAAGACCTCAACCTCACCATCAACATCAACGACACCTTCGCGCCTGACGCTGTGCTCGATTTGGCCGCGCTGGCCACGATCGTGCCTGGTGAAGTTATTCTCACATGGACAGCGCCTGAAGATAACGGGTGGTTGTTCACAACAACCGCCCCGGTCAACTCTTATACCGTGAAATACGCCACCTTCTCCATCTCCAGCGAAATGGCGGGCGGTGGGAGCACAACGACCTGGTGGAACAAAGCGTTGACGGCGGGATCCCCACCGTCAATTCCGGCGGATCCTGGAAACGCTGAAACCATGCAGGCCAACTTAACTCCCGGCACTTCCTATTGGTTTGCGCTCGAGAGCGTTGATCTTAAAGGAAATTCGTCGCCGATTGATACAAAGGCGGCCACTCCGGTCCTACAAGCTTTTGTTTATACGAAGAGCCTGGGCGATACCAAGCCTCCGGCTCCCGTCGCTGGGTTTGTGGTCACCCGCACAACCCCTGGCTACACCATTACCTGGCCGGCCGTCACTCAAAATGAGGACGGCACGCCCATCATGGATTTGGCTTCATACGAGGTGTATCGTTCTCCGAGCTTATTCGATTTCGCGGCGTCCAGCACGGTCTTCGCATCGGTTCCCATGGCTGGCCCACTCTCTGTGGACATTCCGACCCCAGCGGCCGATACCTATTTCCTCATTGTTGCCGTTGATACAACCGGACGAACGTCCGCGATCGCGCGTTCCAATTTCCTTCACGTCACGCCTCAGCGGTTCCTGGGACAAACCGGCACTGCCCAAAACGGGACGTACAGCCGGGCCTTTGTGCCGGAAGGGCTGATCCCGGAACTTAAGACCAGCCAAAAGAATTTCCTTCTCTGTGTGGAGCCGGAGACTTCGTCACTGGCCAACGCGGGGGGGAGCCGGACCCGAGCCACTTACACGCTTTGTTTGCGCGAACCCAACGGTGTTCCCGCGCCGAAAGAGATGGTCCTGTCCCGTCCTCAAATGACGGTGGTCCTCAATTATCAAGGTGGAAACGGCGGCTTGGATAAAAATAAGATGGGGGTCTTGTGGTGGAACGGCGCCACATGGGTCAAAGTGGCGCAAGCGAATGTTGAAGAGAGGGGGGTGGGCGCGGGAGACCTGACGGTATCGTTTAATACGGCGGTTCAAGGGGTCTACCAAATTCGTCAATTTGATGTGGCGACAGAACTGACGCTGGATAAGGCCGCGGTCTTCCCTCAGATCTTCTCGCCGAACGGGGACGGAATTAACGATCTGATCTATTTCGTGATTCAAAACCCGAAACAGTCTTCTGTGAGCGGACGAATCATCGATATGGGAGGGGCCGAAGTGGGCGTTCTCCGCCCCGCTGGCTCAGGCGCGCCCACGGAGGATACCCTGACATGGGACGGCCGAGATTCCTCTGGACAGAGCGTGCCTCCGGGTGTATACATATATCAGATCAAGGGGGAGGGAAAAACCATCACAGGGACGATGGTTATCGCCCGCTGATTCATTTATGAGACTGACAACAATGATCGACACACGTATGATGTTATTTTTAGGGATTATTTTGACGATCCTCGCCGCGCCCGCGGTGGGGATTTGTTTGTCCCTTAACCCGGACACGGATGTCTTTCCCCGCATCTTCTCCCCCAATGGCGACGGAATCAATGATGTGGTTTATTTTAAGGTGGATAACCCCCGTTTGGCCCAAGTCTCTGGTGTTATTATTGATATGTCTGGGTCCCACGTGGCGTCGCTCGTTGCCGTGTCTGACAATATCCCCACACCCGACAGCTTTGTTTGGGACGGTCGCGACGAGAACGGCAACAGGGTCCCGTCCGGCCCCTACGTTTACAAAATCGACGGTGAAGGTTCTGTCTTAAGCGGTGTTGTGGTGGTGGCCCGATGAACTTGCTTCGAGCGAAAAGGGTGTTTCGTCGTCCTCTCAGGGGGGGGATGAAAACGATTCTTTTGTGGCCCTTCACCGCTCTCCTCTTCTCGGGTCCGTTGTTCGCTTTCGACGAATTCCCCGTTGGTGCCCGGCCGGCGGCCTTGGGGGAAGCCTTTACCGCGGTGGCGGACGATGTCCATAGTTTGTACTACAACCCAGCGGGGTTGGCGAGCTTGTACCGTTCCGAGGTCACGGCTTACTACGCGCGGCCGTTCCCAGGCCTCTCGGACCAGAGCAAAACGGCGCAAACGTTCGTTGGCGCGGCGCTCCCACTTCCCGCGGACGGACGGTGGGGCGGGTTTGGCGTTGGATATCATGAGTTCCGGGTGGATAGTCTCTTCAAAGAACGGACGATAACCCTTGCCTACGGCCGTCCCTTTTTATCGGACAGGCTGGCCTTAGGGGTGGGCTTAAAAGTTGGATCGCACCTTCGGTCAAAATGCCGATACCTTAAATGGGTTTTCGGGCAACGACCCCGGCGCCCGGACGTTTGCGGAGGATCCGGTGTTTAAAAACGGCCACGGTAAATCCGCTGTGGGTGTGGATCTGGGCGGTCTCTACGCCCTCTCGTCGCGATTTCGGGCGGGGCTGTCTTTTGAGAACGCCAACCGGCCGGACATGGGACTCTCGCAAACATTGCGACTTCCCATGATCACTCGAATCGGCGCGGTATTTGACAAAACATACAGCAAAATCAGCGTGGAGGTCAGTCAGCGGACCTATTTACAGAGCCAGTCAGATACCCGGCTTCATTTCGGTGGAGAACGACAATGGGGATTCAAACGGTATGGTCTGCTTTCTCTCCGCGGGGGGGCGGGGGTCGGGGGCGGGATTTTCGTCAAGTGAATTTTGGGGGCGGCTATGAGGTGAGCGGGCTTGTGTTGGATTACGTGTTCACCATTCCCCTGGGCGCGGCGGACGGGATGGGCAATCAGCAGAACGTGTCCTTGTCCTTTAAATTTGGCCACGCCATATCCGAGGATGATCTGGCTGAAGAACTTCAGCGGGAACGTGAGGCGACGGCGCGCGCGGAAGCCGCGATGAGAGCGGTGGAGTCAGAAGCCGCTTTTGTGAAAGAAGAGCGGAACAAGCTGTTGGGCGATTACGCCGCGGAGCTGGAGCGGCTGAAAGCCGACCTCGAAGAAGCGAAAAAAACAAATGTGACCAGCGTCGTCGTTCCCAACCGGCGTTTGACGTCCGAGGAACGGGAACGTTTGTCCCGGCAAAAAGCCCGCCAAGAATACACGACCGCTTTCGATTCCGCCATGCGCGCCTACAACACGCGCGTTTCCCGCGGCGCGGGTTTGGAGGAACGGTCGGTCCTTCTGAAATCCACTCTGGAGAAATACAACAACAAAGGGGTCGACGTGACTTCAGCGGTTCAGGAATTGGAACGGGTGAACTCCGAGCTGGCCCAGGTGACCACAGATTATCGCATCACCATGGATTTTTATAAAAAGACCGTTGCTCAAGGGGCCGACAAGGCCGAACGGCTTTCGCTCTTGGAACGGATCTTAAAGAAATATGGTCCCACGGGGATCACCCTCTCTGACGTCTACAACGAGATCGCCAAACTTAAAAAAGAATCCGGAGGGGGACGGCCGTGAGAATCCGATCGAAAGTGATTTTGTTTTCTTTGCTGTTTGCTGTGTCGTCGGGCGTTGTGATGGCTTGGTGTTTCATCAATGTCCGGCGTGAAGAAATGGCGTTCCTGAACGGCCGCCGAGCCATGAAAACATTTGCCGCGGTCACGGACATCGAGTATTTTTTTGTGCGTCAAGTGCGTTTGTTGGAGAGCTATGTTCTTTTGGGAGATGAGTCGGAGCGGCTTCAGCTCGTGCAGGTCTCCGCTCAAGCGCGGCAACGGCTCGAGGAGTGGGCGGGCGCGGTTAAAAAGGGGAAGCCCACGGGGACGAAATCCGGGGAAACGGGTCCAAGCCATGGCCCTGGTGGAAAAAGAATTTTCGCCGAACAGCCGAGGTGCGCTCATTAAATTTGACGGCATCAAACGCCGCGTTCAAAACGCCAAGGTACAATCTGAAAATACAGTGGTTCGGGAACTCCAACGCAACCATTTGGGACTGATGGGGGGGTTGGGGTTGGTGGTGTTCTTCGGTTTAGCGTTTCTATGGGCTCTGGCCCATGCGGTGATTCGCCCCATTCAAAACATGCGGGCTTGGGCGGACCGTGTGGCGCGAGGGGAAAAAGGATTGGCCATGACGGCTTTTTCAGGAAAAAACGAGTTGACAGAATTGGCCCAAAGCATCGGCGAAATGGCGATTCAGCTGACGCGTCCCAAAGCCTACCCCCCCCCGCTCCCCGAACCAAAGGCCCCTCCGAAACTTCCCGCGGTTCCCGTTCCCCCGGTTCCCGCGCCCAAAATCCCCGCGCCTGAGACTCCGCCTGTTCTCTCCCCCGCGGCTCTGCGGTCTGTGATCCCGCCGCCCATCGTCCCCCCCTCTCCGCCGCCGGCACCAGAGACAGCGCTCCACGAATGGGCGATCCCCCAGATGCCCTCCACCTCTGCCTCCACTGTCCCAGCCCAAGCTCTTCCCGATCTCCCTCCTCCTTCCCCACCCGCCAAAGACGACTTGGATGAAGCCGTCAGCGAGTTCCGAGAAATACTCGCTCTGATGGGAAAAAAAGAGCCCCCCAAACCACGCCGAAAACCATAACCGGGAATTTTTTGTCTCACGCCGCGGCCTATTGAAAATCGAATCGCTGTGATTGGGGTTAGCCGGGATTCCCCGGTTGGCACAGGGATACCGTCGACAGGGTCCGGAACAGAATTTTCCTACCCTCCCGGACGGAAATGCTCAGTCAACTGGAATTTTCAGGTTAGGTCTCGGCGTGGGTGGGAACAACGACGTCCCCCGGGGGGGGGACTTGGAACGATAGGATTTTTCCGGATCGAGGATGACGGAATTCAATCCGCAGGGCGTGGAGGAGGGGTCGCGGGCCCGGGGGGCCGCCGTAGAGGGTGTCTCCTACGAGCGGGTGTCCCAGCGCCGCCAATTGGACCCGGATTTGGTGGGTTCGTCCGGTTCGCGGATGAACTTCTAAAAGCGTGGTGGGGGGATGGGTTTTGGGGAAGATTTTTAAAACGATGTATTCTGTTTCTGAAGGGCGGCCGCTCTCGGTGGACATTTTTTGGGGAGTGTGGCGGGATCGTCCGACCAACGACCGAATTCGTCCGGGGGCCGTGAGTGTTCCCTGCACCAAGGCCCAATAGGTTTTCTTCACCGTTCGCGCCGCGAACTGGTGGGAGATGTTTTCGGCGGCGGCGGGAGTTTTGGCGATCACCATCACGCCGGAGGTGCCCTTGTCCAATCGGTGAACCACGCCGGGTCGATCGGTGGCGGGTCGTTGACCGGTGACGGCCCACCCCGCGGAAAGTTTTGGCCACAGTCGTTGGATCAGCGTATCCGTTCGGTAGGGCCCCGCGGGGTGCACCACCACCCCTGCCGGTTTGTCCACCACAATGATATCGCCGTCTTCATACAGGATCGGAACACTTTCAACAGCGGCGGGGGGAAGAGCGGAGAAGGTTGGAATTTGAACCAGTACCCGATCTCCCTTCTCCAGAAGCCGGCGGGCCGGTTCCGTGCGTCGGTTCACCGTCACCGCCCCTTCCTCGATCAGTCGTTGCACTCGCGTGCGTGACAGCGGAGCCAGGGACCGCGTCAGGAACCGATCCAGTCGTTCTCCCTCGTCCAAAAAGACAAATTCTTTCTCTTCCTTCATGGGGCGCGCCGGGATTGAACGACAACGCTCATCGTTGTTCCCGCGATGATCAACCCAATGGCCACGAGCCCCGTCGCCGAAAAGATCCCCAGCCCCGTTCCTCGGGCGTCGGCGCGGAACGGTTCCACGGCCAGTCGCGCCAGGCCAGCCAAGAGCAGATAAAGTCCCGTGGTCTGTCCGCTTTGTTTGGCCCAGCCGGTTTTGGATAGTCGAAGGAGAAGAGCGGTGATGACGAGGTTGAGCCCTGCGTCATACAGTTGTGTGGGGTGGAGCGCTTGGCCTGTGGGCGCTAAGCTTTCGGCGTTATGAAACGTGATGGCCCAGGGGAGGTCGCAGGTCTTCCCGAAACAACAGCCGGCGAACAAACATCCGATTCGGCCCACGGCTTGCTCGAGAGCGACCGCCGGGGAAAAGGCATCCGCCAGAGAGGAACGGAATTTTCCGCCGATGAACGAAGATCGCTAAAGCCATAACGCCGCCCAAAAATCCGCCCTGCCACATGAGACCGCCCTGCCAGATTTTGAGGGTGTCCAGCCAAACCCCCGAAAATTCTGCCGCATGGAAAATGACATAGAAAATTCGGGCGCCCAAAATTCCGCCGATGAGAAGGGGGACCAAAGCGTCCCCCGCAAGGGCGGGGGAAGGCCCCTTCGTTTTGCGGTCGTGTTGGCCAGCCCGTAGCCGGCTAAAAATCCCAGGGCCGCAAAAAGTCCGTAGGTGTGGAGGGTGAAGGGGCCCCAGCGGAAGAGGATCGGGTGCATGTCTATGGTTTTTCCGTCAGGAAATTCTGGAGGAGGAGCAAACTCACGCCGACGGTGATGGCGGAATCGGCCACATTGAAAGCGGGCCAATGCCAGGATTTCCAGTAAACATCAAGAAAGTCCGTGACCGCGCCGTTTCTGAGACGGTCCACGAGATTCCCGATGGCGCCGCCCCAAACAAAAGCAATCCCCGTCCGGGCCCAGGCGCCCTGGGCGGTTACCTCTTTGTGCATTTTGACTAAGAGGGCCAAGATGACCACTGTGAGGCCGATGAAGAGTTTGTTCGATTGGGCCATTATCCCGAAGGCCGCCCCGGTGTTTTGCACGTGGGTCAAAGCGAAGCAAGGCAGGAGCGGAACCGAATGGCCCAGGGGTAAAAGCTTTTCCAAGACGATTTTCGAGGTCTGGTCCAGAAATAAAACAGTGAGGACGGTTGAGATGAAACGTCTCAATGGGCGATCCAATTTTCTGTCGTTGCCCCATTTATGGGGCGATGGTGAAACGTCGCGACCAAAGCAAAAATCACCCGATAAATCGGGCAACGACATTCCAGAGTCATTTTTTGGGGGGTGCGGCGGTTTCCGCGTCGCGGCATCGGGCGCAGAGGCCGCCTTCGGTGATTTCGCGCCAAATCCAACAGCGGGGGCACTTGGCGCCGGGCGCGACGGAGACGCTCATCACAGAGAGGGGATCCCCGGTGCCGGTCAGCTCCACCTCTACGTGCGCGACCCCCAGGAGGGACGCCAGCTCTTCCAGGGGGAGCCCGCTCATCGGGGCGTTTCCTTCATGAATCTTGAGCCGAATCGAGGCGTCGTTGGGGGCCTTAACCGTGCCCGCTTGGCGGGCTTTTTCCACAGCTTCGTTCACCGCCCGTTTGGCCCGGAGAAAGTCCGCCATGACAAAATACTTTCCCGCCGGCAAAGAAATTTCCGTCGGAAATGGGTTAAGAAACACGCTTTCTGGGTTGTCTTCTTTCGCTAACACCTTTTGTTCGGCCAAGGTTTGCCAGGTTTCCTCCGACGTAAATGAAAGGAGGGGCGCCAAGGCCCGCGCCAAGGTTCGCCCGATGTGCCAGAGCGCCGTCTGGGTGCTCCGTCGTCGGGGGGCATTCGGGCCATCACAGTAGAGGATGTCTTTTCGCACGTCCAAGTAATATTCGGAGAGGGTATTGATGCAGAAATGGTCGGCCAAGGCGGCGGTGACCAAGTGGAATTCCTGGGCGTCGAAATGGTGCGTGATCTGTTCCACCAACTTGTTCAAAGCGGAGAGGGCCGCCAGGTCCAACACGTCCATTTTGTCGATCGGCACGGCGTTTTGGGCGGGAACGAAGTCGCCTAAATTTCCGAGGATAAACCGCAGGGTGTTGCGGATTTTTCGATAAGTGTCGATGACACGGTTTAAAATGTCTTGGGAAAGCCTCACGTCTTCCCGGTAATCTGTCACGGACACCCAAAGGCGAACGATGTCGGCCCCGTATTTTTCGATGAGTTCTTGCGGCGCGATGACATTGCCAAGCGATTTTGACATGGCGTGCCCCTGTCCGTCCAAAACGAAGCCGTGGGTGAGAACCTGGGCGTACGGCGGTTCGCCCGTCAAAGCCACCGCCGGCAAAAGCGACGTTTGAAACCAGCCTCGGTGTTGGTCCGAGCCTTCCAGGTACATGACGTCCGCCCGACCCACGCCTTTTGTTTCAGGCCTCTGTTGAAGAACCGAAACCCACGAAACGCCCGAGTCGAACCAGACGTCCAAAATGTCTTCGTCTTTTTTGAATTTCGTGTGCCCGCATTTGGCACAGGGGGATGTCACCCCAAAAAACGCGGGGTCTTTTTCATACCACACGTTGCTCCCGTGAGCACGGAACGCGTCCACCACGTTGGCGAAAACCGTTTTGTCTTTCAAGGGTTCATGGCAGGACTCGCAGAGGAACATGGGGATCGGCGTTCCCCAAAACCGTTGGCGGGACAAGCACCAGTCCGGTCGAGTTTTCAGCATTCCGAGGATCCGTTCCTGTCCGTACTCGGGAATCCACTCCACCCGGTTGGTGCTTTGGATGAGTGCGGTGCGGAACGCATCGGAAACTTTCAAAAACCACTGTTTGGCCGCACGGAAAATAATGGGGTTTTTGCACCGCCAACAGTGCGGGTAACTGTGGGAGACATTCGTCTCCTTTAACAAAAGGTGCGATTTCGCCAGACGCTCAACGATCAGGGCGTTGGCGTCCCAGACGGATTTTCCGGCCAGTTCGTTGGGCATGACATCGTCCGAAAATCGGCCTCGGTCGTCCACGGGGGATAAGACCGTGAGACCATAGGATTTTCCCGCCCGGTAGTCGTCTTCCCCGTGGCCGGGCGCGATGTGGACCACGCCCGTGCCTTCTGAAGAAGAAACGAATTCCGCTAAGAGACCTTGGGAATCGTTGTTGTTAAGGGGGTTCTTGGCGACCAGGCCCTCCAGCGACAAACCGTCCACCGTGGGCGCGTCAGTTTTGCCGCCGCCGAACAGTTCTTCCAGCATCGCCCACCCGGGATCTCCCACCAAAAAGCGTTCGTGGGTTTTGGCGGATTCCCAAATGCGGTATCGGCCTTCCGGATGGAAGGCCAGCCCCACGTTGGCCGGCAAGGTCCACGGCGTGGTGGTCCAAATCAAAACGTTGACTTTTTTCCCGTGAAGGCGCGCCAACTTTTGCGCGTCCGCGTTGGACGGCCACTCGACAATCGGGAATTTGACAAAGATCGAGCGGGAGGTTTTGGTTTCGTATTCGACCTCGGCTTCCGCCAGCGCCGTTTCGCAATGGGGACACCAATACACGGGTTTTCGGTCTTGAACCACGTCGCCTTTCGCTAAAAGGTCATAAAAGGTTTTCACAATTCCGGCTTCGTAGTCGGGCTGGAGCGTTTTGTAGGGATGCTCCCATTCGCCCAAAATGCCCAGACGTTTAAACTCCCGTCGCTGGATCTCGATCCAATGTTCCGCGTATCGCGCGGCTTCTTGACGGAACGTCACACGGCCCACCTTGTGTTTGTCCCAGCCTTTCTCTTTCATCAGCTGGTGTTCGATCGGCAATCCGTGGCAGTCCCAGCCGGGGAGATACGGCGATCGGAACCCCCGCAGTGATTTGTATTTGACGATGATGTCTTTTAACACTTTGTTTAACGCGTGGCCCATGTGGATCGCGCCGTTGGCATACGGAGGCCCGTCGTGGAGGACAAACGGTTTGCCGGCCGCGTTCTTTTCTTGCAGACGAGCGTAAAGGCGCAGTTTTTCCCATCGGGCGAGCGTGTCCGGTTCCCGGAGAGAAGGTCGGCTTTCATGGGGAATTGGGTTCTGGGCAGTTGAACGTTGAATTTAGGTTTCATAGGGTGTCTATTCTAGCGAATCCGCACACGTTCGTGTGGCTCACACATTCGTGTGGCTCACACGTTCGTGTGGTCGGGGATGGGAGCGTGGCGTTCCCCGTGAGCTGTTATCTCAGCAATCGCCTCGGAGAAAAAACCCCGCGTTCCGTGATGATCGCGGTGATGAGTTTCGCGGGGGTGACGTCGAAGGCCGGGTGGCGGGCCTGGGCGCCTTTGGGAGCGATGGAGAAACCTCGGAATTTGACGACTTCTTCGACGGACCGTTCTTCGATGGGGATGGCGGCTCCGGTGGGGGTCGCGCGGTCCACCGTTGAGAAAGGGGCGGCCACATAAAAAGGGACGCCGTGGTATTGGGCCAGGATCGCCAACGAATACGTGCCGATCTTATTGGCGGTGTCGCCGTTGGCGGCGATGCGGTCGGCGCCCACAATAATCGCGTCCAGTTTTTCGGTTTTTAAAATGTGGCCGGCCATATTGTCTGTCAAAATCTCGTAGGGGATCCCTTCTTGGTCCAGTTCCCAGGCGGTCAAACGGGCGCCTTGCAAGTAGGGACGGGTTTCGTCAACGTAGACCCGTTTAATTTTGCCTTGTCGGTGGGCGGAGCGGATCACGCCCACGGCGGTTCCGTATCCGGCCGTGGCCAGCGCCCCGGCGTTGCAATGGGTGAGAACAACCGCTTTCTTCGGTAAAAGTCTTGCCCCCGCGTCACCGATGGCATGGCAGGACGCCCTGTCTTCCGTGTGGATCGCCAGGGCTTCTTGTTCGAGGGCCATGGGGAGATTTAGAATTTTGGGATTTTTGTAAACCCGGGCCATGCGTTCCAGGGCCCAGAACAGGTTCACCGCCGTCGGCCGTGTGGCCCCCAGGCACAGTCGTGCCTTTTCTAATTGGACGGTTAGGTCTTTTGAACGTTTGAACGGCCGTTCTTTCGCGGCCAAAGCCATTCCGAAGGCCGCGGCGCACCCAATGGCGGGGGCGCCACGGATGGACATGTCGCGAATGGCGCGGGCCACGTCCCTGTGGGTTCGGCAGGAAATGTATCGAACCCGGACGGGGGAGGTCACGCTGTTCCAAAACGTCCAGGCGCCCCTTCCGCCATCGGTAGGCTTCGACCGGGGAACGGCTTTTTTTCAGGGGATCGTTTCCATCACTTCTTCGAGCTCTTCTTCGGTGCGGCCCGAAATCTCAACGGTCTTTTCTTTCCCTTTCTCGCCGCGAACGATCTTGACCCCTCGGTTTTTCACTTCGAAGAATTCCGCCAGGAAGTTCGTCAATTCCGCGTTGGCTTTGCCGTCAATGGCCGGGGCGGCCACTTTCACTCGCACGGTGGAGCCGATGCGGCCCACCACTTCGCTTCGGACGGCGTTCGGTATCACTCGGACTCGGATGATCATGTGTGGGTCTCCTTAATCTCTCACGGGCGGTGATCGGCCCAAAAAATCATTTGCCGCTTGACAATTGCTTGGACCGGCGGCTCGCGGCCGTCAGAGCGCGTTTAAACGTTCCGGCCAAATCGAGGTCGGTCAACACCTTCAGCGCCGCTTCGGTGGTGCCCCGGGCTCGTCACGCGCCGCCGTAATTCCGCGGCAGAGTTTTTGGTTTCCGCCAGCATGCGGCCCGCTCCATACACCGTTTGGCGGGCCAGCGCGTCGGCCATCTCTCGGGAAAGACCCAACGACGCTCCCGCGGACGCCAGACATTCAGCGAGATAAAAAACGTAGGCGGGACCGGACCCCGACAATGCTGTCACCGCGTCCATTCGCGATTCCGGCGCTTTCCAGACGCGCCCGAGCGCCGACAAAATTTTCTTGGCCGTGGTTTCCTGTCGTGGTTTCGCATACCGACCCAGACTGAAAACGAGGGTCCCGGCCCGCAGGAGCGCCGGGGTATTGGGCATCACCCGAATGACCGGGACTTTCCCCAGCGCTTTTTCAATGCGTTCCGACCGCACACCCGCCGCGACAGAGATCACCAGGGTTTGCCGACCGATCTGCCCGGCCAACTCGGCAAGAACCCCGTCCATGTGGAGGGGTTTTACGCAAAGAACAATCACATCCGCGTTGCGAACGGCGGCTCGGTTGTCGTGGCCGGTCCGCACACCAAATTCTTTCTTCAACTGGTTGGCTCGCGCGGTGTCCACGTCGGTCACCGTCACCCGGCTCGGGGGGACGATCTTGGCGGCCAGAATCCCCGCCACCAGGGCCCCGCCCATGTTCCCGCCTCCCAAAACCGCCAAACGCATATTCATGAACGTGCTCCGAAAAGGGCGGATCCAAGGCGAACCATCGTGCTCCCTTCCTCCACCGCCACTTCAAAATCCTGAGACATGCCCATAGAAAGGATCGGGCGATCCACCAAAAAGGCGTTCTTGTTGCGTTCAAACAACGTCCGAAGGGCCGAAAAGTAAGGACGTGTTTTCTCAACGTCTTTGAAAAGAGGGGCCACTCCCATGAGCCCTTCGATCCGTAAAAAAGAAAGTCGTGCGGCCCGTTCAAGGAAAGGGGCCAAATTGTCCGGCGGCATTCCCTGTTTTGTGGCCTCGTTGGAAATTTTAACTTCCACCAAACAACTGATCGGATGAGCGCGCCGCTCGCCCTCCGCGGCCAAAAGTTCGGCCAGTTTCAGGCTGTCCACGGACTGAATGCAATCAAACAGTGCCACCGCTCGCCGAACTTTGTTGCTCTGTAAATGCCCGATCAAATGCCAGCGGGGCGCTTTATCCGGGGGGAACCGAGCCGCAAAGATCTCCCGTTTTTTGTCGGCTTCCTGTACGCGGCTCTCGCCGAATTGCCGAAGCCCCAGGGCCAGGGCTTCTTCCATCCGTTCAGCCGAAATCGTTTTAGTAACCGCCAAAATATCAATCTCTTCCGCAGAACGTTTGGCGCGTTTGGCCGCGGCCGCCAGGCGCTCTTTAACAAGGCCCAGGGCGCAGGGAAAAGAGATGGGTGCCAAAGAATTCGGCATAATATTGACAATGAATCTTACCAAAAAAACACCTTCCCCGCAATGGCTTGCGGGCACATTGCACCAAGGAGATTCACATGAATTCAATGAAAAAACTCGTTTTTCCTGGTTTGACGTTGGTCCTCTTTGGGTTGGCCCTCACGGGTTGCCCAAAGGCCAAAGGACCCACCCCCGAAGCGGCCGTCGCTGAACCCACGGAAGTCGCGACTCCCGTGGCGTCGGGGGTTCCCACCGTTGATGTGGGGAGCGACTGGGGCACCGCCCCCGGCTTTTTGGATACGGTGACCTTTCACTATATGAAAGCGGAATTAACAGCGGAGTCCCGCGCGAGTCTTAAGAAAAACGCCGGGGTTCTTAAAACCATCCTCAAGGCCTCTTCCGGCGTGAAAATTCGCGTGGAAGGCCACTGCGACGACCGGGGAACTTTGGAATACAATATGGCGTTGGGCCAACGGCGGGCCAAAGTGGTGCGGGATTATTACGCCACGTTGGGCATTTCCAAGTCGGCCCTGGACACCATTTCCTATGGTGAAGAACGGCCCCTCTGCACTGAAATGACGGAGGATTGCTGGGCCCGCAACCGGCGGAGTGAGACGACATTAAAGTCCGCCACGCCCGTCCAAATCCCTCTCCCTAAATAAAAGTTGAATGTCCCGGCCTTTCCGTTAAGTGTCAGCGGGAAGGCCGGGATTTTTCTCTTCTGGAAAAATTAATGGATATCCCCTTTTCTTCGAAATTCCCGCCGCCCCCCCTTAAAAAATTGAGGGGGGAGGGGGGGGTGTCTTTGGCTGTGATTTTGTTTATGGGTTTAGTGTTGCCGGGGTGTTTGGCCACAACCCAAGAGATTGAAGATCTCCGAGGTGATATTTTTCGCCTCCAAACCACCCTCACAGAACAACAAGAAACGCAAGGGGAGTTTCAAGGGGCTCTCAAGGAAAATCAGGCATCACTTCAAGGAAACCAGGCAGACCTCTCGGCCAAGATGGAAGAACTGACGCTTAAATTGGAGTCTTTGTCTTCTCAACTGGTTGAAACAGACGACCACATGACCACCCTGGCCGCCCGCATCGACGATTTAGACAAAAACATCTCGAACCGATTGGACGCCGTGGTCAAAACGGTCCAGGGCGTTAAATCCATTCCCGCGCCCTCGCCGTCCCGGTTCTATCAGGCGGGGGCCAACGAATTCGCCAAACGTCGATACGACCAAGCCATTCAGATTTTTCAGACGTACCTCGACCAATACCCTGACACCGAGAAAGCCCCCCTGGCCCAGTACACCATTGGTGAATGTTATGTGGCTCTCAAAAATGGGGAGGAAGCGCTTGAGGCGTTTGACGCGGTGGTGGTCCATTACCCAAAATCCGGCCAGGTGCCCACGGCTCTTTTGCAGAAGGGGCTCACGCTGGAGCAATTGGGAAAAACGTCCGAAGCCATCGCGGTGTACGACGGATTGCGAAAAAAATACCCCCATCGCAAAGAGGCGCAAAAAGCCCACGAGCGGTTGAAGTCTTTACGGGGAGACAAAGACGATCTCGCTCCCAAACCGTCGCCCGCCGCGAAACCGAAGGCGGTTCCCGTCCGTCCGACGGTCCCCAAAAAGTCTCCGGCGCAGTAGCGGTCCGGTCTTATGAAAATATTCTACCCTGTTTTCTTCCTTTTTATCACCGTCTCTCTAGCGGCGGACTCGCTTTATTTGGAACTGTCGTCCAAAGGTGAAAAAACCGATCTGGGGCTGGCGGCGGTGACCACCGACCGAGGCGTTCCCGGGGGGGGCGATTCCGCGGGGGCGATTTTTCGGACGCTCAAAAATGATCTGGAGGCCGCGGACCTATTCAAAGTGATCGTTGAGGGCCCTCCGTCCTCACAGGGGACGGCCCCGTGGTCCCGGCTCGGCGCCGATATGCTGTGCGTCGGGTCTATCGGGAAAGCCCTGTTTGGACGTGTTCAATTTGAGGGGCAACTTTTGGACGTCAACACCGGCCGGCCCGTCCTCTCAAAAAAGTTTTTGTTGGACGAGGACGCGCGCCGGGTCGCCCATCGTTGGGCAGACGAGATCGTCCGTTATGTCACCGGCCAGCCGGGCATCGCCGCGAGCCGCATTGTGTTCGTCAACGACGCCGCGGGCAAAAAGGACGTTTACCGGGTGGACGCGGACGGGGAAAACCTCCTTCGTCTTACCCGAGACAATTCCATCGCCCTTTTCCCCAAACTTTCCCCAGATGGGGAATGGATTATTTTTACCTCTTATCGGGGCGGTCGACCGTCCATCGATCGGATGCGGTCCGACGGGAGGGATCGGACGACGCTCTGCCGGTTCGAGGGGCTCAATTCCGCCGCGGCGTGGATGCCCGATGGAAAATCCATCGTGGCGACCCTTTCCGATGGACGTTCGCCGAACCTCTTCCACGTGGACCTGGAGGGGCGCGTGGTGCAAGCACTGACAAATTCCTCTGCCGTTGATACCGCGCCCACGGTGTCGCCCGACGGTGACCGCATCGCGTTCACGTCCGATCGGCCGGGAACGCCCCAGATCTATTTCATGGACGTTTCCGGCGCCAACCTTCGCCGGGCGGTCAGCGGTCCCCTGGCGGATTCTCCCCATTGGTCCCCGCTGGGGCATTTAATCGTGTTTACTCAGTTGGAGAAAAAATTTTTTGACCTCTGGACGTTGGAGGTCGCGACCGGAAAGCTTTCCCGTCTGACGTTTGGGGAGGGGGACAACGAAAACGCCACCTGGTCTCCCGATGGGCGCCGCCTCGTTTTCAGCAGTACCCGCGGTGGCCGCCCCGAACTGTGGGTGATGGGAGCCGACGGCTCCACCCCACGTCGGCTCGCTCAAATACCGGGACGCAGTTTCACCCCCCATTGGGGACAATGATAAAAGGAATTTTTATGAACCCAAAAGACTTTCTTTCCATGGCGGATCTTTCCGCCGCCGATATTGCTCAAATTTTGGCGATCGCCGCCCGTCTTAAATCGCGCCGCGCGCCTTCCCGTTCGCTGGCGGGCAAGAGCCTCGGCATGATTTTTCAAAAACCTTCCACCCGCACAGCCGTGTCCTTTGCTGTCGCCATGTATGAGTTGGGCGGGCTGGCGCTCACCTTAAGCGAGCAACAACTTCAGTTGAAACGGGGAGAAACCTTGGCGGATACGGCCAGAACCCTGTCCCGTTACTTGGCCGGCATCATGATCCGCGCCCACCGGCATGAAGACGCGGAAATTTTGGCCCGTTATGCGGACGTCCCCGTGATCAACGGCTTGACGGATAAAG
Organism: Elusimicrobiota bacterium; assembly: GCA_016714745.1. Taxonomy (GTDB): domain Bacteria; phylum Elusimicrobiota; class Elusimicrobia; order FEN-1173; family FEN-1173; genus JADKHR01. Next base: position 60,897 of record JADKCG010000011.1, on the reverse strand, counting down.
AGCATCCCTGCCAGGTTCTGGCGGACCTTCTCACCGTGATGGAGGCGTTTCAGTTGAAGAACACGGCGGGTCTTAAGAAACTTCACATCGCCTACGTCGGCGACGGCAATAATATGGCTCAGTCCTGGTTGCTCGCGGCCGCGCTTTTAGGGCTTCGCTTTACGGCCGCTTGCCCCCGCGGGTATGAGCCCGCCAAAGAGTTTCAACGCCAAGCCGTGGTCCTCGCAACGAGGTCCGGTGCGCGGGTTAAAGTCGTGGAGGATCCGCGGGAGGCGGTCACGGGCGCGCATGTAGTGTATACCGATGTCTGGACGTCGATGGGCCAAGAGGAGGAGGCCGAGAAACGCCGGGAGATTTTCCAGCGGTATCAGGTCAACGAATCGTTGATGGAGTGTGCCCATCCCAAATCCGTGGTCCTCCACTGTTTGCCGGCGCACCGGGACGAAGAGATCACGGCGGTGGTGCTGGAAGGACCCCGCTCCGTTGTGTTTCAGCAGGCGGAAAACCGCTTGCATGTTCAAAAAGCGGTGCTCCAAAAATTCTTGGGAGGACGGGCGAAAAAATCGTGATCCGCGCGCTTGGGCGGACCGCCCCTCACCTGTCGGCGACCGCCTTCGTCCATCCTTCTGCCGAGGTGATCGGCGATGTTCGACTGGGCGGGGGGACGTCCGTTTGGCCGGGCGCGGTTTTGCGGGGCGACATTGAGAGAATCGTGGTGGGGGATGGATCCAATATTCAAGACAACGTCGTTGTCCATACGGACCACGGTGTTCCCACATGGGTGGGGCGAAACGTGACGGTGGGGCACGGGGCGATCCTCCATTCCTGTCGCGTGGGCGACGGCGCATTGATCGGCATGGGCGCTATCCTTTTAGGCCGTTCTGTCGTCGGGAAAGGCGCTTTGGTGGGCGCGAAGTCCCTGGTGTCGCCGGGAACGCGGGTCCCGGCCGGTCACCTGGCTCTGGGGCGTCCCGCCCGGACGGTCCGCCCCCTCACCGCCAAAGAAAAATCCCATCTTCGAAAAAACGCCCGTCAATATCAAGTCTACGCCCGTCGTCACAAACAAGCTCTCAAGGGTTAACCCCAATGCGGTTTTGATAAGGCCTGCATTCGTGTCGTTGCCCCCGCACACTTTTTTGTGGTGAAATAAGAAATTCTCTTTGCATTCCTATTTAAAATTTCGCTACAATAACGGCGCCATGGCCCTCACCTGTTCTGTTTGCCGTCCACTCCCCTAATGGGGTTCGCTCCTTTGTCTGAAGAGCGGGGAGTTGTTTAAATGCCGGGCGCTCGGGAAATTTTATTTGATTCGGTGAAAGCGCTGGAACGCCAAACCGCCGGGTTTCATATCCTGTCCTCTTTTTCTTCCTCCCCCCATCCTAAAGAACATGTCCTCTATGAGGTTCTCGGAAAAGTGTTGGAATTGGTGGGCGCCGACGCGGGGGGCGATCGCGTTGGCGGATGAGACGGGCGGAGTCTTCGATTTTGTCACCCTCCGTTGGACGAACCTTCCGGCTCTTCAGGTGACCGCTAAAGAAAAAGCGCTCCGGCTGTTCCGCGTCCCCTTAACGGAAGGCATTGTCGGCCAGGTGTATCAGAGCCGAGAACCGGTGATCCTTCCGGACGTATCGAAAAGCCAGACATTCCGAAAAGAAATGGCGGACGCGGTGAACTATCAGGTTCGCACGCTTCTCGCGGTCCCTGTTCAGACGGAGAGCCGCCGGGAAGGGGTGCTGGAACTGTTCAACAAGACCCCGCGGGGGACCTTTTCCGCGCAAGACATGGAACTGGCTGTGGGGCTCGCCCATCAGATCGCCCTCCTCTTAAATGTGTTCAGGGTTCGGGGACCCTCCGGGACCGTTCCTCCTCCACCGCTCCCGCCTCCTTCTCCAGGGCCCTCTCCCGAAGAACTGTTGGAATCACGCCGGGCCGCGCGGGACGCGCACGCCCAGTTGCACGAAATGAAAGCCCTGCTTGAAACGGCCATGCAGGCCAGGGACCAAAGCGCCCAGCGGGTCCAAACTCTTTCCGAGGAGTTGGAACAGGCCAAAGCGCAAGTGGAAGCGACAACTCCGTCCCAACAAATGATGCGGCTTCTCCATTCGGTGGAACCCTTCGCCTTCACTCTCTCTCTAGCGACAGTGATGAAAAACGTTGCCGAACTGGCCACACGGCTTGTGGAGGCCCAGGCCCTGCAAATTTTTCTTTGGGACGAACGAACGGAATGTTTCACCCTCGGATTTTCAACCGCGAACGCGGTCCCGGGAGACGCGGTTCCTGTTTCGTTCAAGAAAGGCGAAGGGCTGGCTGGGTCTGCCGCGGACCGCATGGAACTGGTCCAAGTCGAGGATGTGACGCGGGAAGATCGTTTTTCCAAATCCATCGATGAGGTGCCGGGGATTCTGTCACGCTCCATCCTCGCGGGGCCCTTGTCCTCCCACGGACGGTTGGTGGGGGTGATCGAGGCCATCAACCGCAAAGACGGGCGGCCGTTTTCTTCCGACGACGCGGCGGCTTTTGCCGGTCTGTCTCTGTTGGGGGCGGCGGCGGTGGAGAAGGTGCTCATTCATCAAAATCTGCGCGACGTCGCTCGGGGGGCGTTGGCGGCCGTGGCCGACTTGATTGAAACTCGAGGTTCCTCTCCGGGGGGGAGGGCCGAACGCCTTCTCCGTCGGGTGGGGGCCGCCGGGGAGACGTTGGCCTGGTCACCCACGGAACAGCGGGAAGCGGAATGGGCGACACTGCTGTTTAATGTGGGGAAAGTCGTCTTGCCCGCGGAGGTGTTGTTCAAACAGGGAGAGCTTTTGCCCAAAGATCGGGATCTCCTCTACAGCGTTCCCCGTCTGAGTTCCGAGGCGTTGGCTGGCGTTGCCGCCCTGGCGGGGCCGGCGCGGATCGTGCGCCACATCCACGAACGCTGGGACGGCCAGGGGAGTCCGGACAAATTATCAGGAGAAAAAATACCGATCGGGTCTCGCGTGATCGCTGTGATGGACGCGTTTGACGGGTTGGTCTCGGGGGCGATGGGGCGAAAAGCCCTTCCGACCGATGTGGCCCTGAAAGAAATCGAGGGGTGTGCCGGCAAACAGTTTGATCCCGCCTGCGTGGCCATCCTGTTTCGTCTCGAGCGCGGGGGCTTGCGATTGTCATGACGCGGACCGCCGTCGTCGTTGTTTTGATGACGGCTCCGAACGCGAGGGTGTCCCGTCGGTTGGCGGCGTCATTGGTGGCCGAACGGTTGGCCGCTTGCGTGAACATCGTGGGAGTGCGCTCTCTTTACCGGTGGCAGGGGAAATTGGAAAAATCAGTGGAACATCTGCTTCTCGCCAAAACCACCCGGGCTCGTCTCCCCGCTTTAATGCGGCGTGTCAAAATCCTCCACCCCTATACTGTTCCGGAGATCGTTGCCCTGCCTGTCCGAGGGGGGAACGCTTCCTATTTGTCCTGGCTTTCGAATTCTGTCAAACCAGTGAGAGGATCCCCATAAAAAAATGAGTTTGGGGGTGGCGGCTTCTGTTTTTATTTCGTTTCCCGCCTTTGCCGGGGGGGATCGGAAGAGTCCTTTGTCTGGAGAATCAGCCCGTGTGCTCAACGAAGTGATCGTCCGTTTTAAAACGTCGCGGGCCCTGGGGTTGGCCGGCGACGTCGTTTTTGAGCCCGACGCGCCATCCCCCGTTCGAACGTCGGAGGGAAAATGGGGTCACGAACTTCGTTGGAACACCGGAGGCCTGCCGTCCGGAAGCTCTATGTGGACCATTTAACCGGGATTCCCCGGTTGGCACAGGACTACCGTCGGCAGGGTCCGAAACAGAATTTTCCAACCCTCCCGGAAGGAAATGCTCAGTCCGCTGAAAATTTCAGGTTAAGCCGAAAAGGCGGGAGAGAAAGTTCGCGCCACGAAGCGCTTGACGGTCATTCAATAGTGGAGGTGGGCCACGGGAACATGGATCGCACCGTCGCGTTGCCTTTTATTTTAGCGTCGGGGTCGCCCCGGCGAAAGATCTTGTTACGGGGGGTTGTCCCTCGGTTTCGGGTCATTGAAAGCGGCGTGCCCGAACCCGCTCCGCGGCGGGGGGCGGATGTTCGGCGTTATGTCATAGGGTTGGCGCGGCGAAAGGCCCTGGCTGTGGCACGGCGGGTAAAGTGTGGGGGGGTGTTGGGGGCCGACACCGCCGTTGTTCGACGGGGAAAAATCTACGGCAAACCTGTGAATCGAGCGGATGCCCATCGGATTCTTTCCGAATTGACTGGGAAATGGCACGTGGTTTACACTGGGTTGGCCTTCACGGTACGTCCCGGCAACCGGGTATGGACGGGGGTTTACCGAACGCGTGTCAAAATGCGCGCATTCTCAGCTGAAACCCTCGCCCGTTTGTCCGGGAAAAACCACGACAAAGCCGGCGCCTACGCCGCCCAGGCCAAAGGCAATCCCTTTGTGACAGAACACATCGGAGATTTCGATAACGTGGTGGGACTTCCTCGTCGGGGGGTGCGGGAATTGATGACAAAAGCGATAAAGGCGGGATATTCCTTTTCTTCCATCAGAAAGCGTAAAAGTATTCGATGACAATATTGATCGTCGCTCCTTCCCTGGGGGGAGGGGGCGAGCAGAACCTCACCTGAAAATTTAAGTTGACTGAGCATTTCCGTCCGGGAGGGCTGGAAAATTCTGTTGCGGACCCTGTCGACGGTAGCCCCTCGCCAACCGGGGAATCCCGGCTAATTGAGGGGGGCAGTGGGGGTGGGAACGGCGGGTGTGGAGGGCTTGGGGCCGGGTTCCAACTTATTCAAGAGCACTTTAACTTTCAGCCTGGTGTTGATGTCGCCGTACCATTCTTGGAGACACGCCTGGACTTCTTGCCGACGAAGGTTTTCGCGGAATCCGTCCATGTTCTCCAGCATCTTTTTCCGGTCCTCTTCTTTGGCTTGGGCCAAGGCCGCTTGGACTTTGGCGGGAATCTCGAGAGAGGAAAGTTTGACGCCCGACGCCATCACGAACTGAGCTTTCTGGACCTTCAGTTGGCGCCGCTGTTCCGCTTCAAAATCTTCCACCCGCAGACGGAGCCGTCCCAGTATTTCTTGGTAGGTCCGAACATCAAAACGGCCCTCCCGTTGAAAAACCGGAATGCTCTGGATCACCTGAGCCAATTCCGCATCCGTCGCATGGATGCCCAATTTTTCCGCTTCCATCAAAAAGACTTCTTCTTGAACGAGGGACTGGACCACCTGGCGTTTGATATATTCCCGTTGAGGATCGGTCAAGGGGTCGGGAGATCTCTGCCGCTGTTCTTCAATGACCCGTTGATAGAGGCTTTCAAATTGTTTGTAAGGGATTTTCCGGCCGTTGACCTGAATGGCGGCGTCAAAGGGGGATTGGGTTAAAAAATAGCTTCCGAACCCCGCAAAAGAGCCGATCACGAAAATCGCGATCACAAACAAAAAGATCTTTTTTCTATTCTTATGAAACCAATTCATTGTGGGGGCTCAAGAGGGGGAAGCGGCGGGATTTTGTTGAAGACCTTCATCCCATGCCACCTCGCCGATTTTTTCGGCGGTCATCAGGCAATGGCCTTCGAAGAGGGCGCCGTCAGCAATGGAGAGTTGCGCGGTCTTGAGATCTCCCCGGATCTGGCCTTTGGGTTGAAGTTCAAGAGAATGCGCGGCCGTGACGTTTCCCGTGACTTTTCCGGAAATAAAAACCACTTTCGCGAGGATGTCTCCGCTGATGCTCCCTTTTTCGCCCAAGATCACCCCTTCCGCCGAAACGCCGCCTTCCACGGCGCCGTCAATGCGGACGAACCCCTTGGACCGGATGTTTCCCATAAAACGCGTGTCCGGACCAATGATGGTTTCCATGTGGGTGGTGTCGATGTCTTTTTTGCCAAACATCAGGAGGCGTGCTTTTTGAGGAATCGCGCGGGGTTCATAGCGCGGCCATTATACCACACTTCATAATGACAATGGGGGCCCGTGGCTCTTCCCGTTTGGCCCATGAGGGCAATCACTTGGCCGCGTTTGACTCGGTCGCCGGTCTTAACGAAAAGTTGTCGGTTATGCCCGTAGCGGGTGGAATAACCAAGCCCGTGGTCGATTACCACCACGTTCCCGTAGCCTCCCGCCCATCCCGCGAGTTTCACCACCCCGTCGGCTGTGGAGCGGATGGAAGATCCGGCGGGGCCGGCGATGTCCATGCCTTGGTGGGATTCCCGAAAACCATCAATGGGGGAGAGGCGGGACCCGAAATGGGACGTGAGATACCCCGACACCGGCCACAGGTTCGGCGTCGTTCGGTAAACTTGACGTTCCGTCGTTATTTGGTCACCCAACCGGCGGGAACTGGCGATCCGCATTTTGGCTTCGGAGCGAAGGGTCCGGATCTCGTGGGCCATTTCCTCAAAACTCATGTCCGTGTTCTTGGATTCCAGCAAACGTTCCAGGGCTTTCGCGTCGTCAACCGAAGGCCCTCCCAATGATCGGTCCGCGGAATCGGAGGAAGGCGCGGTTTCTGTTTGGATGATCGCGTCCCGACTGCCAAGCCTGAGCATGGCGCGTAACTCTGTTTCCAGGCTTTTCACTTCGTCGAGCATGGCGCGGGATTCGTTCACCTGATTGTTCAAGTAGGCGAGTTTCATCTGGAGAAAATGGCTGTTGACCTTGGCGCGCCAATAATCGAATCGGTCGGAGGCGGCAAAACCCGCCCAGGCCGTGAGCGCTGTCCAGGAGACGAAAAGAAGGGCCAGGAACGGCAACGGGAGAGAAATTTGTCGCGGACGGGAAACCCCATGGGGGATCACCATTATGGTCATGCGCCGATTGGCTTCTTTTCGCCATCGGCGCCACAAGCGGGCCATCAAAAACCTCCACAGGGGGGGAGTTTCTATATACATACTCATATCTAACAGATAAGCCATTTTCTGTCAAGGGTTTTATGTTTTAATATCCGAACAATTTTATTCCTTGCGCGAAAAAGCCTTGAAATATTTCTCTTTAGCACTTACACTAAGGAAAGCGCTATGGATAAAAAGCCACGCCCTCCCCATCTTGCGGTCAAACCCCGAGCCTCGCTACAGGCGCATGGAACTCTATTGGCCCGGCTCCAGACGGTCAATCTCCTGAAAATGTCGGAACGAGAGATTGCGGAATTGGTGCGAGAGGCGGAGACCGATCCCCTTTTCGAGAAATTGCTTTATCCGAAAGAGGCCCAGTGGAAAGTGATTCGCTTCCAGCCCAATCCAAGAACGAAACTTTCTCCCTCGTTTTACGAGCTGAACGATGAAACCCTCTCTGGCGGGGCGCGCCCGGAGGCGGCGCAAGTGATTTCGGAGGGGCGCGAGGCCCTGGCGGTTATTCAGCGCATGGGACAGGAACAATTCGAGACCCACTTCCTCCGTGCGGAAAAAGAAATCGATCGCGCCGGGATGGCCCAGTCCCTGGGGTTAACAGAGGCGGAGGTTCAAACGGTGCGGGATTTTCTTTTGACCTATTCCGTCCAATCGGAATTTTTTGATCCTTCGACAAAGGGGACCGGTGCGCCGGGCCAACACGTGGTTCGGTTGGCTCGGGTGAGTCTGGACGGGGCGGGGGAACCTGTTTTTGAGTTCAGTTCTCCCCTCTTGGCGAGGGGACGATACGATATTCAATATGAACGGCTTCAGGGGTTGCTCAAGGGGGGACCAACTGACTCCCCAGGAGCAACGCCACATGAAATCTTTCGTTCGGCGTTTGGAGTTCATCAATTGGAGACAGAACACCCTTTACCGCCTATTGGATTTCGTTTGCCACGCCCAGCGATTCTATTTGGCCACCCAGGATATTTCAAAAAAGACTCCGATCACACAACGACAATTGGCGAAACGCTTGGCGGTGGCGCCCTCCACCGTGAATCGGGCCATTCAGGGGAGGAGCCTTGTCCTTCCCTGGGACGAAGAGGTCTTGTTGGAAGATATGTTTTGTTCGCGCAAACACCTCTGCCTGGGTGTTCTGCAGAACATGGAGGGGGAGGACTCCCACGGGGGACAACAAACCGATCTGGAGCTTCAGAAAGAACTGCTGGCGCGATTCGGGTTCCTGGTCCCTCGACGCACCCTGAATAGTTACCGTCGCTCCCTGCCCGCCGTCCCTGAAAAATCCGGTCTTAAGGCGGAACTTCCTCTCCCGGACAAAACCAGGAAACCCCTATGAGAATGCGTTCCTGGGCGTTGGGATTCACTTTGATCGAACTGATGGTCACCGTGGCGATCGTGTCGATTCTTTCCTCTGTGGTCATCCCCAAGTTTGGCAACATGGTGATTCGGGCAAAAGAATCTTCCACGAAGGGGGCCCTGGGAGCCCTCCGTTCCGCCCTCTCGATTTATTATGCCGATAACGAAGGCCGTTTTCCAGGGGTAGGAGAACTTCCGTCGGCCCTGGCCAGCGGGCCCGTTACATAGAAACATTTCCCTCCTGTCGCGTTCCCCCCCCAGGGAACCACCCAGAATCGCAAGCCGTCCAAGATTACGTCGGAGCCTATACCGACGGTGGCGATTGGATGTATACCGCCGCCCTGGGCTCCCTAGAAGTAAATTGCACCCACCAAGACTCCACCGGCCGTCTATGGTCCACCTGGTAAAAAAAGCCAAAAAGTAGGGGACGTTGTCTATTTTGTATATATTCTATTTTGTAAGAACATCCTAGCTCATCCCTGTCCGGATTATGAAATAAAAAGGGGGGGGGGTGGGATTCTTTGACGTAGATGACGTCGGCTATTGTCGGCGAAATAGGGGAGTTTGGCCCTAATTTTTGGCATCGTTTTTTCGGTTTGTTCTTCGCCGATTTTAATGATGTCTGCCGCTCGGTGGAACTCCATCCAGGCGAACTCGGACATATCGGGGGTGATGACCACATCGGCTTCGCTGGCGCCGGTTTTGGCAATCCCATATTGCATGGTATAAAGCGTTTTTGCCATGACCTTGAAGATGTGGGGGCCGTGAACGGGGTTAAAGACGGAGGGGCGCGGGGTCCGTTTTCCGTGATTCCCTTTTAACGACGGCGCTGTGGTGTTGTTGACGGCAAGGATGATGTCCGAGCCCATGGCGCGAACGATGGAGGTCGGGATCGGGTTCACCAGCCCACCATCGACCAGATAACGGCCTTGCAAATAAAATGGTTCAAAAAAGAACGGCAATGAAAGAGACGCGCGGACGGCCTCAGCCACAGAGCCATGGCGCAACACCCGTTCCATTCCGGTGTTGATATCAGTGGCCACACAGGCAAAAGGCCGTTGCAGTTGATCGAAGGTCGTATCCCCTAAAATCGATTTCAGGAATCGGAGGACGCCGTTTCCCACCACCACCCCTTTCCAGGGAAGAGCCATGTCTGCCATGGACCAAAGTCGTTTTTTAGTGATGCTGAGAGCGATCATTTCCAGTTCGTCCACAGACCGTCCGGCGGCGTAAAAGCTTCCGATCAACGCGCCCATGGAGGTCCCTGCCAAAAGGTCAGGAAAAACTCCATTTCGTTCGAGGGAACGCAACACCCCAATAATCGAATATCCCAGGGCCGCTCCCGATCCCATGGCGAGTCCAATTCGCAACCCCGCGAGGTGCCGCGCCATCCGGTCCAGGCCCTTTTGGATAGGGCCATCGATGGACTTGAGAAACAACCACTCTTCACCGCTGGGAATACCAATCCCCTCCCGCCAAGGGATGTAAAATCGGCCGGGGCGGTTTCGTCTTGGAGCAGAGCTTCGTTGTAATTCCACCAGGTCCAATTGCGGGGAAGGTACCACGCTTTCCAATTCCCGCCAAAGGGGCCCCCCTTTTTCGGCGGTTTCCTCCCGCACATAAAAGGTTCGATCCGCATCTTCCCAAAGCGCCCGGGCGGCTCGGGAAGGGCGTCCAGGCAATGAGATGAAGACAACATCCCATTCTTGCCGCGCTGTTGAGACGAGAGGGTAAAGCCCTCCGAAAAGTCGCCCCGAAAGCCATTGTTCTGGGAGAGAAAGAACATCGAGTCCGGAGGCATGGCCAAACGTCAAGGCGCGCAGACCTTCGACGGTTTGAAAATCTTGGAGGTCCATGGGGGGGGCCGTCCACGTGTTTCGGCTGAGGTGGGCGACGGTGGTGTCGGTGTTGTCCTCCGCCACTTCAACCATCAACACCCTGAGTCGGGTTTGTTCCAAGGTGGAGAGCGCGAGATTGAGAGCGAAGCCCATCCGTTCTTTGGGCGGAAGCGCGCCCATGAGGACAAAGACCTTCCCTTGGGAGCGAACATGGGCCGGGCGTTGATTCACTTGCATGAGCCGAAATGTTAAATGGCGGGAGAGAGCAATGGCCAAGGAGGGGGATCGTCCCAAGGCGGCCTCGAAATCGCTCCGGTTCAATTCCAGCAGGACGGTTGGTTCAACCGCTGTCGCGGTTCCGGGTCGAGGTTCCCCGCCTAAAAGAGCCATTTCCCCTAAAACGTCTCCCCGGCGACCCAGGGTGGCCAAGATGTGGGTTTTTCCATTTTGTTCCTGAACCGTTTTGACTTGCCCGCTCATCAGGAGATGAAGGGCAGTGCCGGGATCTCCTTGGTGAAAAAGGATTTCACCCGTCGTTAGATGTTTTTCGTGAAAGAGGGAATACACCAGGGCCCGGTCCTCATCTGTCAGACCGGTAAACAGCGGTATTTTGCTGGCCGCGAGCGCCCGGATTGGAACGTCCATGGGCGTTACTCGTTCAAAATCCGAATGGTTTCGCCCCCCAACTGAAGGGCCTGGGTCCTGCCAGTTCCGTCGGCTTTCTCGATGGTTAAGAGAACCGTCAGGAGGCTTGGATCGCTGGTGGAGGGATAAGAAAACATCAGCGATCGAATATTTTTTGAAAGGACATTGAGGGCGCCGTTCTTTTGCATCACAAGGGATCGACCGGATTGCCAGAAGGAGATGGTGTCCCCTTGGTATTTCTGAAAGGTGATCTTGCTGTACGGGGGTTGGGCATTATCGTTACAAGAAAGGGCAACTTGAGACGATCTCGCCAGTCGGATTTCCGAGGTGATCATCGTTAACAAGTTTCGCACATCCCTTTGGGTTTCGATTTTACCGACAGAAAGGCGAAGAAAAGTATTGATTCTCATGAGCAGGGTCGACCCGAGAGAGAACAGAAGAGCCAAAACGGCGGAGACCACCATCAATTCCACCAGAGTGTACCCCGGACGACGTTTCACCATGGGATATTAAGTGTGGTTTTTTGGTTGGCAGAAACCACAATGTTGGAAAAGTCTTTGCGCACAACGGTTGGGGTGTTTCCGCTCAGTGTGGTGTACCAGGCGGCCACTGTGTAAGTCCCCGGTGTGACGGGAAGGGAATAGGTCCCATCGCTTCGGGACGATCCAGACAAAAAGACCGTTCCGCTCTGGCGAAAGGAGTGGTCGATCACTGGGGGAGTGGCGGGGACCGTCCCGGTGCTCGCGATGATATAAACGCCCGTTGAAATGGGTTTCCCTTGAGCGGTGACCGACCCGGCCAATGTGCCGAGGTTTGACGAAACGGTAAACGTGCCCACAAAGACCGAGGAGGTTCCCCCGCTGATCGTTACGTTTTTGGAGGCCGGGACAACCGATTCGCCCGCGGATGGCGCGGGGAGAATTGAGTAGTCCCCAGTGCTATCCACTTTCAATTCAAACCTTCCATCATGCCCGGTGGACGCGACTTGATTTATGCCACCATATTGGTTCAGTGCCTTAACGGAAATCCCTGGGAGCGGTGTTGTTCCATCGGTTGTTACCCAGCCGGAAATTTTTCCGGCGATATTCAATGAAATGTTGTATCCGGTTTCTTTAGCCAGTGGGACATTGACCATACAGCTCGTTTGCACAAAGTTCGGATTTTCCTGGTTAGGGTTCCCGAAAATTTTTTGAAACCCGGGAGGTGCCGCAATACGGTAAAAACCTGTTAAGTCAGACCGTCCGTTTCCGGGATTGACATAAATATTAGAGATAACTTGGTTCGTCGTGTCTTTGATGTACCCGCTTAAAAAGCCATATTGCGCCGGGGTATTGAGTATGAGAGAGGTGGACACGGTAACCCCGGCCATTACAGAGGTTGCAAAACTGAGGAAGTAATTGGCAGTGGACGCGTTGACCGTCCAGGTTCCCGTGGCGATGTTCGGTAACGTGAACTTGGCTTCGGGAGGAGATCCCGCGGCGATCGCCTGAACCAATTGAGAAAGTCCATCGTTGGCGAAAACAAAGGCGCCGACTGAAGGAACACCGGCTTTGATAGGCAATGCGGCGGACGATGTGTTTCGGGGAGGAAAGTGGGGAATGGCAGGAGCCAACTGCAGATCGAGGTTGTTGTTGTTGCTATCGTATGCCGGCCCAACGGTTTCATCCCATCCTCCCGGCGGTGTGTTTTTCCGATAAATGACTTGGCCATTTTTTATCCCGCCTCCTGTCATCATCGGGCTTGTTTCATAGAATGCCGGAGAGACCGCCCCAGGACCATCCCATCCGACCCGGTCAAGGATTATTCCTGAGCCCTTAACATAAAGAGTCAATACTCCCGCGCCTTCGGTTGGGTAATCAACATCATTATAAGGAATGATGTCAAATGTCACCGCGGTCGAATCAAAATATGGAAAGCAGGCATCGTTATTCACCGCCGCGAGATTGCAGGCCGCCGCGCTCGCCGTTTGGTCCCAGGAAGCGTCCGCGACGCGGAAGGCACCGCTTATGTCAATGGTCGTTGAGCTTGCAAAAAGGAAGAATTTGTTCGGGGCAATCGTGTTACCACCGCCGGCATAATTGATGGCAATCGGGATCGGTTGAGGGTCCTGGACCAATCGCCGCTGGAACATCAGGCCTATTTGTCCATCAACGGTCCAGGTCCAGGTGGTGAAATTAAAAATTTCCACGTATTCTTGCATTTCCCCACCCACCAAACTTTTGTTCACACACTCGGCTGATCACCAAATGGTCATTGTGCCAAACTGACCCCGAAACGGTGCCGGACGACATGAGAACCAGGTTGGTGAAATTGACTGTGGTTTGTGGGGCCGAGTTGGTGATGACACAATTGAAAATGGTTTCGGGAAAAAGCCTCGCTTGGATGCGCGTAGGGTATAAGTTCCCACGGGGGCGTTCAGGCGGTAATTCCCTCCGGCGTCCGACAGGACCTTTAATGAAGAGTCTTCCAGTGTTTCAACAAGAGCGTTTGGCAAAAATGAGGTGCCATTCCACACCTCCCCAACGAAAACCCCATTTGCAACCAATCGGCTGGAATTTTCTAAGAGATTGATCAAACGACTGCGTCTTAGTGTATTGCGTTCCGTCCATACCACGTCCACCGTTATCTGCTTAATTCCCGTTTCAGGGGCGTTCCAGCTGACCACGTCCAATGTTTCAGCCGAGTTTTTCGCGACACGTTGAACTCTGGTGTAAGCGGTAAACGTAACCCCATTCACGATCGAAACGGTGGGGGGATGGTTAAATTCGTCGCTCTGGACAGTCGGCGTGAGAGAACCTAACCCTGTGGGAACAACCGTCTGGCTGGAAACAAGCAATCGATAGTAGGGGGTGCTCTTTATGAGTTGCATTTTTTCGTTCGCCAACTGAGTTCCCAGGGATTTAAATCGGCTGGCAATGATCCCTTTGCTAATTCCAGAAAAACCTTGGATGACGGTGATCGCCACCAGGGACGCGATAACGCTCATCACCATCAATTCGACCAAGGTCACGCCTTTTATGGAAGATGGGACATTTTTTGCCGCTCGCATGGGTCCTCCTCCCTTCATCTGACCCAGTATGCCCCCGAAAGAGAAAATTTTCAAGGGGTGTTTTTGTTTTTTTTGGGGGGGGGTTGAAATTGTTGGGTTTTGGGTGTATGGTTAGGGCATGAGAGACCCCCGAGGAAACATGCTGGCCGCGTTCGTGGGAATTGTGTTGTTGGTGCTTTTGTTTTTTCCCCTCGTGATCCAACTTTTGCAGAACGAATCAAAACAGGCGGTTAAAAAATCGAAAGCCACCTTGGCTTTTCAGCTGGGTGAAGTGGGCGTTTCCAAGGGCGTGGCCAAATTATCGGAGAACTGGGTGAATTGGACGAACGCCGCCGCTGGGGTCCCGATCGCCGGGTATCGGGATGACCGCACTTACGAGGATGTTAATGGAGGATCTTATAAGGTCATTCTGACGCCCGGGAGCACCCCGGGCACGGTTCTTGTGGTGGGAAAGGGGCGGGATAAATCCACCCAAGAAGTTCGCGTGATTGAGGCGGAATACGCCCCCATGAACCCCGACACCGGTTTAATTTTTAATAAAGGGTTTAGTTTTAGCGAATCAGCTTTACCCCAAGTTCATTGGGGGGCGGTCAGGAGTTACGGCAACTTCTTTGGCACTGCGGGAACGGCATTCCCGCGTTACTTCAGTTCGGGGGCCACTCCTCGCGATACCGATCCGACACCTCCCAACACAAACAATGTGGACAATTGGTCGTTTCAAACAAATATGGGTTCGCATCCCGCGCCGGACCTTGCCTACTATAAGGCGAAAGCCATGAATTCAACAGTGCCAAACACCTCCGCCACTGGCCAAATTAGTCGATCGGATGGAAATCCCGTGGTCAGAAACCCCCCGAATTCGGGTTATTTTCAGGTTTCGTTGAATCCAGGAAATTTAATCACATTCGACAAATTCTCTGCCCTGCCGGAATTATTGGGGAATCATTATGAGTTTCGGAGTTCCACTTCCGTCTTGTATTTTGAAACGACCGGGAGTTCGTTTGCATTCATCCGACGGGCTTTCTTGGATGTAGAGGCTGTCATCGATCCTCAGGGGGGCGTCAGTTTATACAACAGCAATATTCCCTTTCATGTTTTTCGTGCCACGATTCCCGCCACAGCGCCGGTTCACTATGAAGGAACGACGGTGAGAGCCGGAACAACGGGAGTGGCGGAATGGAACAACAACTTTGTTGGTGTCTATGCACAGCCGAACCATTGTTGCTACGACATCCCGAACGTTCAAATTCACGGTTATTTTTACAGCATCGATCCCGATCTGAGGGAATCAAGTAAGATGGTTGGAATCCTTCAGGTTGGTGGTAACACGGGCATGTTTGAGGGAACTCAAGTGTATTTTGATCCGGCTGTCCTGAACAAAGTGGTGTGGGCCAACGCGCCCATCCACCTCCTCTCTTGGAAAGAAACCAACCGTTCTTGGTAGCTCCGTTCGGTCCGTTAAAGTTGTAAAATCCCCCTCGTCTTCCCCTATGACACGCCCCAGCGCTCCCCGGGGAACCCGGGATATCGTGGATCTTGATGTTCGCACCTTTCGTCGTTTGGAAGGGTGTGCGGGGGCATGTTTTGAGATGTATGGGTACGAAGAAATTCGGACACCGACGTTTGAAAGCGCTGACCTTTTTTCTCGGGCCGTGGGCGACACGACCGACATCGTCGAAAAAGAAATGTATCTGTTTGAAGATCGGGGCGGCCGGCCTTTGGCTCTGCGTCCGGAAGGCACCGCCGGCGTGGTCCGCGCTTATCTGGAACATGGATGGGACCAATCGGCCCCCGTCAAAAAACTGTGGTATGGCGGCCCCATGTTCCGGGCCGAACGGCCCCAGGCGGGGCGCTATCGAGAATTTTGGCAGATCGGGGGGGAAAGTTTTGGCAACCCGTCCCCTCAGGCCGATGCGGAAACGCTCCTTTTGGTCCGGGACATTTTGACGTCGTCGGGATTGACGAACGGAGTTCGGTTTTTGGTGAACTCCATCGGGTGCGCGGTCTGTCGGCCCGCTTACCGGGAAGCCTTGAAAGCCTATCTCACCGAACGAAAATCGGACCTGTGCGAAAATTGTGTCCGCCGGCTGGAACGCAATCCTCTCCGCGCCTTGGACTGTAAGGGGGACGGCCCCAAATTTACCGAAGCGCCGCTCATGGCGGACCATTTGTGCGACGCCTGTCGCGCCCATCGGGACGAGGTTTATTCCCTCTTGAAGGCGACCCCCTTTTCCTTTGAAGAATCGCCGCGATTGGTTCGGGGCCTCGATTATTACACGCGTACCGTGTTTGAAGTGACCGCGCCGGGACAGGGATCCCAAGACGCCATCGGTGCCGGGGGTCGATATGACGGATTGGTCAAACTTTTGGGTGGTCCAGACACCCCCGCCGTGGGGTTTGCTTTGGGGGTGGACCGCGTCGCACGGGCGTTGCAAGCCCAAGGGTTCTCCGCTCCCCCGCCCAAAAAGATCTTTATCGCCCAAGCCGGTGTTGGCACAAGCGTCACGGCCTTTACGCTTGCCCAAAAATTAAGGACTTTCGTGAAAAGCGGGCGAATGCCCGCTATTGAGATCGGGGCGTCGACCAAAAGTCTTAAGGCCCAGTTTCGTGCGGCGGATGGGTGGGGCGCGGATTGGCTGGTGTTGGTGGGGGAAGAGGAATTAAAGAAAGGCGCCGTGGTTTTAAAAAATTTAAGGAGTCATAGCCAAGAAGAGATTCCTCTGGTGGAAGTCGTCGACCGGTTGTTGACCTCTATTGGAAAAACGAATTAGTCGTTGCCCGATTTATCGGGCGAATTTTTTTGAATCTCAACGAGTTGCGTCAACGTCGCCCCATGAATGGGGCAACGACAGGGGGACTTTCATTTGAAGCGTACTGTTTATTGCGGTTTTGTTCGGCCGGAACATGTGGGAAAAAAGATTGTTTTGTCGGGGTGGGTCCATAACCGTCGGGATCACGGGGGAGTGATCTTTGTGGATCTTCGGGATCGGGAAGGTTTGGTCCAGCTCGTGTTCCATCCGGACCGCAAAGAGGTGTTTGCCCAGGGGGAAGCCCTTCGCGGAGAATTCGTGATCGAAATTTTTGGCGAGGTGAAACCCCGTCCGGCGGGTACCGAAAACCCGAACTTGCCGACGGGCGCCGTGGAAGTGTGGGTGGAGTCTCTGGAAGTTCTTAATCACAGCAAAACGCCACCCTTTGAAATTTCGGAGCACTCCAACGCCAGCGAAGACGTTCGTCTTCAATATCGATACTTGGATTTGCGCCGACCGCCGCTCCAGAAAAATCTGATTCTTCGTCATCGGGTGACGCAAACCGTGCGGAATTTCTTGGCTGAACAGGGGTTCTTGGAACTGGAAACACCGTTTTTGACCAAATCCACTCCTGAAGGCGCTCGGGACTTTCTCGTGCCGTCGCGGCTGTCGCCGGGGAACTTTTACGCTCTTCCTCAATCGCCTCAGCTGTTCAAGCAACTTTTTATGGTGGCGGGGTTTGACCGCTACTATCAGATCGCCCGGTGTTTTCGTGACGAGGACCTTCGCGCCGACCGCCAGCCGGAATTTACCCAGATTGACATGGAAATGTCGTTCATCGACGAAGAAGATGTTTTGGGTTTGGTGGAGGGGCTCCTCAAAAACGTTTTCAAGGCCGCTCTGGGAAAAGACATCGAGACGCCGTTCCCGCGGCTCTCTTATGACGAAGCCATGGCCCGGTTCGGGTCGGACAAGCCCGATCTGCGGTTTGGGATGGAAATTCAGGACGTCTCTTCGGTGTTCGCCAAAACAGGGTTCCAAGTGTTCGCGAAAACCTTGGCGGTCGGAGGCGTTGTTCGGGCGCTGTGCTATCCCGGCGGCGCCGCGTTATCCCGAACAGAGATCGATAAACTAACGGAATGGGTGAAAACTTTTGGGGCAAAGGGATTGGCTTGGCTCAAGATGACGGAGCAAGGGGCTGAATCGTCCATCGCCAAATTCATGAGCCCCGCGGAATTGGCCGAATTGCCCAAGACCGTCGGGGCCAAACCCGGCGACATCGTGTTCTTCGGCGCGGGGCCTGCCCTGGACGTGGCCGCTTATCTTGGCCCCCTTCGGCTCGAACTGGCAAAACGGGCGGGATGGACTAAGACGGAAGGGGTTTTTAAATTTCTATGGGTGGTGGATTTTCCGCTGTTTGAATACAGCGCGGAAGATAAAAAATGGAACGCGGTCCATCATCCGTTCACCCGGCCGACCTTGGCGGATGAGAAGGCACTGAAAGAGGGGGGGAGCGACCGCCCATTGACCGCGCTCCGTTCCCGAGCGTACGACATTGTGTTGAACGGATCAGAAATCGGCGGCGGGAGTTTACGGATCCACCAAACGGCGCTTCAGTCGAAGATTTTGAGATTTTGGGTATTTCTCCTGAATCGGCCCGGGCCAAATTCGGATTTTTGTTGGACGCCCTGGATTATGGCGCCCCGCCCCACGGGGGGCTGGCCTTGGGTCTCGACCGCCTGGTGGCTCTGTTGGCCGGCGAAGAGTCCATCCGCGACGTGATCGCGTTCCCCAAAACCCAAAAGGGCGCCGACCCTATGAGCGGCGCCCCATCGTTGGTGGACGAAGCCCAACTTCAGAAAGAATTGGCCTTGAAAATTATCCCTCCGCTGAAATGACCCTTTTATGGTAACTCGCCGAGTGGCCTTATCGGATCAAGAGGAAGCGGTGCTTCTTTTTGGCCCTCACGACAGGAACATTAAAGAGATTGAACGGCGGTTTGGGGTGCAGGTGTTTGTTCGGCCCTCGGACAGGATCAACGAGGGGGGGGTGACCTTGGCGGTGCGGGGAAAACCAAAACCCGTGGAACAGGCCATCGCCACGCTGGGAGAAATGAAGAAATCCGCCGTTCTTTCCCGACGGAAAGGCGCGGGGGCGGACCCGGTGGAAGTTCCCGTTCCTGGAATTTCGCACGCCGCGTCGTCTCAAGACGCGATTGTGGTGTCCGTCACGGGCCAGCCCATTCGCCCGCGATCCGCGACCCAAAAAACCTACGTCAAGGCCATTCAGGAAAAAGAAATGGTGTTCGGGATCGGCCCGGCGGGAACCGGAAAAACGTTTCTGGCGGTGGCCTGTGCCGTGGCGGCTTTGGAACGGGGGCTGGTGTCCCGCATCGTTTTGACCCGTCCTGTCGTGGAAGCGGGGGAAAAGTTGGGGTTCCTGCCCGGCGATTTCTATGAGAAAGTCCATCCCTATTTAAAACCCCTGTACGACGCTTTTCACAGCATGGTGGGCGCTGACCGGTTTCGCACCATGCGGGATGAAGAGGTCATTGAGATCGTCCCCTTGGCCTACATGCGGGGACGCACCTTGGACGAAGCGTTTGCCATCCTCGACGAGGCCCAAAACACCACGCCCGAACAAATGAAGATGTTCCTCACCCGCATGGGCAACGGGTCCCGCATGGTGATCACCGGGGACGTGACCCAAATCGATTTGGAAACCAAGACCCGTTCGGGCCTGGTCCTGATTCAAGAGGTGTTGCGCGACGTGAGCGATATTTCTTTTGTCCGGTTCACCGATGTGGATGTGGTCCGCCATCCGTTGGTTCAGCGGGTGCTCAAGGCCTACGACGCCTGGGGCGAACGCCGAAAGGAAATATAATGCCAAGCCGATTTAAACAATATGTGAGTCATACCCTCAGGCCGCTGTTGATCCGTCTGCTTCGGTGGACGGAAAGAAGCGGGCCCCTGCCGGGACCGCGGTCGTCCGTTTTCTTTCACCGGGAAGTGCACGTGCCCACCTGGGTGGTGGGGGCGGGGGTGTGGGGGATGCTCACGGCCGTGTTGTTTTTGGAGTTGGGGCCCGGCTGGGGCGCTTTGATTTCGGTGGCGATTTTGACCACCGGGTTGGTGGGGTTGTTTCGGTTGTTCATCCATCACGACCATCCGGAGCTTGTCCATGACGACGATGCCATTGCCCTGGTGGGCGTGCTTGTGGTCGCGGCGGTTTTGGGCATGAACCTCTGGTTCCATACCGGGGGGCTGGTGCCCTACGGGATGCCGTTGTCGGCGGTGAGCATTCTCGTGACGGTCCTGCTCCATCCCCGGGTGGGGGTCGTGTTGACGTTGGTGCTCGCCCTGCTTTTCGGGATCCTCAACTCGTTTTCACTGGAAGGGGCGTTGGTGGTGTGTTTTGGGGGTATGGCGGGAGTGGCCCGATCCCTTCATGTGAGAACGCGGCGCGACGTGACCATGGCCGGACTGTGGGTGGCGGCCGGAGGGGGCGCGGCGGTGGTCATGCTGGCGTTGATGGAACGGTGGCCTTTGGAACAATGTCTCTCCGCCCTGAAATGGGTGGGGGGCGGCGCTGTTTTTTCGGTTCTGCTCGTGTTGGCCCTTCTCCCGCTTCTTGAGATTTGTTTTTCCCGGCTTTCCAACATTCGTCTCTTGGAACTTTCCGACGTGAACCACCCGCTCTTAAAAGAAATGAGTTTGGAGGCGCCCGGGACCTACCATCATTCGTTGATCACCGCCTCGCTCGCCCAGGCCGCCGCGGAACGGATCGGCGCCAACGCGCTCTTGTGCCGCGTGGGGGCCTACTTCCACGATATCGGCAAACTGGTGAAACCGGAATATTTCGTTGAAAATCAGGGCGCCATCGGCAATCCCCACGAACTTTTGCCTCCCAACATGTCCCGGATCGTGATCCAGTCCCATGTAAAAGACGGTCTGGCTCTGGCTCAGCGGCACAATTTGGACCGGCTCATCACCGAGTTCATCCTGATGCATCACGGCACCTGCCGGGTGGAATATTTTTACCGGCGGGCCATTGAGCAAACGGGAGCGGAAGAGTCCGTTGATGAGGACCTCTACCGTTACCCCGGCCCCAAGCCTCACAGTAAGGAGACGGCCATTGTCATGCTGGCGGACTCCGTGGAAGCCTCGGCCCGCACGCTTGAAAACCCCAGCCACCAACGGCTGGTGGACCATGTGAGCCGCATCGTGGACTCTAAAATATTAGACGGCCAGTTCGAGGAGGTTCCCCTGACTCTGGCCGAAGTCTCCCAGGTCAAAGACGCTTTTGTGAACACCTTGGTGGGCATCTACCACACCCGCCTGCATTACCCCACCAGCCAAGAAACTGACGTGGAACACCGACCGCCCCGTCCGTCGTGATTGTTTCTTTTTCCGTTCACCGCGGGGCCGCTCCCCGGGCCGAACCCTGGGCCCGCCGGGCCATTCGGTTGGCCTTGGCCACCGCCCCCTCCCTGCCCGCGGGAGAATTGAACGTGATCTGGACCGCCCGGGACCCCCTGCGAAAAATGAACCGCCGCTTTCGACAGGTCAATCGCTATACAGACGTCATCGCGTTTCGCCACGGGCCTGTCAGCGCCGCTGGCCGTTTTCCTCTGAAGTCCGCCGAACCGGCCCCCTTCGGTGATTTGTATATTGCTGTGGACCAGGCCCGGGCGAACGCCCGGCGGTTTGGGGCGACTATCGACGAAGAACTTGTTCGCCTGTCGGTCCACGGCACGCTCCATTTGTTGGGTCACACCGATTACGCGCCCGGCCCCCGGGCCCGCATGTGGGCGGTTCAAGAACCCATTGTCCAGTCGATCGTGAAACGAATGGCCAAGGAGAGGGGTCTTGTTCGGTGAGTCCGGAATGATTTTTCTTTCGGTGTCGGCCCTCTTCCTTTTACTGGGCCTCTCCGCCGCGTTTGCCTTAGTGGAATCCGCGATTACGGCCTTGTCCGCTCTGCGGATGAAAAAAATCGTTGTCTTGTCTCCCCAATTGGCCCCGCTTTTCCAAGAATGGTTGGCCAAACCCCACCGCCTCCTGTCGTCTCTCATGGTGGGGAACAATCTGGTCAGCATCGGATTTTCCAGTTTTGCGGCGGTCCTGGCGGTGCCTCTGAACGATGTGTTTTCTGAAACCACGGTGAGCTGGACGGTTTGGGTCCTGGTCACGGCGGCCCTCCTCCTATTCGGGGAAATTCTTCCAAAAATCATTGGCCGCACCTACCGCGAACGGGTGGCGGCGGCCACTCTGCCGATGTTCGCGGTGTTTACCCGGGCTCTCTTTTGGGTGTGGGGGCCCCTGGGCTGGGCCATCGAGCGCTTTGCTCCGGGACTGCATCGGGCGCCGGTGAACCCCCTCACCGTGGTGAGCCTAGAAGAGCTGAAACATGCGGTGACGGAATCGGAAGCCGCCGGGCACCTGCCGGAAGATTCCGGCGAGATGTTTCGGCGGGCCCTGGCCCTGGCGCACCGGACGGCCCGGGAGGTGGCTCAACCCATTGGCCGAATCGATTCTTTGGCCCTGGAAATCGTGGACCGACCCAACGGCGGGGAGTTGTTCGTGGACCTCTTGGTGGAAACGGGTCGGACCCGCGTGCCCGTGACCCGGGGTGGGCAATACGTTGGATACTTGAACATCATGGACTTTTTGGCGGTCGCGCGGTCGGGTCGGGTTCCCCCGATTCCGATGTTGGTGCGGCCGCTCCGCCGGGTGGCGCCCCTCTCCACGGCTTTGGCGCTCTTGGAGGATTTTCGGCGGGAAGGAGACGGCCTTGTTCTGGTCGGCGAAGCCGGCGGCGAGGTCACGGGGTTCCTGACATTGGAAGATGTGCTGGAAGAATTGGTGGGAGAAATTTTGGACGAGTACGATCGGGAGGAGGCGGTCCCGTGACGATCTTTTTTCTTAAAAGCGTCGCCGTCCTACTGTTGTTGGGGTTCAGCGCTTCCCTTTCCTTGGCGGAGACGGCCTTTATGAGCCTTTCGCGCCTGCAACTGTCGCGCCTGTCCCGGGCGCGGCCCGGCCGATTGGATTTTTGGCAACAAGACCCTGACCGGGCCCTGGCGGTCCTTCTGCTCCTAAACAATTTGGTTAATGCGGGATTGGCGGTACTCTCGGTGTCGATGGCGTTGGACGCGGTGGAAGTGTTTCACCTCCCTTTCCGGTGGGGGAGAGTGATTTTTCCCGTGGTCGGGGGGGCGGTGGTCATTCTGTTTTGCGAAGTGGCGCCCAAGGTGGTGGCCCGGGCCTATCCGGAACCGTTGGCTTTGGCCCTGGCTCCTTTGATCCGGGGGTTCACCCGGACGTTCGGCCCGCTGATGCAGGGGGTCACGGATCGGGTGGGAACCTTGCTGTCGTGGCTTTCCCGCACGGTGCGAACCGAACGGGCCCAGTGGGACCAAAACGTCATTCGGGCCCTCTTGGACAACGCGCCCCTGGGGTTTCCCCTGAGGCGGATGTTGAAAAACGTGGTGGGGTTCGCCCAAACGCCCGTGTCGGCCATCATGGTCCCGCGGGCGGAAATCGCGTCGGTCGACATGCGTCTTGGCGTGGACGGGGTGATCCACCGCATTTTGTCTTCGGGGTATTCACGCCTTCCGGTGCATCGGGGGTCGGTTGACGGCATCGAAGGAATGGTTTACTCTAAGGACCTGTTGGCCCAACGACGGAGCGGACCCTTGATCGCCCTGGAAGATTTGGTGCGGCCCCTGCCTCGAGTTTCGCCGGAGGCGCCGGTGGCGCGGCTGTTGCGGGAATTTCGCGAAGGCCATCACCACATGTCCCTGGTGGTCGATCGCTCCGGAAAGGTGGTGGGGCTCGTCACCCTCCAAGACACGTTGGAAGCCATTGTCGGAGACATCGCTCAGGAGCCCAGGTACTTTTAACCATGCCCCTCCATCCGTCTGCTTTGTTTGTTCCGGAAATCAAACAGCTCCTATTGAAAAAAGAATACAAGGAGCTCAAACAAGATCTTCTGGAAATCAATCCCGCCGACCTCGCCGAGGGGTGGGAACGGTTCGCTCCCTTCGAGCGGATCGTGTTGTTTAAATTGTTGCCCATCGTCCGGGCGTCCGAACTTTTTGAAGAGTTGGACGTGGCCCAACAAGCGCATTTGTTGACGGCGCTGGAGTGGGGCGCCTTGGGCCCAGTGTTGGAAGAGGTGGGGCCCAGCGCCGCTTCGTCTCTGTTCCACCGTTTGCCCGATCGGACCGTGCGGCGAATGGTGAACATTGTCCGCCGGGCCCAGTCGACCCGTCCCGAGCGCGATTGGGCGTTTCCGCCCAACACCGCCGGGGCTCTGATGCACACGGACGTGTTGTTCCTGGGGCCGAAGATGACCGCTCAACAGGCTCTCGACCAGGTGCGCGTGGCCAGCCGCCTGCACCGGATGAGCGAACTGCACATGTTGTACGTGACCGATGAGCAGGGCCGGCTCATGGGCGTATTGACCCCGCGGGCGCTGATCGCCGCGCCTCGGGACATGCGGCTGTCCAACATCATGGGGCCTGTCCAATTGATCAAAGTGCGGGCGGACCTGGACCAGGAAGAGGCGGCCAAGGTTTTTTCCAAATACAAGCTGTTGGCCGCCCCGGTGGTGGACCAAGATAACCGGCTGTTGGGCGTTTTGACTGTCGACGACATTTTGCACGTCATCAGCCAAGAAGCCACCGAGGACATCGCCAAAATGGCCGGCACCACGGCCGAAGAGTTGGAGGAAGCCTCCGCCGGCCGGGTGGCGCGGTTGCGCATGCCGTGGCTGGTGACCACCTGCGTGGCGGAAGTGGTGGTGGGGGCCATCGTGCATCGGTTCGAGGCCACCTTGGCCCAGGCGGTGGCTTTGGCCAGCTTTATGCCGCTCATCGCCGCCATGGGGGGAAACGTGGGAACCCAATCGTCCACCCTCTGCGTGCGGGGGCTGGCCACGGGGCACTTGGTGTTAAAAGATTGGCGTCGGGTCACCGCCAGAGAATTTTTGGCCGGGGTTTACATGGGGGCGGGGTACGGGGTGTTCGTCGGGTTAATCACGGCGGCCATCTATTGGGTCCGTTTCGGTTGGGCGTTTCCGGTGTTGGTGGCGACGGCGGTTCTTTTGTCCATGACGGTGGCGTCCACTTTGGGCGCTCTTCAGCCTTTTCTGTTGACCCGGTTCCGCATGGATCCCGCCGTGGCTGTGGGGCCCTTGGTCAGCACCATGACCGATCTTATGAGCGTCACGGCTTATCTGTCCCTCGCCACCCTGGCCTTGTCGCTGGGGTGGTTGACCCGCTGATTTTGTGCACACCAACGTGGACGCCGTGGTCCTTTCCACCCAGTCGGTGTCGGAACGGGACAAACGGCTGACTTTGTTCACCCGGGAACGGGGGCGCCTCTTCGCCCGGGCGACCGGTGCCCTGCGGCCGGGGGCCCGATTGGCCGCCGCTACGGAACCGGCCGTTTGGGCGCGGTTTCGCTTGTGGCTTCCCGAGGGGGCGGTGGGCGGACGGGTCACGGGCGGGGCCGTGGTGGATGGGCATCCCTCTCTGCGGGGCCAGTGGATCCGTCTCACGTCTGCCCTGTTTTTTTGCGAGTGGACGGACCGGTTAACCCCGCTTCTGCAGGCCAGTCCCGAAAAATTTGACCTTCTGGCGCGGGCCCTGGCCGGGTTGGAACGGTATGAAACGGCCACCGTGCGCGCGGCGTTTTTGACCCAGTTTGCTCGGCTCGCCGGATACGGGCCGATGCCAGGCCTGAACGCGGACCGTTTGGATGAGTGGGATTTTGAATGTCCGCTCCATGAGACGAATGCCTCCGCTGTGGAACGGCAAGTGATACAATTTCTTTCGCCGCTCCTGACCCGGCCCTTGCGGACGTTGGTTCACGGGCGCGCTCTGGACCTGTTTTTCAACAAAAACCGTTTGGGGTTTTCACAATCACGATGACGTTTCAAGAAATCATTCTCGCGTTACACAAATTTTGGGCCAAACAGGGGTGCCTGTTGTGGCAACCCTACGACACGGAAAAAGGCGCCGGAACGTTTAATCCGGCGACCTTCCTCCGTTGTCTCGGTCCCACGCCTTGGTCTGTGGCCTACGTGGAACCGTCGCGACGCCCGACGGACGGACGTTATGGGGAAAACCCCAACCGCCTGCAACACTATTATCAATACCAAGTGTTGATGAAGCCGGCGCCCGCTGACATTCAAAACCTCTACCTGGCCTCGCTTAAAACCATCGGCATTGATCCCAAACGTCACGACATCCGCTTCGTTGAAGACGATTGGGAATCGCCGACTTTGGGCGCGTGGGGGCTCGGCTGGGAAGTCTGGTTGGACGGCATGGAGATCACTCAGTTTACCTATTTCCAGCAGGTGGGCGGAATCCCCCTCGCGCCCATTTCCGTTGAGATCACCTACGGCCTCGAACGGCTCGCCATGTATTCCCAGAAAAAAAACAGCGTGTTTGATGTTCACTGGACCCACGACATCACTTACGGGCAGGTGCATTTGGAAGATGAGAAACAGTTTTCCCGGTACAATTTTGAAGAGGCCGATGTGGACATGCTCCGGCGCCATTTCAATGATTGGGAAGGCGAAGCCAAACGCTTGGTGGAACGGGGATTGGTGTTGCCCGGATACGACGCGGTGATGAAATGTTCCCACCTTTTTAATTTGTTGGACGCGCGGGGGGCGATCTCGGTCACGGAACGAGTGACCTACATCGGTCGCGTGCGCGGGTTGGCCCGGCGGGCGGCCGAGGCGTATCTCGCGGTTTCCTCTGATGGAAAGGACGGATCGACGAAATGAAAGACCTCCTTCTTGAGATCGGAACGGAAGAAATCCCGGCGCGGTTTCTGGGTCCGGCCCTGGCCGCTTTCCGGGCCGCGGGGGTTGAACGGCTTGAAAAAGCGGGGTTCACGTTGGGCCAGGCGCAGGTTTTTGGGACGCCCCGTCGAATGGCCCTTTTCGTGGAGGGGGTTTCCTCCACGGCCCGAGACCTGGAACAGGAATTTCTCGGGCCGGCTCTGGCCCAAGCGAAAGACGCCGCGGGAAACTGGACCCCCGCCGCCCAAGGGTTCGCCCGTTCCCAGGGTACGACGCCGGAGACGTTGGCGGTTCGGGAAACAGACCGCGGCCCGCGTCTGGTTTTTTATAAAAAAACCGCGGGGGCTTCGGCGGAAAAAGTGTTGCCTGTCTTGTTGCCGGAGCTCATCCGATCTCTGTCGTTTCCCAAAACCATGGTGTGGGAAGAAACGCGGTTGTCCTTCGCCCGGCCCCTGCGCTGGATCGTCGCGCTGTGGGGAATCAAACCCGTCCTCTTTTCACTGGCCGGCGTGAAAGCGGGGCGGCGTACGTTCGGTCTGCGGTTCCATTCCCGCCGGCCCTTCGACATTCCCGCCCCCAACCGCTACGCGCCGCTGTTGAAAAATCACTGCGTCATTGTGGACCCCGCGGAACGACGGGCGCTCATCGTCAAACAGATCGATCATGTGGCAAAAACCCACCGCGGATATATCCCGGTCGAACAGAATGCGGATCTCCTCGACGAAGTCGCCAACCTGGTGGAACATCCCGTGGCGGTGGTGGGGGCCTTCGACCCCCGCTTTCTGGCGGTGCCCAAAGAGGTTTTGGTCACGTCCATGAAAAAGCACCAAAAATATTTCCCGGTGTACAAAGACGCGTCGTGCGGAGACCTGTTGCCCTGTTTCATCGCTGTGCGCAACGGGCTTTCCGACAACCAGGCGGTGGTGCGGGAAGGTTATGAGCGGGTGCTGGCCGCGCGGCTTTCCGACGCGGCGTTCTTTTTTTCCGAACACGCCAAACGGACGTTGGCCAGTCGGGGGGCGGACCTCAAGGGGATTGCTTTTCTTTCCCCGGCCCTCAGCCTGTGGGACAAAACCGTGCGGGTGCGGCACCTGACAGAATTCTTGGCCGGTCTTCTGGCGGGGATTTCCCGGCGGTTCGGCAGGAAGCCGACCGAATCGCTGAGCTGGGCAAAGCGGATCTCACCACGGGGTTGGTGGGCGAATTTCCCGAACTGCAGGGGATCGTTGGCCGTCTCTATGCCGAACGTGACAACGAAGTCCCCTCCGTGTGTCGGGGGATTGAAGAACACTATTGGCCCCTGACCGCCGAAGGCCCCCTCCCCGGGGGGGAATCCGCCGCGCTGGTGTCCCTGGCAGATAAAATCGACACCTTGGCAGGGAATTTTCTTGTGGGCAAGGTCCCTTCTGGGTCACAAGATCCCTATGGGCTTCGCCGGGCGGCGGTGGGCGTTCTGCGTCTTCTGGAAGCGCGGGGGTGGTCCGTCTCGCTCCGGGGCGTTGTGGAACGGGCGTTGGACCTTCTCCCCAGCGACTTGGGCGATCGCGCCAACGCCGGCCGGACCTTGATGGATTTTTTCCAACAGCGTTGGACCGCCTTGGCCGAAGCGCGCGGGTTCCGAACCGACGAAGTGGAGGCGGTGTCGGCCGCCGGGTTTGACGATGGGGGCGACGCGTGGGCCCGCCTCACCGCGCTTCGTGACGTGCGCCGGCATCCCGATTTTTCCCCTTTGTCCACCGCGTTCAAACGGGCGGCTAACCTCCTAAAACAGGCGGAGAAAAAAGGCGAGGAGTCGTCGGGCCGGGCGCAGGAGGCTCTTTTTCAGACGGAAGCGGAGCGGGTTTTGGGGGCGCGGGCCGCCGCGCTGGAAAGATCCACCGCCCCTCTGCTGGCCGCGCGCGATTACGCCGGTGTTCTGTCGGGGTTGGTCACCCTCCGGGCGCCCGTGGACGATTTTTTTGTTTCTGTCGTTGTGATGGATCCCGATCCCGCGCTCCGCCACAACCGGTTGAGGCTCTTGTCGGCGGTCCGGTCCTTGTTCGTTCACGTGGCGGATTTCTCTCGGCTTCAAGACACGCCGTCTTCCCCCCGCGGATGATGTGGGTCGCCCTCGCGGGGGGGATTCTCCTGATCGTCTGTCTCGCGCGGGGGTTCGCCGCGGCGTCGCGAGAGGCGGACCGCCCGACGTTTGTGTTCGAGTCGCCCCCTTGGCCCAGAACGTTGGCGCCGGTGGCGGTGGTCCTTGACCGTTGGCGGGAGGACGGTCGTCTCTCCCATGAAGAGCATCACCGACTCTTCTCTTTGTTGAGGGAAGACGCCACCAAAGAGGTTCCGCGCCCTTGACAGGCTTGCCTTTTTGGATTATAAAGGAACCACTGTATTCTTTATATTGAAGGGAAGGGACGAACCCTGTCTCTTGCTTGATTCGATCGGCCCGGTTTTTGGGAGTTCAACTGTCGTTCCAGGAGGCATTCATGAAGCGTGTCATCGTCCTCGCCCTTTTGTTGGCTTTCGTCCCACTCGCGTGGGCGGAGGAGGTTCCCACAGAGCCTGACACCGTGGTTCCCGCCGAAACGGTGGACGGTTCGCAACAGGTTTCCGCTGACGAAAACTCCGCGGCCGACGCGGGGGCTTCTGTCGAATCGGTCGAAGCGGCTCCCCCCGAGGTTTCCGCGGCGGTTCCCGTTCCCGTGGAAGGAGGGGAGACGTCTGCGTCGTCCCATAAGGTCGTTAAAGGCGACACCCTGTGGGATTTGGCGGGGGCGTATTTAAAAGATCCTTTCCTATGGCCTAAAATATTTGAGGCCAACCGGGAAAAAATTGAAATCCCCCAACTGATTTTTCCGAACCAAGTGTTTGTGATTCCCACTCTGGAGGCGGCGGCGGTGTTGGCCGCTGTTCCGCCACCGCCCGCGGCTGAACCGGCGGCGGAAAATCCCGCGCCCGCGGTTGTCGCTGAAGCGGAACCCGAGGTTGAGCCGGAATCCGTGTCGACGGCTCCCGCGCAAGCCGAAGACATGGACGCGCAGGCCGCCGCTCCCAAGAAAATGATTGAAACGGCAGAAACCGCCGTCGCGGAGGCGTCCGAAGAAATAGACGAAAAATCTTTAGACGAACGGGAAGCCAAAAAGAAAAAAACGATGGCCGTCCCCGGCGCGGGGTTCATGGGGGGCATGGCGGATTCTTTCCTGGCGGATGAGACCTGGGAATACGACGGATACGTTTTGCGCGACCGAGATCAGCGGATGATGATCTCCCAGGGCGACGTGGTCTTTTTAAACATCGGCGCGGCGTCCGGCGTGAAACCGAAAATGGTGGCCCATGTGTATCGCGTGGGGAAAAAGGTCAAAGATCCCTATCTCAAAAAGAAAGCGGGCCGCATGGTCAAGCGGGTGGGGTCGGTGATCGTGACCGGGCAAGTGACCGATGAAGGATGCACGGCGGTTGTGACCAACAGTTTGGAGCCCCTGCGCATCGGGGACATCGTTAAATTCGTCGCCCGATAAAGGGGGCCCTTTCTTGCGCCGCGGATTTTTGGTCCTGGTAATATTAACCGCGGCCTTTTTATACGGATGGAAACACGGGGTCACGGAGGGGGGCATCGGCCGTTACATCGAGGCGCATCCGACCTTTTACCACGGGGACCTGGTGCTTTATGTGGGGGGCAGTTTTCACGAGTTGATCAACCAAGACGAGAAAGCGTTGGGGATGTATCAACGGGTCGTGAAACTTTATCCCAGGTCTCGCTGGGAAGATGATGCCCAATTCGGTGTCGGGGCGTCGTATGAGCGTCTGGGCCATCGGAAAAAGGCCGTGGAAGAGTATGAGATCTATAAAGCGAAATTTCCCGACGGACGGTTTCATCGATCTGTTTCAAAAAACATCGATTTGTTGAAAGGGTATTGACCGCGTCGCCCGCGATTCTTGGCCGATGCGCTTTCACGGACCCAATCTCCTTGTCGCCCTTCCATGAAATTTCCAACCGATGAACGAGAGGCGCGCCTCCTCTTTAATTTGACGGAACCTTTGGGCCCGGTCCGGTTTTCCAGGCTGGTGGACCGGTTCGGGTCTGCGGCGGCGGCCCTCCGCGCGGGGGCAAAAGCCTGGGGGGAGGTCGAGGGGTTCGCTGAGAAAGCGGGCGATTTTTTCGGGGCTTTGGAAAAAGCGGTGCCCGCTCTCGAGAAAGAAAAAAAGGAAGCCTTTCGGTCGGGCGCCCGGGTGGTGTGTGCTTCGGACCCGGAATATCCGGACAGTTTTCGCCGGTTGCGGGACGCGCCGCCCGTGCTCTATTTGTGGGGCGAACTGAAACCGGTGGACAGCCTCTCCATCGCTTTGGTTGGATCTCGCCGGCCGTCGACTTACGGCACGGCGGTGGCGCAACGCCTGGCCCGTGAGTTGGCCCAGGCGGGGGTCACGGTGGTGAGCGGATTGGCCCGCGGCGTTGACGGGGCCGCCCATGCCGCGGCGCTTTCGGCGGGGGGGCGGACCGTTGGGATTTTGGGGAGCGGACTCTCCCGATTTTATCCGGCCGAACATCGGACGTTAGCGCGGCGCATGGCGGAGCATGGCGCGGTGGTGACCGAGTTTCCGCTCACGTCGGAACCCGACGCGTCCCATTTTCCCCGGCGCAACCGGCTGATCGCGGCGTTGGCGTTGGGGGTGGTGGTCATCGAAGCTTTGGAACGAAGCGGGGCGCTGATCACCGCGGGACTGGCCACGGATCAAGGGAAAGAGGTGTTCGCGGTTCCCGGATCGATTTTTTCGCCGCTCAGCCGCGGGCCCCATCGATTGATCAAAGACGGCGCGAAACCCGTTGAGAGCGCCCTGGATGTGCTGGAAGACTTTGAGGTTTTTCGAGAAATGATGAACAGGCCGCGCGTGGCGCCTGTTTCATCTTCCGTGCGCCAAGCGGTCTCGGGTCCCGGAGAAAAACTGCTCGCGGCCCTGTCTCTCACTCCGGTGGGCATGGACGGCTTGGCCCGCCGGGCGGGACTCACCGCCCCCGAGGCGGCGAAAGAATTGTTGGCGTTGGAATTGGCGGGCCTGGTTCGCTCCGTGCCCGGAAAGCAATATGTGTGCTCGGAATTGGTAATGACAAAAACGAGTTAAAAAGGAATCCCCATGGCCAAATCACTGCTCATCGTTGAGTCGCCCACCAAGGAGCGGACCATCGGTCCCATGCTTGGCAAAGATTACGTCGTCCGGAGTTCGTACGGACATATTCGAGACCTGCCTAAAAAAGGATTGGGGGTCGACGTAGAGAACGGTTTTAAGCCCAGTTACGTGGTGATGCCGCGGGCCAAAAAAAATCTGGACGAACTGGTCAAGCTGGCCGGCGCCGCCGACCGGGTGTACCTGGCCACCGACTTGGACCGCGAAGGGGAATCGATTGCGTGGCATTTGAGCAAAGTCTTGAAACTGACGAAAGGGAAAACGAAACGCATTACGTTTCATGAAATTACCAAAGCGGCCATTCAAGAGGCCCTTCAACACCCGCGCGATATCGACGAGCATCTCGTGGACGCCCAGGTGGCGCGGCGAGTGTTGGACCGCTTGGTGGGGTACCGCTTGTCTCCTTTGCTGTGGGAAAAAATCCGGCCGGGCCTCTCCGCGGGGCGGGTTCAGTCGGTGGCGGTGCGGCTCATTTGTGCACGCGAAGAGGAGATCGAAAAATTTAAGGCCGAGGAGTATTGGACCCTCACGGCCCTCTTGGAAAAAGAGGGGCAGGCCTTCACAGCGGGGCTTTACGCCCAGGGCGCGACGAAATTCAACAAATTCTCCTTTCGCCAGAAAGGGGCCGTGGACGCGGTATTGGCGGACCTTAAAGGGGCGAGCTATGCGGTGGCGTCCGTTGAACCCAAAGAGCGCCGCCGTTCACCCGCGGCCCCGTTCACGACCGCGTCGTTGCAACAAGATTCGTCCCGCCGACTGCATTATTCCGTGTCCCGCACCATGGTGATCGCGCAACAGCTTTATGAAGGGGTCGAAGTGGCCCCGGGCGAAGGGCCCGTGGGTCTCATCACCTATATGCGAACAGATTCGGTCCAGGTCGCGCGGGTGGCCCAGAGCGAGGCGGCGGAGTTTATCAAGAAAACCTACGGACAGGACCACCTTCCGGCCAAACCCCGAACGTACAAGACCAAGAGCAAGTCGGCCCAAGAAGCCCACGAAGCGATCCGTCCGAGCCAGCCGTCCCGCACGCCCGAGTCTGTTCGTGCCTTTCTTGATCCAGACCAGTTCAAACTCTACGAGCTGATTTGGCGTCGGTTCATGGCGAGCCAAATGGCGGACGCGATTTACGATACCGTCACCGCGGACATCAGCGCCCAAAAGTACCTTTTCCGCGCGGCGGGACACACCCTGAAATTTCCCGGGTACCTCGCGGTTTATGGCGAAGTGGCTGACGAAGACGCGAAGAAGGACGGCGACGAATCCTCGACCGCGCTCCCGCCCCTGTCCGCGGGAGACCCGCTGGACCTCAAAGAACTCCGGCCGGAGCAACATTTTACGGAACCCCCGCCCCGCTATAACGAGGCCAGTCTGGTGAAAACCATGGAGGAGCATGGCATTGGGCGGCCTTCCACCTACGCTCCCATCATGCACACGATCGTTGATCGGGGCTACGTGCGGTTGGAAGAGCGGCGGTTTTTCCCGTCGAGCCTGGGCCGGGTGGTGGACGGACAGCTGTTGGTCCATTTCCCGGAAATCGTCAACGTCGACTTCACCGCCAAAATGGAAGACAGTCTTGACGAGATCGCCGCGGCCCGCGCGGAGGGGGAAGAGGTGTTGAAGAATTTTTACGGCCCCTTTGAGGCGGAAATACAGAAAGCCGGGACCGCCATGGAAAAAATCGAAATTAAGCCCGAGGCTTCCGACGAGAAATGTCCCAAATGCCAAGCGCCCATGGGAATTCGGGAAAACCGGAACGGCCGTTACTTGGCGTGTAGCCGGTACCCCGATTGCAAGAGTACGATCCCGATCGACCGAAGCGGTAAAAAAATTGTGCCGGAACAATCAAAGGAAGTCTGCCCGAATTGCGGTCTTGCCATGGTCGTCCGCGTGGGGCGAGGGTTTGGTCGGCGGCCGACCCGCTACATCGCCTGCACGGGGTATCCCGCATGCAAAACGACGTTCTCCATTGATAAAGACGGCAACAAGATTGTTCGCCCCAAACCCGAACCGACGGAAGAAAAGTGCGGGAAGTGCGGCCGGATGATGTGGAAGCGCGTGGGGAAGCGCGGCCCCTTCCTCGCTTGTTCGGGGTTTCCCAAGTGCCGGAACATCAAACCGTTTCCCCCGGTCTCGGGGGAAAACCCGAAAACTCCCCCGCCCGCCGGCAAACCGAAAACACCCCCCGCCGCGGAAAAACCGGCGCCGCGTTCTTCTGTGAAAAAGCCGCGGAAGGGGTCCAAGAAAATTTCCCCGTCGACGGGGAAGTCTTGATGGGGATCGACGAAGCCCCTCGATCGGTTTTGGGTTTATTTGAGGGGTGAACGGAATCTCTCGGAGGCCACCCGTCGGGCTTACCGGGCGGATTTGGCTTTGTTCGCGGACTATTGGCGCACCGAGGGCGGGAACCGTCCCGTGGAAG
Organism: Elusimicrobiota bacterium; assembly: GCA_016714745.1. Classification (GTDB taxonomy): domain Bacteria; phylum Elusimicrobiota; class Elusimicrobia; order FEN-1173; family FEN-1173; genus JADKHR01. The sequence continues at coordinate 27,004 of JADKCG010000011.1, read as the reverse complement.
AAACCGATCGCGCCTCTCTGCGTCCTTATTTAGCGCGGTTGGGCGAACGGGACTGGCGGCGCGCCACCCTCCTGCGAAAATACGAATCCCTCTGGTCCTTTTTTCGTTTCCTGGGTCGCAAAGGACTTTCGCGGAACTCTCCCACCGATGGTTTGACTCGGCCGAAACCCGAACGCCGGGTTCCCCTTTTTTTGGGAGAGGGGGACGCGGCGCGGATGATGACCTTGCGCGACCCCGGGCGGCGTTGCGGCGGCGCGCTTCGATCGGCCCGGGACGCGGCCCTGGTGGAACTCCTTTACTCTTCCGGCTTGCGGGCCGGGGAAATGGTCGCGTTGAATGTGGGCTCTTTGGACCCGTGGGAAGGCGCGGTGCGGGTGTTTGGAAAGGGGTCGCGGGAACGTCTTGTGCCCGTGGGGGAATCGGCCCTGAATCGTTTGCGGGCGTATTTGAAATTGCGCGGGATCGGTCTCGGGGCCGGCGGGGCGGAGTCCGCGAACCCTCTTTTTTCCGGTCCGTCGGGAAAACGTCTGGACGTTCGCACGTTGCGGCGCGCCGTCAAAAACGCCGGGCGCGCGGCCGGACTGCCCCAGGCCTATCCCCACGTGCTCCGGCATTCGTTTGCCACGCACCTGCTTAATCGGGGGTGTGACCTGCGATCGGTCCAGGAAATGTTGGGGCACAAGAACCTGTCCACCACCCAGATCTATACCCACGTCACCACCGAACGTTTGCGCGAGGTGTATACCAAAGCGCATCCCCGCGCGTGACGGTTTCCGTGACCCTCGATCCTGTCCTCCCGGATAAAATTCAGCTCTTGATGGAGGAGGCTTCCTGCGACCGTGCGGAAGCGGAGTTGGCCATGTCGTTGGCGGGGTTCGACCTGGAAAAAGCCATTCGCACCATCGGGACCCTCCTTCGTCACATTGTGATCGTCAAAGCGAAATTTGTTGAAACCGAACAAAACCTCCATGGCCTATTGATCCTGATTGCCGATACCCGGCGCGACCATTTCCTTCGGGCGCGGGCCGTGGTTTCGTATAACCCGGCGCTTTACGAAACAGGGTTGGGTCAGCATTGGTACGATTTTGAACGATGCATTTACTCGGCGCGGCTGGGCGAGGGGGCGCTTCAACAGGTGAGTCAGGATTTGGAACGCACCTTCATCGAACGGATGGAAACGCGACGGGAGATTTTTTTTTCCGCTTTAAAGGCGGACCAGCAAAGCGCCCTTTCCGCGGTGCTCAATGACGGATGGGCCGCCTCATTCCCGCGCGGCGTCGTTTCGGAATTTTCCCCCGAGGTCATCGACTGGAACCAGTTTCGCCGTTTTCCTCTCAAAAGCGACGAGAGGGCCTCCGTCGCGCGATCTCCGGGGGCGGTACCGACAAAACTGTCCGGGGCCGCCTCAGGGTCGGAAGACGTTGTTTTACCTCACGACATTTCCCCTGACGGCCGACCCCATGCCCCGGGAGAAACCCTGCGGATCCACCTGGAAGTGGTGGGGGACGAAAACGGTTCCCCGGTGGGAGAGGTTCGCGTGGGGGACCGGATCCCCGTGGTTGTGTCGGATGAACGGGACATCGCCCACTACATCGCCAAACTGTTTGGCGCCATGGCCGACGGCGGCCCCCTCCCTTTTGAGGCGCCGGTCGAAACGATCCAAAAAGAAGGCGACCTCGTTTTCCTGCACATACGTCTTTCGGCCGGCATTCTCGGGTTGGCCGAAGCCCCCCCCCAATTTCGCGTGCAGATCCTCCCGCGTGAATCCGACCCCTGGTGGCGCCGTCTGTGGAGCCGCCATCCCGACTGAAGAGTCCCTCTAAACCCTCATCACAATGTGGTTCAGCCCCTCTGCCCAAGTCCTCAGGTTAGAAACATCAATCGCCTGAGGGGTTTCCCCCATTAGTGAAAGTGTGATTTAGTAGCACGGGCATCCGACCGCGCGAGCGGAAGTGTCTTGTGGGAACGGCCTGCCCGTGTAGAATAACAGGGGCTGACCCTCCATGCGACATCTTTATCGGATCTTCCGGATTAATAAAAAAACCTTGACAAAAGGTCTGGCCTTGACTATCCTTTCTAGGCGGTGGTGTGAAGTGGTGTAATGTGGTAAATAATGTGGAAAAGTGGGGGATCTCTCTTGTTCTTGAGCGGCGAACATCGTCATGGATTGGATGACAAACGCCGTCTGGCTCTTCCGGCGCGGCTTCGCCAAAACGTTCGGCGGTTCGTCCTGGCACGGGGGTTGGAAGGGTGTCTCTCTCTTTATACGGAGGCCGAATGGAAGAAGTTGCTCACGAAATTGGATGGGTTGCCCGTCGCCAACAAAGTTCATGCGCGCGCGTTCAAGCGTCTTTTGATTTCGGGTGCGATCTCGTTGGACGTGGATGGGCAGGGGCGCCTCTTGGTCCCCGAATCCTTAGGGCGTTACGCCGGTATTCGCAAGGACGTGACGGTGGTGGGGATGGAAACGCGGATCGAACTCTGGTCTTCGGAACGTTGGGCGCAGTATAAGAAACGCGCCGAGAAGAGCGCGGCCCTTATTGCCTCGGAAATAGATTTGTAACGATGAGGGAGGGGACTCTCCTTATGAGCGGCCCATCCTCCCGCCCCCCTCTTTTTGAAAGGGGGAAACAAGGATCTCCACTCTGGATGTACCCCCTTTTTAAAGGGGGGGAGGGGGGATTTGCCGGGAAAGTTAACGGGAAGTTTTGATGCTGAATTCCGGTCATGAGAGCGTTTTCCTTTCGGAATGTGTGTCGGGGCTTGTTGTTCAGACCGGCGGCCATTACGTGGATGCGACGGTGGGGTTGGGAGGCCACGCGGAAGCGATTTTGGAAGCCTCGGGGCCGAACGGCACTTTGACCGCGGTGGACCGGGACCCGACCTCTTTGGCTTTTTCCCGTGAACGGTTGGCCCGGTTTGGGGACCGCGTGAGGTTTGTGGCGGGCAACTTTGATCGGTTTGACGAACGCGGAGGATTGGGCCCCGCTTCGGTGGACGGAATTTTGGCGGATTTGGGGGTTTCTTCGCCCCAGCTGGACCGGGAAGAACGGGGGTTCAGTTTCATGCGGAGGGGACCCCTGGACATGCGGATGGATCCGACCCAGGGAATGACGGCGATGGAACTGCTTTCTCGGGCCACTGAGCAGGAAATCGAAGAATGGTTGCGGGTGGCGGGAGAAGACCGGTTTGCTCGAAAGTTGGCCCGGAGACTTTTTGAGTCAGCTCCCGGGTTTAAAACCACTGCGGATTTGGCCTCCGCCGTGTCTCTTTGGGTTCCGCGCCGGGGAAAAAGTCATCCCGCGACTCGTGTTTTTCTCGCGCTTCGAATGGCGGTGAATCAAGAATTGGAAAGTTTGGACGAATTTTTAAAACGGGCCCCGACTGTTTTAAAGTCCGGGGGACGGCTGGTGGTCATCACCTTTCATTCGAGCGAGGACAGAAAGGTGAAATGGTTTGGGCGGTCCGCGGCGGCGGAAGGCCTCTTGAAAATTATCACCAAAAGCCGTTGGAACCTTCCGACGAGGAACAGCAGACGAACCCGCGCAGTCGGAGCGCTAAACTGCGGGTGTTTGAAAAAATTTGAGCATCGGGTGTCTCTCTCGGCGGGACGCCCGGTCTCAATGACAACACGAGCGACAAACCCCGGGAGGGGGGAGAGGGGATTTTCCTTTTCTCCTTCCCTCCCGGAAAATTTTTTACCGGGATTCCCCGGTTGGTGCAGGGCTACCGTCGACAGGATCCGGAACAAAAAGTTCCAACCCTCCCGGACGGAAAGGCCCCGTCAATTGAATTTTTAGGTTCATCCTTCGGAGGGCGCTCGTGCGTCGTTCACGGCCTGTTCTGCTTCCCGCGGTTGTCGCCGCGGGTCTTGGTTTGTTTGGTATCTTGTCCGTATCGGCCTGGTTCCATGTCCAATCGGTGCGTCTGTCTTACCGGTGTCAGGCGGTCCGACAGGAAATGGACCTATGGGATCATCGCGCCCAAGCGGAACTCCGATCCCTGGAGGCGGCTTTGTCGTTATCCCGCTTGGACGCTAGCGCCCGCGGTCGGCGCGGGCTCGCCCTTCCCCGACCGGACCAAATCCGTCTCCTCGTCGATATTTAACCATGCGCGCGCGATTTCGCCTGGTGGCCGGGCTGATGGCCGTGGGGTTCCTCTCGGTGACGGTGCGGTTGGGCTATCTCCAGATTTGGCGTCACCACGATCTTTCCCTTCGAGCGGACGGACAATCCCGCCGCTGGGTGCGGGAGGCCCCGCGCCGCGCTCCCATCCGCGACCGCAACGGCGACGTACTGGCCGACTCGGTCCGGGTCGCTTCCTGTTACGCTGACCCCACTCTGCTCCCCCACCCCGAAGCGATGGCGAAACGTTTGGCCGGCCCGTTGCGTTTGCCGCCCAGTGAAATAACGGAGCGGCTTCGAAAGGGGCGCGGGGCCTTTGTGTGGCTGAAGCGCCGATTGAGCGCGGACGAATCTCGCGCCGTCGAACGGGAAAATCTTCGCGGGGTTGGCCTCCAATGGGAATACCGCCGTTTTTACCCCAACGGCGATTTGGCGGGCGCGCTCCTCGGTCTCGTGGGAGAGGATGGGCGCGGCCTTTCCGGCGTGGAGTATGCCTTTAATACCGAATTCGTCGACGACCGTCCGGCGCTCCGGGCTCTCCGGGACGGTCGAGGACGGCGTTTGACCCTGGACACGAACGCGGAGCGAGGAACGGCGGGAGGCGTGCGGCTCGCCATCGATCGAAAAATTCAATTCATCGCCGAGCGGGAATTGGACTGGAGCCTGACGCGGTCGAAGGCGCGGTCCGGCATTGTGGTCGTGCAAGATCCTTGGACGGGTGAAATTTTGGCGATGGCCGGCCGTCCCGCCCTGTCGTTGACGGGAGACGACGCCCCGACCGCGGAAGAGTTAATGGTCCGGGCTGTGCAATGGTCTTTTGAACCCGGTTCCACTTTCAAGGTGGTCACCGCCGCCGCGGCCTTGGAAAACAAGCTGGCGCGCCCCACGGATTTGTTGGATTGTGAAGGGGGCCGCTGGAAGGTGGCCGATATTGAGATCAACGATCACGAACCCCAACGGATCGTTTCGTTCGCCCGCGCGATGGAGGTGTCTTCCAACATCGGATTGTCCAAAATCGGACTGCGGGTGGGCAAAGAAAAAATGTATGACGCGATCCGTGCGTTCGGGTTCGGGGCGCGGACCGGGTTCGATTTGGCGGGCGAATCTGTGGGGATCCTGCGTCCTCCCGCCCAATGGAGCGGGGTGTCCCTTCCCATTATTTCGTTCGGGCAAGAAGTGGGGGTGACCGCGCTCCAACTGGCGTCCGCTTTCAGCGTCATCGCCAACGGGGGCCTGCTCCTGGAACCGCGCCTGTGTTTGGACGCCCAGTGGCCGAGCGGCGAAACTCCGCGCTGGCCCGCGCCCAGCGAGGTCAGGCGGGTCATCTCCCCGGAAACCGCCGCCGCGTTGACCCGCATGATGGAAGGCGTGGTGAAGCGGGGCACCGGGGTGGACGCGGCGGTCCCCGGCTGGACATCGGCGGGGAAGACCGGGACCGCGCAAAAAATTGATCCGCGCACCCGCGCGTATTCTCCGGACAAATACGTGGCTTCCTATTGTGGGTTTGCCCCTGCCCGCCACCCCCGTTTAACCATCGTGGTGATCATCGATGAGCCTAAGGGTGTTTCTTGGGGCGGGTACAACGCCGGCCCGGTATTTAAAAACATCGCTTGGCAAGCGCTGTCCCTTTTGGGGGTTCCCACAGACGAACCCGCCCGCGTCGCGGAAAATGGAATGACGAAAGTCCCGCGCACATGAAATATTTAGCGGAATTGTTGACAGGCCTTCTCCCGGGAGTGAGCCTCCCCTCGGGGAAATTCCCCATTTCCCACATCGCGGTGGATTCGCGGCTGGTGAAACCGGGAACCCTGTTTGTCGCGGTGAAAGGGGTTCATCAGGACGGCCACGCCCACGCCGAGGAAGCGGTTCGGGCGGGAGCCGTGGCCCTCTTGGCCGAAAAAGCTTTGTCCGTGGCGGTTCCCGTCATTGTCGTCCCCTCCACGTCGGTGGTGTTGTCGGGCGTGGCGGCGCGGTTTTTTGATTTTCCATCGCGGTCCTCGACGTGGTCGGGGTGACGGGCACCAATGGCAAGACCACCATCACCTATTTGCTGGAAAATATTTGGCGCGGAGCGCGAACGCCCGGCGGTGTGATGGGGACCATCGCCTACCGCTGGCCCCACCACGTGGAAACGGCCCCGAACACCACTCCCCATGCCCTGGAGGTTCAACGGCTCTTGGCGGCCATGCGCGATGACGGAGTGGAACGCGTGGCGATGGAAGTGTCCAGTCATGCGCTGAGCTTGGGCCGGGTGGAAGACGTGGATTTTTCCGTTGGAATTTTTACAAATCTGACGCAGGATCACTTGGATTTCCATAAGGACATGGAAAGCTATTTTCAGGCCAAGGCGCGTCTCTTTGATCTCTTGGCGCGGTCTTCCCGGCCTGTCCGGCGCGCGGTCATCAACCGAGACGAACCCTGGGCGTCCCGTTTCTTTGAAAAAATACGGACGCCGGTCTGGACCTACGGCATCGACGGAAATGCCGATTTCCGTGCCACTCGGCTCGTCCTTGCGGCGGACGGATCGCGTTTTCGCGCGGTGACACCGGAGGGGGATCGGGAAATGCATTTGGCGCTGGTGGGGCGATACAATGTTTACAACGCGCTGGCGGCCATGGCCGCTTCCCTGGCGCTGGGGGCGAGTTTGGAGACAGCGGCCGCGGGGGTGGAATCCCTGGCCGGGGTTCCTGGCCGGCTCGAACGGGTGACCGAACATCCGGCGGGGGTGGGGACGCGTTCGGCCCATCCGTTCAGTGTTTTCGTCGACTTCGCCCACACGGAGGACGCTCTCCGGAACGTTTTGGAAACCCTGCGTCCCTTAACGAAAGGGCGGATTATTGTTCTTTTCGGATGCGGCGGCGACCGCGATAAAACCAAGCGGCCGAAAATGGGGGAAACGGCGGCGCGGTTGGCTGACCATGTGGTGGTGAGCTCGGATAACCCCCGCTCGGAAGATCCCTTGACCATTGCCCGGGAAGTGGAAGTTGGCGTTCGGCGCGTCCCCGCCCGGGCCTACGACGTAATGGTGGATCGGGGGGAAGCGATTCAACACGCCATTGGAATGGCGAAAGAAGGCGACGTGGTTCTCCTGGCGGGGAAAGGCCACGAAACCTATCAAATTTTTAAGGATCGGAGCGACACGTTCGACGACCGCGCCGTGGCCCGCCGCGTCTTGGCAGATCGAAAGTGACCCTGTCTTATTCGTGGGCGGAGTTGGCTGAACTCTCCGGGGGACATTTGGAGAAAAACGGGGCACCGGTTCTCCGGGTGGTCATTGATTCGCGGTCGGTTCAACCGGGGGACCTTTTCGTTGCGCTGAAAGGGGATCGACGGGACGGCCACGAATTTTTGAAAGACGTGGCGGCCCGCGGCGCGGCCGGAGCGCTGGTGAGCCATCCGGTCGAGGGACTCCCCCCTGCGTTCGGTCTGATCCGTGTGGAGGAGACGCTTGCGGGATTACAACGTTTGGGTTGTTCCCACCGAAAAAAAATGTCGGTGAGGGTCATCGGCATCACGGGATCGAACGGAAAGACGACCACCAAGGAAATGTTGGCCCACCTGTTGAGAGAAATGGGTCGAGACGTGTTGTCGACTCGGGGCAACCTGAACAGCCAGATCGGTTTGCCTCTGATGCTTTTGGAACTGGAACCCCATCACACCCATGCCGTGCTGGAAATGGGCGCTTCCGCAAAAGGCGACATCGCGCGGTTGGCGGACATGGCCCAGCCCGAGATGGGGATTCTCACGGGGATAGGGCGGGCGCATCTCGCGACGTTTGGGTCCGTGGAGGGCGTGTTGGCCGCCAAGTGGGAGTTGGTGGAATCTTTGGGAAAAGAGGGGATCGCCTTTTTGAACGTGGACGACCCGCTCCTTTCGGCGCGACGGAAAGAGGCCCATTGTCCGGTGGTGACTTTTGGCCGATCCCCCGGAGCGGACATTCGGGCTGAAAACATCCGTCAAGATCCCCAAACCGTGTTTGACCTGGTGGTGGGCGGCGCCCGGCGGGAAGTTCGCCTTCCGGTCCCGGGCCTGTTCAATGTTTCGAACGCCTTGGCCGCGGTTTCTGTGGCGCTTTGGGAAAGAGGCCTTTTGCCCGAGGTGGCGCGCGGCCTAAGCTCTTTTTCGCCGCCGGCCCAGCGCATGCAGATGCGGCGCCGTGCGGACGGGTCATTGTTTTTGATTGATGCTTATAACGCCAATCCGGATTCCATGGCGGCCAGTTTGGACAGTTTCGTCCAGGCGTTCCCCCATTGGCCCAAAACGGCGGTGTTGGGAAGTATGTTGGAACTGGGCCCCGACTCGGAAAAGGAACACCGTCGGTTGGGCCAACTGTTGGCGGGGATGCCACTGGAACGGATATATTTTGTCGGGCCCGAAGGCGACTGGGTGCGAGCGGGGTATGTGGCGGGTGGGGGGAAAAAAGAAATAGGGATTGGGGAAGACCGGGAAAAAATGCGAACAGAAATTGCGAAAGGGCTGACTTTAGACAGCGTGTGTTTTTTTAAGGCTTCCCGGGGAGTGCAGATAGAAGCTGTTTATGAGCCGTTGTTGAAAGCACAATAGAAGGAGAATCGCGTGTTCTATTATTTGACTGATTTACGTGAATATTTTTCGCCACTGAACGTTTTTCAATACATTACGTTTCGCGCGGGGGGGGCGTTCTTGACGTCTTTGGCTGTTTGTTTGATTTTCGGGGGGCCGTTGGTTCGATTTCTTGGACGGCTTAAGATGGAGCAGTTCATCCGTGAATACGGGCCCCAGTCTCACCTCAAGAAAGCGGGGACGCCCACCATGGGAGGACTACTGATTTTAGGCGCCATTTCCCTCTCGACGCTTCTCTGGGCTCGACCGGATAACCGATTCATCCTTCTCGTTTTGGGGAGTTCCCTTTACTTAGGGGCCATTGGGTTTATCGACGATTACCGCAAGTGGTTAAAAAAGCATCCGGCGGGGGGGCTCTCGGCGAACGTGAAAATGGCGGCCCAGGTGGTCCTCGGGTTAGCCGTGGGGATCTATTTTTATTTTGATCCGCCGAACAGTGTTTTGGGGCCAAGCGTGGTTGTCCCGTATTTGAAGAACGTGACCCTGGCGATGGGAGGGCTGTCGGTGGCGATGGCGCTTATGGTGGTGGTGGGATCGTCCAACGCCGTCAACCTGACAGATGGGTTGGACGGTTTGGCGCCAGGGACGTTGGTGGTCAGCGCCCTGTCGTTCGGCGTTTTTTCCTATTTGGCCGGCAACGTCATACTGGCCGACTATCTTCGGCTGGTGCATGTGCCGGGAGCGGGAGAACTGACCGTCTTTCTCGCGGCCATGGGCGGAGCGTGTCTCGGATTTCTCTGGTTCAATGCCCATCCCGCTGAAATTTTCATGGGTGACACGGGATCGCTTCCGTTGGGGGGGGCTTTGGGAGTGGTGGCCCTCAGCATTAAACAAGAACTCATTTTAGTGGTGGTTGGAGGAATTTTTGTGGCGGAGGCATTGTCTGTTCTGTTGCAAATCGGGTCGGTGCGGTTGCGTAAAGGACGCCGAATTTTTCGCATGGCGCCGTTGCATCACCATTTCGAAGTGGGCGGGCTGGCGGAAACGAAAGTCACCATTCGGTTTTGGATCGTGGCGATCGTGTTGGCCCTCGTGGCCATGACATCGCTCAAGATTCGGTGATATGGGAACTTCCTGTTTTGGTGTTGAAATGACTGAAGGAATTTCTGCGCAGGCGTTTTGCGCAAGGGGCTCCACCTCCGATCTTGATAGGTGCTCCGCCCTGATTCCGGCTAACTTTTCTTGGACCCGCAAAGAAAGTCAGAAAAGAAATGGGGCCCCGTCGGTTGCGCGCGATTTTGTGCCGGAGGCTGACCCAACTCCCGGCCCTAAGAAGCCTACGGGCCGGATCGGACAGGGTCAGCCCCGCTATCGGCACAAAATCGTGCTCGAAACGCCTCAATGGGGGATCGAAAGGCCAAAAAGGCTTAATAAAATCAACAGAATGGGCAGCTCTTTATGATCCCAGTCGAAAAAGATCCGGTGGTGCGCGGGTGGTTTGAGGGGCGGCACGTTCTTGTTTTGGGGCTTGGCAAGTCGGGTGTGGCGGCCGCGCGGCTCTTGGCGGGGTTGGGGGCGCGCGTGGCTGTTACGGAAAAGCGCTCGAAAGACGAGACCCGCGGGTGGGTCCGAGAACTACCGGCGGGGATCCCGATCGAAAACGGAACGCATAAATTTCTGGCCCTATCCTGGGACCTTCTGATCGTTAGTCCCGGTGTGCCCACTTCCCTGTGGGCCCCGGTGCGGGCCCGGGGTGTTCCTGTGTGGGGCGAACTTGAGTTGGGATACAGAATCCTCTCCCTGGCGGGCCGATGGCCCGCGTGGTCCGCGGCCATCACGGGGACGAACGGAAAAACCACCACCACCGCGCTCCTCGGAGCCATCTTTAAAGCGTCCGGACGGCCGACCGTGATTGCGGGAAACATCGGGGTCCCACTCTGCGCGGTGGTGAATACGGTGACGCGAAACACGGCCCTGGCCCTGGAGGTCTCAAGCTATCAACTGGAAACGGCCGAGGCCTTCCGTCCCGCTGTGGGCGCTGTCCTCAACGTGACACCGGACCATTTGGCCCGTCACGGCACCATGGACGCTTACGCGAAAGCAAAGTTTCGATTGTTTCAATCCCAAGGGATCAACGACGTGGCGGTTCTTAACGCGGAAGATCCGTGGTGCCGGCGGTTGGCCCCTTTCGTTCCGGGGAAAATTCATTGGTTCGGCGACCGGATTCCTGGCCCCGGGCTCGTTTGGGAGGGGGAACGAATTCGAGGGAAAACTTTTTCCGGTCAATGGCGGCCGCCCGCGCACTTGCCCGGTCGGCACAACATCGACAACGCGCTGGCGGCCGTCGCCAGTGCGCGGGCGCTTGGCGTTTCGGCCGCCGCCATTGCCCGTGGGTTGGCTGATTTTCACGGGGTGGAACATCGGCTGGAACGGGTGCGAACGTGGCGCGGGGTCCGGTACATCAACGATTCGAAAGCCACGAATGTGGATTCCACCCGCGTGGCGCTCGAGGCTTTTTCTGGTCCGCTCACGATTATTCTTGGCGGTCAAGACAAAGGCGCGCCGTATACTCCTCTGATTCCTCTGCTCCGAAAAAAAGCGCGGGAAATTTTACTCATCGGTGAAGCCGCGGACAAAATTGAAAAAGATGTTCAGGGGCGGGTCCCCTTGGTTCGCTGTGAGACGTTGGCACGCGCCGTGGATCGTGCCGCGCAGACATCCCGTCCGGGAGACGTGGTTCTCCTCTCCCCGGCGTGCGCGTCCTTCGATCAATTCGAAAATTTCGAGCATCGCGGGCGGTGTTTTAAAGAATTAGTGGGAGCTCTTTAATGGATCCCAAAGGAAAACGAAAGCTGTCTCCGGACCTGGGGTTGATTTTGATCACGGCGGCGCTCGTGGTGTTTGGCTGGCTTGTCCTCTATTCCGCCAGTGCGCTTGTGGCCGACAGCCGTTTCGGAGACCAATATTATTTTATCAAACGTCAAATTCTTTGGAGCGTTTTAGGCGCCGGGGCACTCTTGATCGCCATGCGGGTTCCGCTTCATTGGGTGCAAGGGAGCGCGCGTCCTCTGCTTCTGGGGGTGGTGGTGTTGTTGGTTTTGGTTTTGGTCATGGGGCACGAAGTGGGAGGCGCGAAACGATGGCTTCGGATCGGAGGGTTCGGACTCCAACCGTCCGAGCTTGCCAAGCTCGCGTTGATTTTGGCGCTGGCCGATTACCTCGATCGCAAACAGAGCCGTCTGAGCCGTTTCGCAGGGGGGTATCTTCCCCCGCTCTTGGTGACCGGTGCTCTGTTGGGACTCATTGCTTTGGAACGGGATTTGGGGACTCCCATGCTAATCGGGTGTGTGGCCATGGGCATGATATTTTTGGCAGGCGCTCGACCGGCCCATTTGGCGGCCACGGTGCTCGGCGTCCTTCCTCTCCTCTATCTGGCGGTGTTCCATGTGGCCTACCGTCGACAGCGGTTTTTTTCTTTCCTGGACCCCTGGAAAGACGCGCAAGGGACGGGGTATCAACTGGTACAGTCTCTTTTGGCGTTGGGGTCGGGCGGGTTTTGGGGAAAAGGGTCCGGGGAGTCCACCATTAAAATGTATTACATGCCCGAATCCCAGACGGACTTTATTTTTCCCATCTTTGGCGAAGAGTTTGGGTTCGTGGGGACATCGTTATTGACCACGGCCTATTTCTACTTAAGTTTCGCTTGTTTTCGCGTGGCCTTTCGCGCCGTCCATTGGTTTCACGCGCTGGTGGCCGCGGGCGTCGGCATGATCTTAGGCGGGCAGGTGTTGATCAATTTGGGCGTCGTCACGGGATTGCTTCCCACCAAGGGGATTCCGCTTCCCTTCTTATCCTTCGGCGGGTCATCCATGTTGGTCCTCCTGACGGCCATTGGGCTGGTGTTAAATATCTCCAGGCAACCCGGCGCCCCGGTGATCTTGGCGAATCCCTCGAAACGAAGAGCCTGATGAAAATTCTGATTGCCGCGGGGGGGACGGGGGCACATTCTTCCCGGGGTGGCCATCGCCAAGATCCTTCGGGAGCGGGGGCATCGGGTTCATTTTGTGGTGAAGAAAGACCGGGATTCCCAGGCGTTTCTGGCGCGGGAAGGATTTCCTTCCTCGGCGTTTTATTTTGAGGGGTTTCCGAGAAAAGTGTCGGGACGAGCGGTGTTGTTCCCGTTGACGGCGTTGGCGGCGTTTTTTTCGGCCCGTCGGATTTTTCGGAGAGAATCGCCGGACGTTTTTCTTGGGATGGGGGGGTATATTTCTGTTCCGGCGGGTCTCGCGGCGGTTTTGTCGGATGTTCCGATCGTGCTCCATGAACAGAATGTCCGGGCAGGTTTGGCGAACCGATTTCTGTCCCGGTGGGCGAAAACCGTGGCCACCAGTTTTGATTCGACGGAAGGACTTTCAGCGCGGGGCGGGCGGATCGTCTGTACTGGGCTTCCTTTACGGCCGGATCTGGGGCCGAAAGATCCGGCCGAATCCCGTCGGTCCTTGGGCCTCAACGCGGAGGCGTTCACTCTTCTCATCTTTGGCGGGAGCCAAGGCGCGCGGGGCCTCAACGCCAAGATTTTGGATGGCATGAAGGTTCTTGCCAAGGAACGACCCACCTGGCAATATATTCATCTGACAGGAAAGGCCGATGAGGACAATGTGCGTGTCGCCTACAGCGCGCTCGGTCGCAACGCCTTTGTTCACGCCTTTCATTCGGACATGTCCACGATCTATTCCGCGTCGGACTTTGTGATCGCTCGGGCCGGGGCCAATACGGTGATGGAAATCCGTCGCATGGGGCGGTCCGCTCTGTTGGTCCCTTTCCCCTTCGCCACCGACGACCATCAATTGGCAAACGCGCGGGTTTTGGAAAAAGAGGGCACCGCCCGCGTGGTGCTTGAAAAGGATCTTACGGTGGATACTCTGTGGACGGTCTTGCGGGAACTTCCTTCAACGGAAAAGGTGCGGGCCAGCTCTTCGGAACGGCTGGCCCAGGGGGGGCCGGACATCTTGAACGCGGCTCAACGCGTGGCGGATTTGATGACAGAGGGGGGAAAGTGAAACGAGCGCAGAAAAGCATATTGGTGGTAAACGATGATGGGGTTTATGGGGAGGGCCTGAAACCGTTGGCCAAAGCCTTAGGTCGGTTGGGCCGAGTCACCATTGTTGTGCCGGAACGGGAACGGTCGGCGGCCAGCCACGCCATTACGCTTCATAAACCCATTCGTGTCCGAAAGTTGGAGCCAAACCTCTACATCATGAACGGAACCCCGGCCGATTGCACTCGGTTCGGCGTGATCGCGATGATGAAAGAAAAGTGTGACCTGGTGGTTTCCGGCATCAACCACGGCGCAAATTTGGGGGCCGACACCATGTACTCCGGAACGGTGGGCGCCGCCAAGGAAGCTTGCATGCTCGGCATTCCTGCCCTCGCGGTTTCAGTAACGACTAAAGAAGAAAAGCCCCACTTCGACACCGCCGCTCGGTTCGCTGTGGATGCGGCCCGCCACGTTTTGGCCCGGGGGTTGCCGAAACACACCTGCTTGAATGTAAACGTTCCCAACCATCCCTGGCGATCATTGAAAGGCGTTGCCGTCACCACCCTGGGCCAACGCATCTACGGCCGCGCCCTGTCTCCCCGCGTTGACCCCCGGGGCCTCACTTATTATTGGATGGCCGGCGCTGTCCCCCGGGGGGTGGCCGACCCAGGATCCGACATCGCCGCGGTCGAGGCAGGAAAAATTTCCGTTACACCCCTCAAGCTCTATTTGGCCGATGAGCAATTCTTGCCAGAGCTTCGCCGCTGGGGGTGGTCGATAAAGTGCCAATCGGGGAATCCCGGGTAGTTGCCCGATTTGTCGGGCGGTTTGCATTTAAACCGAGTCAAAAGAGTCCCATAAATGGGGCAACTACAATAAGGCAGGCCTTATCTAAACCGAATTGCGGCTAAGTCGATAAAAGGGCTCCTTTTTCAAGGGCGCGCACGAAATCAAAAAAAGGAAACACCGTCAGAGGCCCGTCTTTTAAGACGTCTTTTCCGAGGTAGATGCCATAGATGGATTGAAAAACGTTTTCCTGATGAAGTCCTTTCAGCGTCCGCCCAAACTCGTTTTTCCATTCCGTTGTGGACTTAACCTCAATTCCCACCGAAATTTTTCCTCGGGTCCAGACAAAGTCGACCTCGGAACCCGAAGGCGTCCCCCAAAAAAAACTGACCGCCGCATTGGGACACGTTTTGCCATGCTCTCAGTTCATGGAGGACGAGTGTCTCCAAAAGGGGCCCTTTTTCGCTTTTTTCAATGGGATCATGCAACAGTCCTGAAACGGCGCGAACCACCCCTGGGTCAAAGAAATAAAATTTGGGGTGATTCACCTCTTTGATTTTTGCTTTCTTCTTCCAGGGTAAAATCCAAACGCCGATCAGGGTGTGAATCAATACATCAAAATACCGCTGAACTGTGGGTCGGGCCACCGCCGCGTCCCGGGCGATATTGGAGACGTTGACCGCTTGGCCATTGCAAAGGGCCGCGACCTCTAAGAAGCGGGAGAATGAGCCCAAATCTTTTGTGAGCGCCTCTTGTTGAATTTCTTCTTTGAGGTAGTTCGTGACGTAGGCGTCCAAAATGTCCCGGGCGGATTCCCCATCGCCTCGCACGGAGGGGAGGGTTCCAAACTGGAGCAGACTTTCTGGCGGAACTTTATATTCCAATTCAGAACAGGTCAGAGGAAAAAAAGACCGATTGATCGCCCGGCCGGCCAGAAGGTTTGTTCCGAGTCTTTTCAATTTACGCGCACTGGACCCGCTTAACGCAAAAGGGTATTTGTCAGGGAACCGTCCCATTATTTTTTGCACCTCATCCAAGAGGGCGGGCAGTTTTTGAACCTCATCTATGACAACCCAGGTGCCTGGGGGCTGTGCGTCGATACGTTTCTCCAGCAAAGAGGGATCGCGGCTGAGCCCAAGAAAGGTCTTCGTGTCCAGTAGGTCAAACCAGAGCGCCTGAGGCAAAACAGTTTTCAACCAGGTTGTTTTTCCCGTCCCGCGAGGGCCAAAAACGAAGAAGGACCGCCTTGGCAACGTAAGGTTTCTTTTGTATTGCATGCGATCATTATAACGGTAAAAATGCTCGCTGTCTATACAAAAACACAAACCCCAGTTTACGGCTTTTTAAGGGGATCTAAAACGCACTGAGGCCAGTCATCTCCATAGACGGGTGATCCTGTTGGCATTGATCTATTAAAGGTGTAGATTTTCGCAAATGAACCAATTCAAGATCGTTTCACCCTTTAAACCGGCCGGAGACCAGCCGGAAGCCATCCGTCAACTGACGGAGGGGCTTCGTGAAGGTCTGCCCCACCAGATACTGCTCGGCGTCACCGGAAGCGGAAAAACATTTACCGTGGCCAACGTCATTGCCCAGGTCAACCGGCCGACGTTGGTCATGTCTCCCAACAAGATTTTGGCCGCCCAGCTCTACGCCGAACTGAAAGCTTTTTTTCCCCATAACGCCGTGGAATATTTTATCTCGTATTACGATTACTATCAGCCCGAAGCCTACGTCCCCCAGAGCGACACCTACATTGAAAAAGACGCTTCCATCAACGACCACATTGATCGGCTTCGATTAAAGGCCACCTCGTCTCTGCTGGAACGGCGCGACGTAGTGGTGGTCGCTTCCGTTTCGAGTATTTATGGGTTGGGGAGTCCCCGGGAATATAAAGAGATGTGCGTGTCTTTGGAACGGGGCGCGCCAAAAGTTCGGGAAGATCTTTTGCGGGAACTGGTGGACATCCAGTATGAACGCAACGAAATCGCTTTCGCCCGTGGAAAATTCCGCGTCAAAGGCGACGTGGTGGAGATTTTTCCGGCCTATCTCGAAACCGCCTTGCGGGTGGAACTCGACGGCGACCGAGTGGCGCGATTGCGGGAGTTTGATCCTCTGACTGGACACACGCTCCAGGAAAAGGATCGGACCTTTATCTATCCCGCCAAACACTTTGTGACAACCCAAGACGTCATCGAACGGGCGCTGGTGACCATTTCCCAAGAACTGAAAGAACGGTTGGAGGTTTTGCGCGGCCAGAACAAACTGCTCGAAGCCCAGCGGCTCGACCAACGCACACGGTTCGATATGGAGATGATGAAAGAACTCGGCTTTTGCCACGGCATCGAAAACTATTCCCGCCCCCTGTCCGGTCGGCCAGCGGGCGAACGGCCGGCCTGTCTTTTCGACTATTTCCCGAAGGATTATTTGGTGGTCATCGACGAATCCCACGTGACGGTGCCCCAGATCGGCGGGATGTTTGAAGGGGACCGATCCCGCAAACAAACGTTGGTGGATTACGGATTTCGACTTCCGTCGGCTTTGGACAACCGGCCGCTCAAGTTTAAAGAGTTTGAGGCGTTGGTGCCCCAAACTCTCTACATCTCCGCCACGCCCGGCCCCTATGAACTGGGGAAAACCGGGGGCGCTGTGGTGGAACAGGTGATTCGGCCCACGGGCCTGGTGGATCCCGACATCTTGCTCCTCCCCTCCGCGGGTCAGGTGGACGATTTAATCGGGCGGATTCGTGAACGGGTCAAAAACAAGGAACGGGTACTCGTGACCACCTTAACGAAGAAAACGGCCGAGGACTTATCAAAGTATTTGAGTGGGAGGGGACTGTTGGTCCGATATCTTCATTCGGACATCGAAACCCTTCAAAGGGTTGAAATTTTGCGAGATTTGCGAAGGGGCGCTTTCGATGTTTTGGTGGGGATCAACCTTTTGCGGGAAGGGTTGGACCTGCCGGAAGTGTCTCTTGTGGCTGTGTTGGACGCGGATAAAGAAGGGTTTCTCCGTTCCGAAACAACGCTGATCCAGGTCTGTGGCCGCGCCGCCCGGAACGTTAACGGTCAGGTGGTGTTTTATGCCGATAAGGTGACAGGGTCCATGCGTCGCGCCATGGACGAAATGGACCGTCGCCGCAAAAAACAAGTGGAGGACAACCGCCGCACCGGGGTGACCCCCAAAACCATCGTCTCCGCTGTTCACGACCTGGTGGAGTTTCAGGTCAAAGCCAAGGAAGAGGCGCTCCCTCTTCTTTTCCGCGAGACGGCGGGGAAATACCTAACAAAAAAAGAGCTCCCAGGTTTGGTCAAGAACCTTGAATCCCAAATGAAAGAGGCCGCGGACGCCCTGGATTTTGAGTTGGCCGCTCTCCTCCGAGACAAACTCCTCGAAATAAAAGACATGACCCCCTCGCCCACGCGATTCCGCACCCGCACATCCTGAAACCTCTAACCGGGATTCCCCAGTTGGCATGGGGCCACCCTCTCAGAGGCTGGAACAGAATGATTGAGCCCGCTTGTAATGCAATTTCGGATTAAATCCATCGTCTCTCTTGAATGCCTCTCCACCTTTGATTTCATCTTTTCCCGAATTTTCCGATAACTGTACTCAGGTCAGAGTCCCTGCCTGGGCCGGAGGATCTTCTTGTTTCGACAAAAAGCGGTGATGAGACAAAAAACTGAACGCTTGTGGAGGAATGGAATCGGTGTGTCTCGCCATCTTGTCCCTCTATTGTTTACGGGATTTCTCTGTGCAGAGGAGCCTGATTTTAAGAAGGAAATGAATTAGTTAAAAATAAGGGTCCTACAGTTGGAAGAAAAAAGTGAAACTCCTCTCAATAACGTTTCGTTTCATGGGGTCATGGTGGGGAATGTTCAATCGTTGTCCAGCCAAGAAACTCTGGAGAGTGCTGTTAAAGAATCCCGCGGGACTTTCCTTTTTCAGCCCACCGTGACGGTTGCCGCCACCGAACAGGATGAATTCTTTTTTAAATTCGGGTTCGCGGGGGGGAACGCCTTGAATGGGGTATCGCCCTTCGCGCTTTCTCTTTGGGCCACGGACATGGAAGACGACGTCACAGACATTAATGGTCGACATCGGAATTATTTGTTGACGGCCTATTACACGCACACTTTTTCAATGGGATCCAAACGGCTGGACGTTTCCGGAGGCCTTGTTGACGCCACGGAATACATCGGCGATAACGTCTACGCTAGCGATCCATTGACACAATTCATGAACGAAGCCTTGGTCAATGGCGCGCATGTTTTCTCTCCGTCCTACGATTTGGGTGGCGCTTTCCATTTTGAGGGCGGAGCTCTGTCCTTGAACGGCGTGGTCATGAGCGTGGGGGAAAATGACGCGGGGAACCCTTACGCGTTTTACGGCATTCAAATCGGCGCCAATAATTCTTCTTCTTGGGGAGAAGGGAACGTGCGTCTGGCGGCGGAGGCGGCAAACAAAAAGTTTCCGGACGCGAGCGAAACAACTCTAAAAGCCCGCGCCGGAGCCATGCTCTCGTGCGATCAAGAGTTTGGGCCCCGTTTGGGAGGATGGGTCCGGCTGGGCATTCAGGACGACGCGGCCGCCATTGACTACCAAAACCTCTATTCGGGAGGGCTCAACGTCAGCGGGAAACTGTGGGGGCGCCCCACCGACAATGTCGGGATCGGCCACGGGATGTTGGACGGCGGCAACGATGGTATTCGTCAGAGCGACGTGACAGAAGCGTATGTGCATTTTCGTTTGAATCCCGTGGTGTCTGTTCATGCGGACGTACAACATCTTCGAGATACCTACCATCCGGAGGAGGATAAGCGTGTGGAAGGTTGGGTGTCGGGTCTTTCGATGTTAGCGAAATTTTAAAAAGGGGATACCTATGAACTGGACCATTGGACGTAAAATGTTGATGGGGCTGGGATTCAGTGGTTTGGCCACCGCGGGGTTTGTGGTGTTTAACATCACCCAGTTGGGGGGCTTGCAGGAGGAGGTGTCTGCGCTTGACGCTGTCGCGAAAGAAGAAACCCATTACCGAAACATCACCGTGAATGTGGCCAATCTATGGCAGTTTTTTACCGACGCCAGCCTCACCAAAGATGCCCAGGTCATTGAGAAAGAAGCGAAACCCCAACGTGAACGTGCCATGGCCGAAATTAAGATTCTTAAAGACTTTTACCGGGACGATGCTTCCCTGCTTGGGGAGCTTGATGGAGTGACCGGTTCAATCAATACGCTGTGGGAATGTGGGAGCAAGATGGTGGAGGCCTACGCCGCGAATTGGGCGCGGGGAAACGAAGCGATGGAGGAATTTGATAAGGCCTCCCAGGAGTCATTTAATCGCGTTGATTCGTTGGTCAAAAAACTGCAAACCCGGCGGGAACAAACGAATGAAGCGGTGGGAACACGGGTCGAACGTACCAAAGGAATCTCGCTGTTTACAGGCGTTCTGATTCTCGTGGTCTCTTTAATCTCAGGGATCCTCTTGACTCGGAGTGTGACCGGGCCCATGGCTGAAATGACTCGAGTGGCGGACGCCCTCGCCAAAGGCATTGTTGAACAGCGGATCACTTATTCCTCCACAGACGAGATCGGTCGGTTGGTCGTTTCGTTCGGTCAACTCATTGGGTATTTAAAGGAACACGCCCATTCGGCGGAAAGCCTGAGCCGAGGGGATCTCTCGGTGCGGGTGGCCCCAAAATCCGATAAAGACATTCTCTCCCTTCGGTTGGGCGCCGTGGGGGACGTGCTACAACGATTGATGAAGGAAACCAATGCTCTGGTCGATGCCTCCCGCGCCGGACAGCTGACGGTGCGTGGGAACCCGTCCTCTTTTGAAGGAAGCTACCGATCTCTCATGCAAGGCATCAACGACACTTTAGACGCCGTTGTTCAACCGATTCAGGAAGCCTCGATGGTCCTCATGAAGGTGGCCGCGAAGGATATGACCGCTCGTGTCACGGGTAACTTTCAGGGGGACAACGCCAACATCAAGAACTATCTCAACTCCGCTGTGGCCATCATCGATGAGAGCCTCCAGCAGGTGGTCGTTGGCGCGGACCAGATCGCCAGCGCTTCTGGCCAGATTGGGACCGGCGCCCAATCCTTGGCCCAAGGCACATCCGAACAAGCGTCGAGCCTGGAAGAGGTCTCTAGCAGTCTTCAAGAAATGAATGCCATGACCCGCCAGAACGCCGCCAACGCCAAAGAAGCCCGCGGCATTGCCGAAGTCACGAAATCGTCCGCTGAAAATGGGGTGGAATCCATGAAACGCCTCTCTGAGGCGATGGATCTGATTAAAAAGTCGTCAGACGATACTGCCAAAATTATTAAGACCATTGACGAGATTGCTTTTCAGACCAACCTCTTGGCCTTGAACGCCGCTGTGGAGGCCGCTCGCGCCGGTGAGGCGGGCAAAGGGTTTGCAGTCGTGGCGGAAGAAGTCCGCAACCTCGCCATGCGTTCGGCTGAAGCGGCTAAAAACACCTCCACGATGATCGAAGGGGCCGTGAAAAATGCCCAGAACGGCGTGGCCATTAACCTGGAAGTCACAAAAAATCTCGGAGAGATCCACCTGCACGCGAAACGCGTGAGCGAGGTCATGGCCGAGATTGCGGCCGCCAGTGACCAACAAAGCCAGGGGGTCGGCCAAGTGAATACCGCCATGGAACAAATGAACCAGTTGACCCAACAGAACGCCGCCAACAGCGAAGAGTCCGCCAGTGCTTCCGAAGAGCTAAGCGCTCAAGCCCAGGAGATGCGCGCCATGGTGGCGGGGTTCAAGATCAGTGGCCAACGTCAGACGTCGGTTGTTTCGCGGCCGGCCCTAAAAATCGCTGCTCTCTAAAAATAGAAAAGCCTTGACCCCGCCTTGTTTCGGGGATATATATGATTGAATAGGTCATGTATTGTCATGCGACAAAAAGGAGACCACTTATGGGATACAAAGAAGACATTGATAAAGCCCTCAACGCGCACGGCGCGTGGCGCCAACGGCTTATCACCGTGATTGCCACCGGCAACAGCGATGTACAAGTGTCGCAGGTTCAAGTTGACAACGTGTGCGCTTTTGGAAAATGGTTCTACAGTTTGCCTCCTGCGGTTCGGGCGGGCGATGTTTGCGCGAAAGTGCAAAAACTTCACGCGGATTTTCATGTGGAGGCGGCTAAAATATTGGGGATGGCCCTCTCCGGGAAAAATGCGGAAGCCGAAAAAGCCATAGCGTTCGGCGGCCGATTTATGGACATCAGCGGAAAACTGTCCTTGGCGCTCAATCAATGGAAGTCGAGCGCGCCGAACTGACCAAAATCCACCGTTCTAAAACATTCTCCGTTCACCCGGAATTTTCAGTTGGATCACGGTTCGGCGCAGGGCGCCGAACACCGGGGGCGGCAATGCCGCTGAAAGGTGATTCGACGTAAAATCCAGACTTTTTACTTCACAAAAAAGTTTGAACGTAGTCCCCGCGACCGCGCTATCGGAAGTGCCGCGCGGGGCCGGTCCTCGCGCCCAACTGAAAGTTCCGGATTAATTGTTGATTTTGCTCCCCACAAATTGGACCAATGAATTTATGGTCTGAAAGGTGGATCCATCAATCTCATCGTCTTCAATGGTGATGTGAAACTTTTCTTCTAACCCGGCCAGCACGCCAACCGCCCCCAGGGAGTCCATCTCCGGGAGATGCCCTAACAGAGGTGTTTCTCCGGAAAAATGCGTCGACCTTCCATTCAGTTTGAGGACATTTTCCAAAAGAGACACAACGCCGCCCATGATTTTTTCTTCGCTCATTGTCAGCCCCCTTTCACGTCCCTCTTAGCTCCACCCCCAGTGTAGCGGAACAACCTTAAAAGCAATTTGTACGAAAGTGAAATCGGAGTGAGCGATGGGGAGAGACGGGGGGATTGCTTTTTTCTGGAAAGGGGATATACTTCCCAGTGAATTGTATCTTCGAGAAAAATGGATGGGAGGGAGCGTGAGATTTTTTCGTTGGATGGGCTTGATGGTATTATTGGGTCCCCTGATGTTTCAGAGCGGGAGGGCGAGTCCTTTTTTCATACCGACCCGTGACGCTGACGTCACATGGGCAAGCGATGTTTCCTTCCAATCATCAAATCTCCAAATTGAAGCCGGTGGAGACTACAACGGGGACGGATGGGACGATGTCGCCCTGTGCCAGGGGGGAGAAGTCCAAATTATCTTTGGCAAACCATTTTCAAAAGAAGGAAATTTAACCAAACAGGTCGATGTTCGCATCCCCCATGTGGGTTCTTATAACAACGCCCGCATGAAAGGGGCCGACCTGGACGGGGATGGGTTTGATGAACTGATTCTCTATGGGAATGGGGTTAGTGAAGTTAGGGGCTATATGGATAGGGTGCTTATTTTTTATGGACGGTTAACCTGGCCGTCGACAATAGACATTGGGGCAGTGGATTTAACTCTGGTGTGCACCCCTTATCGCTTTCCATCATTTGGGTATAGTCTAGCCACTGGTGATATGAACGGAGATGGCTATCAAGATCTGTTGGTTGGAAATCCGGGCGCTTCTCCCAAGGGACGTGACCACGCAGGGGAGGTCTATTTAATTCGAGGGAAAAAATTGAGGAGAACAGGGACCTACAACGTTTCCACTTCCACGGATGTGGTGACGTTCCAAGGGGAGGTGACGCAAAACATTCATGGGTTGGGTGTTTCTTTGGGCATAGGGGTGGGGATGGCAAATACGAATGGGGATGGTCTGAACGATTTGATTATGTCCGCCCCGAACGCTGGTCCGGGGTGGGGTGGGAAGATCTTTGTCGTTCATGGGTCGACATCTTTTCCCGTCCCTCCCTACGAGTGGGATCTGGCTTTCACGTCAGCCAACGTTGAAATTCGCGGGGAAGGTCTTGGGGGCGGCGAATCAACGGCGATTTCCTCGGGTGGGGGGGGGGATATGAATGGAGATGGGAAAAACGAACTTTTATTTTCTTTTTCGCAGGGATTGTACCATGGAATTATTAATGGGGCGGATCTCGGGAATGCTTTGATCGATTTGAAATCGCCGTCGGCCAACTTTCATCCGTGGACCACATTACCTGTTCAGGTGGAACCGCCGATTTTTCCGATTTTAACGGGGATGGGAAACAGGACCTTATTTGGCGTCAGACACGAATTGATCCTTCATTAACGGTCGCGGAAGTAAGTGTTTTTTGACCAGCGATTTTTCGGGGTTTCCTCTTCCTTCCATTGCAACAAGTTCGTTTAACGTCTCCGTTTTACAGGGAGCGACCGCGGGCAATTTTTCGGTAGGGGACGTGAACGGTGACGGTTTTTCGGATTTGGTGATGCAGGAGGAACCCCAAGCGGCTCCCGTCACCTTTTTGGGGTATGTGCGCGTGATATACGGGTTTCAGCCGTTAACCCACCCGCAGGCGTTGTTCAGAACAGGAACATCTGATTCCACCTCCGTTTTTATGGACTTAAGCGTCGATGGGGATCCCACAGAAGTGAGGGTGTCCGGAGATGTGGCCGAGGGGTGGGGCGGTCGTTGGGAGCCCTTTCGATCTGCGATTCCGGTAAGACTTTCTTCCGGTCAAGGAAGTCGGAAAGTGCGGGTGACCTTCCGAAATAAATTTCTGCGGGAAAGTCAGCCGGTCGAGACCACAGTGGTGTTGACCTCAAGCCAGCCCCAATCCAAACCTTTAACCAATATCTTGAATGCGGAGGACGGCGCGAACGGGCGGGTCACCGTGGAATGCCAGGTGACGGAGTTCTCTCGCATGAAGGTTGGGGTCTATGATCGACGGGGCCAACGGTTGGTGGACCTTATGGACGAGGAGCGCGGGATGGGGGTTTGGCCGGTGGAATGGGACGGGAAAAACGCATCGGGAAAACGAGTGGCTCCCGGGATTTATTTCCTCCAAGTGGAAACCAATGGGCGAGTGGAACGGCATCGCGTTGTGGTCCGGGGTTAAATATGGATGACGGGTGGGACCCCGGTGCCGTTTCGAACCTCCGTTGTTCTCCCTTTGCCTCTACCCAAAGTTTAGCTGAGAGAGAATTCTCCCATATTTCAGTAAAGTTTAATCGAAATGAGACGCAGAGGTTGACCCCCATGCAGGGGGACGTTCGCGGAATATGGCGGGGGTGTAAAACGCCCCGAACGGTCCTTTTCGCTACTAAGCCTATTCCTGGGGGGCCTCATGGGGGATTTTCGAATAACGACCAGGGACGCGGGGACCCACCGTCTTAACTTTGGAATCCGGTGTGCGGGCTCAAGGGTTGGCGGGGGCTTATGTGGGGGTGTCCGATGAAGTGGGCGCACTTCTATGGAACCCGGCGGGGATACAACAGTTGACGCGTTCAGAAATCCAGCTGATGCAGGCCAATTTAGTGGAAGGGCAAAAACATCAACATGTGGGCATGGCTCTCCCGGTATGGCGGAGGGGAGAACGGGAAACCTGGGGGCTCTCCGCGAGTGTGTTGACCATGGACGAATTTGAGGTGTTGGACGAAGGAGAAAATTTGGGCCAGGCGCGTCCGCAAGAAACCGCGGTGGGTTTGTCCTACGCTCGTTCTCTGTGGGGAGTGTCCGGGGGGCTTACGGGGAAGTTGGTGCAAGTGAAGACATTTGACCAAAGCGGTCAAGCTTGCGCGATTGACCTGGGGGTTCGTTCTGAGGGCAACCGTCTTTGGAGTTGGGGGGCCGCGTTGTCGAACCTTGGCACCTCCCTGAGTTTAGGCCAGGAAAAGGTGGGATTGCCCCTGGTATTACGTGCCGGTGGCGCGCGAATGTGGCGTGGGTTCAGGGGTGGATCCCTGTTGACGTCGTTTCAGGTGGACGCCCCGGCGGACGATCGGTTGGGTGGAAGAGCGGGGGTGGAATACGCGGGTTCTTTTGTCGGTCAATGGCGTTGGGCCGCCCGGGCCGGAGCGAGGACCTTTGAAGCGGAACCTGTCTCGGTTGGGGCAGGGGTGGGGCTTCAATCGCTGGAAATAAACTACGCTTTTTCCCCTCAAAGCGATTGGGGCGATGTTCATCGATTTGATTTGACCTGGCGGTTTGGCAAGCCGCTCGTTTCTGAAACCCGCCGCCGTGTGCTTCTTAAACAAGGGTCCACCCTGGTAGGGGAGGGGCGTATTTTGGAGGCTCGGCCGATCATGGACGAGCTGGAAACCCTTTCCCCCAAAAACAGGGAAGTGCAGGCGCTCGTTCATAAATCTCAACAGCGGTTTGCCGAAAGTCTCGATCCAGACGCCCTAATGGTTCTGGCTCAAAAAACCTATGGGGAGGGAGATTTCCCCAAAGCGGCCGACCTTTTCCGTAAGATCCTGTTGGTGGATCCCGCCCAGGACGCCGCTCGCCTGTGGTTGGGGAAAACGGAACGGAAAATTGAGGAAGAAAGGACGGTTCGGCTTAAAGCGGATGTGGCAAAGTTTCGCCAACAGGAACTCAAAAATTTGACGCGGCAGGCCGCTTCCCGTGAATCCGCGGGGGATTGGCCGGTGGCTCTGGGACTTTGGCAAAAAGTTCTCTTGGTTGGGGGCCCTTCTTCCCAGGTGCAGGGGCGGGTTCAAATGTGTCGGGAAAAATTGTGTGATCAGGCGGATCGCGCGTGGGCCAATCGTGACGCGGGGAAAGCTTTGGCCTTGTTCGAGGCGGCGGAGCGGGGCGGTTCATACCCGCGGGCCGCTCAAGGGGCCGAAAAGGTTCGAAAAGAGGCGGCCAAACAGGCCGAGTCCCGCCGCGCAGAACAAGCCAAAAAAGCGGCGGAGTTCGCCCAAAAGATATACACACGCGGAATGGCGGCGTATGTGGCGGGCGACCTGAGAAAAGCCAAGGAGCTCTTCTTGGAGGCCCAGGCGCTTGACCCTCAGGACAAAAATCTACGCCAGGCATTGGAACATGTTGAAGAAGAATTGCGGCTTCACCCAGGACGGCATTAACCTGAACTTACCAGTTGGATCACGGGATTCGACTTAAAATCCAGGCTTTTTACTTCACAAAAAAGTGGGGCTTCCGGATGTCCTGTGGGAGAGGTCCGCCTCAGGTGTTCCCCGCCCGACTGAAAGTTTTGTGATTATTGTTTGTTCAAGTATCTCTCGAAAGGCGAGGGCGCTATTGGTTCGACCCATCACCTGAGACAACGCTTGGGCTTTCGCCCGAAACTCTGTCGATGTCAGAAGATCATCAATGACGTTTTTCCATTTCGCCTCGGAGAGCGTGCCCGCGGGGATTCTCCGACCGGCGCGTTTCTTCACTACGGAGGCCATGACCGACATTTGGTCCATGTTAGCGGCAATCCCGATGACGGGAACTCCTGCGCTCAAGGCTTGGTGAACGATTCCGGAGCCTCCATTGCATATGACGAGGTCGGCCTTTTTGCAAGTTTCCATCCCTGGCAGGTAGTCGGCCACATAAACGTGGTTAGGCACTGGGTTAATATTCCCCCTCCCTGAGGTGGCCACGAGCGTCACCACGGGCAATTGGCTCAGGGTCCTCACCACCATTTCTAAATCTTCCCAACGA
>JADKCG010000010.1 GCA_016714745.1 Elusimicrobiota bacterium | reverse complement strand
ACCGTCAACGAAAAAGTGACAACGCTCACCTGGGATGGGGTCGGACGTCCCACAAAAACCCTCATTGAAACGAGAGAAACAGCAAAATCAGATCCGACAACGTATACCCTAAATCATTGGTTTAAAACCGAATCCACAGTAACTTTAAACAAGTTCGGACAAGTGGAAGAATCAACGACAGTCATGTTTGATGATTCCGGTGCTCCTGACCGAATATCCACTAATGAAAGAAAAGAATTCGTTTATGATTCATTGGGTCGAGCAACCTCTTATCTGGATACACAAACGAGCACTGCCGCACCTGAACGATTACTCGAAATCAAAAAATCAGGCATCATTTACGATGAGGCAAACTACAATAACCTAAGTTAGGAAAGTTTCTAACCCCTTATTTTAGATAAATTTGGAAACCTTATTGACCTAACGCAAATCAATTTCACCAACGACGAGCTTGAGACAGTTCTTATGCCTGGGAGTGCTACCCCGCTCATTAACCAAACGCTGAAAGGTTTGGCCGACGCTTTGGCCAACTCGTCCGAGACCCTCCCCGCGAATCTGACGACTTTAATTACTTCTTCTTTTCTCACAATTTTCGAAAGCATTTTAAAACCCGCTGTCAGTAAAATGACCGCCCGGTTAGGGGACAAATTCACGGATTCGTTTAGATCTTTCGTTGTTAATGGGATCATTGCGGAATTAGGTTCACTCAAAACCAAAGAAGGCGAGAATATCATTAATTGGAATTTGGGAAACATTTTCGAGAAAATGATGGACAAATTCATGGGTGGGGGCTCGGGCAGTTCCATTTCAGTTGTCTACGCCAGAACCGTAGATTCTGAGGTTGAGGCCATTGGTGCGAACCAAGTCACCAGTGAAACGAGAACGCTGGATCAGTTAGTTAAAACGGGTGTACTGGATAAAACGAAAACGCTGAGGACCGTGTTAAAAGACCTTCTCACGACCGCAATCGCAAATAAAATGCCTGACATTTCCAGCAGCAATCGTGAAACGGAAGTCAATGCGAAACTCGACCTCACAACAGCGTTTAAGCAAGTTATTCTCGCATCTGATGGTGTGACTGTCATGTCGACGGTCAATTGGCTGGATAAGACGATCGAAGAGATCATTGCCTCTGGCGATAGTTCCCCCCCGGTGACACTTAATTCGAAGTTGATTGATGTTGTCAAGAAACTGGAATTTCAAATTACAGACACAGCCCCTGTGTTGTCCCAGAACATAGAGGAACTGGCCAACAGCGGGTATGGACCGACAACATTAAAATCATACCTTGTGGAGTTGTTGGCGGCAGGGGTGACACGGGCCAACCCCGCCATATCTCTCGCAAGCGCCAAAACTTTGGCCGAAGGGATGCTGGACCGATCGGGCAATCTCAAAGACTCCTCAGAAGATCAAATTAATGCTCTCGACTTAACGTTGAGTGCCATTGTGGAAATTGCTCCCGGGAATGGAGTGTCCTACCCGGTCACCGCGCAAACAACGGTTAGAGACCTTCTGGCCAGTTTAGTCTTTGAAGGGGCTGGAATCCAAACAATTAAAGAATGGTATACCCAGGTGTTTAAAAAATCTTTGGATACGTTCAGTCTGATCGATGTTGAAACGCCAGGGGGAAAATCCTATGGAGAGTTGATCGCAGCCATGCTTCCGGGGACAGGAAATTCACTGGCTGATTTGAACGGCACCCTTCTAACTGCTTTTAAAAATTACGAAGAAAACACAAAGACAACCACCCAGATTTCCGGGATCAGCTACGACCCGGACAGCCGGCTCTTAAGCCGAAGCGAAACAAAGACATGGAAAGAGATCGGAGGAGGCGGAATACCCGGATTGGATACAAAATGGAAAAATGCGGCGGCCAATGTGACCACCCATTATTACTACGGTGTTTCAGATTTGTATGTTGGGCAGGCCGTTGAGGCGATTCGTAAAGCTGGAGTTCCTGGTCAGCACGAAGACCCAGAGGTTCTGCGGGACGGGATCAACCTTCATTATGTTGAAGGCGATATCAAATATAACCTGCATGGCCAAACGGCCAGCATGTCGAGCGTGTCCGTCTCCCCGACCGAATGGTTGTATTCTTTCGTCAAAAAGAACTGGCGAACCACTAAAAACAAAGACAATTTTATCAGCACAAATCCGCTCGACCTCATGGCAACGGTGACCAACACATACTTTGACACCTACAATTCCCAGGGACAGCCGTCGAAAACGCATTCGGATTGGATAAAAGACGACATTATGCGATCGCACGGATCGACGCAAGAATCGGGTATCGAATACGACGCATTGGGTCAGAAGACAGACAAATCTGTTACGACTTCCCAAACGCAGATGGATCGAGGCATTGATCATAACGGGGACGACGGCTCATATTTCACTCCTCCTCTCGGGGCCAAAGTGATCTCTTCATGGCCGACAATCGTTTCCGGGTGGAAAGGCGTGTTCAGCACTTTGGTTTCAGGAGGTACCCCCTATAAACAAGCCAATGATGCTCCGGGTCCGAGATTTGCCCACAGAAAATCAAACACAATAGAAAAATCAAAAAACAACTACGTTTACGACCTTTACGGCAACTTAGACGAGGAAGCCACCCGCAATAAAAGCCAACGTGAAGTCACATCCTGGGACGACGGGGACGGTGCGATGTCCCCGCTCGCAAAGACGTTGAGCGTTGTCAATCAGGTGGTTGCCATTGTTGTAGCGGTTGTTGTTTCGGTCATCTCGTTCGGGGCCGGTACGCCCGCCGCGCTTGCCCTGCTTGCTGCTGTCGCCGCTTCCTCTGCCGCCATGGCCAGTCTCACCAATTCAGCGTTAAACGGGGTGAAGTTTGGTACAGCGCTTGGCCTGGCCGCCATTCAGGCCGTCGCCGCCGCTGCCAGCACATATGCTGGAGGGACGGCGAATGGGCTCAGCTCAACGATGAGGACAGTGATCTCAGTAGTTGTGAGCGCCGCTTCATCGGTGGGGTCAGCGGCTCTCATGGGCGCGCGAGGGGATGATCTTTGGCGGTCCGCGCTTGCTGGGGCCGTCAGCGGGTCGGCTGGGTTTGTTCCAGGCGGTGGGAATCTCGTTGTCGCCCGCGTTTTAGTAGCTGCCGCACTCAACATCGCCGCCGCCCGCATTGAAGGTGTAAAAAACGGAAATCAGCTGCTCCTTATTGGAGTGCTTTCCGGCGCACTGGCCGGGATTTCAGAAGTTGGACAGAAACCGAATTCTACCGCCAATCCCGATACAGTCGCAGTCAAAGGCAGCGCTCAATTTGCCATTGGGAAAGCGATTGCCAAAGCGCTTGTAGGCGCAATTGTCGGATATGCCATTGGACTTGTCATTGGGAACAATATCCGCGGACCAACGGGCCAAGCGGTGGCGGCTTTTGTTGCCACAATTATTTCCGCCGCTTTAACCAGCAATGAAACAACTGATATTAACGCAACTTTTGGAGATAAAAACAACTCTTACAATGGTCCGGTCTCAAGTAATTTTGGGTATAGAGGATTTCAAGATGCGATTATTAGTGGAATTCAAAACCAAATTTCCGATCAGAAGGAGCAACGCCCAATAACGCTTCGCTATGGCCCAGGAGAAAAGGATGTCGAGACACAGATAAAAGATGTTTCCCGTCAGCGGTCCAAAGAAGAACGGGCAAAAAATGCGTTTACCTCCCATCTGCTTTCAAGCGCCAAAGCGTTCGCATCTATTGTAGCCACCGATCTGAAGAAAATGATTAACCCCAATTATGGCGTAATCAAATTCGATAAACCAATCGAGATGAATGGTGTAATGGTGAAGGCGCTTTCCGCGTATTTGGATTCGCTTATGAATGCTTTCGGATCTAAAAACGGAATGAAATTGGGATATGAAGGATTTGCCACACAAAAAACCTTGGTCCCCCAAATTAATGCCTTGCTTTTAGACGCCGGAATTAACCGCGGTCCGCTCAGCCTCTTCTCACTCCAACTAACGTCTGAAGAGCTTTCATTTGATGATCAAACAACCGCAATCGGCCCTTCGTCGGCCCCGGCCTTGAAGGAAGAACACACCACCACTACATTCTCATTGGTCAATACGATGGATTCTTCATCATTGTCTTTATTCTCTGCTCAGGCAAATGTAAGGGCGCTCAACACCTCAGATCAATCATCAAACGACAAACAGAGCCTTGGACAGGAAATAGACGTATCGAAGATGCAGTTCCGTATGGATAGCCGAGATTCCAGTTACCTCGTTATCCGGACAACGGAACGCAAACCCTCAGAGACCGTGCTGACTAAAGAACAACTTGAATCTGTCTTTGCTGGGGTCAAAGGGGTTCAGCTGGATCGTACAGTCTTGACGAACTTCAAACAGGAAATAGCTCAGTTAAAAAAGCAGGGTCTGATTGCCGAGGATGCTGTTTTGATTGGCGTGCGAATCAACGGTTTGGCGGCAGTTGTGGCGGTCAAAGACAACCGCATCGTGGGCGCTCTTTTCGGCAACGCCGCAGGCCAAAAAGAGTTCCGTTCGTTCACCAGTATGCAGTTCAATGATAAGGGACAGGTAATGAAGGCCGAGGGAAAAATTCACCGGGAGATCGGCGGCCAGTTTGAAGTGCGCGGCTCGTTTGTGTATGCGGCCAAAGGGTCGGAAGAATACGCAGCGGCCATGACGCGTGCAGAGAACTTGGTGCAATCCGGCGAAGCGTTGGCAATCATCAAACAGGCTGACGCAGTTTATACAGAAAAGAACAATGACGGCGTTGTCACACGCCAGGTGTATATCGGCAAAGACGAAAATGGCGGCGCCCGAGTGCTGGCCAGCGAACATTTGACGTCGGACGGCAGCATGCGGTTGTTGACCTACGATTACGCGCTGACGGGTGAGGAGAAACAGCAAGGGATGTTGGCGAAGGGAAAGATATACGAATCCAAAGGGTTTAGTGATAAATACGGCGCGGCGGCTGTGGGCGATTTCAAGATTCGAAAGCTTGGGGTGAATGCCGATGTTACCACAAGCCTTGGTCAAGCGATTGTAAAAGAGCTAAGCCTCGGTGGCCACGAACGGATCGTTTACGAGGAAACCACGACAAAAGGCAAACGGGAAATCAGCCTCAATGCGGCGACCGGCGGATTGGAATACGTGTATGAGAAAGGCTCTGACGGCAAAGGGCGGGTGGTGGTGTTTGGGGATAAAGTGCCGAACGTTCCCGGTGTTCAGGTGGTGAAGTTCAATGATCTGAAGGCCAACGACCAGGATCAAGTTCTTGCGTCATTGCCTTCACTGGATTCGCGTGATCCGGCTTTAATCACACAAAAACTCGTGAAGATGAGTGAGAGTTTGCGTCAACAGGTTGCGCTTGAGTCGATGACAGCGCGCGGGTTCACTTTGGCGGAAGGGAAAGGGGACAGAATGTTGTTCAATCCGCCGGCGGGGATCGGTCTTGACGGCAAGCTTTTCGAGATCACGCAGGTGTTTGTGGATGGGCAAGGGGCGGTGAACCGGGGCATTGTTCGGGGGGCGAATTTTGAAGCAGAAGGATTGTTTATCTCGCTGGATGCCCAGGGCCCCGCGGGGGAAAGTTTGGTGGGTCTAACAACGCTCAAAACCCCGTTAGCGAAGGGCGACCAACTCTTGTTGTTGAGCGACGCGCAGGGCCAGTGGAACGCGCGCATATTGACGAACACGGGTGGGCTGACGGAGAAGCTGAGCGCAACGCTCTCCAAATCTGACGTGAACGCTGCGCTTGCGCGAACAACGAAAGAAATGGATCTGCCCGGGCTGGGCGGGTGGGCGGGTCGGTTGAAAGGGGCGGCGGTTAATCTTGTGGATGATTTGGTCAGCCGGGTGGCCGAACGCGGAGCAGGACGAGTGGACAAGATGCTGGAGAGCGTTAACAAAATGGGGGACGCGTTAGGGGCTGTGGCGATCGAGCGCCAACAGCTCAGTAAGCACGGCGAGATCCTGGGCGTGTTATTAAAATCGGCGGGACTGGATAATCCGTCCACGTTGTCGTCGGTGGACGCGTTAACAAAAGTGGACGGTCTGGAGACGATGGGCACCCAGATGGATGCGCTCTCCCAAAAACTGGGCGACCTGACACAAAAGATTAGTTCCGCGAAAGACCGGTCCACATTGAAAACGCTATGGAACGAAGTGGGAGACGTGAAGGAGAACTGTCGGCGATAAACAACGCGTTGACCGCGGTCGGCAAAACGGTCAAGGGCAAACTGGACATGGTGTTGAAACTGGAAAGCGTGCTGAAAGACATCATCAAAGATCCCGGGGTTGCGCCGAAGGGATCCATTCAACTGTTTGACATTCTGAAATCCTACAAGGACACGCCGGTCCTGCCAACGCCGACGTTCCTGCGATTGAAGGCGGGATTAATTGAGTCAGCACCGACTCAGTTGGCGCGGATGGGGGATGTGCTGGAACGAGAACAGTTAGTCAGTGAAATGGATTCCCTCTTAGCGGCGAAATCGGAGTTGACGTCGATGGGCGAAGGCGCGGCGAAAGGGGACTTTGTCAAGAACCCCACCGGGTTTCATATTTTGGGTCAAATTCTGGCGGGCCTGACACCGGCGGGGATGGCGGCGGACGGGCGGGACGTGATGGCCAATACGGGGAACGTGGTCGAGAGTAAGGGTCGCGAAAACAAATTGATGTTGGCCATGGCCCTGGTGGGTTTTGTTCCGCTGGTGGGCGACGGCGCAAAAGCCATCGTCAAAGGCCGGCTGGCCGGCCAGGCGGTGGAAGATTTGGACGAAGCGGCTCAACTTGTTCAGCGGGCACTTGAATCTGCCCCAGCGGTTTTCAAAGATGGGGATGAGTTCCTGTTGGCGGTGAAGGAAGCGAGGATTGAACTGCCGGACATGAAAGCTGTGGTGAAGGGCGGGCTGGTGATGCTCGAAATGAGCGACGACGTGGCCGCGGGGATTGCAAAGAACCCCGGGAAGATGCATGAGTTGGTTCGATTTGCGGAAAGCAAGGGGGTTGGCCAGCTGTCGTTGAGTGTGTCGGGGCCCAATGCCAAAGAAGTTTTGGGGAATTTGAACGGATTCAATGCGGTGGGTGCGAAAAGTCTTGGGCGGATGCGGGTAGAGGCAGGGGAAGAATTGGCCTGGGCACTGCGCGACCGAGACAAGGCGAAAGCAACGTATTTCAAAGCCCAGAAAGAATCGAACCGATTAATTACAAACGCTGAGACGGCACTTAAATCAAGTGACAGGGAAGTGGTATTGGCACAAGGGAAACGAGGTGAGTTAGCCGCTTTGACCGAGAGATGGAAATCTAAGGGGGTGAGCGACAGTGAGTATGAACAAGGAGTCGAACAACTCATGGGAGAATCCGGATTCGTCCGACAAGGAGACACCTTCGTCGAACGAGGAAAACAATCAAGTGTTGCGGGAAGCCCAAGCGGATTACCTGAAAGCCGCGGAAGTCTGGGGAGAGACGGAGGATTACATCCAGAAAACGATGGATATACACCGGAAGGACATCGAGTTTCTGGACAAGGCGATCGCCCATCTGGACAAAAACCAGGAGATATTGAATCAGATCTCCAAAGAAATGAAAGAAATGGCGAAAGAGGGCGATTTGAAAACAGCGAAATCAATGATCAGGGAACTAACACATTATTCATTGCTAGGAAAGGAGATGGGAACCAAATTCTCTCAAAAAGCCAAAGAATTGATAACAAAATACCAAGCGTTGGTTCCGGGGAGCCCAGTATTTCCGGACGAAGAAATGAACCTTTTTATCGAAGCGGAGGAGTTGCAGAGGATATTCGATCAGAACGATTACAACAGAGGGCAAGCCGACTTGAGAGTCAAACAAGCCGACTCCTTGGTAGTAAGGTTCAAAGCGCTTCAACAAAAAATGGACTCCTTAGACAAGAACTCTCCGACTTACGAGGCGGAAAAGCAAGTGTTCTTAGCGGAGAAGACGTTGCTCGACGAAGAGCTGGAGAAGCTCGAAAAAGAGCAATGGCCCGATACGAAGACCTGAAATTTGTTGAATCCCGCGCGAAGGTTGTTGAACAGCTAGAACAGGCCGGGGTCGTCAGGGTTTCCGTTGAGGTCGATTGGACCAAAGGCGAGCTTCCGGAAGGCATGGCGGGGTTGCGTAAAGAAACAGAGGCGGGTGGCATTCCACACAAATGGATGGGTGGGTTGGACCCGTATGGCGCGCATCCTGGAATTAGCCAACCGCCCATGGGCGTGGTGCGGTCTGCCACGGCAGAAGCGGGGGAATTGCCCGGAGAGATAACGGTTTATAGTGCACGGACAGATTTAAAGACAGCGCAGAACTACAAAAATGTTGACACCACCCGAGTGGCGAACGGCGCGCGAGGCAACAGGTTCTGGGAAGCTCTTTACACCGCGGAAGACCCAGTGACGGCCGCGGCGGAAGTGATGGGCAAGGCGGGTAGCCCCACCCCGGAAGCCATGAACGTGTACCGATTGAGTCTGGACAAAGCCAGAGTGCTGGACTTGACTGATCCCAAAGTGGCCAAGGCCTTTGGATATGAAGGTCTGGCCCAGGTGGGAGAGAAAGCGAAGGCCTACCCGATCAGTCAAAGCGTCGCGCAAAAAGCAAGAACGATGGGTTACGACGTAATCAAAGTGCCCAGCGTGAAAAACGGAAAAACGAATTGGAATGTGATTGGCAACTTTGACACTCTGGTCAAGAAAACCACAAAGGTGGACTCCATTATTGATTTAAAATCGACCACCCATTCAAAATTCATAAACGTCATTGCCGAAGCGAACCAACTGACAGTGGCAAAAATTCCCACGCCGGCGGTGACGACGAAATCGATTGTGATGGCCCTGGGCGGCGGATTGCTGTTGGGGTCGGTCTCGCGGGAGGCGCGAGCGGCGATGGGCGATACGCCGTCGACGCCGGTCGAACGGAGTGGGAAAACTGTGGCGACCCTGGGATTAAACAATGTGGTCAACCGCCTCCGCCAAACGGACCTAACCCAGGCCACAGAAAAAACGTTGGCTGTGGGGACAGATATTTTAAGCGCGGGGAAAACCATGGCGGCCAGCATTTGGAATTGGAGCGCCGGGATAGCAGAAGGCGCGGGAACAATATTGCAGGCCCAAGGTGAGAATTTCCAAACAACTGAAAAAGCGCCGACCCTAAACCACGCAGCCAATCCAGTCCAGATCGACAACACCCCGCTCCCAACATTAAACGTGATGAACTTAAAAGGAAACACACCCGCCCCAATGGGGGAAAGTTTCAACGACCTAGTGAACACGGTAGTTATGACAATAGGCCCGGTCCCCACAACAACAAACCAACTCATCACGGCCAGCTGGAACGCCCTACCAATGCCGATGAAACCCCAGGTGGTCCAACTGGCCAGCGCCATGGGGCTCAACGCCTATGGCGAAGGACGAGATTATTCGGTGGTGGGTGGAACGGACTTTGGCGATCGATTTTCGAGCTTGGTTGAAGCCGGTCACAACCCAGAGACCGGCGGAGCGCTCTTCAAAGTAAAGCCGGGAGAAACATTTAACGATGGCCAGAAGGAATGGCAAGCGGGATCTCTTTTTGAGAAAACGGAAAAAGGGATTTCGTTGGTGCGTGGATTTGCGACGGGAGCGAGCATTGAGGGGTTGAATTGGGGCGGGAAGGCTCTGACGGTGATATACAAAAAGAGCGAGAATGGGCCCCAGGTGATCGGCGTTGATTTGAGTGGCTTAAAAGCGGGGACAAAGGTTGAAGTGACGGGAACCATCCACTTACCGATCAATAAATTGTCGATGCTAAGCGGATCCTTCACGATGGGCGATGGAGGAAGATTGAATCTTTAGGGCATGGAACCATCTGCATGGCGGAAGGATCGGTAGGGTGGAAGTTTCACCATCAACCCGCAGAGAATCGAATGGGGCAATTGTGGGACGTCAAGGTGGACGGGAACAGCGTGAGTATAGAGAACCCGGTTTATAAGATGGCGGACGGAAAAGAGATCACGATTTCGACGGTGATGACCGGCACAATTGAGGGTGGAAAGGCCGAGTTCAAGACGCAGAAAATTAACGAGGCCGCCCTTAGTCTCTGGGGCCCGGTGGGAGAAAAAGCAGTCGGGGGTTCAGTGGCGGGGCTGCCTGGAAATGTCACCGTTGATAAGAACGGTGCGGTGGTATTCCACCGGGTCAAATTTGATGGACAAGCGGATGTGGCTGGGCCGTTCGGCGGGGATTCGGCGAACGCTAATGCGGCGCCACTGAACAAAGATCTCGCCTTCTTGAGGAATGTTGTCACTGTGAAGAGTTACGACGCGAAGACAAACCGAGCAACGATTGTCGGTGAGTTCATGGTTCACACGGACGTAGCGGCGGGAGACGTGGCTGTGGGGTTTGGAATTGGGACGCGGTTTGATATGGCGGAAGGAGTTCGGTTAAGAGATAACGGGGTGGAATATTTCCAAAACGGAAATAAATCCTTTTCAGAAATAACGCCAGACCGTGGATTTGTGCCGGGGTTTGGGGTTGCGGGAAAGATCGTTGAGCGAGAAGAGACACTAATTTTCGGAGAAAAGGGAGCCCCGTGGATACGCGTAGAACGGGAGCTTGATCAAAAGACAGGGGTTATTTTTGAACGTGCGACGATGGCAGCGAGCGGAGAGGCCTTGCACAGTTCCGTGGATTCAAAGACTGGCATTATGCGCATTGACGCTGTAGGAAAGGAAAAGGCGCAACTAATATTAACCGCTGACCAACGGGGAGACAAGACCGGATTTTGGCATGGGATCCTGACGAGCGGCGACGATACGGTGGTGGGGACGCTGTTTAAAGCGATCGAAAACAATCCCTTCAACATTTTCGGATTGGGTCAGCAGGACGTCATTACAGGGCGTGCGGTGGTGAAAAAAACCTATGCGGTCGTGACCCGAAATGTGGTGGCTGTTTTTGGCACAGGGGAAATGATGGGGGCGCTGGCCTACGCCAAAGTGACGGGAGATTTCAAGCCCATCAATGAACGGATCAACAAATGGGAAGGAATGGACGCCTACATTACACAGGCAGACAAGTGGATTGATTCATCAAATGCTCTGATGGGTGAACAAAAGGGCGCTTTGGTTCGCTCGGCGGAGACGGGGGGGTCTCTGAAGGATGTGGAGTATGAATCTTTTAAAATGGCGGCGGCGAATATTGTTGGGGGACTAGGGTCGGGAGGGATCGAGGAAACGCGAGCGAGC
This sequence comes from Elusimicrobiota bacterium, assembly GCA_016714745.1. Taxonomy (GTDB): domain Bacteria; phylum Elusimicrobiota; class Elusimicrobia; order FEN-1173; family FEN-1173; genus JADKHR01. Next base: position 116,108 of record JADKCG010000010.1, on the reverse strand, counting down.
CTGAACGAACACGGTGGTGGTATTAACTTTGTCTTAGAGCAACCCGGCCAAGCATTGATGCTATTCGCCCCGCATATCGGTTACGGTAGCAACGTGCGGGAATTGAGCGGGGGAGACTGGCGACGAGAAGGAGCGGCGGGGCGTGTGGCATTTGGTGAATCTGTGGCGACGACGGCGGTGGCGGCATTTTTGGCGTATGGGACGGTCAAAGGGTTTCAAGGAGGATATGGAAAGGTAGGAGCTATTCAAGAGGTGGGGGGAAAGTTCACTTTCAAGCTCAACCCGTTTTTTGAGCGGATTATGCAAGGGACCAAAGGGGCGTCTCTGGAAGTATTTGACGTAATGTCTCCAGTGGGTCATGACCTTTTGGATGTGAACAAGGTTCTTATTCCGATGGGCAAAAAGACCCATTTCGAGCTCTCTGGCGCCAGTCGCGATCTAAAGGAAGCCGGATTCTCTTACAAAGACGCCGACCGAGTGGCCTATAACCGAGACACGAACACATTCGTATTCGACCTAGACGCAGGAGTAAAACCAGAGCAAGTTGTGCGCGTCATTGAAAGCAACCACAATGTCGAGGTTGGGGCCACAAACCCCAAAGTGGTGGAGAACGCCCTGGCGGACAGCTCCATGACGCCACATTTAACAGAAGATTCCGTCCGAACATTCAAAGGCCAAGTGGACAACGTCATTCAACAGAAAAACCAATTGATCGACGAGAATATCGGTTTACGCAAAGAAGCCCGGCAAGAAGCAACGGTAAATAAGGAACAACGTTTAGCGGTGGAACAAGAACGGAAGGGATATGGAACGGAACAAGAACGACTGCGTGCATTAAAAAATCAGTTTGAAAAAGGGAAGGTGAGCCCGAATGACGTGGAAGGACAAATTAGTGAAATTGTTTCAGGGAAACACCCCAGCCGTCCCGAAGTCGAACTTGGAGATCGTGCAGGAATCGTTGAGGGATCTGGACAAAGCCGACAAGGAACTGGAGAAAGCGGGAAAGGAAACGGACAAAATCATCAAAATGTGGAAGAAAGAAATCGCCAAGACGGACAAACTCCAAAAACTGATCAAGGAGGACCTGCGCCAAAATCTGATCTTGCGGGAAGAATCGAAAGCGTTGGCGCGGCGGGGCGACGAGAAGGCGCGGCGGGGCGACGAGAAGGCGCGGCGGGGCGATCAATTGATGGAGCGTTACAAGACGTGGGAGAAAGAATCAAACGCTCTGACACCCGAATCGCCAAATTACAAGACGGAGAAAATGCGGCTCTTGGAAGAGCGGACGAATATCGAAAACGAATTGACGAAGCTCGAACAGATGTAAGGGCATTGAAGGATGTAGGGGAAAGTTTAGAGAAAAGACTAAAGCAGGGCGAACCGAAAGGTGCCATTCGTTTGTCTCTATACTTGGAAGACGACAACCTAGCCGCCAACCTGCTCACAAAGCATAGCGAGAACATTGTCAGCAAACCCAGTAAAACTGCTTTTCCCGATAGCAGTGGTTTGATGGAAAGTTTCACGCGTCTTGTGGCAAATGATCGAGGCCATATCGCCGTCCCAACGAAAGCAGACCTAAGTGCCACACCAAGGGAGTCTTCTGGTATCGAAACGCCTAGACAATTAGATTTTCCGACGCAGGAAAAGCTCACGCCAACCCAAAAATCAGTGCTCCAGAAGTAAAGATTAACACCAGCTTCGATTCCAAGCATCAAGGAAACTACGGTGGGTTCGACGATCTTGTCCTAGAAAGAAACTACAAAAAACTAACTCCAGAAAATTTCCAGCGGCTAGAAAAGACCATCAATAGCCTGGAGCGAGTAAACACCCCTACAAAAGACCCCGCCACCGGCAAGATGTTCCTGCGAATAGAAGACAAAACCACCGGAGTCCTGGTAGACCTAGACGGCCAAGGCAACGTAATAAGAATCACCGACCCCGCCGCCACCCCCGGCGCCCAATCCCCACCCCTGAACAAGTCAAACCCAACCCGCGCGGGGCCAGACGCTCCCCAGGCGTCGTTATTCAAAGGGCTTGGTGACGTCAATAGTAGCCCATGGCTTGCGGATGGCCGTATCGGGGTAAAGGCTCATATCGAAGAGTTCCGAAATGGCGGCTCAGCTCTTCTTCCAAAAAATTCATTCGAAAAATATTTTAAACAAGGTGGAACTGTCGGAAGGAGCGACGGGTTCTTCATCACAACAAGGCAGGCAATGGACAAATTGCTATTAGAAACCAAAGGAGACAACGCTTTAATTAAGAAACGCCTTGGCATTGAGGCAGGGAACTTGGCATGGGATGCAGAATTAGTCAGGGTTGATGTATACAATCCTCTGTTGCACAACGCAAGATTTCCTCACGGTATGGAATTAGGTGCAAATCCCAAATTTCGATGGGGGGGATTAACATCAGGCGGGATGCCAGAGATCGCTATTGATCCGGTCAAGTCCGGCGACTTCCAAGCATCGCCGGTCAAGAGGCAATGATGGAACTTGAAACCATTTATTCAAATTCAGGGATGATGTTTTCTGTTTTAAAGGACAAAGAGAGCGAAAAACACTTTCTTGAAGTTGTTTGCGGCACCATCGGCATGTATGAAGTAACGATTCCTTTGACACGGGAAGAGGTGTTGGATTTTAAGATCGATCCTTCGCGCATTCATCGTTTGGTAAAAGCAGTTATCGACAATCCTTCCGAAATTAAAAAAGAAAGGGTGGGGGGACATGCTTGAGGTGACTCGATAATATCCAAATCGTTCTTAACGAGGATTGAATGGGGAGTGACGATCACAAGATCCTAACCAAAACTGCCTACGAGCACCTGGTGGCGGCGGTTGGGAAGATGCTGGAAGAGGGGAAAAAGGCAGGCCAGCAGGCGGACAGTAGCCTGGCCAAGATTTACTGGAACAGGCGAACGATTTCAAGTGTCGTAAGGTGTTTCGACCCTGAATTCGGAATTTGAAATTATCGGTTGGGGGTTTTTCTACAGACTCGTTGGGCAGGAGAATACCATGGAAATCATGACTCCAAAAGAAGAACCCAAAGGCGATTTGTTTAGCGCATTCCTGTTTTTCATTTTTCCAGAAACCTCGGAAATTATCGCTACTGGAATCTTGGCTGTTGCCCTTGGATTAGCTCCGTGTGGTGTTGTGATGACTTGGCTATTCTCAAATCCATATTCGACATTGACACCGTGGTTTAAAGGTTTTGTCGTTTATTTCTGGTCTATCGCTTTTTGTCTAAGTTACATCAGGCCCCTTTTTACATTCGTAATCTCAATCGCTCTCTCTCTTCCTGTTACGATCCTGCTTGGAGGAATAATGATGGACGCTGTTGGAGATGGTGGGCTAGGAAGGTCAACAGCCATAACAATCGCTCTCCTCTATTTTCCCGGGACCCTTGTTGTTGGTATTCTAGCTGCCCTTTTGAGTGATTTGGTTTCTTACGTTAAGTGCCGAATCAAGCGCTCAACCTGAGGTAGCCACGAGTAGGAAAAACGATTCTTAAACAGTCCCATAATTCTGATGTGGGACGTGATGTGGACGTGATGTGGGACGTTTTTAACTAATTAACTTATTTATAAATGTGTGCATTTTTGAGAAATCAGCATGTTGTTCCGATCGCCTTAAGTTAATTGGTTAAAGACGTCCTCAATTCCTCGCAGCTCAGTGACACGCGCATTTGGGTCGGTCGGATGTGTCGCCAAAGTTGAACGCGGGCGGAAGCTGGGGAACCGACAATAGTCCTGAAGTAGAGTGGGTTTTTTCATAATTCCCCACTCTACCTGCCTTCCGGATATTGTGTCAAGTTTTCAAAGAGCCGTTATCATTGGTAACAGGGGGTATTCCCTTGTACACGAAACCCGGAAGACTAGTTTTTCTTTTCTGACCTGATTGGATGTATAAAAATGTTAAAGGAGATTCATGGTGAAAAATACTACTGTCGTGTTGCGATTGTTCGCGTTTGTTTTTTTGCTCAGCGGATGTGTTTCCAGAATTGGGCTAAAAGAACCATTAACATTTGCCCCGAGTTCCGTGTCTACCATCCCCATTGATCTTGGGGTCCTCTTCCCTGACGGGATGAAACATCATTCGTTCAAAAAACGAGGAATGGAACTTTTAGTCGGAAAAGCTGTCAAAGAGAATATTGGGAATTCGTTACTGTCATCTTTTCAGTCCGTAACTGTAAGCACGGACACCGGGGAATTACCCGCGACGATCGACGCCGTGGCCAATGTCCGGTTTGATTCTGGAACGGATTTTAATTTACCCCTAACGATATTCCAGGAAATCAAACTAACGGTGGTCCTGGATTTTAAAATTATTGATAAAAACACGAAAGCAGTCCTATGGGAAACAACCGCGCGAGGAGAAAAAAAGGGACACCAACCTCCCAATCTTGGGTTGTTAAATATTAGTTTCGTTAACGCATTTTACAGGAATCTGACCCGAGACTCGGTGCAAATGGCGCTGGATGATCTTAACCAACAGATTCAAACTAAAGGCAAAGAAAATCTTCGCCTTCAATTTGGTGTTAAGTAAGGAAGCGAAGGTGCTGTTAAGCAAAAAGGGTTTATGATTATTCTTTACGGACTTTGCATGGGGGGACATGTTTTCTTAATTGACTTATTCTGTAAGGGCGGCAGGGCGATTGTGTGAGAAAGCAATCGGAAAGCAATTAATCATTTCCCCTTACTTGTCCCCCTACTCGTAAGACTGATCCAAAACCGTTGAGTTGGAATTCAAAATAATGGAGGAATCATGCGATCATTGATTGGCAAATGTGTAATGGTAACACTTGCAGTTTCATTAATTGTTGGACCATACGGTGCTTATGCCGATGAGACTGAGCCCGTAGTGGTGACGCCGAAAACATCCCAACCTTTGCCCACTGAGTTGAAATGGCGGCAGGATCTTGAGAATGCAAAAAAAACTAAGAAAGGCTTAATGGTTTCTGGCAGTATCATTGGCGTCGTTGGTGTTGGGACAATGGTGGCTGGTAATCTCAAAACCATGTCCGCCCAAAATGTGGATGGGTGTGAAGCGGACGGCTTATTTAACGTCGTTTGCGATGATCAGAAGTCGCTCGACGAGGCGCAAGACAAGATCGATTCGGGAAAACAAATCATGATCGTTGGCCTTGTTGTTGCCTTGGTCGGAGGTGGTTTACTTTGGGGAGGCTCCCAAAAATCTTCCGAAATCGATGACCTCGAAAGACAAGGACGGAAGAATGGGTATAAACTTTCCATGGACCAAACGAAAGGAGGGCGGGTTCGTTTACTGATGGTAAAATCGTTTTAGTTTGAAACTCAAATAAAAACATAGGGGATTAATAAAATGAAAAACTGTCTTACGCTGTGCCTGGCAATTATCACAGGCTTCATGTTAACCGGTTGCGCGACGATCTTTGGGAAGTCGGGCCCTCAGTCGATCAATATTGAGAGCGACCCATCTCAGGCCAAAGTCGTTATCGTGAGCACAAAAAAAAATGAAAAGGTTTTTGAAGGCTCGACGCCAGCCATGGTGAAACTTGAGAAAAAGGAAGGATATTTTTCCGGCCGTCGTTATGAGGTCACTATATCCAAACCGGGCTTTCAGGACTCGGTGGTCTTCATTTCACCAAAACTGGGGGGGTGGTATTTGGCCGGAAACTTTGTGTTTGGTGGACTCATTGGTTGGCTCATTGTCGATCCCGCCACGGGAGCAATGTGGAACTTAAGTCCGAAAAAGATTAATGAAAGCCTTGGTCCTAAGCAGGCTGCGGGAACACGTTTGTCTCCTGACGAAATTCGTGTTGTTCTTTTGCAGCAAGTCCCTGAAAACCTGAAATCATTGATGGTGCCTATTACGCGATAAAATCAGGAATTAATTCCACAAGGAACGCCCTCCGCATAAGTTTACTGCGGAGGGCGTTCTCAAGTGGGAGACAGAATTGACGATGACAGGGGGACGTGTTTGAATAATTGACTTATTTGATAGAAACAGCAGGCGATTGAGCAAGGAGGCTATTAGCCCATCATATCCCTTGCTCCCTAATCGGAGATCGTGAAGAATGTGGAATTTGCTCACTTTATCAGTTTGCTTTGCCAGGTTGGACGTGATTCGCTGTCCTAAAATACTTGTCGAAATGGAGCCTGGGTTTATAGCGTGATTGATTTTCAAAGGGTAATGTACTGCCCCCCGATTTTTGGCAGTCGGGGAACTACTAGTGTTGTGGCGGTTCAAAATGTTAAGCCCGCACATTACAAACGGTAAACCTTCATTTGTTGCTTGGATATGCTAACTCTACTAGGGGTCTAATTTTAATGTCAAAATTACATAAACATTACTGGCTAGGTAATCTCTGCAATAAGCACTTCACAAAAATTGACCCCTTAAATCTTCGGAAAACCTTTGTTCCATTGGCCCGTATTACTGGATTTTCCGCCCTGTTCATGGTCGTCTTATTAATCAGCTCGAACTGTTTGGCAAGCGATCTTTGGGTTGACGAATTCGTCAATTATGGGAGAGTATGCCCCTTAGCCCTGGATTCCAACGACCGTCCATCTAGCGCTTTTCATGATTCTGCATCGCGACTGGTTTATACCAAACTGAACGGAAGCAAATGGGAGACTGAAATATTTCAGAATGAAGAGGCAGAACTAGTTGATATGGCGCTTGACGCCTTGGACCGCCCTCACATAGTTTACAAAAGAGCTAGGAAATTGAAGTGGGCTCAGTGGACAGGGGCCTCCTGGGACATCACCATGATTGATAATGAGATATCGCCAGGGGGGGATTTGAAAATCGCATTGCACTCGGATGGGAAACCTCGGATCGTCTTTTATGATGAAGAAAATGAATCCCTGGTTTATATTGAATGGACTGGAGCTAAGTGGTCTAAACAGACTATAGATCGTTGCTATGATATTTCCTCGTTGTCTAATTTTGATCTCGCTGTTGACAATAATGGCAATCCCCATATCACTTATTCTGGCGTCGGCTTTCATAATGGCCCTTCATTGAAATATGCTGTTTGGACAGGAATTCAATGGTCCACCCAGACTGTTGACAATTCACATTATTCCGGAGCGAATTGTTCCATTGACTTGGACTCAAAACAGCGGCCCCATATTGTGTCCTTCAACTATGGTTCAGACAGCCTTATATATGCGTGGTGGGACGGAACCATCTGGCAACTCGAAACCATAACAAAGAACATTTACGTGTATTCCGTTTCGCTCGCGCTGGACGCCGAAAATAACCCCCACATAGGGTTCTTGTGTAACGATAACCGCGAGACATTTGCGCGGTATGCTCATAAAAGCAGAGATGTTTGGAGTGTCGCAAATGTTAAAACAGGGTTGCTAATGGGGGACTACACTTCCATTGCGATAAATTCCCGAGGCCGGCCCCGCATTCTTAACCAAAACCAAGGAGGAATACGATACGCAATGTTGGTCACAACACCTGTAGTGCCCTCTGTCCCGGTTCCGTTTGAGGTTGGGTCATCTTCTATCGTGTGGACTTGGGAAGACGCATCTGACGAGGAACTGGGCTATCGTACTCGCAACACCTCAGACAACGCTGACCTAAGCAAAGATCTTCCTCGGGGTACAACGTCTTGGGTCCAAAAGAACCTTGGACCTAATTCTCCTAACTCAATTTACGCTGAAGCGTTCAATGCCGTGGCTGACTCGGCTTCTCCTCCATCGAGAGTCACTTACACGCGAGCGGCAATACCGAGGGGCTTGGCATTTAACCAATTGTCCGTAAGCTCAGCCAGCCTTGTTTGGAATGCGGGGGGGAACCCCACGGGGACAAGCTACGGTGTTGAAATCTCCAGCGAAGGCACTCCGTTCACCGAGTTTGTGGTGGCACAGGCTACTGGGACATGGGCCGTTGGGTTAAGCCCGGGAACAAGGTATTCATTTCGCGTTCGCGCATATAACGGCGACAACCTTCCAACAGGATATTCGACCATTATTTCAACCTATATTTCTTTGACTTCCCCATTGGCCCCAAGTTTTTCAATTGTTAACATTCAAAGAAGCACTGACACTATTATATGGTTTTGGGGCGACGTATCAAACGAATTAGGTTTCAGAATTATTCGGGGGACGGACGGAGTTAATATTTCAGGGGATTTGCCTGCGAATACAACCTCTTGGATTCAAACAGGTCTAATGCCTTCTACCACATATCAAATCCAAATTGAGGCATTCAATTCCGTTGGATCTTCTAGGACAAGTGTTTCTTTTTCTGACCGCCAAGTTTCGACTCTGGCCAACCCTCCGAAAGGGTTTAAGGTCACTGGTCTGTATCGGAGTGGCATTTCTCTTTCTTGGCTTACCAATAATAACCCAGAATGGACCACTTATGAACTCCAAATGTCTCTAGATGGGACCTCCTTCACGGCTTTACCCGATAATATTAGAGGGGATTCAGTGTCCATTAGTAATCTTCTTACAGGAACAACCTATTACTTTAGAATTCGGGCCATGAGTCAGGACAGATTTTTTACTGAATTTGACACCCCATTGATGGGTACAACTCGAAATAGGATTGATCCTAACGGGGGCGTTATCATAGAAACGACACCCCATGGCAACCTTCTCTTAAATATCTCCTCAGGGACGTTTTCATCCTTTGTCGAGCTCGACATTCAAACTCCACTGTCCTTCCCGAACCCAAATTCTCCGGTCTATCATCTAAGTCCGACCGGGATCGGTTTTCAAATAAACACCTTGTCCGAGTTGCAAGCAGCCCTTCCCATCTCCATCAGCTTTTCCTATAGGGATGAGGACTTTCGTGATTTTGACGAGACCAAATTGGTTTTAGCGCGATTTGACCTTGAGAAGAACCTCTGGGTTCCGCTCCCGGGAAGTGTTGTGGATGCTTCAATTAACGAAATCACAGCCATGACGGATCAGCTATCCCTCTTCCAGGTCATGATGCTGGCTCCCGGAAACTCAGTGAGCGAATGCAAGGCCTTTCCAAACCCGTTACGCCCTTCACAACCAGGAAACGAGTTCTTGAAATTTTCCAGTCTACCCGCTGGAGCTAAATTAACCATTTACACCTTAAGAGGTGAGATGGTCTCGGAAAAGATGGCCGACGACCAAGGAAATATTTCATGGGATGCAAAAAACGATAATGGAGAACCCGTGAGCAGTGGCGTTTATTTTGTCTTGCTTGATGGATCAGGCGGAAAGACGACCTTAAAAGTGATGGTGCAACGATGAAACGGATATCTCTGATTGCGTTAAGCATTGGTTTCTGTTGGACGACGGCACGGGCGGCGGGGACCACCGCGGGGGAGTTCCTTGCCTTGGGGGCGCGCACTCCAGCGATGGGGGGGGCGGGGGTGGCGTTGGCGGACGATGCCACGTCCCTGTATTACAATCCGGCGGCCATGACCCTGGTGAAGAATCAATCGGTGGTCTTGATGCACACCGCTTATTTGGATTCCAGTTATTTTAGCCAAGGGGCTTATGTGCGCAACCTGGGTGCCAAGGGGAGTTTTGGGGCGAACTTTCATTACTTTAATGCCGGGTCCATTGATAGCACGGATACCTCCGGCGCCTCGGCGGGGTCCATCACCCCTGACGATATGGCCATGACGGCGGGGTATGGGCGTACGTTGGGGCCTGTCAGCGTGGGAGCGGGATTGAAATATGTGAAATCCAAGTTGGTGGACAGCGCTTCCACGTGGGCCCTAGACCTGGGGGTTTTAAGCCAAGGCTTTTTAGGTGACCGGTTGAGGGTGGGGGGATCCATCACCAACCTAGGGAGTGGGTTGAAATACGAATCCGAAAAAGAAGACTTGCCCACGACCATTAAGGGTGGCGCCGCGTATCAAATGTCGAAACGGGTAGCGTTCGCCTTGGACGCGGCGTTTCCGAAAGAGGAAGACGCTTATGTGATGGGGGGAGCGGAATACGAGATGCCCATCGCCACCGATTGGAGCGCCGCCGGGCGGTTGGGATACAACACCGGCACAGCCGGTGAGGTGAGCGGGTTGACTGGCGTCACGTTCGGCGCTGGGCTGACTCGCAAAGGGATGGCCATCGACTATGCCCTAGTCCCCCAAGGCGATCTGGGTATGACCCACTGGGTTTCGTTGGGGTTTGATTTTTAGAGCCTTGGACGTTCTAATCGTTTGGTTGCTTTTTCTATTGGGGGAGTGTTCATGCGTTATGGATTCAGGCAGGGACCCATTGGCATTGGTGGGGGAAATATTTTTGTGAATAAAATCAATACGGAAAATTTAATGAAGATGTTTAAAAGTGTCTGATTTTCTTTTCACTCCCTTAATTGGAATTGTCTTTGCTGAGAAAGAGGGAGGTCTCAAGATGTTGGACGTTTCTCTTAAGAAAGCAGCGGCTCAATTGTCGAAGAATATGAAAGGAAAAGTTTGCGTTATGGATTTTTCTCCAGCGGACGCCCCTTCTTACTCGTCTGAGTTCGGACATGTGGCGTCCCAAGGTCTCACTCGGCATCTCCTCCAACAGAAAAAACGCGCGTACGATGTGGTGGCGCGCAAAGAATTGACGGACATTGTCCGCGATGCCATGGTTTTCGGGGATGACAATGCGACCTTTGACCGTCTTAGAAAAACAGCCTCCATGGACATGCTCCTGTCTGGCAACTACTCTGTGGGTGACGGCGAAATTTTGATCGAATTGAGAGCCGTGGATGTACAGGAGGGACGCGTGGAGGCATCGGCGTCCTTGCATATCCTAAGGACAGAATCTCTCGATAAAATGATCTCACACCGTTTCAAGCTTTACGGGGAGCCGGACGAAAAACCGGAAACAGCAGGATCCATGGATATCCTGGAGGTGGATGCGGGGGTTTTCTATGAGGGTGGGGATGGAAAGCTGTATCCGGTGCGAGATGGAATGGTATTGACATCCAAGGACAACTACTCCATTTATATTTGTCCGCGTCAAACCTGCCATCTTTATATTTACCAAGTGGATTCATCCCAAAAGACATTCAAATTGTTTCCGAATCCGGACTTGAGCGAAGGGACAAACCCCGTGAAAGCGGGGGAGGAAGTGTGGATCCCCCAGAAGGATTTCCTGTTCTTGGACGAACAAACCGGAACAGAGGAAATATATCTTTTTGCCACCAAGGAACCCGCCTCCGGTTTGGAGAACCTCCAGGGATCCACGTTGGCGGATGTGCAGAAAACTATCCGGACCATGGGCGTCGGGGGGCACCGGGGTTCCGAAGTCGTTCGGAAGGTCAAGGGGACTCAGTCAAACCCGGTCGAACTAATCCAAAAGAAGCTGATGTCCAAAAACGATTTCTATTACCGATTGACGTTTATCCATCGTTGAGGAAGAGGGTAAAAGAAATGATGTGGCTGTTGAAGTAGTTTAGCTCAAAAACGTTTGGCGGTATACCGCCGTTGGTTGAATGGAGGTAAAGGGCGTTGTATTTGACCTCGACCCAGATTCCCAGTTCTTTGAAAAACACAAAAGGGCTCGTCCATTCGCGAAGCCAGACGAGCTCTTCTTTCATGGTGCGGTTGACACGCTCGGTGTCGGCGTTGCCCTTGGGATTGTTGTAGCTGGTGAAGGCTTGATGAATCCCCAGCTCGGAACAAACCTCCATGAACTTCCGGGAGGTGGGCTGACAGCCGTTGTCGCTCATGAGGTGAAGGTCTTGGCCTTTGGCCCCGTCGGGGAATTGGCGGTTGACGGCCATATCCAAGGCCTTGAGCCAATGCTCTGTTTTGGAGCGAATGTCGGCGTGATAGCCGACGATCTTTTTGGAATACCAGTCGAGGACAATGACGATGTAGACCCATCCGAAGTTTTGGATGAGGACTTTGGTCATGTCGATACCCCACCATTCGTTGGGGCGAGAGGCTCGTGGTTTGGATTTCATGGGGGTGCGAATCGCCTTCAAGCGTAGATTGGGTTTCACCTGAAGGTTATGGCGACGCATGAGGCGTTCGATGCGTTTTTTGTTGATGGTGACTTTTTTAACACACCGTCGTTTGATCTCCCGAATGGACGCCAAGAGGTCTTGGTCGCGGAGATCGACTTTGGGATAGATCATAGAAGGCCGAATTCGCTTTTTTTTAATTCCATGGTCAGTTCCCCGATCATGTGCTTCAAACGGGCGTTTTCCCGCTCGAGGGCGAATTCCCGACGGGATTTGTCGGCGGTCTCGAAAACGGAGTGGGATTCAGAGAGGAAATGATCCCTCCACTGATAAAACTGCGCCTGAGAGATTTGATGCTCAGCGCAGAGGTCGGCGATGGGTTTGCCTTTGAGGCCCTGTAAAACGATCATGGCCTTGGTTTTGGATTCCCAGTTGCGTCTTTTCATGGTGGATCTCCTTGGTCCACCACATTTTAGTAGTTCGTTAGGCCTTCTTTAAAACGGGGAGTGGTAAAATCTCTTGGTGTGCCAGTGTAATCGATTATTCATTTCATGTAACAAAAAGATAAGGAGAAGGATAATTAATGAAAAAAAACAAGTGGGGGGCCATTTATTACGTTGCAATATTGTGCGCAAATGTTTCATCACATTCAAATGAATCATCCGAGAGGTTTATTTCAGAAGGGAAAATAATAAGAAATCAATCGGGGTGTGAAAAAGCCCTCCCGTATTTCGAAAAAGCCATTGTGGCAGACCCTAAGAGCGACCTTGCTCTCAGTTGGGCTGGCGTTTGTTACCGTGATATGGAGCGGTGGAATGATTCCCTAGAATTTTTTCATCGGGCAGTCAAAATGAGGCCGAAATCTGCCGGGTACTACCTTGGATTGAGCATGGCTTATGGTGGATTGGGGGAATGGCCAAAAGCGTTAGAAACAGCTTTAGAGAAGTGTGGCTCTTCAGCCAGATTATGCGGAGGGGTATATGCAAGTGGGCTTTTCTTCGCCAAAATTGGGAGCACGAAAAAGCGATTGAAGGTTTTCAAAAGCGGTAGATATTTTACCTGGTCTTCAAAATGCTTATTATTACTTGGGTTACGAACAATGGACACTAAAACGTTACGAGAACGCCCTCCAGTCCTTTAAAAGGTCGCACCATCTTGATTCAAAAGATGCCCGGCCTCTAATAATGATTGGACAGATCTATCAGGCACAAGGGAAATTGGAGGACGCCATTGAATCCTTTAAGCAGGCGGGTAGGGTGGAGCCTAAAAATGCTACGGCTTTTTTCCTGCTTGGCATCGCTTTTGACAAATTGGACGATTATGAGTCAGCGGCTGCATCCTACAAAAAATCTATTCTGGCAAACCCCGACTTAGAAAAATCTTCCCTTGCGAGAACATACGTTAATTTAGGAGGGGCCCAGCTCCGTAAGGGAGATAGGATGGACGCACTAAGCTCGTTCGAAAAAGCCATCGAGCTCAACCCCTCTGAGTATGAGATCTATTCCCAACTCATGGTTATTTTTATTAGAGCTGAGCATGCCAAGGATGGTTTGGACTTTATGACAGAGGTAGTAAAAAAGAATCCGCGCAATGCATTAGCCTACCTTGCTTTGGGTGGTTTTTACTCTCAGTCAGCATCTTTTGATCTGGCGATTGTGAATTGGAAAAAAGCATTGGAAATAAACCCTAAACTGTCACAAGCGCGCTATGTCATGGGCGTTTATTACGCTGCTATGGGGGATAAAGAGGGAGCAATGGAACAGTACAGGGCATTAGAGGAATTTGATTTGGAAACAGCAAAACAGCTTCTGGGAAAAATTAACCCTTGAGGTTCCCAGTGCGCATGTTCAGTGAGGCTTGTTTTCTCGTCTTTTTCCTGAGTTATGTTCCTGTTGTTTCTGAACCGTCAAAGAGTCGGAACCAAATTAATTATTACTTGGAGCAAGGGAAAATTCGTTTTCAGAATGGCGAATTTCAAGACGCCATAAACTTTTGGGAATCAGGAAAAGAGGAAGCCATTGAAAAGAATGACCTGCATTCTCTCGTCACGTTCGACCACAACATCTCGCTTTGCCATGAGAAATTTGAGGACTATCGTGCCGCTCTAAGTTATTCACAGGAGGCGTTAAAAAATATCCGGTTTCTGAATGATCGAAACTTGGAAGCGACAGTTCTTGGAAACCTGGGATTGTACTATTACCACCTTTGGGATTTTCCGAATGCTCTACTTCATCTAAAAGAATCGATTCGGCTATCCCGTGAACTCTTGAAAATACCTACAGAAGTTATGGTTAACCTTGGAATGGTGTACGTCTCGATCGGTGATTACCAGTCAGCCCTTTCTATCTACCGCGAAGTTGAAAGGGCTTCGGAGGACCCTAATATTTTGGCAATAGTTGAATTCAATTCATTTGCCATTTACGGAATACTTGGCGACAAAGAGGCGGCTCGACAATCAGTTGAAAAGAAAATAACCTATTGTCGCCAAGCAAATATTAAACAAAGTGAGGCGGACGCTTTGTGCCATTTAGGTGTTATTCTCATTGATTCAGGCAATTACGACGAAGCTGTAAACTGTTTTCAAAAAGCAATAGAAATTCAGAAGGGGATCGATGTTAGTTACCGCACGTCTCAAATATATTTGGGGGATGCTTTCCTCGCACAAAATAAACTTTGGGAAGCCAATGACGCTTATACCGATCATGGACAGAAAGCCCCACTGCACGAAGGACGTTACTTTTTAGTTAAAAATGATTTTGTTCGAGCGAAAGAGAAATTTTTGTCTGCCCTTGAGGGGGGTGGACTGAAAAAGGTAAACAGTTACCTGCTTGCCGGTTACACAGGCATTGGGCTATCCTTCGAGGGATTAAAGGATTTCGGGGGGGCTGTTGATGCGTATGAAAAGGGGTATGAAATATTTGAAAGAATAAGGTCCTCTCTTCCGGAGAGTCAAAGACAAACTTTCTTAGCCGGCCGATCCGTGGGATTTCCAAACATCGAGGTTTATGAGGGACTAATGCGCGCATCACTCTTCGTCCGGGGGTCCCGTGTTTCGTTTTTTTACGCTGAGTCATCCCGTAGCCGTACATTTACAGAAGCGATCGCCCGTCATCATGGCAAAGATGGGATACACCTCCCACTTCAAGTTGAAAAACTCGATGAAAATTATTCTGAACGGATCCAGGTAATTACTCGAAAAATGCAAGAAGCTTTTGAACAGGGGAATGCGGCTATCTATTCAGATTTGGAACTGTCGTTAAAAGAAGCCAAAAAGAACCAAGAGGCATGGATTTCCCAACTTCGCCAAAACTATCCGAAGTATACTGCTGTCGTGTATCCCACCCCTCAATACCCCGAGAGTATATCCATTCAGCCAGATGAATTGATCATCGAATTTGAAGTTACAGAACCTTACACCCGTGTTTTTGTGGTGAAATCTGGGGAGAAACTTAGAACATATGACATTATGTCGAGTCGGGTGGAATTAACAGAGTTGATAAAAATTTATCGGGGATATTTTGAAAATGTTAGCGATACTGAACAACTCACAAAATTTGACCCGTCCGTTGGGAAAAGACTTTACGATCTTTTTTTAAAGCCCTTGATGGAAAGGAGGGACACAAAAGGGGACTTGCTTATTTCAAAAGGAGCAAAGATCATCATTATTCCCGATGAAATTCTGGGGATATTGCCGTTCGAGAGTTTAGTTATGTCGATGCCGGCGCAAGTGGATATGCCATCCGGCAAACATGGGCCTGTCCCAATGGGGGTGAAATATGTGGGGGATGAATATGACATTACCTATTACCAATCAGCAACGGCGTTAACGACACAAAGGCAATTGAGAAAAGGGATGAAGGGAATAAAGCCTTTGTTTATCTTAGCGGACCCTGTATTTGATGAATCGGATAGTCGAGCACGTGGAACTGTACTAGCGAATAAAAAAAAAGATCCGTACCAGATTCGAACAATGAGTGCGGTTCTAAAACAGATGGGGATTGGGGTCCGAAGGGATAGTGAAAAAAAACCGGGGAAAGGGAATCAACGCGATGTTTTCTTCCCCAGGTTGGACCAAACCAGTCTACTAGCGGAATCGCTCAAAGATAAAATATTTCGTGGCGAACCTGTAGATTCTTTGACGAGTATGGAGGCGGGGGAGAAGGAATTAAAAAATAAAGATCTTTCTATTTACCGGTATTTGATATTTGCGACGCATGGCATACTGGACAATACGGTCCCCTATATAAATGAACCGGCCCTCGTATTGAATCAATTAGGAACGGATGAGAACAATGATGGTTTTTTAACAATGAGAGAAGTGATGAATTTAAATATAAATGCCGAAGTGGTTGCATTAACGGCCTGCCAGACTGGTTTGGGGAAAAACGTGAGTGGAGAAGGTGTGATGGGGTTGGGCCGTGCCTTTCAATACGCTGGGGCGAATTCGGTATTGGTGAGCCTATGGAGTGTGGGAGAGATTTCAACGACCATACTGGTGCAAAAGTTTTTTGAATTCCTCAAAGAAGGAAAAACAAAGCGGGAGGCATTGCGCCTGGCACGAGCGGAGGTTCGTCGAGTTGGATATGAACACCCGTTCTTCTGGGCTCCGTTCATTTTAGTGGGTGATTGAATATTGGGGCAAAGGCGACGCTGTCGCCGCCGGTTTAAAAATCCTCGAAGGCTAAGGGGACGAAGGCTAAGGGTCGAGTAGCCCGGGGGATTGCTCCCCCAGGCCCTCACAGATCCTTTCTATTACCCACATCTTTAACGTTACGGCTCACCCCTTCTTGAAGATGGCGATGTTGGTCTGGATGAGCTTCTGAATGATTGCTCGTATCTTGGCGTAGTTGGAAATCAGGTGTTTCATTTCCGCGAGCCTGTTCCTCGGGATGTAGACAATCTGCGTTTTTGCCCACCGTCTTTGTAAGTCAAACGGTAAGCCATGGTTCCGGACTTCCTCTTGCAAATGCAATGAGCCCGCCTACAAACGCCGCAGACCCCGGTGATGGAACCCTTGATAAAGCCGTTGGTTGCCGCCAGGTGCTCCATTAATCTTTTCCGTTGGTTGATGGGATTTCTCATGGCTACTCCTTCTTGTTTATTAAGGATGTATAATATACATCTATTACAACAAGGATGCTTGCAAACAAGGAGGCCTTTTCATGTCAAACGGACCGGGCGGCGGATGGGCGGCGGAAGAAATGGCACGGGCGGATTTGGGTGATAAGAGGCTTAAAGACCGGCTGATATCGATATGCGACCGATTCTCGGAATCACCGGAAAGCCCCATCAACCAGGCCTGCGAAGACTGGGCGGAAACGAAAGCGGCCTACCGGTTTTTCAACAATCAAGACGTCGAGCCCGACGCCATCCTTGAAGCCCACCGGCGAAAGACAGCTGAACGTATAAAACCTCACAAGACGGTCCTCGCAATTCAGGACACGAGTTATTTCATCTATACCCCCCATACCGAAACTAAAGGCTTGGGAACGATATCGCGCAAGAAAGGGAAGAATGTTGAAAACATTCTTTCCAAAGGACTGGTCATGCATACGTGTCTGGGCGTGACAACCGATGGGCTACCATTAGGGCTTCTGGATCAGAAGGTATTTGCACGCAAGCTTCGCACGGCGGAACGGCGGCGACTGGACAAGTCCAATCTGACCCCCATCGAAGAGAAAGAGTTTCCGATGGCTTGAATCACTGGAGAAGACGAAAGCGATAACGGGGGAACCCGGGTGGTCACTGTTTGTGACCGCGAGGCCGACATATGGCCTCTTTGAGTTGAGCCACCGCCTCCAATCCCCGTTGCTGGTCCGGGCCAAGGTGGATCGTCCCATCAACAAGAAGTCCAGGTATGCGGAGAAGGATGCCGTAAAGCTTTGGAATTTCATGAACGACAGTCCGGTATCAGGAACTCTCACCATGGAGATTCCAAAACGGAAAGCGACGGCGCATGCCAAAGAGAGGAACGCGCGAACGGCCATTCTGACCGTCAAGTTCGGAGCTTTTCTTTGAACCCATCCCGAAACGACATCAAACACCGCACGACTGATCTTCCGGATATACCGCTGAATGCCGTTTACGCCTATGAAGCCGATCCGCCAGAGAATGAAGAACCTGTCGAATGGATGTTACTGACCGACCTCCACATTTCCAACTTTCAAGAAGCTTGCGAGAAGGTGCGGTGGTATTGTCTGCGGTGGAGAATCGAAATGTTTTCAAAGTTCTGAAGTCCGGGTTTAGGGTCGAGGATTGCCGGCTCGCGACAGCCGATCGACTGATGCGTTATCTCTCCGTTATGAGCGTTGTCGCCTGGCGGCTCTTTATGATCACGCTGATTTCAAGAACGGACCCCGACGCCCCATGCACGACCCTGCTTTCCGACCTCGAATGGAAAGTCCTGTTTCAAAAGATCAATAAGGGAAAGCCTCTACCGAAAAGGCTCCCACCACCGGCGATATCGTTGTATGGATCGCCCGGCTCGGCGGTTTCTTGGCACGTAAATCCGACGGCATGCCAGGAACTTTAACTCTCTGGAGGGGATGGAAACAATTGACGGATCTTACCGAAGGGTGGGAACTCGCCTTGAAGGCTCAGATATGTGGGTAATAGAAAGCTCACAGATCCGTACGTGAATCTCTCGATTCATACGGCTCTTCCTGATCAGACCGCATTCAATCGCCATTCCCAGTGTGCTAGGATAGCTCGCGTTCGAGCGATTTGTGTCAGCCACCGAAGTGTGTGGAGCAATCGCCTATGGCGTCGCTTGTATTTCCTCATGGCCCACTTCGCCAGTTGGACGTCAAGCTGGTGGAAGATCGGTCCTAATGCGGACCGGTGATACCGCCCATAGTAATTGATCCATCCTCTCACCATCGGATTCACCATTTTTGCAATGGCGTCCAGCGTCATCGGCGTTCGCACGCCCAGCCGCCAGCTCCGGATGGTGTAACGAATACGCTTCTGGGCTTTCGGACTTACCGCCGGCGTGAAGCCCACAAAGACATTTCCTTGCCGTTCGTTGCGCACGCGTCGCGCTCGGAACTCATACCCAAGGAATGTGAACTTTGTATGAGGAGAGTCCCCTTTCCGGTTGTCGTCCTTACAGTAGACGATCTTCGTCTTCTCGGATGGAGAATCAATCCCCAGTGTTCCAGCCGTCGCCGTATCCGTTCCAGAACGTATCTCGCCTGTTTCTCCGTGGCGCAATGAACGATCATATCGTCCGCGTATCGTTCAAACGGTAGACGGCCGAACTCTTCCCGCATCCACACGTCAAACGCATGATGCAGGTAGAGGTTCGCCAAGAGCGGCGAGACGACTCCACCTTGCGGTGTGCCTTTCTCTGCATCTCCCGTTTCCCGTCCGCCGTTTCAGCGGCGCTTTGAGCCATCGTTCCACATACAGAAGACTCCATTTCTCCTCCGTATATTTCCCAACCAGCTCAAGCGTCTTCGCGTGATCGATCGTGTCGAAGAATCCCCGGATGTCCAAATCAATCACCCAGTCATACCTCCAACACATCGCCCGTGCCTTGCCCACGGCTTCCACAGCCGATTTGTTCGGTCGATACCCATAGGAGTCCTCGTGAAAGTGCGGTTCCACTTTCGGTTCCAGAACCATCGTGGCCACCATCTGCGCCACACGGTCGGAAACCGTCGGTATCCCCAACACGCGAGTCTTCCCGCCCTCTTTAGGTATCTCGCACTTCTTGACCGCAGGCGGAAAGTAGCTCCCCGATGACATCCGGTTCCAGATCTTATAGAGGTTGTCCTTGAGGTTTCCCCCAAAGGCCTCGATCGTCTGGCCGTCTATCCCGGGGCCTCCGCTGTCACGTCCCACCAATCGGGACCCAGTGGAATCCCACCTAATGGGACCCCCCCTGTCCAGGATTGGTATTTTAGACCATTTGGGCCTTCTTTTTCAGGAAATTTGAAGACCCAGGGAAGGTCCCCTCGGGCAAGTCCCGCGTAAGTCCGCGCGGGGTGGATTCTATGTCTCCGGGTTGAACGGTGGGGAGCTGGATGCGGCCCTTGAGCCGGTAGCTGGCCCCTTCAAAGACCAAGATCTCCGCGCGGTCAAACAACCGATCGATGGTGGCACTGGCCAGAATGGGGTCGGGGAACACCCGGCCCCATTCGTCCACGCTGCGGTTGGACGTGAGAATCATGGCGGAGCTGTATTTGCGCCGGTCGAAGAGGTCGAAGACCTCCTCGGCGGTGTCGCGTTTCATGGAGACAACACCCCAATCGTCGATGATCCAGAGTTTTGCGGAGAGAAGACGCTTGAACAACACGTCCAGCGCGTTCTTCATCTTGGCAACCTCGATGAGCTGAATCAATTTCTTGATACTGGCGCAGAAGACCCGGTGGCCCTCCTTGGCCGCGAGGACGCCCAGGGCGAGGGCGAGGTGCGTTTTCCCTAACCCGGTCGCGCCCAAGAAGAGCGCGATGCGGTTGTCCCGAACGAAGGACAATCCGGCCAGCTCCTGGATCTTCGTCTGAGGGACCTTGGGATTGAACCCCCAGTCAAACGACTCCAGTGTGGTGACTTCCGGGAACTCGGCTCGAGCGATGCGTTTGTGAAGCGCTTTTTGTCGACGGGCGTCGATTTCCCGGGTGAGCAGGTCCGAGACCCACTCCAAGGAGGCCGCCTGGTGGTGTTGCCCCAGAACGTCTTCAAGCTCGCGGGCCGCCGTTGAACATTTCAGTGCATTCAGTTGTTGCCTTAATCCTGCGGGATTCATGTGTTCCTCCATTTCAAGATGTCACTACTTTCGGGATCAACTCCACCTGCTCCCGATAAACCGACAGAGGCCGCGTGTATTTGTTCTCGACCGGCGCGGGGGCGTCCGGGCCCACGTCGAGCGCGTGAGCGGGGCGGGCCATCACCGCGTCTTCCCAGTCGAGCCATCGCTTGACGGCCTGGTAGCCCAGCTGACCGACGACGAGCGCCCGCCCACAGGCGCCATCGATGCGGGAGGCGCTGTAGCGTTTGTCTAAGCTCAAGATCCCCCAGACTTTGCGTAGGTCAATGAACCCTTCCCCTTGGGCCAGAATTTTCTCGATCATGGCGTCGACCTGGGGGCCCAACGCTTGGGCGCGCCGACGGTAGCCATCCGATGACGAGAGGTCCCGCTCCCACAGCTTCAAATGGTGGGGCTTGGTGGACTTGCTTTTCAGGGGATCCGTGAGCCGGTCATGAACTTCCAGAAGTCGACCGGCGTGGTAAATCGACACCTGGCGCGGGCTCCCCAGAACGACGACCGATTTTCCGCAATACTGCTCGTCCACCGAATAGTATTTGTGGTCGAAGCGCACGTGACTGTCCTGGCGGACAATGCCTTCATGAAACTCCTCCACGGTATAGGCGGTGGCCGGGAGCGGATTAAGAACACGCCGCTCCTCCGCCAGTAAGTCCAGGGGTCGTTTGCGCGTGGTGCCATGTTGTCTTTGGTTGGCGATGGCCAATTTGCCGTCCATGTAGGTTTGGGATTCTTCCAGGCCGTCCCAGGTGTCTCCATGCGCCTCGTAGAGACGTCGGAGAAAAGGGATCACACGCTCAATTTTGCCCTTCTTCTGAGGATCCCGCGGAGGCAGGCATTCCACCGTCAATCCGTAGTGTGCAGCAAACCGTTCCAGAGCGGGATTCAAGAGGGGTTCATAGGGCGACGCCGTCAACGAGAAGCATTTGGGATTGTCCGTCGTCATCCGCCCAGGAGCCCCGCCCATATGGCGCAAAAAGCCCTCCAGCGCCGTCAGCGTCGTCGCCAGGTCCATCGTCCAGACCAGGCGGACCATGAGATACCGCGAATACCCCAGAATTCCAGCGAACATCCAGAGCGTTTTCTTTTTGCCCGTCGCCGGATCCGCCACATCGCGCAACTTGCCCCAGTCCAATAAGAGCGCCTCCCCGGGCCGATGAACAATTTCAACGATGACGCGCGGGTTTTCTCCCTCCGGGCAGAGCCCGTGCCGATCCAGATACCGATAGAAACTGGAGCGGGAGACCCGGCTGTCCTTGAGCTCCTCGAACACGGTCACCGCGTGCCATCCGCCGGACAAACGTTCCCGGATCCAGTCTTTTCGCCCTTCCAGGAGTTTGTCCGTTTCCGATTCACGATCGGACCGACCATCGACGGTATCGGGAAATAGTCCCTCTGGATACGGCGGCAACGCGACCCCGCCGGGCCCCCCGTCGGTGGAAAGGTAGCCCCGCGCCCGGGCTTTCTCCCGCAGAGCACGGACGCGCCGCTTGGAGACATGCAGAGTCTCCCGAATGGCGTTGACCCCCCTGCCGCTCCTGAGCAGTTCAATGATTTTTCGATCCACCAGCCGCCTCCTTGTTCCGTGGGTCATGTGACACCCTCCCTAAATGAATTTTGGAGGATCTTACATGTCCCAGATGACTTTGGCGGGGGGGCCTAACGCCCCCTCCACCGACATGAATAATCAGTTATTCAGTGGTACGGACAGGTGGGTCCCAATAGGTGGGATTTGACCCATTAGAAGTGGGTCCATTTAGGTGGGATTTTATTGTCTAAAACTGGGTCCGGCTACGTGGGACGTAACACTCCGCCCTTCGCCTTCACTCGTTTCCACGCGTCCATCACTGTCCACTTCGCGATGTCATACGGCTTCGTCTTGTCGATGCATTCCTCCCACTCTCGTGGTTGACACTTCTCCTTGACGGACCAGGGCACTCCCTTCGCTCCACGCCTTTGTCGGGCGCTTCCTTGCTACTACGGAGTGCTCCGCCCCTGCTGTCCCCATCGGTATTTCCCACTTGCTTTTAGCTTTCGTGGTTTTCCCTTCTCATGGAACAGCAGGTTCCCACGTTCCGTATTCCAGCCCAGACAGAGGTCATGCCGCCTCTACGCCGGATGCCGCATGGCCCATACGCACGCTCCCGCCATGCTCGTCCCAGAGTTCACGTCCAGGCTCTGGTTTCGACATCGTCCCTTTTGATTTCGACGCTTGTTCAGCGGTTTGCTTTCGCTCATCTCCCCTGCCCTCACCTCTCCTTGACGCTCACGACCAGGTCTTTTGGACCAAGCCACTCAAGGCGGGTTTGACGTCTGCTCGTGCAAGCCGACGCCGAGGGGCCTGCCCTCATCAGGAATACAGTTGTTACTTCTCGTGGCACACGGACGTTGTCAACTAATGATTCTGCTGCAAAACCCCCTCCCGGGGAAGCTGTTGTTTAAATGACTCATTCGTGAGAAAACCGTCAGAACAGAATCTCCTCTTTGTCTCAGTCCGTTTATTTTACCGTCGATGATTGATTTGCATTATGACGTGCGTTGTACGATAATAAGTAAAATCAAACGACAGGATCGACGGAGGGAATGACGGATGAGTTTGCCCGACTTTAGCAGCCAAATGGATTTGTTTGGTTTACAAAGGCAGTTGTTTTTTGAGAAGAGTGATCGATACAGGCTCTTCTTTGAAAAGATCTATCCTGTATTGGCAAAGGCGCGAGAACGTTTGGCGGCCTGCTATTGTTTGGAGAATGGGCGTCCGGGAGTGGAGCCGGTGGTTCTGCTGGGTGTGAGCATGTTACAGTTTATGGAGCGAATGCCCGACCGACAGGCGGTCGAACAGTTTCGCTACCACGTGGGATGGAAATACGCGCTGAATCAAGAGTTGAATTCTGATGTGTTCGATGCGAGCGTGTTGGTGCGGTTTCGGGACCGGCTGCTGGAGCACGAAGAAGGACGATTGGTGTTTGAGGTGGTACGGGAGGCTTTGGAAGAAGCCGGGTTAATGGCGAAACGTGGACGCCAGCGAATGGATTCGACGTATGTGCTGGGGCTGGTCAAACGAATGAGCGCCTTGGATTGTGTGCGGGAAAGTCTGCGCTGTGGGTTAGAGGAACTGAGCCACAGCGTCGAGGAACGACCTGATTTTTGGAATTTGCTGTGGGAGCGCTATGTGGAAAGCCGGCTGGATTACCGGGCGAGTGAAGGGACCCTGCGGGAAAAGATGGGGCAGGCGGGAAAGGACATTTGGGCCTTGTTGAATTGGCTAGACAAACGGAAAGGGTTGATCGGAGAAGGGCCGAAGTGTTTGATTCTTCGGCGCGTCTTTCAGGAGCAGTTCCGCGTGGAGGAGAAGGAGGTTGTGGCCGAGCGGACGGGGTCTGGTCAGATACAGAACCCGCATGATCCAGAGGCACAGTATCGAACGAAACAGCAAGGCAAACGGGGATGGGTTGGATACCTGATGCAGGTAGCGGAAACAGTGAGCGAAAAACCTGTCGCACCCGGTGAGCCGACGGCAAACTTTATCACCTCGATTGTGACCCAGACGGCTCTGGGGAGCGACGAGGCGGGCATGGCGGAAACGATGGAAGAGCAGGGGCAGATGGGGATGGAGAAACCGGGTGAACTGTATGTGGATGGGGCCTATATCTCCGGCAAGGAGTTAGCGATCGCGGCGGCGGAGAATCGTGAACTGATCGGGCCGGCGGTTGCGGCGCGTGCTGGAAAATGGACAGGAGGGGACATGGACAGGAGGGGACATGTTTGCTTAATTGACTTCTTCCGAAGTGGCAATGGGACGATCCTGCTGGAAAGCAATTAGTCAATCATGTCCCTCTATTTTTACGGGAGCGCGCATTCCGGCGTTAGGGGGGCTGGGGTGGCGTTGGTGGACGATGCCACGTCCTTGTATTACAACCCGGCGGCCATGACCCAGGTTAAAAGTCAGTCGGTGGTTCTCTTGCACACGGCTTACTTGGATTCCAGTTATTTTAGCCAGGGGGCCTATGTGCGCCACCTTGGTTCCAAGGGAAGTTTGGGGGCGAACCTTTATTACTTCAATTCCGGGTCCATTGATAGCACGGACACCTCCGGTGCGTCAGCGGGGTCTTTAACCCCGGACGACATGGCCATGACGGTGGGGTATGGGCGTGCCCTGGGGCCTGTGAACGTGGGCGCTGGGTTGAAATATGTGAAGTCCAAGTTGGTGGACACCGCTTCCACCTGGGCTTTGGACCTCGGCGTATTGAGTCAAGGTTTTTTAGGTGACCGATTGAGGGTGGGGGGATCCATCACCAATTTGGGGAGCGGGTTGAAATACGAGTCTGAAAAAGAAGACTTGCCCACAACCATCAAGGGTGGCGCGGCGTATCGGATGTCGAAACGAGTGGCGTTCGCGTTGGACGCGGCGTTTCCGAAAGAGGAAGACGCCTATGTGATGGGGGGAGCGGAATACGAGATGCCCATCGCCACCGATTGGAGCGCCGCCGGGCGGGTGGGATACAACACCGGCACGGCCGGTGACGTGAGCGGGTTGACCGGCGTCACGTTTGGCGCGGGGTTGACGCGCAAAGGCATGGGCATCGATTATTCCCTGGTTCCCCATGGGGACCTGGGCATGACCCACTGGATTTCGTTGGGGGTTTAATTTTTAGAACCAAAGGGGTTTGGCAGGATGCAAACCCTAACAAATGAAGTTCAAAATAAAATGGAGAGGTGCACAAAATGAAGCGTTGGAAATTGATGTTGGCTACTGCGGTTGTTGGTTCGATTGCAATGGGTGTAAGAGCCGAAGACAAGAAAATCAAATTCTTCGGCCAAATCGAGTATCTAACTTACTCCGATGCGTTCGAAAAACTCGAGAAAAGCAATGACGAGGGCTTGTCCTTGGCTCAAGCGAATAGTGACTACTCTGGAATTAGTAGAGATAAGGATACCGCCAGCGGAACTGGTTTCCGAATTGGCGCGTTGGCGGCAACCCCAATGAAGGGTGTTTCTGTTGGTGGAAGTCTTGGCTATATTATGGGTCCGGAGTACAACGACACCGTTGGCTATACCTACGACGATGGATTTGACTCCTACACCGCCAAGGAAAAAGACGAAAACGAATCCAACCTATGGCGTCTGATGGCTGAAGCCAAGTACAGCTATCCAATGGGGGAGAAATTCCAGGCTCGACTTGGGCTGGGCCTGGGCTTCGCAAACCTTAAAGTGGAAAACAAATATTCTTATGAAGACGACTCAAGGGATTCTTTCTCGGAGAACAAATCCATTTCAACAACAAAGTTGACTTGGGAGATTGGTCCGGCGATCGCCTATGTTGGTGAGAAAATTGGAGTCGAATTGGCACTGACGTATTCCCAAATGCCTTCGGCAGAGAATATGGAGACCTTCCAGGAATTCGATTGGAACCCATTCGGTGTTCGGTTGGGGGTGGAGTTCTAAGCAGTTTTTTTCTTCCCTGTTCGGCACCCGTCCTCCTTTCGGCGTCAGGGGGGAGGGCGGGTGTTCGAGAAGGGAAATATACTGTTTCTGTAACAGCTTTCACGAGTGACCGAGTGGGCTCGGGAAGTGCCCATAATTACTACACATATGACGCCTATGGCAATCACGAAAAGACCTACTCCTTCTATGAAAGTGAAGAAGGTCGAACTTGGGCGACTAAAACCATTGAAATCACGGTAAATTAATTCCACTTCACCCGCCTTCCCCGCGTGCTATCAGATAGAGCGGGTGAGACGCTGGAACAGAGGGTGCATAGAAACGACTGGTTGTATTGGGGACGTCTTTAACTAATTAACTATTGATATGTTTGCTGAAGTTTTGTAGGTTTGTTTTATGCCTCGTCAATCACGCGTTAATGTTCCAGGGTTGCTGTATCACATCATGGGCCGTGGCATTGAGCGGCGGCCTATTTTTCTTTGCGCCGATGACTATGAGGACTTTCTTGAGCGATTGGAAAAAGGGTTAGAGCGGTGTCCGGGGCAGGTATTGGGGTGGGCCTTGATGCCAAACCACTTCCACTTGCTGTTGCGGGCGGGGGGCAAGGGGATCAGTTCTTTGATGCAGCGGGTGATGACGGGATACGCAGTTTCCTTCAACCGTCGATATCGGCGGGCAGGTCACCTTTTCCAAAATAGATACAAGTCGATTGTGTGTGAGGAAGATCCCTATCTTCTTGAGCTTGTCCGTTACATTCACCTAAATCCACTCCGAGCGAAGCGTGTCGATGGCCTTGGGGCCCTAAAAACATTCCCTTACTGTGGTCATTCGGCGTTAATGGGGTCTAAAAAAAGGTCCTGGCAGGAAACGGGGGAAGTGCTGAGCCGTTTTGGAAAGAAGCTATCTCAAGCGCGGCATTCCTATGAACGGTTTGTTGGGGAAGGGATAAAGGCGGGAAGACGCCCGGAATTAATGGGGGGCGGGTTATTGCGCAGTGCGGGGGGGCTGGCGGGCGTTCGCGGGCGGACCATGGCGGAGCGAGAGGCCTACGACGGTCGCGTTTTGGGTGGGGGCGGGTTTGTTGAATCGGTTTTAAAAGAAGTGGAAGGGGCTGAGCAACATCGGGTAGAGCACCAACGTCAGGGAACGACAATTCATTCGTTGGCTGAAAAGATCGCGAAATTGGAAGGGATCCCTTTAAAAAGTTTATTTGAGCGCGGGAGAAGAGAAGCGGTGAGTCGAGGGAAAGCGATATTGATTCACTTGGGGGTGACGTGGTTAGGGAAATCAAACCGGGAGATGGCCATTTTGACAAAAATGTCCGACCCGGCGGCGAGCAAGGCCCGGACCCGCGGAGCCGAGCAATTTGACAACAGCAACCTCAATAAGTTAATTAGTTAAAGACGTCCCCGTTTAGTCCCCGTTTACCGTTTACGTTTACCGTTTACGTTTACGCGTTTACGATTACGTCGAAAAGCCAGTGGAAGGCGATCCGGACGACGAACATCATCGAGAGGATCAACCAGGAGTTCCGCCGACGGGTCAAGACGCAGGTGTGTTTCCCAACGGAGATGTCGGTATTGCTCGTTTTGTTCGGGTTGGTGGCTTCCGGAATGATTCGGATGCGCAGAATGGATGGGTATGAAGACCTTCTGGACCCGGAGGCGATTGTGCCAGTCCCCACGCTGTGTAATCAACCTGCCTTAGGAGGTTATCAGCCGGCGATGCCGGTGGCTGTTTGCGTCTAAGAATTATAAGATAGAGGCCTCATTCAACAATGGATACGCCAGACCATTTCCACACCTTACGGGACGCCGCCTTGATAATTATCGCGTCATTGTTTTAAAGAAAGGAACAAAGGTCTACGGCGGTGAACCTGTACAAACCGAGAGCCGATTTTGAATTTTCTAGAAAAGAATGGGTCCCAATATCATCACGTGACCCGAAGGTAAAAGATAAGGGCAGAGGGGTAACGCGGCGTATTAAGGGGTCCATCAATTTTGATTTGATTGAAAAAGTGTTCGATATCCCTGAATTTATAAAACTGAAGCGAAAAGAGAAAGCTGTGTTTTGCAAACGATGTTGGTGTGACATCGTTGAGGGACAAACAGAAAAACAGCGGAGTGGGAACGTCAGGGGTGTTGGGGCGGCGGAATTAATGAAAGCAGATATTTACTACAGGATTCTAACCAAAACCCCCTACGAGCACCTGGTCGCGGCGGTTGAGAAGATGCTGGAAGAGGGGAAAAAGGCAGGTCAGAGGGTGGAGAGATCGAACATGAAGAAGGAAGCGCAATGACCGGAATGGAAAAGTTACGAAGGTAGCGAGGACAGATAATGCTCCTTGCGGCAAAACACGGGGCTAGGAACGTCAAGGTGTTTGGGTCCGTGGCCCGGGGGGAGGAACGTCCCGACAGTGACATCGACTTTTTGGTGGAGATGGCCCCAGACCGAAGTCTGTTGGACGTCGGGGGTTTGCAAATGGATTTACAAAAGGCACTAGCCCACCGCGTGAATGTGGTGACGCGAAAAGGGGTAAACCGTCGGTTACTGTCGCGCGTATTGCGGGAATCGAAAGCGCTATGAGAAGCGATATGGAGAGGTTGTTAAATATACCGCTGTTCCCCTAAGAGGGGCGTGGGGTTTGGAGGAGAGGTCATGCCGAAGCCGAGACGGCGAGTGGTCCGGATGGACGAGGTGAAGATCGCGGGAGGGGGATTCCGTTCACTTCACCTATAAGGACCCGGAGATGGGCGGGACAAGCTTTAAGGCGGACCCCGAGATGTTGAAGATGTCTGATCAGGAATTGCTTGACTTTCACAATCAACATATCCGGGACCTGGCGGCGTTCGCGCACGAAAACAAGAAAAACATGCCGGCGGTGGAGATTGTGGGGCGGCCGCAGATTGAATATTCGGAGCAATGTTCGAAGTGGGTGCCTCGTGGGGGTGTGGTGAGGTGTACGATTACGAGCGAGGATGGGATGCCCGCTTTCGAGATTGACGACCGGACCCTGACGTTGCAGGAGTTCGGGCAGATGTTGACGACATATGAGGGATGGGGGATGCGAATTATCTTTGTTCCAGAAGACGAGTTGCACAAAACACCGCGGATCGAGGTGCGGTAGAGCGGCGAAGGAGGAAGACGCTGTGCCCCCGCTCGGGTACAAGTGGTGTAGGATTTTCGATTCCAGAATTAATTCAAGAGAATGGTTTAGTCGATTTATTTAGAACGTCGACTTAGACAGTAGCAGGCAGACAGTTGAGGAGGAATACGATGAGCGCGGCGAAAAAATTGATGACCGATGTTATACGGCAACAGCCGGAAGACAGCAGTTACGATGAGATATTTAGAGAGCTGGCCTTGCGGCGAATGGTGGACCGAGGACTGGAGGATTCCAGGCAAGGGCGTGTGGTGAGCCATGAGGAGGTGGGTAGGCGGATTGGGAAATGGCGCGCTTAATCTGGACGGAAGAGTCTGTCCGGTGGTTGGGTGCGATTTTTGATTATATCGCGGTGGAGAATCCGCCGCGGCCCGGCGCGTGGTGAAAGAGATATACGAGAAAGTGGACGTTTTGAAAATATTTGGTGGAATCGGCTATCGTTATGACGTCGGAGACGAAGAGAAAGAAGTTCGGATCCTACTTTATGGACATTACCGAATCGCCTACCGTGTAAAAAAGGACGCGGTTGAGATTCTTGGCGTGTTCCATGGAGCGATGGACATTAAGAAATATTTAAGCATAGAAGGGCGGATGATGGGAAAGAGTTCAAAGAAAAAGTTCACCTTCTCTGTTAAGGAGAAGTAGCGAATTTAATGGGGCTTCTGGGTTTCCCGTGAATCCCCCTCTGAGGTAGCATAATCGCCACTGAACGATAAAGGGGTGGCGAAGATCCCGGAAAATCCTGTAAGAAAGTGACATGGGCAGGATGCCCGTGCTACAAATTCTCGATTTCACCGGTTTGGTGAAGTATCTCAGACGGAAAAATTTTCTTACGTGAGCTTTTGGGGAAGATGAAAGATCTTGAATTGTACTGGGTTGTGAACGAATTGGAGATTTTTTTGAAAACGATGTTTCCCAGTCGGCAATATACGAAGCGGTGGAAAAGGGGGGAGTTTGATGAAAAACATTCAGCTCACTAAGGAAGAGCGCACGATTGAAAAGGCTCTCTCGCGCGGGGACTATAAGCCAATTGGCCGCGCCGAATCCGAAAAGATTGCTCATGCCATAGCGCGGAGGAAGAAGGGCGCGGTTCTGAATATCCGGGTCAACAGTGAGAACATGACCCAGATTAAGCGGAAGGCTCATCGGATGGGGATTCCCTACCAAACGTTCATTTCCGAGGTGCTTCACCAAGTGGCCGCTTGAAAACGAACCTTTTTTTTGGAGATAGGGTGATGATGAATACGCACGCGATCAAAATTCCTCCCAAACGCCATTCCGTCTTACGGTTTATCGATCATATCCCCTCTTCGATTTGGAACATAATGCCTCGCTGGATGTGTCGGTGGTACGACAGGTTGGCCGACCGGGTTTGGCGACGATTCCACGTTTTAAAGCTTTCATATGGGTATGGGTGGTCGGATGTTTCGAACAAAATTCTCTATGCTAATTTCGACCTTTTGACGGAATTTGTTAGAAAAGAAAATCCCGGCGAGGTCATCGATTGGAGCTCGTCACAAGAAGATGCCGCGACATAGATTGAAATATCCGCTCTCTATGAATGGTGGAGGATAACGCGACCGACCAGAAAGGATCCGCTGGATCATGTCGTCATTCCTAAACGGCGCCCTATGGAGGTGGCCGAAAGGGATTAGAATGGAAAACCGCTCACTTTTCAATTAGGAGATTTCGATGATGACCCAAAAATCATTGCCTCTTGGAACACAGCCTGCCAGGAATCGTGGCGATTGGAAGAGGAATGGAAACAGGAAGACGACGAAATGCTTCATCGGCTTATCAAAATCCGGCATTTCCTTTGGACCTGACCGAACCCGCTTAAAAATTACCGGATTGACAGAACGTAGGGAGACTCTTGAGGATACGGGGATTTTTTGAACAGCCTATTCGCACGAATTCGGAACCGCTTTGATCGCCCTTTAAATCGTTACAAGCGATCGAGAGAATTGGGGTCCCCGTTAATGACGCGGGTCGCGAACAGTCTTCCTGAAGGTTTGCTTTTACAGGCGGCGAGCGACTTGAGACTTTTGTTGAAGGACGGACGATTTATTTCTTCGATCGAAAATGAGGAAATAGCCATCATTTCCGACCGGGCGATTCACGATATTCCTTGGCCGCGCACACGCTGGATCGAGCACCTCTGTGCCGATGAACCGGGGACTTTTTCGCAGGAGGAACTTTCGTATTTGGTGGCTCATCGAGATCCGATATTTTCGCTCTACGAGGTTTTAGAGATGAACCGACAACAGTGTGCGCGGGTGCGGTTGCGGGACGTTTTGCGAGGCGGGGAGGTGGTTTTGATGGATGTGGGGATAAGTATTTCATCACGACCTGGCCATTTTCTGGCCACCCGTGTCATATCCTGGAACGAGATCCATTTTACTTGCGGGGTTGGATTGCCATTCTCCCCTGAGCAAGGCAAGGGTCTGGTGGATAATTTCATCTGGCTCCATGAACAGAAGAAAGCGCTCATGGGATGGGACGAGATGATGCGGCGTTACGCCGGACGGTTTTACCTTGAATATCGACGGTCAGACCGTAAGGTCCTATTTGTCTAGGTGCAATGCCGGTCCGTTAGGCGAAGTTGCCCGATTTTTCAGGCGATTTTGACGGCGAAGATGTTGTTTAACCGAATTGAAAAGCGCCCCATGAATGGGGCAACTACATTTTAGGCTGCTCAATTCGTTTCCTTGTGTATTTCCCTACTTTAGTATATACTTAAGTATGAGGTGGACATTCGAATGGGATCCTGTGAAGGCCAAACGGAATATTCTCCTCCACGAGGTCAGTTTTAAAACTGCGACGGAAGTGTTCTTTGATCCAGACGCGATCCACTTTGAGGACCATGGGCATTCGACGCAAGAGGAAGAACGCGAGCTTGTTATTGGGTTATCGAACATAGGCGTTCTGATTGTTGTTTATACCGAGCGGCGGCCCACGGTCCGGATCATCACCGCACGCCGCGCTGGCCCGGAAGAAAGGAGACTTTATGAAGAACAAAAAAATCAACTATAGTGAAATTCCACAATTAAAAGCGCAAGATTTCAAACACGGAAGGCGCCTGACGTCACAGGAAAGTGCCACCTTTAGAAAAGCTTATCGTAATACTTTCCACGAGGAACCGCCCCATTTCGGACGTCCGTTTAAATACATGGACTCCAAACTGGTCCCTGTTTCGATTCGCCTGCATCCCATTATCCTGACTTGGGCCAGAGAGCAGGCCCATAAAAAACACATAGGCTATCAAAGTTTTTTAAACCGCCTTTTATTGCGGTTGGCTGCCTGAGATTCTCCCATTCGCCCTTGGTCGGATCCCCTTCGCGCTGTGAAATCCAAGTTGCGGGACACCGCTCCCACCTGGGCCCATTGAGCCAGAGTTTTTGGGAGGAGAGGAATACGAGATGCCCATCGCCACCGATTGGAGCGCCGCCGGGCGGTTGGGATACAACACCGGCACGGCCGGTGACGCGAGCGGGTTGACCAGCGTCACGTTCGGCGCGGGGTTACCCGGAAAGGCCTGGGCATCGATTATTCCCTGGTCCCCCAAGGCGACCTGGGCATGACTCACTGGATTTCTCTGGGGTTTGATTTTTAGGAGGAGTTAAAAAGTAATCAGCCAAGGGAATCGATAGTGGTTAAATTCACCTCAACTGAAACGGGGGTCAGTATACCTCCCAAACGTTCATTTCTGAAGTGCTCCACCGACGGCCTACTTCAAATCGAATCAAAAAAAATCAGTTATTCGACTGCTTTATACTTTCCCGTCTTGTGGCCCCCGACGCGCTGAACGAGACCGGCGGCGAGCAACGGCTTCAGGATGAAATGGGAACCGGGTTTGGTGATTTTAAAGACCTTTTGAATTTCGGAAATGGCGTGGGGGCCGGACTGACGCAAAATTGAAAGAAGGCGTTCTTGCTTGGGCGTCAAAATGACGCCGGTCTTTTTTTGGGACACATTTAATGATTGAATCCGCGACCACGCTCTGCGGAGTGACTCAAAAACGGTTTCGGCAATAAATTCCACCCACCCGGTCAGGTCCTGATTTTCGTTTTGGGTCCGATCCAGAGCGCGGTAATACGCCGGACGGTTTTCGAGAAGGACTTCGTCAACGGCGAAAATATGCCTCGTGTCAAACCCGCGGCGGTAGAGTTCCCACGTGGCCAACAAACGGCCCACGCGCCCGTTCCCGTCCCCAAAAGGATGAATATATTCGAATTGATAATGCAAAATGGCCGACCCCACGACGGCCGGCCAGGCCTGGCCAGGGCCATCAAGCCAATCCAACAGGTCCCGCATAAGCCTGGAGATCTCGCGGGCCAACGGAGGCACGTGATTTCCCACACGCACACCATATGTTCGATAAATCCCAAAAGGACCTCGGTCCAGGGCATTCTTTTGACCAATAATAGAATGAAGTTTCAACACCCCTTTCTCACCAATCGAATCGTTCGTCTTTTGGCGTTCAATATGTTTCAATGCGGACAGATAGTTAAGAATTTCCTGTTTCGCGCGCGGGGAGGCCAAGGGAAGTTCACCGCCCTCGGATAAAATTCTCACTTCGGAGAGAACAAGCGGGTTTCCTTCAATTCCCGTGGACCCATGGGCCTGCCGTTCCCGGAAATCCTTTTGAAGGGCGGGAATCCATCGCACACCCACCGTGGCGCCGCGGATGCGCGCGTTGATTCCAGCTGTGTCTTCCAACACCCTCAAAAGATGAGGGGTCACATCAAAGCGGGGGACGTAGGCCATGACGTCAGTTTACCCAAAAGTAAAGTATAAGTAAAGCCAATGGTAAAGGGGACGACGGGCTGAATTTAATGCGGGGAGGGCATGTGGTTATGTGGTGGAAAATGATCTGGAGGAACATCGATGGGGAAATGATGGGGCAGAGAGGCTTTTAGGAGGTTCGTTGTTGGACGGGTTGGGGTGGGGCGTTGGTGGGGAGCCGTGGTAGGGTGTTTGATTTTCATGCATGGGGTGGGGGTTTGTGTTACGGGGGTGGTGGAGGCTTTGCCGGGGCGGGTTTATTTTGAGACGGTTCGTAAAGAACTGGACAGGGCCTCTTTCTCCATCGTTGTTTGCATGTATTCCTTTACGTTTCGGCCCCAGTTGGCCGACTCGCCCGTGTTTGCTTTGGCTCAATCTCTCAGAAAGGCCCACGATCGGGGGGTCCACGTTGAGGTGCTGTTGGACCAAAACATTGATTTTCTTGAAGAGGGAGACGGCGGGTTCATGGAAGGGAAAAATGTGCCGGCCTATTCGTTTTTGCGTGAGCAGGGCATTTCGGTTTTTTACGATGATCCAACGACCTACACCCACGCCAAATGCGTGGTGATCGATGGGGAAACGGTGATTTTGGGTTCGTCCAATTGGACAGATTCGGCCTTGAACCGCAATTTTGAAACCAACGTGCGGGTTCGGTCAAAGGCCCTGGCGCGGGATATTCTGGCAGAGATACGCGCCGTTCCCCGGCAAGAACCGATTCCCACCTATCACGATGATTTTGTTTCGCTCCCTTTGGAGTTCCTTCAAAACCCCGGATTTTTTGGGCGCATGGTGAATCGGAAACGGACAGGAGGGGACATGTTTGCTTAATTGACTTCTTCCGAAGTGGCAATGGGACGATCCTGCTGGAAAGCAATTAGTCAATCATGTCCCCCTAATTTCGGGAAAGTCGGTAAAATTGATGTCAAGGGGGGTATCGACTTTTATTAAAAAAAGTTTTGGCCAGTTTGCCCGAAGAAAAGCATCAATATTCCGGCCTCTTGTCGACGGTAAAGGATATCCTCCAAATTCCGGACGCCCCTTCGCTTATCAGATTCAATAAATCGCTCGTCTAGACAATAAGTATTATCGCCCGAAAACCGGGTTATAATATGTCTCTTCGCAGACAAAATAACAACACGCCATTTATTATGATTCCGAGTGAGTCAGGCCAAGGCCCGACCACTGATTTTGTCATTTGATGAGGGAGAAAACACATGTCGGAACGTTTTGGAATTTCATTTAGGGTAGCGAGGGTATTTTTTATGTTTTTAGCTTGGAGTGCGCTTACAGCTCCTGGATTAATGGCGGGATGGACGACAGAAGAACCTGATATTATTAACAACTCTGGATTTTGGACATCTATTGCGTTGGACTCAAAGAATGCACCCCATATGGTTTCTCGGAACCAATTTAACGGCGGGGATTTACGATATATCGGCAGGAATAATTTTGGTTCTTGGGTTAGAGAAAACATCGAAACTGGATTCGACACGGATGGCGGCTATTCCTCCATTGCAATGACCCCCACAGGGGAACCGAGGGTCTCTTATTTCAAAACAGGGGTGGGTCTCAGGTATGGAGCCAGGATAAATTCGTCTTGGGTGCTAATTACGATTGACCCCACAGGGGGAAAATACACTTCCCTTAAGATTGATTCTTCAGGCAATTCGCACATCAGCTATTTTGCCACTAATAGCTTGAAGTATGCGAAATGGGATGGAGTCAGTTGGACGACTTATACCATTGATAGTGGTGGAGTTGTCGGGATGTGGAGTTCCCTCGCGCTGGACCCTTCCGGTAACCCCTCCATCAGCTATTTTGACTCCACTAAAGGAGATCTCAAATTGGCTCGATGGAACGGAATAAACTGGTCTACCCAAACAATTGATTCAAATGGAACTGTCGGTGAATATTCGTCTCTCGCTATTGATGGTTCTGGAACACCTTCTGTTTCTTTCAGTGATTCGTCTAAAAGACAACTTAAGTATGCTAGGTGGAACGTGGCGTTCTGGGACATTCAAGTGGTGGAAAACAATTATGCGGTATATTCCAGCCTTGCTCTTGATGGCCTTGGAAATCCAGTTATCGCATACCATTCCTTCTTAGACTTAAAGGTGGCCACTTATGATGGATCTGTGTGGTCAACTACGATTGTGAGAAAATTTTCAGGGGACTATTCTTCCCTTGCCATTGGAACCGATGGGGTTTTCCATGTGAGTTATGGGGATTTTGGCTTATACTACTCCTCTTATGATTCTTTGGGTCCCCCATCAAATGTAACTGCTGTCGCTGGGACAGACAACATCATTTGGAGTTGGTTGGATAATTCGGAAGTCGAAGTGGGTTATCGGGTTTTGAACTATGCGGACGGCACTCCTCTATCCCCGGATTTGCCCGCAAACACAACATTCTGGCACCAAATCGGTTTAAAGCCTAATGATTACTATAATGTCGTTGTTCAGGCCTTCAATTCAAAAGCCACCTCGAATCCCCGCGTACATGCCCGTCAATTAACTCTGGCGGTTCCGCCAACTTTCACGACGATAACTTCGGCCACCATTAATTCAGCTTCGCTTTCCTGGTCCCCCGCCAACAACTCACCGAACACAAACTACCGAATGGAAAGTTCCCGAGACGCAATAAACTTTTCGGAAGTTTATTTCGGAACCAGTACCGTGGCTGTCGCTTCGGGTTTGCAAGATTATACGACTTATTATTTCCGTGTTCGGGCAAGGAATCACGACTGGATTTATACGACCTATGATACCATCGTTTCGACTCGATTGCCTCCGGTGGCGCCGGTGGCTCCCGGAGCCGGGAAACTCAACTCCCGGTCAGATTCGAGTATCGTCTGGACCTGGACTGATAATTCTTCAAAAGAGGCTGGATATCGCATCTTACGCGCTGGGGATTTAGGTCCCCTATCTCCGGACCTCATCGCCAATACAACCTATTGGACCCAGACGGGTCTTACACCCAACACCTCACACCAGGTCATTGTCCAAGCGTTTAACTATAGCGGCGTGGCAAACTCTCTTTTGTCTCCAATTTATTACACGTTGCCCGTTACACCGACCGATGCAGTGATAACTTCTTCCACAATTTCTTCGGCGTCGCTTTCTTGGTCCCCTAGCACTAACCCTCCGGGGACAAATTACCAGTTGTCTAAGTCTCTCGACGCCACCAACTTTTTATCGGTTTACGTTGGAACGGGAACCATGGCTACCGCGACAAGTTTGATCGACAATACGACGTATTATTTTCGTGTTAAAGCGTTTACCTCTGATTGGACCGGTTCCTCGTCAGACACCACTGTTTCCCATCGATTGCCTCCGAGTACACCCAACCCCTCTGGAAAACCAGCGCTCATCAGCCGATCTTCTTCTACGCTGGTCTGGTCCTGGACCGATAATTCATCAAAAGAAGCCGGTTACCGCGTCTTGCGCGCTGGAGATTTGAGTCCCTTATCTCCGGAACTCATCGCTAATACAACCTACTGGTACCAAACGGGTCTCACACCCAATACCTCTTACCAGATTCTTGTCCAAGCTTTTAACGTCAGTGGTTTCGCCAACTCCAATCTGTCTTCTATTTATTACACGTTGGCCGCCCCACCGACCGGCCTCACTGTAAGTTCATCCACCATTTCATCGGCCTCCGTTTCTTGGTCATCCAACAGTAACCCGCTAGGGACAAATTACCGTCTCGAAAAGTCCCCTGATGGCACTAATTTCTCACTCATTTATCTCGGAACATCGACCACGGCCGCCGCCCTCAATTTAACGGACAATGCCACTTATTATTTTCGGGTTCAGTCCATCAATACCGAGTCGATCAAGACACCGTTTGACACCCAGGTCTCCTTCTTCCTCCCCATATCTCCGCCATCCTCCCCTGGAAAACCGAATTTGACAAACCGGTCAACGACAGAGATTGTCTGGTCCTGGGCTGATAACAATTCAAAAGAATCCGGTTTTCGCGTTTTGCGTGCCGAAGACTTAATCCCGCTGTCTCCTGATTTACTGGCCAATGTAACCACTTGGACCCAATCTGGTTTAACACCCAATACGTCGTCCCAGGTGATGGTACAAGCCTTTAATGCCAGCGGCGTTGCGAACTCTCCTTTGTCGACAACAGTTTATTCCTTGACCCTACCTCCAGGGAACCCTTCGGTCGTTTCCTCGTCTGGGACATCCGTACAGATGTCTTGGTCAGGCAATGGGAACCCAGCGGGGACGGAATACTTGATTGGGCATTCTATCAATGGGGTCACCTATGTCCCTCTCTCCAGTGGAACATACACCAGCGCCACTTTGACCGGTCTACCGGATGCTTCCACCAATTACTTTATGATTCAAGCCAAAAATGGGGATGGACTCATCTCCCAAAATGGCGAAGTCCTTTCTGTCTATTTGCCGGCTGCCATCGCCCCACCTTTTGCGACAAACCTTCAGGTAGAAAGTCGAACCAACGCCTCACTTGTTTGGACCTGGGATTTTGATTCGCCGAGAGAAGATGGGTTCCGAATTTTGAGGGCGTCAGACTCACTTATTTTGGCTACTTTGCCGGCAAATACAACCTATTGGGTGCAGGAAGGACTATCGCCTAACACCCAATCGCAAATTCAGGTTGAGGCGTTTAATGCAATTGGGGGGGCCGTCAGTAAGCGGAATTACAATTCCTGGGAAGAGAGCACCTACGTGAATCCGCCAACGAACACCGTTATCTCCTCAGTAACCGCCACGACAGTGAGCCTTTCCTGGGACCCGAATGGAAACCCGGATGGGACTTACTACGAGGGTCGTATTTCAACGGATGGAATAAACTTTTCCAATTTTCCATTAGATATTTGGGGATGGGGAACAACCGAACAGCCACTGACAGCCACAGGTCTCGAATCCAACAAAACCTACTTTTTTAGAATTATTGCAAGAAACCGGGGAGGTCAAAAGACGGAGCCAGACATTGTGGTTTCAACTTTTACCCCACTGGGCCCTCCCGGAATGGCAAACCCCTACGGAAAAGAATCGTACGAGGGCGCCATAGAATGGACTTGGCAACTGCAACCCAACGCGGAGGGGGTACCGAATCTACTCAAAGGATGGGACCTTGCTACATTCAATTTCAGAGAATTCCAACACCTGGTGGCAGATGGGACTTGGAACATATGAATCTAGTTCGATTCAAGTGGAGGCCTACAACCAATATGGGTCATCCCGTTCCAGTTTCGGATATGGGACTACACTCGCCCAATTACCTTCCAACTTCCAAGTGACATCTGTTAGCCGAAAAACTGTTTCCTTGTCTTGGTCAACCGATGACAATCCAAGCTCCGTTTATTATCGAATTGAATATTCCACCAACAGTTCTTTCCCTGGGTATGGTGGGTTCAGCGACACCAACTATGAGTGGGACGGATCAACGACGACAACAATTTCAGGCTTACAAGCGGGGACTACTTATTATTTTCGTGCAAACGCGGCAAACAATGACAGATTTTATACGATGACCATTTCCACCTTCACCTGGGATGGGATGGACGCCCCCACAGCGGACTCTCAGACCTACTCCAATATCGTATGGAAGTGGACAGATGACTTTGGAGACGTGACCGGATATCGGGTCATTCGGAGCTCGGATGGAATGGACCTTTCCGGTCTTTTGCCCCCGGACGCCCTGTCTTGGACACAGGAAAACTTAAGCCCCAACAGCCCTTCTCTGGTCCACATTGTGGCGGAACGACTTTACGGGCCGACCGAATCCCGTCAAAGCTTTGAGTCCTACACCCTGCCCCTTTCTCCTTCAAATGCCCGCGTGATGGGACTTTCTTCGAACCAGGCGGTGATTGGTTGGGACAAAAATGATAACCCAGACAATACCCTCTATCGTGTCTACCATCTTGTGAACGAATGGCAAGACCCCGAGTTATTGGGCGAATCTGTTGGGGGAACCACTGTGACTTTGAGGGGTCTTCTCCCTCAAACGACATACGAGATTCTGGTCACCGCGGGGGGCCCATCCGGGGAAGCCGAAAGCGAATCGCTCATTACCCTGGCGACCCCTAATAAAAACTCATTCCGTTTTGAGTTACCAAATCCCATGTGGCAAATTGAGACTGTGGACTCGTCAGAGGGGTCTGGAGAATTCGCAACGCTCGTGCTGGACCAACATGAGAACCCCCATATTTTTTACAAAGCGGGGGCCGAGGGAGACATTAAAGAAGCGGAACTCTCCGGATCAAGCTGGTCAACAGAAATTTTGGTAAAAAATGCCAATGTGGGGGCCTCGATGTCGGCGGCTTATTCGGATGACACGCTCATTTTGGCCTATCCCACCCGCATGACAGGACGACTCCACTTGGTCTACAAGTACGGCAAAACGGTTCATTCGGAGTTGTTGCCCATGGACTCGTTCTCGAACGGTAACAATACCGTTTCATTTAACGGTCAGGGAATGCATGGTGCTTCTTTAGGGATCAACCTGGATGGGGAACCTGTGGTGGGGTATTCCTCTTACATGAACCCCGACCTTACATCGACCAAAGAGGGTTTTTACCTATTCTACCAGGCAACTCCCCACCAAGATATTTATTCTGAGGTCGCCGCGATTGAATATATTGACCCGGATCCAATTGAACCGTTCGAACGCGATGAATTTTGGACCTCTCAACTTCTCCTGTCAAAGAAAACGGGATCTCGCGGCCG
The DNA here is from genome assembly GCA_016714745.1 of Elusimicrobiota bacterium. GTDB lineage: Bacteria > Elusimicrobiota > Elusimicrobia > FEN-1173 > FEN-1173 > JADKHR01. The sequence continues at coordinate 75,372 of JADKCG010000010.1, read as the reverse complement.
GACTAGTTCTTCCGGAATCGGCCAAATCCAGATTGATGTGGATAGCACGGGAGAAACTCATGTCGTGCTTTTCCATGCTGACGACCCCGATATCGTCCCCGGGGCGGCGGGAGATATTTTGTATGCAAAGGGGAACGGCTCTTCTCGCAAATTTGAAGTTGTGGAAAAGGGGGCCATGGATGAAAACTCTTACATGGATTTTAAGGTTGACGCGAATAACCGTCCCCACATCGTGTACAAAGATATCGTGCATGGAAAAATTCGCTACGCGCGAAAAGAGACAGAAGGGTGGATTATCGAAACGGTTAAAGAAGACCCTTCCGTTGGATTTATCTCTCTGGCATTAGGAAAATCCGGGGATCCTCACATCGTTTACTCCAATATTGAATTGGGCGAATTGCATTACGCTCACCGAAAAGAAAACGGGAGTTGGGATCTTCAAAAAATCGACGGCGGGGAAAGCAAAACAGGATGGACCCCCTCCATCGCGGTTGACGGATTGGGAATCGTTCATGTGGCCTACCAAGACAACGAGAAAGAAGTGCTCAAGTATGCGACATTGAGCCGATTTACTTCAGAGGCTAAATCCAACGTGAATGCCGAGGGTGGAAAGCTTGTGTTTTCGGGTTCCTACGGACCGATTCGCATAGATATTCCCGCGGGAACTTTTTCAAAAAATGTGGTGTTAACCGCCAAAGTGCCGGATGTTTTTCCCGTCTCTTCTGAAAACCAAGAAGGTATCACACCGCTCCATTTTGGGCTTGAGTTATTTTCCGACCCGATGGAATCTCCAACGAAACCCATTCGCGTCACTGTGTCTTATAACGAAAGAGATCTCGCTGGGAAATCCGAGTCAAGGTTAGCCTTGGCCTATTTTGATCGGGCGGAAGGACTATGGGTCCTCTTGCCAACCCAAATTGACGCGAAGAACAACCAACTGACCGCCACCGTGACGGATTTCTCCACTTTACAAGTGGTTTTGCGGGACCAAGAGACCTCCGTGGGGGAGACCAAGGCTTATCCTAACCCACTGCGCCCCTCTTTACCTGGGCACGCTCAGATGTCCATTGTTGGCCTTCCGGAAGGCGCTGACCTGAAAATATACACAATCACGGGGCAATTGGTTAAAGAACTGAAGGAAGACGGGAATGGGAATTCACCCTGGGATGCAACGAATATGAACAATGAACCTGTAGCAAGCGGTGTCTACCTAATAAGGATTAGTGGTGCGGGTGGGGACAAAATTCTTAAGGTGGCGGTGCAACGATGAAAAACATGAAACGGCGGGGGCGGTGGGTGGGGGGTTTGTTGGGGCTGGCGGGAGTGGTAGGGGGTGTTTGTACGGGTTGGGCGGCGGGGGCGGGGACGTCGACGGGTGACTTTTTGTCTCTCGGCGCGGGGAGCCGGTTGGCGGGGTTGGGGAACGCGGGGACCGCGTTGATCGACGACGCCTCGTCCCTTTACTGGAACCCAGCCGCCATGACCCGCGTGAACAAACAGTCGGCGATGTTGATGCACCCCTCGTATTTGGAATCGAGCAACTTTAGCCAGGGGTATTACACTCACAGTTTCGGCACAAAAGGGAGCCTTGGGGTTGGGTTGAATTATTTTTCTTCCGGCGACCTGGACCGAAAAGATACTTCGGGAGCGGATGACGGGTCCTTTTCTCCCAACGATATGTCCTTGGCGCTCGGTTACGCCCGGAAAGCGGGTCCCGTTTCGGTGGGCGCGGGGTTAAAATACGTGAAGTCAACCATCGTGGATTCGGCGTCCACGTTCACGACGGATTTTGGCGTTCTTTCGGACCCCTTGGCGAACAAAAAGTTACGGGTCTCCGCCACGGCCACGAACGTCGGCGGATCCTTGAAATACGACAAAGAAAGCGAAGACTTGCCGCGGGAATTTCGATTGGGAGGGTCTTATTTATTAATTCCCAAGCTTTCGCTGGTGGCGGACATGGCGTTCCCTCAGTCGGACGACAACTATTTGGCGGGGGGAGCTGAGTTTACCCAAACGTTCAAAGACGCTTGGGCTTTCGCGGGACGAGCCGGTTATTCCACTCGCACCGCTGGAGATGTCTCGGGTTTAACAGGTATCACTTTTGGGTTGGGCGTTTCCCGCGGCGCTTTGGGGTTCGATTACGCCCTGGTCCCCCAGGGCGACCTGGGCATGACCCATTGGATTGCTCTGGTTTACAAACAATAAGTCCATTCCGATATTTGTCTCACAAATTGAAATTTTAATTCGCGTAAAGAGATGCTATGCGAACCATCGGAAATAGATTGATTGCCGGCTTGTTATCCTCGGGACTGATTTTTGGACCCGCCTTTGTTCGCGCTGAAGACTCGGCGATGGCAACACCGGTTAGCAGTGGGCCGTCCCAAGGAGAACTAAAGTGGCGAGAAGATTTAAAAAAAACAAAGGAGACGAAATCGGCCCTTATGGTTTCTGGCGGAATTTTGGGAATTGGTGGGGCCATCACCATGGTGGCTGGCAATCTCAAAGCTCAGTCGGCGGAAGACGTTGAAGGATGCACACGGGAAGGCCTTTTCACGGTCACCTGCCGTGACCAACAATCGACAGATCAAGCCCAAGATCGTATCGATTCTGGTAAACAGATCGCGGTTGTCGGGCTTGTAGCGGCTTTGGTGGGGGGGAGGCGGCTGTAAAAATCATTCAACAAAAGAACCCGGACAGTCCGCTCCGGACCATGGGGTATCTGATCGGCACGATTCGTAAGATTTAGCATTAAGGGGTATCCAAAAAATACACAGACTGGAAGCGTTTCCAGAAGAAAGGAGTTAGCGTTTGGCATTTGTTCCTACAGCGACACAGGGGCCAGCGGGTGCTGCATGATAATCAGCATGCGAAGGAACACCATTAACATTGAGAAGAGCGTGAAGATTTATTGATTAAAATCCACAATAACACTAAATAAGCAACGTCCCCTAAAGTTTTAGTCGGCGGGGCGGTTTGGTTTTGGAGGGGGGTTTGACGGGTTTGGACCAGGGGGATTTATTTAGTTTTTTGGGGGGTTTTGGGGAAGAGGGGGATCTCCCCAGGCCCACGTTAAGGCCAGCGAATGGGCGGGGCCCCAATCGGGGCATTTTGGCTGAACGCGTAATCCATTCGAAGGTTTCTGTAGAGGGTCAGCCCAAACCCCATTGTGACATCGTTTAACATTTCGTTGGCTTTGGACTGGGCGGCCATAGCCAAATCTTCTTCGCCGCTCAGTTCTGTCCGCATCCCCGCCCGCAGAGCCATCGCTTTGAGCCGATACTCCACTCCTAAAACACCATCCGACCCGCCCTCCGTCAGGGATGAATGGAAACCGATCATGATCGAGAACGGTTTTGTCTCCCAGGCCGCGTCGAGCCGTAGAGCGCTGGGAAGCGCGTCCTGTTGGTCGATGTATTTTATCCCCGGCCCCAGCTGATGAACGGAAGCGCTGAAAAGAAACTTTTTGGATTGGGCGGCCGCCCCCAGGTCCACGGACCCGGCAATGTCAGACGGCTGATCCGCCAAGGTCGACTGGAACACACGGCCGGTTATTCCCCAGCGGAGACCCGGTGTTATGGTTTTGGAGAGGGCCGCGGACGCAATCCCGTGATGAGTGGCGTTTTTTTGTCCTGTCGCTTGACCAGAACTGTCCCTTTCCTCAGAACTTCCAAAATCCGAATAGGTCGTCGAAACCCCCCAGGCGGTTCGCAGGCTCAATGCGTTCGTGTAGGCCAAGTTGACGTTGGTGGAATCTTCCCAAAGTTGTACGAAAGAAGCGTCCAGTTCGGACTTCGAACGGAGGGGAGCCAGGAGCGCTGGGTTTTCGCCCAAGGCTTGGGCCCCCTGGGCGGCGACCGTCGCGCCTCCCAAGGCTTTGGCCCGGACAGAGGTTTGAATTTTTAAGAAAGCGGCGCCCGCAGAGGTTCCCCAAGGGCGGGACCCGTTCATCAGAATCAATAGGAGCGCGAAACGAACCTTCATCGAATAACCGTGATTTTGGTTTTAGCCCGGACAGGGCCGGTAAGGGTTTGTCCGTGGATAGCCGCGTAATAGACCCCACTGGCAATGGGCCCGGCCCAGGCATACTCATATCCCGCCTTTCCGTCAACCGCGACGTTAGGAGATTCCATGCGAGCGGTGTGGACAACGGTTCCTCCGGTATCATAGATCGTTATCTCCACGCCATTGACGTCACCCATCAGAACTCGAATCACCGGTGAAACCCCGGCCCGAGCCGGTTCGGGATAGCTGAACGCTTCCACCTCGGTGGGGGGAAGATCAGGAGACAAAGTCACGCGCACCGTCTCAGAGAGACCGGACTGGTTTTCGGCATGGTCCACCGCCAGGACAGCATAGGTGTACTCAATCCCAACAGTTAAGCCGGTGTCCGTATAATTGATCGCGGTCGGTTGAGCGACGAACGATCCATCTCGAAATAGGCGGTAGCCGGCAAGCCCCGACCCTCCGGTGTCTGTGGAGGGGGTCCAGCTCAGGAGAATTTGGGCCGGCCCTGAGACCGCGGCGGTTAACCCGCTGGGCGTCGTGGGAGGAATTTTTTCGGTGTTGTCCAATATCATGAGCGTGACCGGTATCACGAGTGAACCGTTGCCTGTTTCTTCCCCCTCGGAGGACCAAGGCATGACCGTCACCGACCCCCGATAGGTGCCTGTTGAAAGACCCGAATTGTCAACGCCCACTGAAAAGATACCGCTCCCCGTGCCGGAAGTGGGAGACGCCGTTAACCAATTCCCATTCCAAATCACACTCCAAAAGAAACCGGATTGCTGTCCAGCCGCGTCAGAAACTGTGACTGGTCGGGGTGGAATGGGAGTGCCGTCCGTCCCGCCGATAAACGTGATCGAGGAGAGGCTCACCTGTAATTGGGGTGTTGCGGCGTTTGAAACCGTGACGCTGACCGGGAGAGAAAGCGTATTGTTTCCGGCCAGATCATAGGCGCGCGCCGTCAAAACATGAACCCCGTTCGACACGCTTTGTGAATTCCAATTAAAACTGTAGGGGGCGATGGTGTCCGTGGAAGACGCCGTCCCATCAACGAAGAAGACCACGCTTTGAACCCCCACGGTATCCAAAGCGGTGGCCCGAACATCGATAGAATAGCTCACGCTTTGGCCCCCCGCCGGGTGAGTGATCAGCACCGTCGGGGCGGCGGTATCAATTTGAATCGTGATGGAGGCCGGCACACTGGTTAATAATCCGTCCGATGCAGTAAAAGTAAACGTGCTCGATCCCGTATAGCCCACGGGGGGGGTGTAGATCATATTGGGGGCTGTCCCGGTGAGGGTGCCGTGAGACGGAGAAAGGGCGATGAACGTGAGGGAAGGGGAGTCGACATCCGTGGCGGCCAAGAGAATGTTTTTCGCCGTATTGAGCTTCGTAGCTAAAAATTGGGGGGAGGCGGTCGGTCGGTCGTTGACGCCATTGACCGTGAGCGTAAAACTCGTTTGGGCGGTGAGTCCGCCCCCGTCGGTCACTTGAAGAGTGATCGTCGCCGAGCCAAACGTGTCTGGAGCGGGGGTGAGGACAACCGAACGGTTGGCTCCGGATCCGGAAAACACAATGTTGGTGTTTGGTAAAGCGAGAGATTGTTGGAGGTTCCCGCGACCGCAATGGAGGAGACGGGAGTCTCCCCATCTCCAACGGAAAAGGTGAGGGGGGCGGTGGCGGTGTCTTCGTCTGTGGAGACGGGACTGACGCTGGAAATGGTCGGCGGGGTGTTGTTCGCCCCGGTGGTGAGGGTGGCGTCCACATAAAAAAATTGGAACGCGTTATCAAGGTCCACCGGAAGAGCCGATTTTACCACTTGCCCTGAATCCGAGAAATTGGTCCATTTAAAAGCTTTGACAAAGCTCGGATCTCCCGCGGCGTTATCTTGGACGCGCAGATACCAACGTTTTTGGATCCCGTAAGGCGCTGGCAAGTCGGAGAGATCGAAAACAAATGTTCCGTCCTCGGGCGTGGCATTTCCGCTAAAAGAATAAGCCCCTCCCGAATAACGCAAGACTCCGGTGGGAAACCATTGGGTGCTTGGCACTGTTTCCGTCGTGCCGGACAATCCGAAAGAGACCCCGATCTGGTTCCTCTTCACATGGTTTAGTGTAATTTCTGCCAGCGCTTTAGGGTTAAAAATTGGTTTCGCGGTCACCCACATGGCCTGACCAACCCACCAGGCGGGTGTTCGGTTTGCGGAGGGCCCGCCGCTGACGCCGCTTGTGCGCTTCAACGCATCGTAGGCAATCCAAGTAAACCCCCCGTCTTTCCATCCCGAACCCCAAGAATTGGCGATTCGAAAGGCGCCCTTTTCGCCGGAATCGACACTCCCGTTTCCGTTAATATCAACCCAAATGTGGTCGTTGTACCCCACCACCGTCATCCCATGCCCTCCAGTCGTTCCGTTGACCCAATAACACGCCGTTTTTCCGACATGGGCATCGTCTTCTGTCGTCGATGGATCGTCCGATATCGTTTTGTATTGCCAATTGCTGATGTAGGTCGCATACGAGAGTACATAGCCATTGACGAGGAGAGTTTTTAATTGAGCCATCCCTGTTGGCGTATCGCATTGGCTTATGGATCCCGTTGTTTGAACTCTCACATTCAGGGCGTTTCGCCAGACAGCAGCGGTTTTAGGCCATGCCCGGTAATTTGAATCGTTCGGCCAGTCCTGCCAGCTGGCGGCCCCATGCTGGGCCGCGATGGCCCACCCCTCCGTAGGCCAGGACCCAGAATCAACCCCTCCGTTAACTAAGTTGTAGGTAAATTTAGGTGAAAATCGGACAGCGTCCGTCCCGTTTTTAGCATCCAGGTCACGGACCAGCGCGTTCATGTGAGTAAAACAATAGTACATCGCAGTCCATTGAGCACAGGACCCAATACTGCCTTGAGATCGAATGGGTGGAAAATATTTGAGCGCGCTATTGTCAACAGCGGAAGGAAGGTCGGCCAGTCCCTCCGCCAAGGAAACCGGCGCGCCCAACCGCTCTAACTCTTCATCGGTTGACCCCTCGACCTCCAGGCCTATGGGCGCGACCTCCTGGGAATCGCTTAAGGAGGAGAGCCCGTTGGACACACGAGAGGCGTTCACCCGTTCAAGACCGATTCGATTTAATTTTATTTTTCCGGCGCGGATCATGTGGGTTCGTTCCCATGCCAACGCCTCAGGAGAAGGGGGGACCAACCCTTGACCCAGTGCGGCATCATCCGATAGGGCAGGAAGAGCCCCACCGGCCAAAAACAAAATCAAACATAAACTGTTTTTATACGGATTTTTTAACAATCGAGCCCTCGATTTCCCAGCAAACTCAAACGCTTCATCTCAATGTATCCCCAGTTCGGTATTCCGTCAAGGGGAATGGGGATACCCAAAATCTCTTTATTGGAAAATTTGGGGGATTCCCTTATCTGTGGCTAGGGGAGTGAAACCCATGCTACAATCTTTACGGATATCGGTCGGATAATCTGAGAGGTGTTATCGCATGGCGATGAAAAATTTGTTCTCTTTTGTAGGGGCTTTGGTTTTGGGGGTTTTGCTTTTTCCTAGGGCTGGGTTTGGGGCTTCCATTAATTCTCCGGACAAGACGTGGGATGGGGAAGCGGGGGATACCCTTTGGTCTAACCCTTCCAATTGGGATTTGAACAGTGTTGTGTTAAATGGGGATACAATTCATTTTTCTACGGGGATGGGTACCAGCCACAACGACCTTTCCAGCATTAACCTTTCAAAAATCGAATTTAATTCCTCCGCGGGGGCTTTCTATTTGGATGGAAACAGCGTGACTTTTACGGGATCCGACATTGACTTTAAGACGATCGAAACCAATTCCGCGTCCACCCAAACGGTTGCTTTTTCCGGCATGGTGGGGCTTGCCAATGTGAAGGCCAATCATGGAACTCTGATTCTCAATTCGACGGTAACAAGCCCCGGGGCTATTTTTACTGTTTCGGGGGGGGGGCACGTCGTATTTAATCAGCCGCTCTTGGGTCTAGCGAGCCTTTCAGTGAGCGGGAATACCGCGGCCCAATTCAGTTCGGTGTTATCTACCACTGTCCAGGTGGGTTTCGCCACCGTTTACATTGGGTCAACGACGCAGGTCCCGGGGGTAAACATCGCGGTGGGCGGACAACTTAAATTGTTTTCTGACACGGCCGTTGGTGGGAGGGTTGGGTTGGAAGGAGAGTTTCCCCTTTCCACAGCCCCGATCATTAATACCAACGGGTTTAACCTGGAAACCACAGGAGGGATCAAAGATGGCGCAGGGGAAGTCGATCCACTGCCCGGGCGGTTGATAAAAACCGGCGAGGGGGTCTTGACGGTCAAGGGCGACAACACTGCGGACGGGTGGAGCGGAGGCACCACCATTTCAGGCGGAACTGTTCGCGCGGGGTCTGCCACAGCGTTTCGTTCCGACACCGATTTTACTCTCGCTAATAAGGCAGGGGTGGAACTTGATTTGGCGGGGCACAGTTTTACCCTTTCTGAACGGAACGGGGGGGGCGACGCCGGGGGAACCGTCATTTTGTCGGCGGGAATTTTAACGATTGCGGGGGACACTTCAAGCCGCTTTAACGGAAAGATCATTGGCCAGGGTCAACTTATTAAAACCGGGACGGGGATATTTACGTTGAACGGCGCCAACACCTATTCGGGGGGAACCTCGGTCAGCGACGGGGTTTTGAAAGGCGATGGACGAGGCCTTCAAGGAAACATTCTTAACAACGGCTCCGTGGTTTTTGATCAAACGGGTGCCGGGACATATGCCGGAGAGATGTCCGGCACAGGCACCTTTGAAAAAACCGGGAACGGCACGTTGACGATCACGAACGCCAATACCTTTACCGGCGGCACCGTGTTGACGGCCGGAACATTGGCGGTGGGCGCCGGGGGGAAGTTGGGCAATGGCAACGTGAACGTGACGGGCGGGATTTTGAAAGGGGATGGGAGTCCTCGGTCCATTGAAGTGGCGGGCGATTACATCCAGAGTGGGGGTCGCCTGGAGTTGACTCTTTACGGAGTGGGCCCGGCTCTACAGGATCGGTTGATCACCACCAACACCGCCACCTTGGGCGGAACACTCTCTGTTTTGGTACATCGCGATTACCTGCCGGTGGGCACCTCCACTCGGTCGATCGTTGAGGCAGGCTCGTTGAATGGCGCATTCGATTTTAATTCAACGGGAGCGTCCCTGCGGTTTGAATTGGCCACCTCTGCCACCAACGTTGTGCTGACTTCCATCAAAACACCCTATGGCTCCTTTGCCGTCACTTCTAACGAACAAAGCGTGGCGACATATGTCGACAGTCTCTACTCTTCCGCCACCGGGGATTTGGCATTGGTCATGGGAGAGCTTAACGCGTTGCCCGCCCAAAACCTTTCAGATGCTTTGAAATCCATTTCTCCCCAGTCTTATCAAACCCTCACGACCATGGGAATGTCCAATCTCAGCGGTTTTTCCCAGAGGATCCATACTCAGCTGGCTTTGTCGCGGGCAGGAAAACGCGGGGTTCAAACCGCGGGGTTCGAACAAAGCAGGGGCCAGACCCGGTGGGGGTCCTGGACGGCGGAGGCGGGGGTTCGTGATGATTCGGTAGACGATCCGTTTTTTGTGCCAGAGCAAAAGTGGGGGGCCTTTATCACCGGTGATGGTTTTTACGCCTCACTGCCGGGAGATGCCGACGTGGAAAGCGGGAACGTGATGTCGGGCGGAATGACGGCGGGGGTGGACTTTAACTTTTCGCCGCGTTGGACGGTTGGTCTGGGACTGGGGTTTGCCCGAACCAACGGTGAAATTGGGTCCGAGGCCTTGAAGATCGACGGTAAAAGCCTCACCCCAGCGGTGTATGGGAGTTTCAACGGCAATCGATATTACGTGGATAGCCTTTTGGCATTTCAGAACAGCGACTACGACTCACAACGAAAGGTGGTGGTGGGCGCTCAAACGTTTGTGGCCGACGGGAACCCCCGCAGTCGAGCCTACGCCTGGGGGGTGGAGGCGGGTCTTCCCCTCCGCAAGGGGTTTTGGGATTTTGTGCCTATAGGGGGCCTTCAAATGGCACAGGAAACCGTGACTCCCTTTGAAGAAACGGGAGCGGGAGCCGTTTCTCTTTCGCTGGGAGAACAAAAACGACAATCACTGGCCTCAAAGCTCGGCGTTCGCCTTCAACGACAGTTATCCCAAGACGGTCGAGATCGAGTTGAACTGAGGACAGCGTGGCGGCACGACTTTAAGGGGGAAACGTCCATCGACGCTTCTTTCGTTGGGGCCGGGGGAAGTTTTTCCGTCACAGGGTCGGATCCCCAAAAAGACTCTGTGTTGCTGGGCGGAGAATTGTCGGCGGGATTTTCCGAAACACTGTCGTTGGTTTTCTCTTATGACGGGGATTTTGGCGATGCGAGCGCCCACTGGGTTCATGGAGGGGCGCGGTTTCGGTTTTAATGAAGGGGGGAGGGCTACAGATTTGATAAAATGAAGGCCGTCGCTCAGACCCCCGGAAATCGGGTGTGCGGCGAGACCCCATTTAGCTATTTATAATCGGAGGACAAACCATGACTGAAGAAAAAGGCAAACCAGAAACAAAAGAAGACTGTTGCTCTGACAAATCCGGCAAAGGGTGCGGATGTGGATCAGCGGGATGTGGATGCGGATCGGGTGGATGTGGCTCCCGTGGCGGCTGTAAGTGTTTTAAGGCGTTCCTGTTGGTGTTATTGGGCTGTTTGGCAGGGTATTTCATGACCCGGAAGTGTTCGACCCCTGCCATGAAATGTTGTATGAGCGACCAAATGCAGATGGGTCATAAAATGGGTAACATGCAATGTCCAGTGGCGGGAGACGCGTCGAAAACGACACCGCCGGCGAAATAAGAGGGGGGACAGCGCGGTAGGGAAGAGGGCAACAAAACCGGCCACCCCCCCCCCCCCCCCCCCCCCCCCCCCCCCCCCCCCCCCCCACCCCCCCCCCCCCACCCCCCCCCCACCCCCCCCCCCCACCCAAAAAAAAAAAACCCCCGCCCCCCCCCCCCCCCCGCCCGGGGCCCCTCCCCCCCCCCCCCCCCCGCCCCCCCCCGCCCCCCCCCCCCCCCCCTCCCACCGTCGGATGCGCGTGCTACGAAACGCTTTGGGGTTTTAAGATAATTGAATAAGGGGAAATGTCTTAAATGGTTCAAATCGATGTGGAGTCGGGGAAATTGTTTATTGAGCATTTGGGGAAGATGGGGGTTATTGGAACCGTTGTCATTGGGTTCTTGGCGGGGGTTGTGGCGAAAGTGCTTATGCCGGGGAAAGATCCCGGCGGGCTCATCCTCACGACTTTGCTGGGGATCAGCGGGTCATTTCTAAGCTCCTACGTGTCCCACCGGTTTCATTTGTTCTCCGCCAAAGATTCCCATGGGTTCATTGCCGCCGTCGTTGGGGCGTTCCTTATTCTGATGGTCTACCGCATCATCTTTAGACGGGGACGTTAGCTGGCGTGTAGGTCGCTTCTCCGAAAGCTAGGATCGGGTAGAAAATGATGGGGAGGAAAATCAGGCCGAGGGCGTAGCCGACGCCTTTTCCGAAACGTTCGGAGAGGGCGAGCATGGTTAGGAAACCGAAAACGATATTGACCAGGGGGATCAAGAGGAACAGTAGCCACCAGCTTGGTTTGCCGGCCATTTTTAGCAAGACGTAGGCATTATAGATCGGGATGAGGCTGGCCCAGCCGGGTTTGCCGGCTTTTACGAACACTTTCCAGACGCAGACGAGCATGAAGACGGCGAGCGCCAAAAAAATCAGAGATGTAAAAAATCCGTCGCTGCTTTCCATTTTTTCTCTCCTTTAAAACCTTTCAGAAAACATACAACGAAAAGGACCTTTCGTCAATGGCTATTCTGCGACGTAGGTAATTGTGCCTTTCCATTCTAGGCGGAAGTCGCAGGCGCCGACGGTGCTGATGTTCATGGTTTCTTGGCAGATCAGGCGGCCTTCGACCCGTTCTTTGCCGGAATCAATAGCGGTTTTCATTTCTTCTGTCAGGTCAAAACTGCCTCGCTCGCCGCCGCATCGGCCGGGGCATGGGGCGGAGAAATCGGCCGGGTCGGTGGCGGATATCTTGCGTCCGCCTTCCTCATACACTTCTTGTTGGGGGGTAATAAATTTAAATTGGAGAGAAATCGCGCTCACCGTTGGGAAACGATCTTTTAAGGCACCCGCGGAGCGGGCGTCTCTCTCTGCGGAAGAACGCCGCAACACCTTTTGTTCGTTTTTGTTGGGCCCGGCGGGGCCGCGTCGTCGTCTGGGTTTGAAAAAAGCTGGCATGGTTTATCCTTTAGGTTTATTTCAGTTTTTATTTTATTATTTTTTGAATTTGTTATGAAATGGGCCGGGCCGTTTATGTTTATTGCCAAATGAATGCCCGCCGCTGGGATGGTTCTGTTGGCCGCCAAAAGATTTTCCAACGTTGGGACGATCGGATTTGTTTCCGAATGATTCCCCTCCGCTGGGTCGGGAAGAAAACGTGTTGCCGGACGAACGTTCTCCGCCAGGACGGTCCTTTTTGTTCCAAAAGGGTTTGCCACCGCTGGGACGGCCGAATTTATTGCCGAACGATTGGCCTCCGCCCGCGCGGGGGAAGGTGTTACCGGACGGGCCTTCTCCGCCAGGACGGTCCTTTTTGTTCCAAAAGGGTTTGCCACCGCTGGGGCGGCCGAATTTATTGCCGAACGATTGGCCTCCGCCCGCGCGGGGGAAGGTGTTGCCGGACGGGCCTTCTCCGCCAGGACGGTCCTTTTTGTTCCAAAAGGGTTTGCCACCGCTGGGGCGGCCGAATTTATTGCCGAAAGCGCGGCCGCCGCTGGGACGATCATTTTTTTTGGCAAACGAATTTCCGCTGTGTGAAGCGTTGCGGTTACGGAACGCGTAGGCCACGTTCGGGCGTTTTTCTGTGTTGCCAAAAGAATCACCAGGTGACGGGCGTTCTCCGCCGGACGGAACGTGCCCTTTCGCCGCCCCACCAGGCCGGTGTCCACTTGGACCGTGTCCGCCTGGCCTGTTTGGACCATGTCCACCGGGACCGCGGGACGGGGAGCCTTTGCCCTGATGGCCGCGTGGGTGGGCGTGGGGGGAGGGCGCTCCGTGTTTCGGAGGTTTATTGTATTGGAATCCGGGCAGTGTGGCGCGCGGGAATGTGACTTGAATGAAACGTTCGATGGATTTCACAAACGATTCTTCCATGGGGTCCACGAGAAGCAGAGCGTCACCGACCCCATAGGCACGTGCGGTGCGGCCCACCCGGTGAACGTAATCTTCGGGAAAACGAGGGACATCGAAATTGACCACATGGCTGATGTTTTTGACGTCAATCCCGCGGGCCGCGATATCGGTGGCCACAAGGATCTGCGTGCGCATCTGGCGAAAATCGTCCATGGCTTGTTGGCGTTGGTTTTGGGACCGGTTGGAGTGGAAAGTGCCCACTTTGTATCCCTCTTCTTGCAAACGGCTGGCCACTTTGTCCGCCCCGTGTTTGGTGCGGGTGAACACCAAGACGGACCTCATTTCGGAATTTTTTAACAACATGAGCAAGAGCCCTGTCTTCTGCGATTGAATGACCGGGTATAAGATTTGGCTGATGCCTTCTGCCACAGTGGACGGACGGGCAATTTCAACCCGCAAGGGGGTTCGGGTGGCAAACGCGGCGATCCGCTCAACGTCTTCGTGTAATGTGGCAGAGAATAGCTGAGTTTGCCGTTCTTTGGGGATGGCATTAATGATTTGTTTAATTTCTGGCAAAAATCCCATGTCCAGCATTCGGTCGGCTTCGTCCAAAACCAATTGTTCAATGTATTTCAAGGGAAAAGTTTCCCTGGCGAAGGTGGTCCAATAACCGGCCGGGGGTAGCTACAAGGATAGCGGCACCCCCTTGGATGGACCGGGTTTGCATAGAATGGCTGACCCCGCCAATCACCACCGCGGTCCTAAAAGGAGTATAACGACTGCATTCTTTGAATGTGCGTTCCACCTGAACAGCCAATTCGCGGGTGGGGACCAACACCAAGGCGCGCAGGCCGTCTCCGTTTTTGGTGAGCAAGTGATGAAGAACGGGAAGTGCGAAAGCCGCTGTTTTACCGCTTCCGGTTTGGGCGCACCCCAAGATGTCCTTGCCTTCCAAAGCGGGGGGAATGGCTTGGGTTTGGATAGGCGTGGGCGCTTTGAAACCAAGCGCGGTGATCGCTTTGACGAGTTGAGGATGAAGATTGAACTGTGAAAATGGCATTAATGGGGCTCCGATTTATAAACGAATAGGGTGTCTGGAGTGGAACTTTTTCTTAACAAGATGAACCTAGAATCACATGGGCAGGATGCCCATGCTATAACGTCTTGATTTCAGCTTGAACTGGGAGTATGACATTTTCTGGGAGGGTTGGGGTTGATATTTTCTTTTGCTCTGAATAAAATATACTTCCGGATTGGGTTGGCTATTACTGGAGGAGAACGATGACAAGCGATATCCGTGCCATTAACGAGAAAGTCAAACAAGAGAGTATCTTTGTGGAAGAGGTGCTGGCGGAACTTAACCGCGTCATTGTGGGGCAACGCTACCTTTTGGAACGGATGTTGGTGGGCCTCCTGGGCCATGGCCATCTGCTTTTGGAGGGGGTGCCCGGGCTGGCGAAAACCCTCTCAGTGCGCACCTTGGCGTCTGCCATTGAGGCGCAATTCCAGCGAATTCAGTTTACGCCGGACCTTCTGCCCGCGGACGTCGTCGGGACATTGATCTATCATCCTAAGGATGGACAGTTCACGGTCAGAAAAGGGCCAGTATTTACGAATCTGCTTTTGGCCGACGAAATCAACCGCGCCCCTGCGAAAGTCCAATCCGCCCTGTTGGAAGCCATGCAGGAACGCCAGGTGACGATTGGGGATACCACTTATCCGTTGCCCGACCCTTTTTTGGTGTTGGCGACCCAAAACCCCATTGAGCAAGAGGGCACGTTCCCCCTGCCGGAGGCCCAGGTGGACCGGTTCATGCTAAAACTGAAAGTGACTTACCCGTCACGGGACGAAGAAAGGACCGTGATGGAGCGAATGAGTTTGCCGGAACCGCCCACGGCACGGCGCGTGATCACCCTGGCCCGCATTGCCCAGGCCCGGCTTGTGGTCGACCAGATCTATGTGGATGAAAAGGTAAAGAACTATATTTTAGACATCGTAGGGGCCACCAGAAACCCCTCGGGAAGGCTGGACCGGTTGAAGAACCTGATCCGGTTTGGCGCGTCGCCGCGGGCGACCTTGGCACTCCACAAAGCGGCCCAGGGATTTGCGTTTTTACGGGGGCGTGGCTATGTGACCCCAGAAGATGTGAAGAACATCGGGCCGGACGTGCTTCGTCACCGCATCATTTTGACATATGAGGCGGAAGCGGAAGAGAAAACCACGGACGATGTGATTCAGGACATCTTTAATGAGGTGGATGTGCCTTAAGCTGTAGTAGCACGGGCATCTAAACCCCATGGGCTGGAAGCCCATACCACTTTCTTAAAAGGACATATGAACACTTCCCAAAACTCCACCTCCACGGCGGACGTGCTTAAACGCGTGCGTAAGTTGGAAATTACGGCGCGGCGATTAGTGAACGATACTTTTGCCGGGCAATATTCCAGCACCTTTAAGGGGCGGGGGATGGAGTTCTCTGAAGTGCGGGAATACATGCCCGGCGACGACGTGCGGTCCATTGACTGGAACGTCACGGCCCGGACGGGACATCCCTACATTAAAAAGTTTGTGGAAGAACGGGAACTGACCATCCTCTTTTTGGTGGACGCCAGTCGGTCGCTCCGGTTTGGGTCACGGTCACAGTTTAAGGCGGAATTGGCGGCGGAGATCACGGCTGTGCTGGCTTTTTCCGCTTTGGCCAACAATGATAAAACCGGGTTGGTGCTGTTTTCAGACCGGGTTGAAAAGTATATCCCGCCACGGAAGTCCCGGGGCCATATTTTGCGGCTGATTCGGGAAGTGTTGAGTTTTTCGCCCCAGCATTCGGGAACATCGCTTAAGTCTGCCTTGGATTTTGTGAGCCACGTGCAACGCCGGCGGGCGGTGGTTTTCCTCTTGAGCGATTTTATCAACAGCGGGTACCAAAAAGCCTTGGGCATTGCCCAGAGAAAGCATGATTTAATCACCGTCCCGGTGGAAGACCCCTGGGAAAAAAAGTTTCCAGCGCGGGGGCGATGGTTATTGGAAGACGCGGAAAGCGGCGGAGTGCAGGTCGTCAACGCGGGCCGGGCGGGGAAAAACTATGTTCGGGCTCAGGCGGCACGGCGGGCCCGTTTGGAAACTGAATTTCGCCGGGCGGGGGTGGACTCAATTTTTGTTGAGACCGGTCGGCCGTACACGCCTTCTTTTTTGCGGTTCTTTCGCGAACGGGCGAAGAGGATGCACTGATGATTCCCACGAATTGCAATTATGCAAGACCGTCCCCTTTTGGAAAGGGTGTGGGGCTTGGGTTGGCGATTTGGTTTTTGACCAGCGGCGCATTTGCCAAGGTTAGGGTGGAGACTTCTTTGGAGCCCCGGGAAGGCACTGTGGGGGACCTGTTGGTTCTTCAGTTGAAAACGGTGGCGGAAGCGCCGGGAAATTGTCGGGTGGATGTGGGGGGAACGGTCGGGGCTTTTGAAGTGGTTCAATTTTCCACGGCGGCCGAACAGCGGAACGGGTCTTTGGTGGAACGGGATTTTACGATCACGTTGGCGCTTTTTGATGTGGGGGTTTCCACTCTTCCGGCGTTAACGGTGCGGTGCCAGGAACAGGCTCAAACGGTAGAAGTGAAAACTCCCGAAATTCCGGTGACCATTAAAAGCGTGTTGACCCCGGAATCCAAAGACATTCGGGGATTGAAAGGATATCTCAAAAAAGTCCCAAACTGGCCGGTGATCCTCAGTTTGTTGGCTTTTCTGCTTGTTATCGGGGGCATTGTTGTTTGGGTTAAGTTTGGCAAAGGCAAAGGGGGACGAAGGCCCCCCCCGGGCCCACCGCCAGTCGCACCCCATGTGCGGGCGTTGGAAGATCTGCGTCGGCTGGAAGAGGAACTGACGGCCCCGGCGAAAGTTTTTTACAGTCAGTTAACCGACATTTTGCGGGCGTACTTGGAAGGCGCGTTTGATGCGCCGGCCATGGATCGAACAACAGCGGAGATTTTTGTTGAACTTAAATCGCTCTCCATCACCATTGACCAACGGCTGGGACTGCGCGCCGTTTTAGAAGACGGGGATTTGGCCAAATTTGCGAAGTTGGAACCCACAGAAGAAGAACGGCTGAACGATTTTCAGCGGGTGAGGGATTTTGTGTTGGCCACGAAACCGGACGAGGAAAATTTAAAAGCTGACGGGCGCGCGACCAAAGAACCATGACATTCGCACACCCTCACATACTGTGGCTTTTGGTTCTACTTCCGGCGGCCGCGTATTACGATTTCCGTTGGGGATTTTTGGCGCGGGCCAAAGTTTCTTTTTCGTCATTGGCGTTGTTGGGACGCGCGACAACCAAGCGGCCAGTGGATCACGCTCTGCGATCGGCGTTACGATTGACAGCGTTGGGTCTTTTGATTTTCGCTTTGGCTCGTCCTCAGGAAGGCCAACAACGGAGGGAAGTCACGTCGCCGGCCACGGATATTGTTTTGGCATTGGACATTTCTGACAGCATGCGGAGTTTGGATTTTAAGCCTCGCAACCGGTTTCAAGCGGCGCTGGAAGTGATCCGGCTGTTCATTAAAGACCGGCCGGACGACCGGTTGGCGTTGGTGTTGTTCGCCAAATACGCGTTTACTCAATGTCCGCTCACGTTGGATCATGGGGCCTTGTTGGGATTTTTGGATAACGTTCAAATCGGCCTTATCGAACAAGACCGCACAGCCATAGGGTCCGCCATCGCCACCTCGGTGTCCCGGTTAAAAGGAAGCGAAGCGGCAACCAAACTGATCGTCCTCCTCACAGATGGGCGGAGCAATTTCGGCGACGTGGATCCCATCACCGCCGCTAAGGCGGCCGCCGCGTTTGGCATCAAAATTTACACCGTCGGCGCTGGGGCCCCCGGAGGTGGAATGATGGAAGTGGACGACCCCATGTTCGGCAAACGCATGGTCAAAATGCCGGAGAATGAATTGGACGAAACCACGCTGAGGGAAGTGGCCCAGCGGACCGGCGGGACCTACTTCCGCGCCACAGATTTTGAAAGTCTCAAACGGATTTACAAAGAAATTGACCAAATGGAAAAAACGGAGGTTAAAGTCGAAACGTATGCGGACTACAAAGACCGACATCTGCCGTTTCTGCTCGTCGCGTTCTTCTTGATCGGCCTGGAATCCCTGTTGGCCGTGACGCTCTGGAGGCGTGTGCCGTGAGTTGGACCTTTATGAACGCTTTCTTCTTGTTGGGGGTCCCTGTCTTGCTTTTGGTGTTGAGTGTGGCGTGGTTCCGATGGAAATCGCGACTGGTGGCCGAATCGGGAGACGCGGGGGTTTTGGCGCGGTTGATTGACCCCAAACGCCCGAGACAGCAGGGGGTGAAGTTGCTCCTTCTTCTTTTGGGATTAGTCATGCTGGTGGTGGCTGTGGCGGGGCCACGCTGGGGTCAAGAGTTTCAGGAGGTTCATCGGCGGGGCGTCGATGTCATGATCGCCATGGACGTCTCCACCAGTATGTTCGCCGAAGACGTGAAACCCAACCGTCTCACCCAGGCCAAGCGGGAACTGAGCTTGTTGATCAGCCTTTTGGAAGGTGACCGCGTGGGCATCGTGGCTTTTGCGGGAACTGCCTTTTTGCAATGCCCGTTGACTTTGGATTACGGCGCGGCGCGTTCTTTATTGGACCTTTTGGGGCCGGACCTCATCCCAAAACCGGGCACCAACCTGGCCGCCGCCATCACGACCTCTTTGGACGCGTTCCCCAAAGGAACAGGAAAAAACAGGGCCCTTGTTTTACTGACAGATGGCGAAGATCATTCGGGCCAATTGGACGTGGCGCTGGATCGGGCGGTTAAGGAAGGCTGTCGGATTTTTACCATTGGGTTTGGTAACCTCACGGGGGAGATCATCCCTCTTCGTGACGAAAACGGTAACGTGACGGGTTATAAAAAAGATAAAGACGGACAAACGGTGCTCTCCAAAATGGACGAGGCTTCTCTTAAAAAGTCTGCGGCGAAAACCAACGGGGCCTATTTCCCGGCGTCTCAGGGAGAGGTGGAAGTGACGAAAATTCTGGAAGAAATCGGCCGCATGGAAAAAAAAGATTTGGACAGCCGCGTCTATGGACAAGGAGAAAACCACTACCGACTGCCCTTGGTGTTGGCCCTGTTCCTTTTGATGTTGGAATTTCTGTGGCCCGAAGTTCAGCGGCATTGGACCCGGGTGTTTCGCGATGTGCGTGAAGGACGGTTTTTGGCGGGTCTTCTTTTGGCTCTTCTCTGTTTGCCGGGGCGTTCAGAAGCGTTGGGACGATATCCCCGGTCCAGCGAAATCGCGCCCTTTGTGCAGAAAAATCCAAATGACCTTGAGGCCCAATTCCGTTTAGGCCACGCCCTCTACCTTGAGCAAAGCTACGCGGCCGCGGGGGAAGCCTACGAAAAAGTGGCCAGTGCTGTCACCCATCCGCCCTCAAAAGCGGCGGCCGTGTATGACGCAGGCAACGCCTTTTATCGTCAAGGAAAACTGGACCAGGCCATAGAACAATATAAGCAGGCCCTTCGGTTGAACCCGAAAGACGCGGACGCCAAACACAATCTTGAACTCGCTCAAAAATTGGATAAAATGCAGAAGGAACAACAGAAACAGCAGGGCAAACCGAAAGACGATAAAAAGGACCAAAAATCTAAGCCCGGCGAAATGTCCAAAGAAGATGCCCAACGGTTGTTGGAGGCGGTGGCGCAACAGGAGAATTCCACGAAAGAAAAGGCAGGAAAGAAAAAACCCGAACCCGCGGCGGGAGAGGATTGGTAGAATGGGGGGAATGGGAGGGAAATTATTGTTTTTTAAAAATATATTTTTTGGACTTTTATTGTTTTGCGTGGCCACGTTGGGGTCTAACGGTCATGCCGCCGATCTCACCTTTACGGCGGAGGTGGATCGGACAACGTTGACGATGAACGATACGTTGACGTTACAACTGACGTTTTCGGGGGGGCGGATCAGCATCCCGCAACCCTCGCTCTCCGACATTCCCGGATTCCGCGCAACCTTTGCGGGGCAAAGCCAAAACATCAGCTACGTCAACGGACAAGTCACCAGCCAAGTGATATTCAGCTTTGCTTTGGCGCCCCTCTCCCCGGGGGAGCATGTGATACCGTCGGTGTCCATGACGGTGGGGGGACAAACCCTTTCCACAAACCCCATTCCGATCAAAGTCATAACGGGTTCGGCCTCGCCGGCTCCGGCGAATTCCGCTGGCCAACAAAACCAAAACAATGTGGCCCACGGGGGACGAACCCTTTTTGTGACAACCACAGTCGATAAAAAAACGGCCACGGTGGGCGAACAGATCACCCTTTTGTTCCGGTTTTACAGCCGCGCGCCGCTTCTCTCTCAACCGAATTACCGACCGCCGGACACCACGGGGTTCATGAGCGAAGATCTTCCGCCCCAGCGGCAATACGTGACCAACGTGGAAGGCATTCGATACCAAGTGGTGGAACTGGCCACAGCCCTTTTTCCAACAAGTTCCGGGAAATTCACCATTGGCCCGGCTTCCCTTGAATGCAACGTGCAGGATTTCAGGGATCCTTTTGGGGACGGGTTCTTCCAAAACCTTTTTACGCGGGGCCAAGCGGTGACGCTCCGCAGTGATCCGCTGGCAATCACTGTCCGATCGGTGCCCGAAACGGGCCGGCCCGCAACGTTCCGGGGAGACGTGGGACGGTTTCAAATATCGGCCTCTTTCGACAAGAAATCGGCCAAGGTGCATGATCCCTTGACACTCACGGTAACGGTGTCCGGGGAGGGAAACGTTAAGGCTCTCTCCCAACCTCCTTTGCCGGAAACAAAGGAATTTAAAACCTATGAGACTCTCTCCAGCCTAAACGTCGACAAAAAGGACGGGCGACTGCGGGGGTCAAAAGTGTTTACGACGGTGATGAAACCGGAAGTGTCGGGCGATTTAACGTTCCCGCCTCTCTCGTTGTCTTTCTTTGACCCGCAAACCAAGGAGTTTAGAACCGTCTCAACGAAACCTTTGACGTTGAGTGTTGCCCCCGCCGATCCAACGGCCGCGTCGGGGTCTGGGGTCTCGTTTACCGCGGTGAGCGAAGGATTAAAAGAAATGGGCCGGGATATTCGGTTTATAAAAACCCAGGGGGTTGTGGGACCCCAGAAAGGGCCTATCCAGAATCGGCCCTGGTTTCCCTACGTCCAGCTCGCACCCGGACTTCTTTTTGGGGCGATTTGGGCAGGGCGCCTTTTTGCCAGCGTCGGGAAAAACCGATTTTCACCGTCGGCGGCGCGAAAAGCATTGCGGGGGATTAGACGGGCCAACGCGAAGGGCTCTCCTCCACAGAAACCCTCCACCGTCTCTTTCTGGAATATTTGGCCGCGAAGGTGCGGGCCAACGTTCAAGCGCTGACACCCGAATGTGTGGCGGCGGGGTTGGAGAACGCGAGGGTCTCCCCAGGAAAAATAAAATCGGTTGAGGAACTGTGGCAAGAATTTGATCGAGCCCGTTACACCCCGTCTCTCGCGGACACGGGATCGAACTTGGCGGGCAGACTCACGGACCTGATTCGGTCCATGGAGGCCAAATGAGACGGCGGTTTTTGTTCTTTTCTTTGTTCGTCTTTTCGGCCAGTGTTTTTGGGGCGGGGCAAAAGGCCTTTGAACAGGGAAACAAGGCCTACCAAACGGGAGATTTTAACGCGGCCAAGGAGAACTATGAAAGGGCCGTCGCCGAAGGCAACGGGGGATTGGCGCTTTCTTACAATTTGGGGAACACATACTATCGGTTAGGAAAGATGGGCCTGGCTCGGTTATGGTTTGAACGAGCGCTCGAATCCGCTCCACGCGATGACGACGCCCGTTATAATCGGGATGTCGTGCGCGAACGGGTGGGAGAAACAGAAACCGACACCGTGGAATTTCAAGGTCTTTCCGGCGCGTTGTGGATCGCGGTGAGCGCGGCCAACCTCTTGTTTTTCCTATTGCTGGCCCTCGGACTTTATCGAGAAACCGAATGGATTTGGTGGGGGCGGTGGGTTTTGGGTCTTCTGTTCGCCATTTTTCTGATAGCGGCCCTCGCGGCCCAACGACAAATGTCCGTGCGTTATGGTGTGGTCATCGTGGACCGCGCCGAAGCCCGCACCGGCCCCAGCGCCCAGGAACAGGTGGGGTTCGTGGCCCCCGAAGGCCACCAGGTGGTCATCCTCGACCGCCTCAACGATTGGGTTCAAATCGGCGTCCCCACCAAGGGACTAAAGGGTTGGGTGTCGGGTAACACCGTCGAACACGTGCGTCCTTCCTCATCGCAGGTGTCCGGGGAATAAACCTGGACACCTGTGTCGGCCAACTGAAATTTTTTGGTATTTTCTTCACCTATGGTGAATGGTGTATAATGTAGGGGTGCCGAAAATCTTTGAATGGAATGGATATAGATTTTTCTTCTTTTCAAATGAGGGCATTCCCCGTGAGCCTTGCCATATTCACGTCAAAAAAGGGGAGCACCTCGCCAAATTTTGGGTTGAACCAATGATTTCCTTGGCCTCAAGTTTTGACATGTCAGGAAGAGAACTACGGGAACTGGAAGGAGTTATTGAAGAGAACTCAACGTTGATTCGGAGGTCATGGAATGAATACTTTGCCCAGTGATTTCGCCGCGTCGCGAGTTTGGTTTGATGACGCCAATTTGTGGGTCGCCCTGCGGGATGGCCGCCAGGTTTCCACCCCTCTCGCCTATTTCCCACGACTTCTGAAAGCCACTCCTGTCCAGAGGAACAAATTTGAACTCAGTGGGGGGGGTGTCGGAATCCATTGGGACGAATTGGACGAGGACATCAGCGTTCCAGGTCTCCTCCTGGGCATTGGGGACGTGACTCTCCTTAAGAAAAGCGCTTAGCCGGGATTCCCCGGTTGGCACGGGGCTACCGTCGACAGTGTCTGGAACAGATTTTTTAGCCCTCCTAGGCGGAAATGTTCGGTCGTCTGAAATTTCCAAGTTAGTAAAAAGCCCGCACCGGGCCTCGTCCTCACGGGATTGGTTCTTGGCTGGGCGAAACAAAGGGCGAAAAGATGTCACGTTGGGTATCAGACTTTTCCGAACGACTTTCTGCTGGAGCAAGCGAACAAATAAAAAGAATTATTTTCCGCTGAGGATTTTACGTACAGCGGGGAGGTTGTTGGCGTTGGCCAGCACTTGGAGGACGTCGCCTTCTTCCAAGACGGTGTCGCCGGTGGGGATGAAAAACCGTTCGTTGCGGTTGATCAATACCACCAAACTATCCTTCGGCATTTTGAGGGCCACCAGGGTTTTTCCGGCCACGCCTTCTCCGTAGGGAACAAAAAAATCCAGCAGGTCAGCGTCGGCGCCGTCCATGGGGTCAAACTCCAAGGGGTAGCGGCGTTTGGGGGCCAGGGGTTCGTCCACCTTCAGCCGCCTGGCCATCCAAGGGATGGACGTCCCTTGAAGTAGAACAGAGGCCAACACAATAAAGAAGACCAGGTGAAAGAGCATTTGGGCGTTGGGCACTCCCCCCAAGAGGGGAAAGAGCGCCAGCACAATCGGCGCCGCGCCGCGCAGGCCCACCCAAGCGACCATCAGGCGTTCCCTTAAACTCATCCGGGATGGGGCCAACGCGATAAAAACGGCCATCGGCCGGGCCACGAAAATCAAAAATCCTGCCAGGAAAAGTCCGGGCCCCGCCACGGGGATCAACTGGCTGGGATAGACCAAGAGGCCCAAGGTTAAGAACATGGCGATTTGCATGAGCCACGCCACACCGTCCTGAAACCGTTGAATGGTTCGACGATGGCTGAACGGATATCGCGCCATCGTCAACCCCATCACGTAGGCCGCCAAAAAGCCGTTGCCGCCCAACGACGCGCAGAGGCCATAGCTCAAAAGGACCAACGCCAAGTTCAGCACGGGGTAGAGACCTTCGAAGTCCAGCTTGAGTCGGTTCAGAAGAAAGAGCGCCGCGTGGGCGAACCCCACCCCACACACCAATCCAATCGACATCTGTTGGGCAAAGTTTAAAATCCATTCCGCCCAGCCCCCGCCTTTGCCTTGGAGCAGGCTCACCATAAGGACGGTCAAAAACACCGCCATGGGATCATTGGAGCCCGATTCAAATTCCAAAAGAGGTCGAAGTCGATTTTTTAGGCTGGTGCGTTGGGACCGAAGAATAGCGAAAACACCCGCCGCGTCCGTGGACGACACCACGGCGCCGAGCAAAAATCCCTCGCTCCAGGAAAAATTCAATGCCCACACAGCGCCGACGGCCATTACCGCCGCGGTCAATAAAACCCCCACGGTCGCCAACGAAAAACCTTCCCACAGGATCGTGCGCGTGGAGGCCCAGTCGGTGTCCAGCCCGCCGGCGAATAAAATGCACGCCAGAGCCGCCACCCCCACCGTTTTAGCGAGGGCCGCATTATCAAAGGCAAAACCGCCCGGCCCGTCCACCCCAGCCAACATGCCGATGGCCAAAAAGACCACCAAGACCGGGATTCCCAACCGGTCCACCGTTTTGCTGAGCACCACGCTGAGCGTCACCAAGAGCGCCGCTCCAGCCAACAAGGCATCGAAGTTCATTCGTCCATTTTAGCAATTGGGCAGAGTGGACATGCTATAATTCAATATCACATGCAATACGGAGGTTTTGATATGGTTAAAACACTCATGGAATCTGCGGTCATAAAACGCGGACAGAAGGATCCGATTGCCATCTTTCGGGGGTCGTCAAAAGGGTCTTATCGATGAATCACGGCTTCTTCGGAATTTGGATAAAATTAAACGGGTGCGGGAACTGTCTGGCGCGAAAGCGGTGTTGGCGCTCAAATGTTTTTCCACCTGGGCCGTCTTTGACCTGATGCGGAAATATTTGGACGGAACCACTTCCAGCTCGCTCTTTGAGGCGCGGCTGGGGGCGGAAAAGTTTGGCAAAGAAGTTCACGCCTACAGCGTCGCCTGGTCTGAGAATGAAATTTTGGCCGTGCGGCCCCTGGCCACGAAAGTCATATTCAATTCTTTGTCGCAATTAAATCGGTTTTTGCCGGACGTGAAAGGATTACCCGTTGGGCTTCGTGTGAACCCGGGGTAAGTCACTCTCATTTTGATTTGGCGAACCCGACGCGGCCGCATTCGCGGCTGGGGGAGTCGCGGTTGGAGGCCATTCTTCCAATTGCCTCGTCGCTTTCCGGGGCCATGTTTCATTGCAACTGCGAGAACGACGACCTGGCCAGCTTTTCGCGGATCGTCGATCACATTGCTGACAAATTCGCGCCTCTCTTGGAAAAACTGGAATGGGTTAGTTTGGGCGGTGGGATCTATTTCACAAATGATGGGTATCCATTGGAAACGTTTGCCGCAAAACTGAAGGCATTTGCTCAGCGCTTTGACGTTCAGGTCTATTTAGAACCGGGGGAGACAGCCATCACTCAATCTGGGTTTTGGTGACGCAAGTGTTGGACATCGTGAACAACGGCATGGACGTGGCCATTGTGGACGCCGCCGTGGAAACCCACATGTTGGATTTGTTGATTTATCACACGGATGCTAAAATGGAACCTCCGCCGACGGGACCGCACACGTACATGGTGGCCGGACGAACGTGTCTCGCGGGGGATGTGTTTGGGACATACGCGTTTCCCAAAAAGTTGAAGGTGGGGGATTTGGTTGCGTTTGCGGATGCCGCGGGATACACCATGGTTAAGAAAAACTGGTTTAACGGGGTGGCCATGCCCAGCATCGTCGTCCGACGGCTGGACGGGCGCGTGGATGTGGTGAAACAGTTTACTTACGACGATTACGTCGCAAGTCTTTCGTAGTTGCCCGATTCATCGGGCGTATTTCTGGTTGAGCGGAGGAACATTGTGAAAAAGAACGTTTTGATCATTGGTGCTGGAGCGGTGGCGCATGTGGCGGCCCACAAGTGCGCCCAACACAACGACATTTTGGGGGACATTTGCATTGCTTCCCGTCGGGTGGAGAAGTGCGACCAAATTATTGAGAGCATTCACCGCAAAAAAAGCATCAAAGATTCTTCCAAACGGATTTATTCTCGCCAGATCGACGCCATGAACGTAACCGCCACGACGAACCTCATCGAAGACACCAAATCCGAGATCGTCATTAACTTGGGCCAAGCCTACATCAACATGTCGGTCTTGGAAGCCTGCATCAAAGCCGGGGTGACCTACATGGACACGGCGATTCACGAAGATCCCGCCAAAGTCTGTGAGGATCCGCCCTGGTATGCCAACTACGAATGGAAACGACGGGACCGATGCAAGAAAAAAGGCGTGAACGCCATTTTGGGCATTGGGTTCGACCCGGGCGTTGTGAACGCGTGGTGCGCCTTGGCCGTTAAACATCATTTTGACACCATCGACACCATTGATATTTTGGACGTAAATGCCGGGAGTCATGGGAAATATTTCGCCACCAACTTCGATCCGGAAATCAATTTCCGCGAGTTCAAAAAAGTTTGGTCGTGGATTGACCGCAAATGGGTCGCCTCAAACGTCCACACGGAAAAGTGGATGTACAAGTTTCCCGTTGTGGGGGAACGGCCGATCTATTTGACTGGCCACGATGAGCTTCATTCGCTCTCCAAAAACATTGACGCCAACTCCATTCGGTTCTGGATGGGGTTTGGAGACCATTACCTCAATGTGTTTAACGTCTTAAAAAACATCGGCATGCTTTCTGAAATACCCGTCAAAACTGCGGAAGGGATTGAAGTCGTGCCGCTTAAAGTTCTCAAAGCGGTCCTCCCTGACCCGGCGTCGTTGGCCCCCGGCTATACGGGGTTTACCTGCATTGGAAACCTTGTCAAAGGGGAGAAGGGGGGAAAACACAAGGAACTGTTTATCTACAACACCTGCGACCACGCGGCCTGCTACAAAGAGGTTGAGTCCCAGGCCATTTCCTACACCGCGGGGGTGCCCCCCGCGGCCGCCGCGATCCTCGTCGCGAAGGGAGTTTGGAATCCAAAAACCATGGTGAACGTGGAAGAACTCAATCCGGATCCGTTTATCGCGCTTTTGGACAAGATGGGTCTTCCCACAGAAATGGAAGACCGTACGCCGGGAGTGGAACCAGAGAAAAAGAGCGGACGGAAGAAAACGTTGAAATGAGGAAGGCGCCTCTCTTTCTTATTTTTCTTGCTACAGGAGCCCTCGCTATGAATTCCACAAACAAACAGCTCGCCACTTTCGCTGGTGGTTGTTTTTGGTGTATGGAACCTCCTTATGAAGGGCATAAGGGTGTTTTGGACGTTTCCGCGGGCTACATTGGCGGCACGGTGAATAACCCCACCTACGAACAGGTCTGCACAGGCCAAACGGGTCATGCCGAGGCCATTCAGCTGACCTTTGATCCGAGCCAGGTCACGTACCAAGAACTGCTGGAGATCTTCTGGCGGAACATCGACCCGACCACAGAAGACGCCCAATTTGCCGACCAGGGGACTCAATATCGGACCGCTATTTTTTATCACTCCGAAGAGCAGAAGAAGCTTGCCCAGGCGTCAAAGGAAAAACTGGCCGCTTCGGGAAAATTTAAAAGCCCTCTCGTGACGGAAATTGTGCCCGCGACAACGTTTTACCGGGCCGAGGAATACCACCAAGATTATTTTAAGAAGCAACCGTTTCGATACAAAAACTACAGTGTTGGTTCGGGGCGGGCCGGATTTTTAAAGAAAACGTGGGACCAACCGAAGTAATATTTTGAAGGGCCAATGAAATTATTGGCTCTTCTGCCTCTGCTTTTTTTTGTTGGTATTGCCTCCCGCCACTACCGGGCCGGACGTTGGGGCGACGCGCTTTGGATGTGCCACCTGTCGAACCTTCTTTTGTCCGCCGGGCTTTTTTGGGGTTCCCCGTTTCTGATTTTTATGGCGCTTCCGTGGTTATTGTTTGGGATCCCCTTTGGTTGGCAGAAGTGGTACGAACCAAGAGAGTTGTGCCCCTGTCGGTTCTGACTCATTTCGGAGGCGCCGGAATTGCCCTTTACGCGGCCCATCGGTTGGGCGCCGCCCCGGGAACCTGGTGGGCGTCTTGGCTCTTCGCGCTAGGCGCTCAAGGGATATGCCGCCTTTTTACCCGGCCCGAATGGAATGTCAATGTCACCCACCGGGTCTATGACGCCTGGAAACCGTTCTTTAAGTCGTTCCGTTCGTTTTGGGTATTTTGTATTGGGATGGCGGCGGTGATTCTTTATTCCATGGACAAATTATTTTCAATATTTTTTCTGGCGCATTGATTAACGTCTGGGACCGTGCTAGAATCCTTTCTTCCGCGGGTGTCCCTCATGAAGCAGGACTCCCGTAAGATTAGCGGAATAACGTAGCGGGTGTAGTTCAATGGTAGAACGGCAGCCTTCCAAGCTGCACACGAGGGTTCGATTCCCTTCACCCGCTCCAATTTTATTCCTTCCACTCTGATAAGGGTGAAGGGAATCGAAGCCGACCCGAGCGCTGCCCTTGGGCAGAGAAAGCGAGGGCGGCCGGCCCTTGGAGGAGCCGCCGATAGGCGGCGGGGGAGAGGGGATTCCCTTCACCCGCTCCAATTTTATTTTAACTTCAAACAATCTAAACCCTCATTTGTCCAAGATCGACGATAAGTTCGTTATTAGTTGAGAACGTCCCCCTATGGCTATTCTTTTAAGTTGTCGAGAACTTTCTAAAACGTTTGGCGCGCGGCCTCTTTTTGAGGGGCTGTCCTTTGGCCTTTTTGAGGGGGAACGGGCGGGGTTGATTGGGCCCAATGGGGCGGGGAAATCGACCCTTTTAAAAATATTGGCTGGGCTTGAGACGCCGGATGGGGGGGAAGTGGCGTTTCGGCGGGGGTTGAAAATTCATTATGTGGCGCAACAAGACCGGTTTGAGGTGTTGGGCGACGGCGTGACAGTTCAGCAGGTTCTGACTCAAGTGTTGCAAGGCGTGGGGCTTGAGGATTATGAAATTGATATGCGGGTGGAAGAAGGGTTAGAAACCATTGGGTTGGCGGCGGATGCCGTGGTCGACAAATTGTCTGGCGGGTGGCGGAAACGATTGGCCATATTGGCCCAGATATTGGATGAACCAGATCTGCTTCTTTTGGACGAACCCACCAATCATTTGGATTTAGAAGGTGTGCTTTGGTTGGAACAGCTCATGGCCAATCTGAGGTTTTCGTTTTTGGTGATCACCCACGATCGACGGTTTCTGGAATCCGTTTGCAATCGGGTGATTGAGCTGAACAAGCGGTATGCCGATGGGCATTTCAGCAGTGTCGGCAGTTACAGCGACTTTATCGAAAACAGAGAAGCGCTCTTCAGCGCACAAATGGCCCAGGAAGAGTCTGCCCGGAACATTGTGCGGCGGGAGGTCGCCTGGCTTCGGCGGGGGCCCAAGGCGCGAACCACAAAACAGAAGGCGCGGATCGACCGGGCCGGGGAACTGATTGAAGAATTGGGCGAAATGAAATTTCGCAATGCCCAGACGCGTTCCGCTAACATAGACTTCTCCAGCAGTGAACGGAAAACCAAACGGCTCGCGGAATTTGTCCAAGTGGAAAAGAGTTTGGGTGGGCGGAAACTTTTTGGTCCGCTGGACCTTTTCTTGAGCCCGGGCGATAAGGTGGGGTTATTGGGCGGCAACGGTAGTGGGAAAAGCACTCTCCTTAAAATTTTGGCTGGGTCCTTGGATCCCGATAGCGGTCAAGTTCGGCGGGCCGATGGGTTGAAAGTGGTGACCTTCGACCAGCACCGGGAACAACTGGACCTAAAACTTCCCTTGCGTAAAGCCCTCTGTGAAATCGGCGAACATGTCTATTATAGAGGGAATCCCATCCATGTGGCCGGATGGGCCGACCGATTTCTGTTCGGGAAGGAACAGTTGGATGTGCCCTTAGGTCGTTTATCTGGGGGCGAGCAGGCCCGCGTTTTGATCGCCCGTCTCATGTTGAAACCAGCGGACATTCTTTTATTAGACGAGCCCACCAACGATCTCGATATCCATTCCCTGGAAGTGCTGGAGGATAACTTGTTGGATTTCTCTGGCGCGTTGGTGTTGGTGACCCATGACCGGTATCTGCTGGATCGTGTGAGCCAGAGAATTTTGGCGCTCGACGGCATGGGTCATGCCAAGTTTTTTGCGGACCTCGCCCAATGGGAAGATCTGCGGGGAAACGAGGAAATAGCCCCCATCGCTCGCCCGACACCCGCTCCCGCCCCTGTATTGAAAATGGGTCTCTCTGCGAAAGAATTGAAAGAATTAAAGAAATTGGAAAACAAGCTCACCGACGCCGAACAACGACAAAAAGAAGCGCGCTTAGCGTTGGAAGATCCGTCCGTCTCAACCGATGCACACGAGTTGGCCAGACGACAAGAAATTCTAGACGACATTGACCGCCAGACAGAAGATCTTTTTAAACAATGGTCGGCCCTGGAAGCCCGGCGTTGATTTATCAAGGGGACACCTTTAGTAAACTGATTAACTGAGTACGTCCCCTTCTGTTCTGTTACAAATAGTTTACAAGTTCTTAAGGGGAACTTCTGGGGGGATGGAGTAGAATTTGCTCCTATGATGAAGCCTCGAAGAGGGTTTACTTTTTTTCGGGGGGGAGCGGTTTGCTGTGCCGCTTTGACCCTGTTAACCAACGTGGTTGGCGTTTATGCCAGCGAGAACGTGTTTTGGGGGGAACGGCGCCGGTCGGTTCAAAACATTAAACATCATCGACCAAAAGGCGAGCGGGATGTTACTCTCTTGGCACAACTTCCTGGGTTAATGGAAGGGGCCCCCAAAGACTCTTCCACACAGCTCTCCGCTGGGCTTTCTCCCGCCCTTCTCAACGAAAAAATCGATCCGCGATTGGGGCAAATGGTTCAAACCCTCCTTCCTTATGGCGATTTGCGTTTTGTTCGTCCATCCGCCAATCGCAGGGCCCCCCTTGTGATCCATTTCCAGGACCTTCACGGCAACCTTGACGCGCAACGCAACATGGCCGACATGATTTTGGCGTTGGGAAAGGATCATGGCGTCAGATTGGTGGGCTTGGAAGGCGCCACAGGCGCATTTTCTATTGATGAGTTTAAGCGTTATCCGGATCAAAGCATTGTAAAACGGGTCGCCGCTCATTTTATGAAAAAGGATTTGATCGGGGGGCCTGAATACGCCGGGCTCGTCTCTCCTCATCCGATCACGGTGTGGGGAATTGAAGATCCCGCCCTCTACCAGGCCAATGTGGCGGCGGTCAAGCAATCTCTCCGGTCACGCGATCGAGGGGAGACCGTTCTCTTTGCTTTGAGAGAAACGTTGACGGATTTAAAATCAAAATTTTATTCTAAAGAACTTCAAGCCTATGATGTTAACAAAACTCTATACGAACAGAATCAACAAGAATTAGACCATTACCTTGCCTCGTTAATCCAATTCGCCGGGATAAAAACAGAAAGGGTGGCAGGTCAATACCCCAACGTGGCACGGCTCCTCTCGGCCTTGCGGCAAGAAAAGGCCCTTCACTTCCCAACGGTGGAACGGGAACGCGCGACGGTGATTCGGGTTCTGGGAGACACATTGTCACCCGCGGATCTCCAAGACTTGCTCCGCCAAAGCGTAGACTTGCGCGCGGGCAAACGCTCACACTCTTCCTATCAGACCTATTTTCAGGACCTTTGCCGACGCTACGCCATCTCACTTGAACGATATCCTTCCTTAATAGCCTACATGAACTATCTGGCCGCGTGCGAGGCGGTGGAGCGTGAAACCTTGCTTTCCGAAATGGATAATTTGGAAATTGTTTCCCAGGACGCGTTGGTTCAAACGAGCGGACAAAAAGATCTTGTGGCGCTTTCTCGCGATGCCTCGCTGGTAACGAAACTTCTTTCCAACGAAATGACACCCACCCAATGGGCCACCTATTCCGATCGGCGCCCAGAAATACTTAACATGACCTCACGGTTGAGGAAGTTGGGTGGACCCCTTTCGCCCGCGCTCCCCGAATCAGACCAATGGGCCGCGCTGACGGCCCCGTTCGAGGATTTTTGTGGCCGGGCGGTTGACAGGAACAGCGCTCTGAGCCACCGATTATTGACCAAAATGAATGACGAACATCAATCCGTTGCCGTCTTGGTGGCGGGGGGGTTTCATACGGACGGGTTAACGGACACTATGACAAGAGAAGGGGCCACGGTGGCGGTGTTCACTCCCAAGGTGGGGGCCATTGACACCTCCCACCGTTACATAGACGCTTTTGCCCAAGACCCTCTCCCTCTAGAAAAAATTTTTTCAGGCGAACCGATTTCGCTAAGAACAGCCTGCGCGCTCGCCACTGATCAGGAAAACCAATCGGTTATCACAGCGCTCCGCATTGCAATCATTGGTTTGACGGTTAATGCTAAGAAAAAGGCGCTTGAATCTTCTGGGAAATGGGGCGATTCTTTGAAAGGTTCGTTAGAGGTTTTTATGGAAACGTTTGGGTTGGGGCCCGATTTGGGTTTGGTCGGTGTGGGTGAGCACACCATTGAGATCAAATATAAAGGTGTCACTGCGGAAACACAAAAGAATGACTCCATCACGCTTTCAGTCCGTAATCAAGACGCAAAGAACAGTCCAACAAATGGGACAAATTCAACATCCTCCGCCAAAGACACCTATTACTTATTTTTAAAATCCATGGTGATTGCCTTTCAAAACGGGAATCTGGACTCAATCAAAGAACATCCAATGGCAAAAAACATTGCCTGGCAAAAGGCCATCGCTGACATGGAAAGAGTGGCGGGAGAGGTTTCATACCATTTAATCTCTCGGCATGAAACATACGACGTCGAAACCCCCTACGAGGATGACTATTTCCAACACATCGGGTTTAAAGGACTTCCTGGGATTGTTGGGCTTTTGCCCAAATTTAATCCTAAAACCGAAAGACTTAATTATCTGGGGTACTTCAAATTCAATCATATTAAAGGTTCCCTTGGCGGACTTCTTGTTCCCACCACCAGGATTATGTTCCCGAGAAAAACAACCAGAGAAGGAAAAACAACCGAATCCACCTTCATTTTTATTCAAAAGATGTTTCCAAAACCAACCGGAGAAAATATTGGCAACGTGATTGAGGTTGAAACAAAAATGGCGGGCCGAGGTTTTTTATCTATCGATTCCAATATCGATTTCTATGGCGTGTCTCCCGAAGGTTCTGTTTATCGCGCCGATATTAGCCATTTCCAAATCAACGAAATCGGCAAGACAAAGAAAGCGGGGGCAAGGGTTCCGGATGTTTTTTCCAATAAGGTGATGCAAGCCCAACTTAAAATGCTTATTAAGAATTATCCGGAACGAAAAATAAATCACTTTAGGTCGGAAAATTTATTCGCTTGGTTCCTTATGTTTGCTGGTTTTTCTTTATTCTTCACGTTGGGGCCAACAATTGGGTTTGGCGATCATCTCCCTTCGGTCCTAAGTGAGGGGACAAACATGTTTGTTAACGGTCTTCTCTTCTTTGGCGCCGCTGGAATTATGACGAGGAGACAGAGAATAACACAGGGAAATTATCCTTTGCCTGAAGATATTGCGGCGGATGGGGTTCCCCGTGTGTTGTCATTTGATCATAAGAAGTCGACAAACCTTGAACTGAAAAATGTTTTTTTAGCGGGAGAGTCCCGATCAGCCAGATTTAATCTGAGAAGGGAGTATCAGCTAAATGATACTCCCTCTCGGTTGAAGGACATTCGGGCTTACAGGGCTTATCTGCTGAAAAAAATCAGGGCGAAGTGGGGGGATATGCCCCAAGACTCTCACCTTGTCTCTGCGATTGACACGACGTCTATGAACAATATCGGTGATTCTATCCGCATGGCCCACGACAACGAGGATTTCAGGAAGGCTTTACAATGGTGGGCTCTGGCGGAAGCCTGGTTGGCATCGGCTGGGTTTGCTGAAAAGTTTAACTGGCGGTATTGGAATTTGCTTTATTTGGAATGGCGAACTTTTTCCCATAGGAAGGGAGTTTCTGGCCAAGATCGACTCTTAAGGGTGGCGACTTATTCAGCTTTGCTTCGGGCGTCTAATCGAGCAATGGTCGAATTTAATGGATATTTAGATAGGCAAATTGTCTGGGGGATGGATATAAACATCCTCTTTGGCGCAGTAGGGTCCAATTCGCGGGTTCGGCCTCACCCGCTCTTAACTATGGTCGCCGAGCGATATAATTCAATCATGACCCTGGCCGCATCAATCACGATTTGGTTGAAGATCGCCATTTCAAGTCTCGCGGATCACGGAGAGAATTTAAAGCGCCGGAAAGTCATATTTTTTGACATGGACCTTTTGAGACCAGACAGCAAGGCCAGTGATGAGGACAAGAACAAAATTATAGTGGCTTTGTCTGGATTGCTTTCTTTGCCTGAGGAAGATCTTAAAAAAGTGGTACTTATTACCACGAGAGAAATTGTTCAGTTTCACGAAAAGGGAACTCATTCGACTAAGCACTTGGACGTTTTTTTTGCGGAATTTCTTTCAGAACATTACCCACGTTATTCAGGAGTTCTGAACCGAATAAGGGACAGAAAGGTGGTGTCACCGGCCACTTCCGATCCGACCATTTTTAAATCGGATAATTCTATTGATCTCGATCCACTTTTGGTCTCTGGTCAATTTACTGAGGGGGTGCCCGATTTAGTTGATTTTTGGACATTTGATGAAAAACGGACTGTTGTGTCTCAAACAGCAGAAGTCACGGTTGTTCGTCTAAAAAAATTAACCGATCTCATCTCGGAATTTCTTAAACAACAATTTTTAATAATTACATCGGCATAAACCCGAAATGAACGGCGGAGGGGGGAACCCGCAAAGATGAGAGAAAATGGCTGGAATGTTGCAAGGAGCTAAGGTGCCGTTTACAATTAATTTACAAGTTCTTAAGGTGAACTTAATGTTGGCCGAGTAATATAGGGGTGACTGGACAGATTTCTATGAAAAACAAACGGTTGGTGACATTTCGAAAATTTCTTGCGAGCGCCCTGTGTGGGGTGTTCTTTGCTGTCCATTGTGCGTTGGCACACTCGACGGAAACGAATTTTTGGGCTTCACGAAGAATGGCCAGTCGGCAGGTGCGGGGGGATGGGGAAACTTCGAATTCCGTTGGGTCCACGGGCCAAACACTGTTGGCACAATTACCGAAAGTTGAGCCTTTAGATTTTGGGGCCCCAACCAGCTCTTCGCAGGAAGTGTTGGACGCCGCAAAAGTTCCGTTCTCCATTGGGCCAAAAACCCGCGATTGGTTGGGCCAATTGGTGATGCCCTACGGCACAGTCAACGACGTTTACCTGTCCCCTAAAAAGACGCTCCTTTTATTGTCCATATTCAAGATGCCCACGGGATTGAAGAGGCGCAACGTAATATCTCCTCCATGATCAGTTTGTTGGGCCAAAACCCCGGTATCAACTTGGTGGGTGTGGAAGGGGCTTGGGGGACGTTTTCACTTGACCCCTACAGGGATTTCCCTGATCCCGCCATGACCAAAGACATTGCCGAGTTCCTTTTGAAAAAGGGCATGATTGCCGGGCCCGAATACGCTGGGTTGACCATGCCCAAAGCGCCCACTTTTTTCGGCATTGAAAACATTCACCTCTACAACGCCAACGTGAAGGCACTCAAAACGGCGTTCAAAGACAAAGAGGTCGCCATTGCTTGGGTAGACGCGCTTAAATCCCACACCGAAAAGTTAAAAGAAACCGATTACTCCGAAACGCTTAAGTTTTTCGATCGAAACTTTTCCGGATATCAATCCGAGAAGGTCAAGCTGGCCGACTATGTTCGTTATCTCACCACCACCTTATCCAAGATTAAATCCCGCCCAACGACACCGCAAATGCAATTGTTAATAGAGGCCCTGAACCAGGAAGAAGTTTTGGACTTTAGAAAAGTCGAAGCTGAACGGGAACAGATGGTTGAAAAACTGGTGGACAAATTGTCCCAGGCCCAAATTCAAAAGTTGGTCAACAAAAGCATTGCCTATCGGGCAGGACGGGTGGGCTATGCCGAATATCACACTCATTTAAAACAAATTTGTCAGGACCACGGCATTTCCATGAAGGACTATCCCCAAATGGGTCGTTACATCGCTTATGTCCTAATCGCGGACAAAATTGACCGCCATGGGTTGTTGAACGAGTTGGACACTGTGGAACGAATTCTCCCGGAATCCCTGGCGAAAACCCCCAAAGAAAAAGAACTTGTAGCCCTCACCTACGACCTCTCTTTGCTCCACAAACTGGTTCGCCACGAAATGAGCCCCACAGACTGGACCCACTACCAAGCGCGCGGAGAATCCATTCACACCATTCCTCAACGGTTAGAGGCCCTGGGGGGAAAACAGTCTTCTGATTTTGCGCTCACAGCCTTTGAAGATTTCTGTCGTTACGCCGCCGAACGAAACACGGCGCTGACGGGTAGCTTGGCGCAACAAATGACAGCCACCAAAACCAATTCCAGCATCCTGATCGCTGGAGGTTTCCACACCGAGGGCCTTTCGGCCCTTTTGCGCCAAAAGCAAATCTCGTATGTGGTGGTGACCCCTAAAATAACAACTGTCCCGAAGGACAATAATTACCTGGATGTGCTTGCGCGAGACCCAGTGCCCTTGGAGCAACTGCTGGCGAGCGATCGGATTTATTTGGCGAAACCCTTGGCGATGGCGGACGCCCATTCTTCAGCCGCACTATTGATCAACGCCATTGAAGACCTCTTGAGACATCAGAAAACAATTGTTCCTATTGATGATAAATCCAGTCTAACAACGGACCCTGATCGGAAAGGGAACTTGCTTTTTACCGTCCAAGGCCGACCGATTTTTTTTATTTCAACTCACCCGACGAACCATCCTTTCTTGGCATGGCTTTCTTCTTTGGCATCGATTGTCAAGGGAGCTCTTCCTGAAAAAACGGAATTGGAAGGATCTTTTTTTATTGTTCGAGACATCGAAAACGGGAGACTGGAAAAAGAAGTGAAGGAAGTCGTCGGACCAAAAGGCTCGGACGAACGATATCAATTATCCGTTGAGGATCGGGAAATTGCGGCCGCACTTACGGTCGAATACACGGACGAAATTCGGGAGAGCGTCGCCCAGATTTTCAACCAAAATAATTTGATTCCCCCGTTTGATGTGAGCGGGCGTATTATCACCACCCATAAAATCCAAGGAAAATCTTTTTATGCGATTCTCAATGGCAATCGAGATTTGTTGGATGCCGAATGGATAGACAAAACCAGGGAACAATGCCTAAGGGCCATTAACGCCGCCAATAAAGTTCTGGGCCTGAGTTATGAGGGAACGGGGATACTCGAAAATGGGTGGCGAATTCAAGTGGACACGAATTTAGAGAATTTCTTGTTTGATGACGCAGGTCGCTTAATCGCGTGGATTGATCCGATCGCCACTTGGCCGCCAGAAAGCAAAAAAATAAAACAGAGCGCTGTCCCACAGGGACAAAAGAAACCTCTAGATTTACGTGCTCTCTCGGGGGCATTGACTGATGCCTACCAGAACGGACGATTGGGAACGCTTTCTTCTCTATTGCCAGAAACTGAAAATCTCCAGGAAATTGAAATAGGCCTGGCTAAAATAGCCCAAGACATCATAAAAAATAAAATGAATGGCATGGATTTTCATCTTGTCACTGACGCCAAAGGCAAATTCATGAATGTTTATGAGTCTTCCTTATTGCCTGGGTATATCATCAAAACCCCAAAAACAGAGGATCCAAGTGGGAATCCTATTAACTTTGATCAAGACATCCTCCCTGGGTATCGGGTGGCGAAAGAACATCTAGGAGGGCTGTTCGTTATCATGGCCCTCGAAAATATTTTGATTACCATTGACGGGAGACCGGTCACCTTGACGAATGTCATTTTGCAAGAACGGGCAAAACCACTTTCCCTAATCATTAAAGAACTTAAACTGAAAGAGGAACAAGACGCGGGAAATAAGTCACCATCTACTGATATCATGCGCCGTTTTGAAATTTTTAAAAATGAAATGTGGCGTCGGGGTGTAATGGACCAGGATTCATACAATGAGGTCAATAACTACGGGCTCACGGCATCGGGTGAATTTGTGGGGTTTGACGTTGATGGGATGATAAGAATAGAGGATTTCCTCGGCACCAAACATTTTCCAAACACAAACAGAGGTCAAGAATTAAAAACCCGTATCTTGGGCGAATGGGAAAAGGGAAAAAGGGGCAATGTCTCGGGAAGTAGAGTTCATGATATCTTCGAAGCCGAAGTTCGAAAAACCCAAGAAGATTGGCTGGTGGCTCGATTTTCCAAAGAACAAAATTCCTTTGGGGACGCAAAACCAGTAAACAATATTTTTTATTATTTTCTGCGCTTTTTTTTAGAGCAGGAAGCCGCAAAAAAATGGGCCATGAGATTGTTGCCCTTAGAGATTTCCGGTTTGGGGGTGGCGGGGTGGTTCGCGGCGGGGTGGGCACCAACACTTTTGGGAGGGATGATGGCGGTTGACCCGACCATGATGGGGGGGGTATTGATGGCGGCGGGGATTTTAGTGTTCAGGGGAATTCACTTTGCGTTGGAAAAGAGGTGGGCGATTAGGCACCCCGGTCTAAGCCCACCGGCCAAAGGTTTCTGGTCGAATACGGGGCGGATGATGCCTTATGCGATCCTTCCTATTTTGACGGCCAGCCCTTTCTTTTTTGTAATTGCATTTTCTGTTATCGCGTTTGACCATTACGCCTTTGACTCAAAACAACTTCTAAATCAAGACAAACCCTTGTCCGCGACAGCCAAAACGCTTGTGACCAGTATGGTTTCAGCCACATTTGCGATTATTGTCGCGCCTATTGTGCTTGCCAATTTCAACTTTCCCATGAGCGCTTTTTTCTTGATTTCCCTTGTCGCCCAAGCTTTTGACCCTACCACTCTCCAATCTTTTTCTGAGGGCCCAACCGCAGGGATGGGCGCCCTCCTTATTGGCACCGTTAGCAATTTTTCAACCTATGCCCTATCAATGGGCTGGGCGCCGATGGCCATTTTAGGGTTTGCGACTTCCACGGTGTTGTCTAAAAATGTCGTTTCTTCTGTTAAGAAATTTGTGACAGTCTTTTCCCTTGCCGCTGGGCTGGCGAGTTTCGCTCCGGGGAAATCAGTCTCCGCGAATAGTTTTTTTATATGAATTCTGAACAGGTGGCGAGAGCCGCTGTTTTAAAGCTTATGGGTCCGCTTGTCAAATTGCCTAAACATTTGCGCGCGCAGACACCTTTATTAGATGACGATGCGAATCTGTTCGCAGGTTTATCCCAGAACAAAATCAAGACACTGAGTGGGATTTTTGAAAATCCAGGCGTTGCTTTCGATGCAGGGAAAAACATAGGCCTTTTGATTTCAGAAGCGAACGGCCCGAAGACCAGAATTACCTTGAATTTTGTTGGGTTCGATCAATGGGAACGCAATGTGCAAGAGACCGCCCTGGCGATTCTTAAAGGTTTGTTGATTGCAAATCAACCGACCTTGATTGTGTCCGAATTGTCTGACAACAACGAAATTTTGGCAAAGTTCTATGTTCCCACTGAACAGGGGGGATTAATCCATGTGCATCGAAATGCGGTTGCATCAACAAACATGGTCGATGTAGAAAGGGAATATGGAAAAAATGGTATTCCACTTGCACAAACAGTGGTCACCCGAAATGGAACTGAAGAGGCTTTTACTAAAGGGACAAAATATCTACCCCTGTTCTTCGAAACCATCGCCAATACGATCAATAAGGAAATTCAGGCACTTCTCGTTGCGCTCCGGGCCGCGTAATCGGACACCATCCCATTTATTCCTACAAGGGCAGGCCGCTCCTTCGGATCCGGGCCCTGTTCTAGCAGTGTTCGCGCCGTCGCTCCCCCGCGCCAAACGTTGCGGCCTATTCGCCGCAACGGCGCCGTCCGCAAACGCTGGCCCCTCGACACCGCGACCCACGCGACACTTCCGCTAGCCCCAATGTGGTTTAGATAAGACAAAACCGAAGAATTAAAACTCCCTCACCCTACCCTCTCCCAAGAGGAGAGAGAATGAACTTCAATGGTTTTCCTTCTCCGCTTGGGAGGCGGATAACCGGTCTTTCAATTTCGTCTAAAGTTGCCTGTTTCGCATATTTGACGAATTAGAATTTAATTTCTATTTTGTCAATCTCAGGGCCTGCTCACCAATTTTTATCAACCGTTCGCTTGCCCTGGAATATAAAATGTAGGGGAGGTTCTATGTCTGATTCAATTCATGGCCATGATGTGATGCGGATGATGGTGGAGGCGGGACGATCTTATACTGAGAGTCAACTGGAGGAAGCCATTGTTCAGCGGTTTGGGGCGGAGGCGCGGTTTCACACCTGTTCGGCTTCAGAAATGACGCCGAAAGAATTGATTGGGTTTCTTAAGATGCGGAGCAAATTTATTGAAGAGGACAATCAGCTTTCCATGGCGGGGAAAAATATCTGTGAACATGAATAAAGAGAATGCGGTGTGTTTTCAGAGGGAGTTTATAAATAAGTTGATTAGTTGTCTCCGTCCCCTATTGGTTTTATTTTTGGCGGTTGTTGGACTTCGGGCGGGGGGGGCCCATGTGCGGGTGGAACTTTTGGCGGAACCTTCGGCTGTTGCGGCGGGGGTGCCGTTTTTTGTTGCTGTCAAATTATCCCACGACCCGGGGTGGCACACCTATTACAAAGAGCCCGGGGATTCGGGATTGCCCACCAAGATTCAGTGGCGTCTGCCGGAGGGGTTTACGGCGGGGGAGATTTTATGGCCGGTGCCTCAGCGCATTGAGATGCCGCCTCTTGTCAACTTTGGGTATGAGGGGGAAGTTTCGCTTTTGGTTTTAATCACTCCGCCGGAAAAATTGGGCGCGCGGAACGTGGATTTGGCGGCGATGGTTTCTTGGTTGGAATGTAAAGAAGAGTGTGTACCGGGGAAAGCGGAAGTTTCGGTGGGGGTGCCGGTGTCGGATCGGCCGGGGGCGCCGTCGGATGAGATGAAGGCGTTTTTTGAATTGGCTCGGGCGGGGTTAGAGGTAACGGCACACGGGCAGGATGCCCGTGCTACGAAGGGCAGAAAAATAGGGGGGTTACTTGCGGTGTTGTTTGCGTTTTTGGGGGGGGTGTTGCTTAACCTTATGCCTTGTGTTTTGCCGGTGTTATCCATTAAGGTTATTGGGTTTTTGGAGACGCCTCGGGAAACGCTTCGGCGGCATGGGATACTGTATGGGGCGGGGGTTTTAGTTTCGTTTTTGGCTTTGGCGGGACTTTTGATTTTTCTTCGGGCGGGTGGGGAGAAGTTGGGGTGGGGGTTTCAACTTCAATCGCCGATATTTGTGGGGTTTATGGCGGGGCTCTTCTTTTTGTTGGGGCTTAACCTTTTGGGCGTTTTTGAGATTGGGACTTCCTTAATCGGGTTGGGTGGGTTGTTGGGGGGGAAATCGGCGGCGAATGCTTTTTTTAGCGGGGTGTTGGCTGTTTTAGTGGCAACTCCTTGCACAGCGCCTTTTATGGGATCGGCGTTGGGGTTTGCGTTGACTCAGCCGGCGGGGGTGTCGTTGGCCATCTTTGGGGCTATGGGATTTGGGATGGCGTTTCCTTATGTTTTGTTATCTTTCTTTCCGGGAGCCGTTCGGTGGATCCCGAAACCGGGGGGGTGGATGGTACGGCTTAAAAAAGGGCTCTCCATCCTTTTCTTTGGCACCTGTCTTTGGCTGTTGTGGGTGTTGGCCATTCAATTAAAACCGGCGGGGGTGACCTCGTATTCCCAAGCGAAAGTGGAATCCCTCTTGGCGGAGGGGCGGCCGGTGTTTGTTGATTTTACGGCGGCCTGGTGTATCACCTGCCAGGTGAACGAGCGGACGACTCTTTCGACCGATAAAGTGAAGCAGGCCTTTGCGGACAACGGGATTACCGTAATTATTGCCGACTGGACGAACCGCGATCCCGCCATCAGTCAGGCGTTGGAACAGTTTGGGCGCAACGGTGTGCCTCTGTACGTGCTATATTATCCCGGTCGGGATCCGGTGGTTTTGCCCACTCTCCTGACGCCAGATATTGTGATCGAAGCAATAAAAAGGAGATCCTTATGAAACGATGGACGGTGTTGGGGATGATCTTGGGGTTTGTATCGATTGGTTTTGCTGTGGAAACGGGTCAGCCGGCGCCGGAGTTTACGTTGCAAGACATCAACGGTCAACCGGTATCGTTGGCGAAGCTTCGCGACAAATTTGTGGTTTTGGAATGGATCAATCACGGGTGTCCCTTTGTTAAAAAACATTACGATTCGGGTAACATGCAGGCACTTCAAAAAGAGTTTGTGGGCAAAGGTGTTCAATGGCTGTCGGTTTGTTCGTCGGCGGAAGGCAAACAAGGCCACATGAAACCCATGGAATGGCGGAAGGTGGCTGAGGAAAAGGGCGGGGTTGCCACGGCAATCCTTTTGGACGAATGGGGCAAGGTGGGCCGGTTATATGGGGCCAAGACCACTCCGCACATGTTTATTATTAACCCGAAAGGAATTTTGATTTATCAAGGCGCCATTGACGATAAGCCCTCCGCGGATCCGGCCGACGTGAAGGGGGCGGTAAATTACGTTCGGGTGGGATTGAACGAAGCGTTGGAGGGGAA
The DNA here is from genome assembly GCA_016714745.1 of Elusimicrobiota bacterium. GTDB lineage: Bacteria > Elusimicrobiota > Elusimicrobia > FEN-1173 > FEN-1173 > JADKHR01. The sequence goes on along the minus strand of JADKCG010000010.1, from coordinate 32,549 downwards.
ACCGATTTCCACATCGACCACGAAACCTTATGGCTGTGGTGTAAAATTTAAGTAGAATATTGGTGTTTACCCAAGGCGGGCAGGCTTAATAACATCAGAGGCCGGGGGAAGGAAGGTTGGCGCTTTTTTTCTGGAGGGCCCTATGACCATTGTTCAACAACTCTTTGACGATCACGCTTATTTCAAAGAGACGTTAGAGAAACTTGAAAGTCTTTCTTCTTCCCCCGCTTTAGAAGAGACGATTCTTCGTGCTTCGGAATTGGTTCAATTGTTTCGTGACAGGCACCGGATTCATCTTCGACGGGAATCGTCTGTTCTTTTTCCTGCATTGTTGGGGTATCTGAAACCCGCTTCCAGCGATGTCGCACGCTCGGAAATTTTTCACCATTTGCAAGATGAGCATTTTAGCGTGGGAAGGTGTGTTTACGTTCTGGAACAGGATCTTGTGTCCCGTCCGCTCAGCGCGAAATGGTTTGAAAGTTATCGAGACCTCGCCGAAGCTTTTTTGCCCCACATGAATAACGAAGAGGAACATATCTTTCCCGTAGCCTCCCGATTGATACCTTATAGACAATTAGAAACCATGGCTCTATCTGAATTTTATCCTGCTTTTTAGCCACTGAGGGCACGATCAGAAACCAAATACTCTTATCGTCATAGGGGGATAACACATGCCGGGGCGAAACCAACAAAATACCATGAAGGTCGGAAAAACATTTGAGGGGCCGGGGACGATCTCGGACACGGGATTAAAAGGCCTAAACAAAGGCGGGACGGGTGGGGGGCATTGCCCTAAATGTGGGACGTCGGTTCCCCCAAAGCCGGTTTCGATTTTCTTCTTTGACATGTCCGAAGTGCGGGGCGGCCATGGGCAAGAAATAATGAGAGGCTCGCAGGGTGACGCGGGAAGCCGGGCGGCGCATGTTTCCGCGGCATCCGTGGTTGATGATTTGGCACGCAGGAGAGAGTTTGAAAGCCATACCCCACCGATAAATCCACAAAAATAAATTCAAAGGCTTTTTCTCCCGGGATGCTTTTTTGCCTTGAAATTTTCGCAAACCTCCCCCACATGGAACACAAGGAAATTTCTCTTTTTCCTGAAGCGGAAAAACTCTTAACAATCGACCAGCTTAAAATTTTGGCCCACTTTCCCGTTCACAAAGAGGATTAACCTGCCTTTCTTTTGGTATTATTAGGTCTTGACGGCTTGTGGCGATGGCCGTCCGAGGAGGCGGTTATGGGTAAAGTGACGAAAGCTTTGGGAACGGGGTTTGGGTTAGCGTTGGCCGCAACAGCGGGGGCGTTTCTTCTTTACAAGAAAAATCCCAAAGTCCGAGTAAAAACACAACTCTGGGCTGAGAAAATGAAAAAAGAGATTAAAGAAACGTTGGGCGGTTTAAACGAGATCAATCAGGCTAACTTTAAAAAGACCGTGGATCAAGTGAGCGATCGGTATAGTCGTATGAAAGAGGTTAATAAGTCTGAACTGGCGGGGTTGGTCTCTGACCTTAAAGAGGCATGGGCCCATTTCAGCAAGGACCTGGCGTCTCTTAAAAAATCCTAATTCGGTTCTGATCTCAGACGGCTTCGTTGCCCCATTGCTCGGTTTTCCCATTGTCCGAGGAATGGGGCAGCAGCTGGGATTTGTGTTGTCACACTCATTGGTCCTCCCATGAACATTCACGCATTTCCTGAATTTATTGCCAAACTTGAATCCGGTCGCGGCGCGGTGCCTTACGCCACGGCCTTGGCCGTGTGGATTTTTCTTTCGCTCACGGTGTGGGCCTTTAATCGGTGGGGGATGTCTCGATTTAAAAAATGGGCGGAAAACTCTAAAACGAAATTTGACGACCTCTTACTGGAAGGTCTCGGCAACCACCTCCCCGCCTTTTTGTATTTGGGGGCTTTCATCGTCTCCTTTTCAGCCCTCTCTCTTTCACCAACGCTCACCCACCTTTTTCGTTATGTGACGGCGTTTTGGTTTCTTTGGGCAGGGGTGCGACTGGCCAACGGGATGTTGAAATTTCTCATTTTTAACGTGTGGTTGCCTCGGCACGGGGATGCGGATCTGGCTCGACGGGCCCATTCCCTTACCCCTTTTTTGACTGTCCTCCTTTGGGGCGCGGGGACCATCATCCTTCTGGACAATTTCGGGTTCAAGCTTTCTGCGATCATTACCGGGTTGGGGATTGGCGGCGTTGCCGTGGCGTTGGCGTCTCAGGCGATCTTGGGAGATCTCTTGAGTTATGTGTCTATTCTGTTTGACAAACCCTTTGAGGTGGGGGATTTTATCGTTGTGGGCGAGGCCCGAGGAACGGTGGAGGTCATTGGCATCAAAACAACTCGTCTCAGGAGTTTGGGGGGGGAACAACTGGTTTTTTCTAACACCGATCTCACGGGGTCACGTGTTCAGAATTTCAAGCGAATGCAGGAACGGCGCGTATTGTTCCGTGTGGGCGTCACCTACGATACTCCGGTCAACGTCGTTCAACAAATCCCGGGCCTCTTGCGGACCATTGTTGAAACTGTTCCCCAGACCCGCTTTGATCGTGCCCATTTTGTGGCGTTTGGCCCCTCCAGCTTGGATTTTGAAATCGTTTTCTACGTCCTTTCCCCTGACTACAACGTAAGCATGGACGTTCAACAAGCCATTAACCTAGCCATTAAAATGGAGTTTGACTCTCGCAATGTGTCGTTTGCCTTTCCCACCCAAACCATTCACGTAGCGGGGACCTCAGCTTTATCTAAAGTACTTTAAATATCCGCTCCGAGGTTAAGCAGGGAGAGTCCCCCCAACCGTTGCCAAACCAAAGAAAACCTACTACTATTGTCACCATTCAACCACCCTATGAACACTCTTGTGCACGCTAAAGACGAGGCGTCCTCGCATTCGGATATCGGGCAGATCGGATTTGGCTTTTATTCTCTCCGAAATCATGCTGTTTGGCGGATTCCTCGTTAGTTATTTCATGTTACGTTATGGGAGCTCCGTTTGTGCCATCGGGGCTCCGGCTTGGCCGAAAGAAGGATATCCCGTTGGCCTTGCCCTGGCCACCACGAACACACTTATTTTAATTTCCAGTTCCTACACCATGGTGCGGGCGGTGTTGGCATCAGAGAAACACGACGAGAAAACATTTTCCCGCTTCATGGGATACACCATTTTTTTGGGGTTGCTTTTCCTTTGCGTCAAAATCGGCGAGTATGCTTTGAAGATTCATCACGGGTATTTTCCTCGCAGTCCTTTTATGGAGGCCAACCCGGGGCTTAATATCTTCATCTCATTCTATTTTGTCCTGACTGGGTTTCACGGACTCCACGTGGTGATTGGAATTCTTTGGAATTGGTTATTAAAACGCGGGGCCCCCCGCCGTATCGCGTCGCCTGCCTTTGCCCGAAAAGTGGAATACGCTGGGCTTTACTGGCACTTTGTCGATGTTGTGTGGGTTTTCCTTTTTCCGTTGTTCTACCTTATATGAACGAAGAAAAATTCTCGACAGTGCTTTTTATTGGGTTGGTCTTTGTGACGTTGGTCAGCGTGGGGGCGTCTCGGCTCCACCTGGGAAGTGGAATGGCGGTGACCGTTGCGTTGGCGTTTGCGGCGTTCAAAGCCTTTTTAATTGGATGGTATTTCATGCGTCTTAAAACCGCCGGGGCTGTGCCCCGTGGGGCGGTGATTGTAGGTGTTTTGGCTGTCCTTATTTTGGCGTTTGGAATATTCCCCGACGTGGGCCTCTTTAACCGATGAAACGGCGATTTCTGTTGGCGGGTGCAGGACTGGCGATCGGCCTGATTTTTTTGGGGGGGTCCCTGTGGAATTGGATCGCGGCGCGTAGGGCAGGACCAGAAGCTTTGGGCCATGTGCCGGATTTTACTCTCCCGGCGGCCACGGCCAACGGTCCCACCACTTTGGCGTTGGCGGATCTACGCGGTCACCCATGGGTGGCGGATTTTATTTTTACTCGCTGTGGCGGTCCCTGTCCGCTTATGTCGGCCAAAATGGCTGAACTTCAAAAGGTTCTTCCGAACAATGTTCGCCTGATCACCTTTACTGTGGACCCTGACCGCGACGATCAAACCGTGCTGGCCGAATACGCACGCCGGTTCGAGGCGGATCCTGCCCGTTGGTTTTTCCTCCGAGCGGATAAACCCACCCTTTACAAACTGGTGTTTGAGGGGTTTAAACTTCCCATGATGGAAGATCCGGCGGCGGAATCGGGGTTCCGGGTCATTCATAGCACAAAATTTGTTTTGGTTGACGGACAGGGGAGAATTCGCCAGTATTTCGAATCTTCCAACGACGGCATGGCCCGCCGCATGGCAGACGCGGCATCCGCTTTGATGAGAGAAGTCCCATGAAAAAAGCGCGCGGTTTTTTTATCATCACGGGGATGGCGGGTCTATTTTCGTTAGGGCTCTTTTGGCTTTTTAAAACCTATCCCATGATGCCGCTGGCCGCGGCGGCGGAAGCTGAATTTGTGGATCACGCCTTTAACATCGTCCTGTGGCTTTCAATCCCCATCTACTCTCTCGTCATGGCGGCACTCTTCTACGCCCTCCTTTTTTTTCGTGCAAAGAAAAAGGGCGGCGAGGGGGAGAAGTTTGACCAAAGCAAGGGACGTTGGGTGGAATCCCTTTGGATTGGGATGAGCTTCGCTCTCACTCTGGGATTGGCCGCGTTTGGATCCATTGAGCTTCGCCGGCTCCACGCTTCCCAACAGACAGCAGATTTGGAAGTGAACGTTAACGCGTCGCAATTCTCATGGGAGTTTTTCTACCCGGTGGAACAACAATATTCCGCCCGCCTGGTGCTTCCTGTCGGAAAAAAAGCGCGGCTCCTTTTTAAATCCTCCGACGTGATCCATTCTTTTTGGGTCCCTCAATTCCGACTGAAACAGGATGTGGTTCCAGGGAAAATCACTCAGCTCGTCATCACTCCCACTCTCAAGGGGAGTTACGAATTACGCTGTTCGGAACTCTGTGGCATGGACCACACGATTATGACCGCTTGGGTGGATGTGGTGGACGAGGCGGAATTCAATGACCGTTTGAAGGGGGAAAGCTGGTGATACCGGGACTCGTGCGTGGCATTATCGCTGGGGTTATTTCTTTTTTAGGCTTCTTCTTTTTATTGAAAATTCAACTGTCGGCTGAAGCCTCTGCGGCCATCGCCTATGTGGCGGCGATTCCTGTCTACCTTGCCGTGGGGGGGGGAGGGACGGCGTTTCGCCGTTGGTTGAACGAAGAGGAAGAACCTGAAATCCATGGCATTTCCCGCTACCTTAGTTTTAATTCGGACCACAAGGTCGTCGGTGTTCAGTATTTATTCGCCAGTTTTTTCTTGTTCTTTTTCGCTGGGATCATGGCCATGATCATGCGAACCGAATTAGCCCGCGCAGGTCTTCAATTCATGTCCACCCAAACATACTCCACTGTCATGGGTTCCCATGGCATTGGCATGGTGTTGGTCGCTTTGACAGCCATTGTGGGAGGGTTTGGCAACTATGTTGTGCCCTTGCAGATTGGGGCCAAAGACATGGCTTTCCCCCGATTAAACGCCTTGAGCTTTTGGCTCCTTCCCCCGGCCGTCTTGATTTTAGTTTCCGCCCTTTTTAATGGCGGATTTGATTTTGGTTGGACAGCCTACGCCCCATTAAGCACGAAAGGACCTGTGGGGAAACTCTTCTTTCTCTTGGCTTTTGCCACCTCTGGATTTTCTTCGATTTTCGGAGGCGTCAACTTGCTCGTGACAATCATTCGCATGAGGGCGAAAGGAATGACGTTTTTCAAAATCCCGATTTTTGTTCATTCAATTGCCGCCACCGCCGTGGTGATTACCATCGCGACGTCTGTCGTGGCCAGTTCTCTTTTTATGGTCATTTTTGATCGAGTTCTTAACACCTCTTTTTTTGACCCCGCACGTGGGGGGAGCGTCATCCTCTTTCAGCACCTCTTTTGGTTTTATTCCCATCCCGCGGTGTATATCATGATCCTCCCCGCCTTTGGACTTTTATTGGAGGTATTGCCTGTCTTCTCGCGGAAACCCCTTTTCGCCTACCCTCTGGCCGTCCTTTCCTTGTGGATCATCGTGGTCCTCAGTTTTGTGGTCTGGGCTCACCACATGTTTACCAGCGGGATGTGGGGCCTCCTCAATTTCCCTTTTCTCATCACAACAGAATTGATTTCTATCCCCACGGGTATCATGTTCTTGGCGTCGTTGGGAACCCTGTGGCGAGGCCAAATCCGCTTCACAACCCCGACTCTCTTCGCCGTTGGAGTCATCGCCAACTTTCTGATCGGAGGCCTCACGGGAATATTTTTGGCAGACGTGCCATCGGATGTTCATTTGCACGATACCCTATTTGTCACCGCCCATTTTCATTTCACTATAGTGGGCGGGACAATTTTTGCCATGTTTGCCGGGGTCTACTACTGGTTCCCCAAGATGGCGGGCCGACTTTACAATGAAACACTAGGACGTTGGCATTTCGCCCTTTTTTTCTACGGGTTCAATGCCACGTTCATTCCCATGTTTTGGACCGGCACCCACGGCCTTCGTCGACGGGTCGCCGATTTCCCACCCGAAATGGGCCCCCTTCAAATGTGGATCAGCGTCTCCGCCTTTGTGATCTTTATTTCCGTCGCGATCTTTCTTTTTAACATGATTCGGTCCCTGCGACGCGGCCCTCCGGCTTCTGGAAACCCCTGGAATGCGCAGACGTTAGAATGGACATTGTCCTCCCCTCCCCCAGCGCATAACTTCGATTCTCCCCCAGAAGTCCATTCCACACCCTACGATTTTGGGCGATCCGCCTAAAACAGTATTGTCCGTTGTTTCCAGAAAAGATAGCATTGTTTCGCAACAAGGATCCAAAGTTGAATTGAAAAAGGAAAGAGACACGCCGCCCTCAATAGGAGCGCAAAAACGGGCTTTTCATCATTGCCGAGGTAGCTCAACTGGCAGAGCAGTCCCTTCGTAAGGGACAGGTTGTCGGTTCGATTCCGATCCTCGGCTGATTTTTTTAAAAAAATGACACCACGATGAAATCGGTTCTCACGCATTATAAATCAGGCGGGGATGGGGGGGGGACCTTCCTCCCTTTAAAGACAATCTCCTCATCCGTCCTTGGTGATTTTTTTTCGCGCATGGTGGCTTTTTCTCTCCCGGTCACCTACTTCCTTGTCAGCATCTCTTTTTACCTCCGAACCTACGACTCTGCTCAGGTCAAAATCACTCTCGCTCAGGCTGGATGCGGTATGGTTATCCTTTTTTGGGCGCTCCAACTTATCTTTCAAAAACGCTGGCCTTTCGCCAAAAAGGACCTTCCTCTGGTGGCTCCATTTTTGGCCATTTTGGCCAGTGGGACGATTTCCTATTTCCATTCGTCGTTTCGTGCCGGGAGTCTAGAGGAATTTTCTCGGCGCGTCTTTTATTCATTCATGGCCCTCATTGTGATTGCGGAATTCCGAGGGATGGACCGTCATCGGCGGTTGATGAGGTGGTTGATCGCGGGATTTGCGGTGACGGTATTTTATGGTTTTGTTCAATATTTTGATGGGCGGCTTTTTCCTCCTGGAATGACGAAAGTGGGGTTGGATCCATTCATTTGGCGGCAAGCCTTTGGGCTCCGGGTGTTCTCCAGTTTTGGAAATCCGAATTTTTATGGAAATTTTCTTGTCATTATCACACCCATTCTGATCGCTCTCTTTTTTAGGAACGGCGGGGAAACATTTCGTCCTTTCATCCTGATAGCCCTGCTTGTTCCTGTGGTGATTTTGACGGACAAACTCTTTTCTAACTCCTTTGGCGGCATCACCGCCCAAAACCAATTGTGGGTGACCCTGGGATTGATCGGATGTCTTGTGGCTGTTTTGGGCTTGATTTGGTGGAAGAGCCCTTCCGCTTCAGCCAGCGGAATGTTGGTTTTTTTAGGAGCGACTTTCATAAATCTTTATTCCACTGAAACAAAAGGAGCCTGGGTCGGGTTCTTGGCGGCGGTGATCGCATCGGCCCTTTTGGCTGGGGTGTTTTGGTCGGAAAAAAAGGGCGTCGAATAACGGTGGGATTGTTGGTCATTTCAATCTTTGTTGCCGTCACGGGCTTTGCCGTGGTTCGTCGTTACGCCCAACAGCGCAAACAATCCGTTGATTTTCGCGTCTTCACATGGATCGCCACTTGGGATATGATTCGAACTCAACCGCTGTGGGGGACCGGCATCGGCAGTTTTAAGTGGGCCTATCCGGCGTTTCGACGGCCTGAAATCATCCTTTTAGAAGGACGATCCAATACGGAGACAGACCACGCGGAAAATGAATATCTGGAAGTGATGTACGACGAAGGAATGATCGGATTTGGAATTTTTCTGTGGCTCATTGTCAGCGTCAGCGTAATGGGATTGCGACTGTTGAACCGATTGACCCAGGAAGGGCCCCGACCTCCACCCCAGATCGCCTTTGAGGACAAAGTGTACAAAGTCCTCGCCTACCTGGGAGCCTGGTGGGCGGCGCTGATTCATTGGTTCATGGATGTCTCTGTCCGATTTGTTTCCTCCGGCATTTTTTCTTTTTTTCTTCCTGCACTTGTGACCAGCTTTGTTCGTCATCATCCCATGCCTGAACAACAGGACCGATCGAGCCGGGCCGACCTTGGGGCCCGGGTGGCAACGGTCGTGCTCTGGATGGGATTTTTTCTTTTTCCGGATGAACATCTAAGACCTCTGATGGGGCCTTCCGGTGTTCTTTTCGTCGGAGCCTGCCTACTCGTCTTGGGTGAATTGTTGGAACGGCGCCTCTCAGCGGATTCTCCCGGAATTTCAAGTATGGCTTTTCTCTTTGCCGCCGCTTTGTGCGCGCTGGGAGAACTTTTTGAATTGAAGAGCCTCTTTCTTTACGGGTTGAATGCGGGGCATGTGATCCGCGTTTTCTCGGCACTGATCTTCTTTTTCGTTTGGACCCTGCTCCGGCGGATAGAGCCTAAGAATATCCGAAGCCCCCTCGAGTTTCTCCCAGGCCCTGGCCCCTCGTTCATACAAATCTCCTTGGCGGTGGTGGCCCTATCGATGTGGGGGGTCGGCGCTTCCGTTTGGCGTGGTTATTTTTTAGGCGATGTGAGCCACAATGTGGCCATCTTTTTTTCAAAACAAATGATTTGGAATCGTTCACCAGAATCGGATCAAAAAATCAACGCGGCAGGGTTTCCAGACGACATGAAACAAGAATACGATCGTGTCGGGGGGGCCCTGGAACATTATGAAAAAACATTTCGCTTAAACCCTGGGTTCCCCATGTCCGGTTATTTCATTGGCAATGTTCACAATGATTGGGGATCCTCCGTTTATGAGGCGTCGCGCCAAACACGTCAGAGAGGCGCTGTAAATGAAGCGGAGACCTTGCGTCTGCAGGCCGTTCAACTCTGGGAAAAGGCCCTGAACGCCTACGGTCGGGTCAAAACGTTCGCGCCTAATTATGTTCAGACCCACCACCAAGTGGGGTTGGTTCATCTGAAGAGGGGCGAAATGCACACCTCTCTCGGGGAAAAAGACAAGGCAGACGAACAGTGGAACTTGGCTCTCAAAAATTTTGATCTTTATCATTCTTTGGATCCTGTGTTTCCTCCCAATTATTATCGCCAATCGTACGTACACTTTAATCGAGGGGACATGGACAAAGCGGAAGAAGCGTATTTGGGAGCGTTGGTCTTTAATTCCTCCAATGTCGTTAATCGCATCTATTACGACAGAAATATTGAAACATACAGTAATCTGGGCCGGCTCTTTTATGTTCAGTTGGTCAACAAATATCCAGACCCCGCGAAACTCCCAAAAGAGTCGCCCTTATACGCCAAAGCAGAAGAATATTACTTGAAGGCACTGACACTGGCCAAGGAATCCAAATTGGAAGAAACCGTTGGGGTAGATCCCGCTAAATCTCTGGCGGTACTCTACAGCCGGGTAGGCGAATTTGATAAGGCCAAAGAACTTTGGCTTAAACTCCGGGGATGGGCCCCTGAAGACGCAGATGTCAAAAGAGTATTCACCCCTCCCCCCGATGCCAACACAACACCTGGATCTCGGCTTTCGCCGGGATGACCCGTTGAGTGAAAGTATTATTTTTTCTTTGCGTTGGGATCCATGCTTTAGCACCGCTTATTTTTTTGACCCATTTCACTCAAAACCCGTATAGCATCCAAATCGTCTTCCTGCAGTCAGGTCTTCTTGTCGCTGGAGGATTGTTGGGCGTCCACCTCTGGCGTTCACGCCCCTTGTCTGTCGTTGGAACCGCCCTCGATTTTCCTCTCATCCTTTTTGGATTTTGGGCCCTCGCCACGTTGGGTATTTCGTTTTGGACGCACGGTCCATTTTTCCGACCTGGGATTTTTCATGAGGGCGTCAGAGGAATTTTATTCCTTTGGGTCAATGCTTTGGGTGCCTTTTTCATTTCCACCCAATTTCCGAAAGGCCCACAATCCCTTGTTTTGCGAAAAGTGATGATCGCGGTGGGAGGGATTGCGGCGGTCTACGGTCTCATCCAATACTTCGGCATAGACCCTTTATGGGGAAAGAGTGTCAATGCGTTCGCGGGGCGTCCCGTCTCCACCTATGGCAACCCCAACTTTCTTTCATCTGTTTTGGTGCTTCTCCTCCCTCTCCTCCTCCATCAATTTCTGATCGCACCATCAACGGTCCAGGCGTGGGGATGGGCTTCAACGGGAGTGATCTACACCGCCGCTCTGACCTGTACCATGACACGCTCTTCTTGGATCGGAGCGGGGATCGCCCTAACGCTTTATGTTTGTCTTGATTGGAAGACCCTGTCCCGTACTTTTAAACGGGGAGCGATTTGGATCGGGGCCGTTTTTTCCGTTATCCTCTTTTGGCCGGCCTCCACATTAGGGTCCTCGGTCCCGTGGGCGCGCATGCTAGACCTGTGGCGCGGAATCACCGGAAATGTGGTTTATGCCTCCTGGCATCAACGGCTTTTAATTTGGCGATCGGCCTGGGACATGTGGACAGAATCTCCTTGGGTGGGAAAAGGCTGGGGACTTTTTGAGTTATTTTTTCCGTACTACCAAGGACGGTTGATCCCACTGGACCTGTTTCGCACGTTTCGCACCCATGCCAACAACGCCCACCAATTATTCCTTGAAATAGGTAGCCAAACCGGCCTGATCGGATTGGGCCTGTTGTTCTGGATCTGCACCCTAACAGCCGTATCCCACCTAAAAACGCGCCACCGACTCTCCGCCGACGAAAGATCTCTTGCGGCCGCCCTCTTGGCGGGGGTGGGGGGAATGGCGGCCGACAACGCCCTGGGAAACGTATCCCTTTTTTTCGCTGTTCCTGGGTTCCTCTTTTTTTGGGTCTGGGGACAATGGGCCAGCCTGTGCACAGGAAAGACCCTTACGTTTCGCCCTTTTCCCCCGTTATTGAGACGGCTCGGGGCTGTGTTTGTTATCGGTATATGTATTTTTGGAATTAAGACCCTCCTCCAAAACGTCCTGGGCGAGGCGGCCTTTTTAAAGGATCCCAACTCGCTCTCAACAAGAACGATCGCGCGGGAAGAAGGGTTTCTGCGAGCGAAACAATTTAAACGGTACGACGTCAACATCAACTTTGAACTGGGGAATCTCTATTTACGACGAGCCGAAACGGCTCGTGCGCAGGGGTTTCAAGAAGAGGTTCAGGCCAATGCCGAAAAAGCCGTTGAGTGCTACACCGACGCGCTTCACTCCAACCCCAGCTACGATGAATTGTTCGAATCACGGGCAAGAGCGCTACGGATTCTTCAGCGTGAAGAAGAATCTGAGCTGGACCTTCGAATGGCGATCTTATTAAACCCGCTTCGAAAAGAAAGCGTTCTTGCATTGGAAAATCAGTTTGCAAAAAAAAACAAAGCTGATCCCAGACGGATAGAATGCCTGGAACGCGCGGTGGAGATTTTCCCGGAAGACCTTCTTTTCCGTCTCCATTTAGCAGAGGGATTGGAAAAGGCGGAGAGGTTTTCTGAGGCCGGGAAAGTGTATGAAGGGGTGTTGGCCCGAGAACTCGATCATGCGGAGGCCTGGGCCGGAATCCAACGGGTGGAACCCCTCCTTCCCGCCAATATAATTGAAGGAAAAAAACTCCTCTTTGCCATTCGCGAAGACGCGCGTGCTTCACGCTGGAACGATGCCTACACTCGCGCGGAACGCTTGATCGTCTTATTTCCCGAAGATCCCCTTCCACGTTTGATGGCCGCTGACATGGCCGCCCAGCTTGGCAACGACATGTCCGCGGTCGTTCGGTATAAAGAATTCCTTCAAAAAAAGCCCGACCACCCCGAAGCCCGCAAAAACCTCTCCATCGTTGAGGAACGACTCACCCTCCACGGGACGGGCATTGACGGCGGCCATGCCCTGCGCTAGAATTCCTTCGTGATAACGGAGAAAAAAAAGTTCTTGTTTATGAGACCCCCCGGCATTCGTTCGCGTCTTCTCGCCTTTTTTACTTTGGCCCTGATTGTTCCGCCCCTGGCAACGGCGGCCGGGGTGTATGCCACCGTTCACCGATCACTTCGGGAGGCCGCTGTTCGCGAAGAGAAAGAACTTTCTCGACGGATTGCCGAAAAAATCGCCGGTCACATTGATGGCGCCCGGCGCGCTCTTTCAGCTCTGGCGGCGGAGCAACGGTACCAACGCCGTTCCGATCAAAATGAGATGGCCTCGCTTCGGCGTTTTGTCGCGCGATCCCCAGACATGGTGGATGTCGCGACCTACGATGGGCAAGGCCGAGGAAGAGCGCGGGTCTATCAGCGGAAAGGACGCTGGGTGTGGGGGAAAAATCCATTTTCGCGTAGCGGGAAAAAAGAATTTGAAGAAGCCGCCGCGGGCCGAACTTATCTAGGGCCTGTTTTTTTCTCGGCGGAGGACCAGGCCCCCCACATGATTCTGTCCACCCCTTTCGGCCATGGGCGCGGAGCCCTCATCGCTCGTCTTCGACTGAAAAGTCTCTGGACTCTCGTTGACGAATCGGCCTCTCCGGTTCTGCGTCCCTTTGTGGTCGATGGAGAAGGAAAGCTGTTGGCGCATCCGGACCATTCTCGTGTGTTGGCCAATGAGAATTGGTCGGATCACCCTCCGGTCCGGGTGTTCATCAATGACGTGTCGGGAGGCCATGGATACGCCATCGACCCCAGCCGAAAAGAAAAGGGGACACGAACCGCAAAAACCCTTGCGGTGTTCCATCGGGTTCCTGGGGTTGGGTGGGGTGTTTTTGTTGAAAGTTCTTATCGAGACCTGTTGGCCCCCATTCGGCAAATGAGTAAAAGGATTTTTATCATTGCTTCCGGGGTGGGCCTTGTTTTTTGGCTTTTAGGCCTTTCCCTTATCACCAAGATCTTACGACCCTTGGATGTTCTTCAGGAAGGACTTCAACGCATTGGCCGCGGTGACCTGTCCAAACGAATTGAAGTCAAAACAGGCGATGAACTTGAACGCGTGGCGGAGACCGTCAACCAAATGGCCCTCTCTCTCTCGGCAACAGACCGGACCAAGCGAGACCTGACCCACATGATCGTTCATGATTTAAAAAATCCCCTCTCCGCCACTCTGGGAAGCATCGAATGTGTCCTGCAAATGGATCGAAATTCGCTGGGGCCTGACACAACGAAATTGCTGACGTTGGGCGCGAAATCGGGGAGGGAGCTTCTCCGTCTGATTCAAAACCTTCTGGACATGGCCAAGATGGAGGAGGGACAATTAAAAATCCACCCAGACTATTTCTCGTTGTTGGAATTGGCTGGACAATGCGTTGACGATCTTGAAATACAGATCGCCAAAGAAAACAAAGTCATTTCAGTGGAGGTGGACAACCATTTGCCAAAAGCCTGGGCAGATCGAGATCTTGTACACCGGGTTCTGGCCAATCTCCTCACCAACGCATTGAAACATACTCCGGCCAGAACCGAGATTTCCATTCACGTTCGGTTGGACATGGTCGCCCATGCGTTCATTGTCAGCGTCCAAGACACCGGAGAGGGCGTTCCCCCAGATTTCAAGGAACGCATCTTTGATAAATTTAGCCAGGCCGAAGCCAAACGGCTAAACCACCGGGTCGGAAGCGGCCTGGGACTCACCTTCTGTAAACTGGCGGTGGAAGCCCATGGAGGGAAAATCTGGGTCGAATCCGAACCCGGCAAGGGGAGCCAATTCTTTTTCACCCTGCCGCTCCCTGTTTCTTCCCCAGAAGTAAAAAAAATGAACGTTCTCGTTAACCGGGATTCCCCGGTTGGCACAGGGCTACCGTCGACAGGGTCTGGAACATAATTTTCCAGCCCTCCCGGACGGAAATGGTCAGACAATTGAAATTTTCAGGTTAACTCACAATTTTCTGTTTGATCGCGCTCTGCACGGGGCCGGTCCTTGCGCCCCACTGAAAGTTTTTAAGGAAAAACCACCTCCCCCAAAAGATTTGAATTGTTTGTATAATTCCTCTTCTAAACTATGAATTCTTCCCTCACGTTGGACATGGATCGTTTGTGTGTGAATACCCTTCGCTTTCTTGCTGTGGACGCGGTGGAGAAAGCCAATTCCGGACATCCCGGCACTCCCATGGAAGCTGCAGGGTTGGGGTATGTGCTTTGGACGCGCCTTCTCAACCATAACCCGAAAAATCCTCAGTGGACGAACCGCGATCGGTTTGTGTTGTCCTGCGGGCACGCCTCCATGTTGCTCTATGGTCTATTGCATCTAACCGGGTATGACCTTTCCCTGGAAGATCTAAAAAATTTCCGCCAATGGAACAGCAAAACCCCGGGCCACCCTGAAGCGGGCCACACCGAGGGTGTCGAAACGACCACGGGCCCCCTGGGCCAAGGGTTCGCCAATGGCGTGGGCATGGCCATCGCCGAACGATTCCTGGCCGAGCGGTTTAACCGACCTGGATTTACGATCGTCGACCACAACGTGTGGGCTTTTGTTTCCGATGGCGACATGATGGAAGGGATCTCCAGCGAAGCGGCGTCTTTGGCGGGTCATCTGAAACTCGGCCAACTTAAGTATGTTTATTTGGATAATGCCATCACGATTGAGGGTTCGACAAATTTAGCCTTTTCGGAAGACGTGGGACGTCGTTTTGAATCCTTTGGTTGGAGAATTCTTCGACTCCCTGACCCGGAAGATCTGGCGGCCGTTCAATCCGTTTTTGAAACGGCTCTCTCCGTTTCGGATCAACCCACTCTCATCATCGCGCGGACCCACATTGGGTTCGGCGCACCCAACAAACAAGACACGGCCGAGGCCCATGGGTCACCGTTGGGCCCCAAAGAAACCGCCTTGGCCAAAAAGAATCTCCACTGGCCGGAAACCCCCACATTTTTTGTCCCCGATGAGGCCCGGGCCCATTGGGCCAAAACGGTTGAGCGGGGACACGCCACCCAGGCCAAATGGGACGAAATGTTTGCCGCCTACCGAAAATCCTATCCCGATTTGGCCACCCAATGGGATGCGCTCCAAAAATCACCTTTGGAAGAAGGGTGGGAGACAAAATTGACCGTGTTCAAAGCCGGCGATTCCCAAGCGACGCGACAAGCTTCAGGGAAAGTAATCAACGCGTTGGCTCTGGTTCTCCCCGCCTTGGTGGGAGGATCCGCCGATCTGGCCCCCTCCAACAACACCCACATCGAAGGAGGAGGGGATTTCAGCGCGTCCACTTCTGGGCGTAACCTCCATTTCGGGATTCGGGAACATGCCATGGGCGCTGTGCTTAACGGAATGGCCCTTTCGGGAACGATTATTCCCTTTGGAGCCACTTTCTTAACTTTCGCTGACTACATGCGGCCCCCCATGCGTCTGGCGGCCTTAATGAAGTTAGGCGTCATTTACGTTTTTACCCATGACAGCATTGGGGTGGGAGAAGACGGGCCCACCCATCAACCGGTGGAACATTTGGCCAGTCTTCGGTGTATTCCCGGCCTTTCCGTGATTCGTCCAGCCGACGCAAACGAAACAGCCCAGGCTTGGCGAGCGGCGCTCCGGCGACGAAACGGGCCCACCGCACTGATCCTCTCACGTCAAAAACTTCCGACCTGGGACAGGGCCATTTTTTCTTCGGCGGAGGGGCTCCTCCGGGGTGGTTACCGGGTGACGCCAGAGGGCCCTATTGACGTTTTATTGATAGCCACCGGGGCCGAAGTAGCGCTGGCCTTAACCGCCTGGGGTCGATTGACGAAAGAAGGGATCAAGGCCGCCGTTGTGAGTCTCCCCAGTGTCGATCTCTTTGAATCTCAATCGATGTCTTATCAAGAAACAGTGATTCCCACCGCGGCAATGGCGAGGGTTGTCGTGGAAGCGGGGGTTTCCTTTGGATGGCATAAATTTGGCGGCCCTTACGGAGAACTTGTGACGTTGGACCGCTTTGGCGCTTCCGCTCCTGGGGAAATTGTCCAAGAGAAATTAGGTTTTACGGTTGACTCTGTCGTCGCCGCGGCACGAAAAACTCTTGCACGGGTGCGCGGCGGGGCGAAATAAAATTGCATCGGGGCCCCTTAAATCAAAATCGCTTAAACAAATAGGCAACAACGGAGATTTTCACATGACACGATTAAAGGAATTACTGGCTCATGGCCAAAGCGTGTGGTTGGACAATATCCACCGGGACATGTTGCGGTCCGGCGAACTCAAAAAATTAATTGAGCTTGGCCTTCGGGGGATGACCTCCAACCCCGCCATCTTTGAAAAAGCCTTTTCCCATGGCACGGCCTATGATGCCTCTCTTCGACGTCTTTTTGTTGGAAAAAAAAGCATGGAGGAGATCTTTGACGGTCTGGCGGCCGACGACGTGCGTGACGCGGCCGACCAATTTCAAGGGGTGTATGAGGAGTCAAAGGGGACGGACGGTTTTGTCTCCATTGAAGTGTCTCCCGCCTTCGCCCGAGACACAGAGCGGACGTTGGCGGAAGCTCGACGCCTTTGGAAACTGGTGGACCGTCCCAACATTATGGTGAAAATACCTGCCACAAAAGAAGGACTTCCCGCCATTCAAAAAGCGTTAGCGGAGGGCATTCCCATCAACGTCACGCTGATTTTTTCCGTGGAGCGTTACCACGAGGTGTTGGAAGCGCACAAACGCGCCATGGAAACCCGAATTGCGGAGGGGCTCCCCCCAGCCGTTGAAAGCGTGGCCAGTTTTTTTGTGAGCCGGATCGATGTGGCTGTGGATAAAATGATCCAAGAAAAGATTCAATACTCTAAAATCGCAACGGAAAAAGACCAGCTTTTGGAGATATTGGGCAAGACCGCCGTCTCAAACGCTAAAGCGGCATACTTGCTTTACAAAAAAACCTATGGGAGCCCCCCATGGGATCCCCTGAAAAAAAAGGGGGCTCGTCCTCAACGTCCTCTCTGGGCCAGCACCAGCACAAAAAACCCCCACTATGCAGACTTGATGTATGTCGATCCCCTGATTGGGGTGAACACGGTCAACACCCTTCCGCCGGCCACGCTCGAGGCTTTCTTGGACCATGGCACCGTGGCCGACACCTTAGAAAGTGGAGTGGACAAAGCGCGTGAAGTGCTGGAACAACTAAAAAATCACAAAATTGATTTACGTAGGGTGACCGATACCCTAGAGACCGAAGGTATTAAACTATTCGTTGATGCCTACGATAAACTTTTGGCCGGTCTGCGGGCTAAAAAAGAATCGATGTTGGTTGCTCCGGGAAAAAAACAGTGAGGAATAATTAATGGAATTTGGGTTTATTGGTCTTGGCCGCATGGGGGCCAACATGGTGGAGCGACTCCTGCGAGGGGGGCACCGGGGGGTGGTATTTAATCGAACCCCGGATAAAACCCGGTCTCTTGTGGGGAAAGGAGCCGATGGGGCTTACAGTCTCGCAGAACTGGTTGGCAAACTTAAAAAACCCCGAACGGTGTGGTGTATGGTTCCCTCCGGCGATGCCACCGAATCCATCCTCTTGGAACTTGCGGGGCACCTCTCCCCGGACGACCTCATTGTCGACGGAGGCAATTCCCGTTATAGCGATTCCATGCGGCGGGGGGAGCGCCTGGGCCAGAAAGGCATTCATTTTATGGACGCAGGAACTTCGGGGGGAATTTGGGGTTTAGAAAAAGGCTATTGCATGATGGTGGGGGGAACTCCGTCAAATTTTTTGCGGTTGGAACCTGTTTTAAAAACTCTCGCTCCTAATCCTGAAGGTTACCTTCATGCAGGTCCGGTCGGAGCGGGGCACTTCACTAAAATGATCCACAATGGCATCGAGTATGCTCTGATGCAGGGGTATGCCGAAGGGTTTGAACTTTTAAAATCTGCGCCGTTCCCCTTAGAGTTGGGGAAGATCGCCCACCTGTGGAACCAGTCGAGCGTCGTGCGCTCTGGGCTTTGGGAACTGGCGGAACGAGCGTTTGAAAAGACCCAACCCTGGACGGCCTTCGAGGTTTTGTCGAAGATTCCGGCGAAGGCCGGTGGACTGTGGAACAGGCGATCCAAAGCGGGGTCCCCGTGCCGACCATTGCGCTTTCGCTGTTTGCCCGGTTCGCTTCACGGCAAGATGATTCCTTCTCTGCGAAAGTCCTCGCTGCCCTGCGCAACGAATTCGGCGGTCACGCGGTCAAAAGCGCCGAGTGACAATTTCCGGCGGGGGCGTTCTACGAACAAAAGTCCAAGAACGGTTTTGTATCGAAACTCGTCCCGACCCTTGTGGACTCATCATTTTCGGGGCCTCGGGGGATTTGGCTGAGCGAAAGCTTTATCCCTCCCTCTACCGTCTTCGCGCCTCCCACCAATTGCCCGCTTCTTTTTATGTCGTGGGAGCTGGGCGAACGGCGCTGACAGACGACGAATTCAGAAAACGCGTAGAGACCGCTGTGCTTTCTTCTGAGAAGAACGCGGACCCAACCCAACTTTCGTTGTTTCTCTCGTCATTTTATTACCGCTCTCTTCGTTACGACGACCCTACCGACTACAAAAATCTCTCTGACGCGCTGGATCCCTTGGACCGAACCCATGGGACTCAGGGAAACCGGGCGTTTTTCCTTTCTGTCCCTCCCAGCCTTTACGCCAAAGTGATTGCGGAAATCGGACGAGCCGGCCTGGCCCGCGAACAAGTGGATGGCGGCGGGTGGTCCCGAGTCATTATTGAAAAACCGTTCGGGCGCGATTTGACCACGGCCCTGCACCTTTCCCGGGAAATACGTAAAACGTTTAACGAAGATCAGATCTATCGGGTGGACCATTATCTGGGTAAAGAAACTGTCCAAAACATCCTTGTATTGCGGTTTGCCAATATTCTGTTTGAACCCCTTTGGAATCGCAACTTTATTGACCATATCCAAATCACCGTGGCAGAAGACATCGGGATCGGGCACCGGGCCGGCTATTACGAGGAAGCGGGCTGTTTGCGGGACATGTTCCAAAACCATTTGCTCCAACTGCTCTGTGTCACAGCCATGGAACCCCCCGCGAGTTTTCATGCCAACCGAGTGAGGGACGAAGCCTCTAAAGTGTTACGAGCCGCCCGTCCCATTGCCTCGAACCGAGCCGACTCTCTTTGCGTGCGCGGCCAATATCGCGGATACCTCCAGGAACCGGGCGTCGCCTCTGAAAGTCGAACAGAAACGTTTGTGGCCATGAAAGTGTTGATTGACAACTGGCGCTGGCAAGGCGTTCCATTCTATCTTCGGTCCGGGAAACGATTACCGTCGAGGCGAACCGAGGTGATCGTTCGGTTCAAACACGTGCCCCATTCACTGTTTCAACCTCTTCAACCCACCGACCTCACCCCCAACACGCTGGTGCTCCGTATTCAGCCGGAAGAAAACCTGTCGCTCTCGTTCGAAACCAAGCATCCGGGTCCCAAACTGTGCATGAGTTCGGTAGAAATGGACTTTGATTACACCCAATCGTTCGGCCGCCCCCCGGAAGCCTACGAACGGCTTTTCTTAGATGCCATGGCCGGAGATCAAACCCTCTTTATTCGGTCCGACTGGATCAACCTGGCTTGGTCCTGGTTGACCCCGGTTTTAAACCACTGGACAGAGGGACATCCCCTGCCATACGACGCGGGAAGTTGGGGCCCAGATGCGGCGGACGACCTATTGTCCCGAGACGGCCGTTCCTGGACAAACGGTGGTTGATCGATTGGGAGCATTGTTCTAGAATAGACAGATTAATTGATTCAAAGGAGCCTCTCATGTCACGTCGTCCCCTGATGGCTGGAAACTGGAAAATGTTCAAAACGATTGCTGAGGGTGTGGAATTAGTCAAAAAACTAGCTTCGGATGTACAGTCGGTTAAAGACCGAGACATCCTTGTCTGCCCCCCTTTCACGGCGCTGGCCGCCGTGGCCCAAGCCGCGAAGGGATCTCCGATCTTGGTCGGCGCGCAAAACATGAACGACAATCTGCAAGGCGCCTTCACTGGAGAAGTGGCTCCTGGGATGATCAAAGACGCGGGGGGAACCTTTGTTCTATTGGGTCACTCCGAACGGCGACAGTTGTACGGTGAAACCGACGCCCTGGTGAATAAAAAACAATATTAGCCTTGCAACAAGGGTTGACCCCTGTTGTTTGCGTGGGGGAGACTCTGGCTGAGAGGGAAGGGGGAAAAACCTTTTCCGTTGTGGAGCGCCAGGTGACAGAAGGGCTTAAGGGGTTAACGTCGGCCCAGGGCGCCTCCATCGTTGTGGCCTACGAACCCGTGTGGGCGATCGGCACAGGAAAAACCGCCACTCCGGCCCAAGCCCAAGAGGTTCATGCCTTTATTCGAAAAAAGCTTGAAACGCTTTTTGCCGCGGCGGCATCCCAGATGAGAATTCTCTATGGGGGATCTGTTAAACCTGACAACATCGATCAGTTGATGGCCCAATCCGACATTGATGGCGGTTTGGTGGGCGGAGCGAGCTTGAAAGCCGACGATTTTGGTCGTATCATCAAGTTCCAGACGATTGCTTGAAACTGATTGTCGGTTCTGATCACGGAGGGTTTAAAGTCAAGGAGAGCCTTCTCGAAACGCTTCGAGCGGACGGCCACACCGTCATTGACGTCGGAACCTTTGATGAGGAAAGCACAGACTATCCCGACTATGCCGCTCTTGTTGGACGCGCGGTCGCGGAGGGAAAAGCCGAACGCGGATTATTAATTTGTGGGACGGGAATAGGCATGTGCATCGCTGTGAACAAAATCAAGGGCGTGCGTGGCGCTGTCGTCTGGAGCAAAAAAACCGCGGTTCTCGCCGCCGAACACAACAGGGCCAATGTCCTTTGTCTGGGGGCGCGGGTCCTTTCGAAAGCTGAAATCACCACGTTCTCTCGTCTCTGGTTAAAGACCCGGTTTTCGAGTGGGAGACATCTTCGACGCGTCAAAAAGATCGCGGCTTTGGAAAGAGGGGGGGAACAATGAAACGTTGTCTTTTGTTTCTAATGATAGCGACGGGGACATTGAGTTTGTTTGCCGGGCGTTTCACAGGACCTGATGAAAGAAGGTCTTGAGTTGGCCAAAGAAGGGAAAAACGAACTCGCCCTTCAAACGCTCCAGCAAGCCACAGAGGCCGATTCTGCGAACGCCGCGGCCTACACGGCCCTCGGAATGGTGGCATTACAATCGCAACGTTTCGATTTAGCTCAACCTGCGCTCGAAAGAGCCATCGCGATTGATCCCAAATCACAGACCGCCCTCTATTCCCTCGGCATGCTTTACGAGAAACTAAAACGTTATCCTGAAGCGCGTTATGCCTGGCAACGTTTCCTCAACCTGTCTCCCTCTGCCGACCTGGCGGATCTGGCCCGTCGTCACCTGGAACGGTTGCCTTGAGTTCCTTTCGGTGGATTATTTTCGGGGGGCTTTTGTTGACATCAGCCTGCTTTGCTCCCGTGCGCACCTCAACGATGGCTGGTATGGATTTTTCAAAGATTAAAACCGTCTTGGTCCTTGAACCCCAATATGCCGAACAACGATTTGTGACCGATGAGTTTGCCAGGCAATTGATGGACCGGGGGTACCGCGTGCGGGTGGGAAACCCATCGGCGGGGTCCGACGTTTGGCTTCAAGTGACAATCTCCCAGGTGATTCCCGACAAAAAATACCTCGTTCCCCTCCAGGGGTCCTTGGGAAACCAAACCCTGATTCTCAACCCGATCACTGAGGTGGGAGGAAGAAGCCTTTACCCGTCCGGGTCCGGAGCGGGCTTACAAGACGCCCAAATCTTAGTCTCCAACGCCACGCTGTCTCTGTCTGCCCGTCTGATTTCTCCTGAGACCCAGGAGCTTTTATGGAGCGGATCGGTCACCTACGAGGGCCTTGACATGGATGTGGCGGTGGAAGGATCTGTCGCCACCCTGTTCAAAAAGTTTCCGTTGCAATAAAGAGGGCTTGAAACGTCGCGGTTCTTAGTACATACTTAAGGAAGAACCGTTGCGAGGCATCACATCAGGAGGAATCCCGTGGCCGTAGACATCAATAAACTATTTCAAACAATGCTTCGAAGCGGTATTTCGGATATTCATTTCAAAGCCGGGACCCCGCCCATGGTCCGTATTCATGGACGTCTGATGTCGTCGGGTTTCAATAAAATGGGGGCGGAACACATTCAGGAACTTTCTCAGCTCTTGATGAACGATAACCAACGGGCGGTGTTTGAGCGCGACAACGAATTGGACATGTCTTACAGCGTTCCTGATTTATCCCGGTTCCGCGTCAATGTCTACCGCCAGAAGGGGACCGTCGCCCTCTCGCTCCGGGTCGTTCCGCTCCAAGTCAAATCCTTTGAAGAACTGAACCTGCCGGCGGAGACCATGCGAAAAATGTGCCACAACACCCGCGGGATGCTTCTGGTGGCCGGCATCACCGGCGCCGGCAAAACAACAACTCTCAACTCGATGGTGGATTACATCAATAAAAACTTCGCCTACAACATGATCATGATCGAAGATCCCATCGAGTATTACCACACCAACGACAAATCCTCCATCGCCCAGCGGGAAGTCGGGCAAGACACGCCGTCCTTTGGCTCGGCGGTCAAGCATCTTCTCCGCCAAGACCCCGATGTGGTGGTCTTGGGAGAAATGCGTGACGCCGAATCCATCCAGGCGGGGATAACGGCGGCAGAAACCGGCCATCTGGTGTTGGGGACCATCCACACGATGGATGCCTCTCAAACCATGGGACGTCTGCTCGAATCGTACCACCCCGCCGAACAGGCCGGGGCGAAAGCCCGGATTGCCAACGTTTTAAAAGGCATCGTCGCCCAACGACTGCTTGAATCTGCGGATGGACGCGAACGCTTTCCGGCGACAGAAACGCTGGTGGTGACATCGCTCATCCGAAAACTCTTGATGGAAGAGAAAGCCAACGAGGTCAACCGGGCCATTGAGCAGGGGGCGTACTATGGAATGCATTCGTTCGATCAAGACATCATCCGCCTCTTTAACGACCACAAGATCACGAAAGAAGAAGCCCTCGACGCTTCCACCAACCCGGACGATCTTTTGGTCAAGATGAACACCCTTCGGCTCGGGGATGCCTAGTCCCTTTCAGGACATCCGAAAGTGAGGTTAAATTAGATGGCCATCCAGCGGTGGGAAATGTTGCTGTCTGCCCAAACCGACTGCTATCTCCTGAAAATTCAGGGAGATCGAGTGGACGTTGACAAAATCCTTCAAGCTCACCCCAAAAGCTGTCAAACTGTTCAGGAAATATCGGGTGATGTGTTCCAATGGGTCATTTTTGTCGTGGATGCCCCAATCTCAGAACGGCTATCGATTCAAAATCAAGTCATGTCTTTAACGAAAGACACGACCGGGATAACCGCGTCAAACGAATTGGTTGGAATTTTGGAGGGACTGAGCGAGGCGCTCCAAGACCTTACCAATTTGACTGAGGATGAACACACCTTCGTTATGAACAAAATGGCTCGCTTGGGATCGGCACATCCCGCGGCACCGGTCCCTGCAAACCGGCCTCCCCTGCCTGTAAAAACAGGGGGTGAAACACCGATGCAGAGTCCTTCCCCCTTCGCTTCTCCGCCGGCGGGTATGCCGTTGCCTCGGGTCGCCATTCCCGGCCGCCCCGGAACTCCTCCACCCCCTCGGCCGCCCTCCATTCCACTAGGGGCTGGCCCGGCGGCCCCCGCTCAGCCTGTCCCGGGAAATCCCTTGCCACCCCCAGGGATGATCCCCAACATTGTTCGACCGGTTCAACCCCCAAGGTCTTTCCCAGGCGCGCCCCCCATGCCTGGGGCGCCGCTCCCGTCAGTCCCCATGCCAAAAATTTCGCCCCCTTCGATCCCTTTACCAAAACCCGCGCTACCGCCCGCTGGTCGAACGGTGGAGGCTCCGTTGGTGATTCCACAGTTAATTCCTATACCCGAGAAACCCGCAAGTGGGAAAGACGCGCCGCCACCGACTCCCGCAACGCCCATTCCAACAACAACGCCCACGGTCGAATTGTCGGTGCCCCTGCCCACGCCGGCCCCGACCGGGATGTCTGAGTTGAACTCGCAATTAAATACATTGAGTGAATCAAGTTTACCTCCCCGTGTTGAACCATTGGCTTATTCCCCGCCTCCGGAAATCTCTCCCGTTCCCGCACGTGAGGAACCTGTCCTGCCTCCTGCCAAGATGGATTTAGGGAGTCCGCCTCCCTCCGTGCCTCTACCCGTCAAACAGGACGAAGCCGCCGCCCTTCGCATTTCCATTTTTTATCCGGCGGGTCAAGAACCGGTTATGGACCAATTCTTAAAAACATTGATCGATGTGGCGCAAAAGAAATCCAGACGGCCGACCTCTTTCCAGGTGGCTCTCTCTGTTCCAACGGCGATCTCTCTTGAAAATTCAACAGAATGGATATGGAAATCAAAAACCAGCGGGTCTGACATTTTCTTTGTGATCCTTCCGGAAGGGGCGGGAATTGAAATTTTGGATCCACTGGTGGGTGAAGCCCAGGCCGCCGGACTTCGGTGCTTCCTTGTTCCCTCAGCGGAGGTGGCTTCAAAATTACTGTATATGGATTTAATGGTGGAATTGATGATGTTTAAACGGCGCATTCGGACAATCGGATGACCCCCACCGCTCCACCCGAATCGACTTTTGGCGCGGGGGATACCCGGCTGATCCCCGTCAACACATTCGAAGAATTTGTCGTGGGGCCCCACAATCGGTTCCCTCACGCGGCGTCCCTGGCGGTTTCAGAAAATCTCGGGAAGGCCTACAATCCTCTGTTCCTTTACGGACCGGTCGGGATTGGAAAAACCCATCTCATGCAATCGGTCGGACACCGGGTCCTGCAACGGGATCCTAAAACCCGAGTTATCTATGTCACCGCCCAACAATTCATGACCGAGGTGATCGAACTTCTGCAAGCCGGTCGACTGCAAACGCTCCGTGAACGATACCGAGCCCTCGACCTTCTTTTAGTGGACGATATCCAGTTCTTGGCCACTTCCGAGGCGACCCAAGAAGAGTTTTTTCATATGTTCAATGACCTCCATGCCAGCGGCAAACAGATCATCATGACTTCAGACCGACCACCTAAAATGTTGACAACCCTGGAAGACCGGTTGCGGAGCCGTTTCGAATGGGGTCTCATCGCCGACATTAAGTTCACCAATCTCGAGACCCGCGTGGCCATTCTCAAAAAAAAGGAAAGCCACTTAAAAGGTCTGCATTTGTCAGACGACATTCGGCTTTACATCGCTAGCCGACTCAAATCGAACATTAGGGAACTGGAAGGGTTTCTTCGCCGTATCCAGGCCTACACCCAACTCTATAATGAAGACATCTCCCTGGACTTAGTGAAAGAAATTTTAAAAGAACTTTTACCGCCTGAAGAGTGGGTTCAAGAAGAAAACCCCACCGGGAACACGCCTCCTTCAAAAAAAGTTCCCTCAGAAATGGATGGATTTGACCTCCAAACAGAACATGTCAATGTCATCAGCCCGGTTTCTTCAGAGTCACCCCAAAAAGGGAATGTGGATAAAAACACTCCTCCCGTGAACCCGCTTCCGCCTAAAAAACTGGAATCTGCCGCGGGGACAGACCCGGTTCCCCTCGAAACAAAATCGCCTCCCCTTTTGCCAAAACCTCCGGAAGTCGTGGCGAAGCCCCCAACGGCTCCCATCCAAACGACCACACCGGAAGCCATCCCCGCCGTTGCGGTGCCCCCAGGGCCACCCAACACATCCACACCGGTTCCTCCATCGCCTCGATTGCCAACAACAGCACCGATTCCTATGCCCGTGGTTTCTCAACCAAAACCGGCCGCCCCGCCCGTGTTCCCCAAACCCGCATTGGGAACAACAAGTTTGACGCCGGTGGCAGGGTCAGGAATGGGGGGTCTGCCCTCCGTCGGCATCCCTGCGGCCCCAGGCCAAATCCCCGTGGTCTTTTTTTACCCTGCCGGTCACGACAAAGAACTCGTTCAAATGAAACGAAAATTTGAGGACATTATAAATAAACATAAACTCAAGTTTCTCCTCCACCC
The DNA here is from genome assembly GCA_016714745.1 of Elusimicrobiota bacterium. GTDB lineage: Bacteria > Elusimicrobiota > Elusimicrobia > FEN-1173 > FEN-1173 > JADKHR01. The sequence continues at coordinate 6,082 of JADKCG010000010.1, read as the reverse complement.
GGCCCTTGAGGTTGACTACACTCCAAGCCTGACAATTCCAGTGGAACCCTTCATTGAAAAATGCAACCAAGCCGGCGTTACCCTTGGCATCGTGCTGGGCCCCTCGCCTGACACCCAGTTGCAGGAAGGGATCTTTTTTAGCCGACTCCAAGAGGCCTTCGATCAAGCCCAACTCTCCCTCCAAATGGTCCCTTGGGATGAACTGAGCAAAGACTACCGTTTCCTCAACCTCGCCCTTGATATTACACTGATTCGAATCAAACAAAAAAAACCCAAATAACCGATCAACCCGTCCCACGGGATATTCCGTAGAAGGGAGGAGGACCCTCTCGGTCTTGTCAACGGAGAAGGAAATTCCTAGAATACACCAGCGCCCCACATGGTGCGGTACCCAAGCGGCCTAAGGGGGAAGTCTGCAAAACTTCTATTCGCCGGTTCAAATCCGGCCCGCACCTCCAAATTAAATGTCAAAACGCGGTTACACAAAGAGTCACGCTCGAGCGGGTGTTGGCGCACCGCTCCCGGCCATTGAGTGTTGGGAAAACCAATACCCAGGGTATGAGATTGAGCTGAGGTTTCCTGAATTCACATCGGTTTGTCCCAAAACGGGCCTACCGGATTTTGGGACGATCGTCATTCGATACCAGCCGCGTCGTTGGTGCTTGGAAACCAAGTCATTAAAATTGTATTTGACTTCGTTTCGAAATTTAGGCATTTTCACTGAGAATGTCGTTAATCGGATAATGCAGTCGGTGGTGAGAACAGCAGAACCGGTTTGGGTAGAGGTCGAGGGCCGGTTCGCCGCGCGTGGAGGTTTGGAAGCCGTGATATCAGCCTCCCATGGTAGAAAAAGGTCCGCCCGTGATTGAAAAGGTGGTCCACCGGTTTAAACTCGGCGATCCTCAATCCGCTCAGGACGATTTGCGTTATTGGCTCAGCCGCCCTCAGGAAGAACGCGTTTTAGCAGTGGAACGACTTCGCGGACAATTTTATGGACATTCAGAACGACTTCAAAGAGTGGCTCGCGTCGTTAAACAACAACCGAGTTAACTATTTAATTGCGGGGGCCTACGCCTTGGCGCATCACGGGGTTCCGAGAGCAACGGGCGATCTTGATATTTACGTTGAACCGACCGTTGGAAATGCTTGCCGCTTAATCAAAGCGCTTGACCAGTTTGGGTTTGGTTCGGTCGGGCTTAAAAAAACTGATTTTCTGAAACCAGAACACGTTGTTCAGCTGGGAATGCCTCCGGTCAGAATTGATCTTTTGACAAGTCTTTCTGGAATTAAATGGTCCTTTCCCTGGGAAAATCGCGTTCCAGGATCCTATGGGGGTGTGCCTGTCCATTTTATTGGCAAGGAGACCCTTGTGACGAATAAAAAGCCACGGGAAGAACTCAAGATCTGGCAGACTTGGAAGCCCTGGGCGAATAAATAGGTGTTTATGATTTAGCTCGGTTAGCTCAGTTGGTTAGAGTACCTCCTTGACATGGAGGGGGTCACAGGTTCGGAGTCCTGTACCGAGCACCATTTGGAAGTGAAGCAAACTCACTCATAAGGTCCGGCCGCGAACTGCGTCCGGGCTTTTTTGTTGTCCGGGGGGAAGGGCAAGATTCGGATTCGGAAGTTCGGGCGGAAGGGCTTTCAATCTGAGCCGCGCTCAGCGCGGCGCGTGTAGGCCGGTGATTCAAAACGAATTTACCGTTGTGCGGTCGGGCCAAATCAACGGCCGGAGTCCCACCGGGACGACGGACCTCCTCCACCGAGATCGTCTTTTCCGAATAGTTGATCCGTGTCACGATTCGCCGAATGGCCAGAATCCTTTCCATCCCCGTCCTGCGCGCGAAAATTGTTAACAATTCCTCCAGGGCATTTTTGAGGTTTTCGGGGGTCAAGGAGGGGTCCACGGGCGCAGGTTCGAGTCCTCCACCACACCCTTTCGTTAAGTGTGCCCTGTGGGCCCCGACGATGTTTTTCATGTAATCGGAATCCATTGAGATTCGGAGTAGGTTCTTGTAAATCATGTCGTGGAACCTATCCGCGTTGATCTGGCGGACGGAGCAGGAGTTCCACCCCTGGCGGCTCAGGTTGGAGCAACGGTAGTAGCTGTAGCGGCGGGTCCCGCCTTTGGTTTTCTTGTCCGTGTAGCAGGGGGTCATGACGTTGCCGCACTCCTGGCAACGAATGATTTTTGCCAGGGGAAGGGAAGGAACGGCATGGGTGGAGCCCCGGAACCCGCCTCGCCTGATCCCCTGGACGTGGTTAAACAATTCCTCCGAAATGATGGCCGGGTGCTGGCCAGGGAAATGCTTGCCATTGAATGGCATGACGCCGGTGTAAATCCTCTTTTGGAGGATGTGCCAGACGGTGGGCTCGGCGATGGGCTTCCCTTTCTGCGACGTCACCCCCTGGGTGCGGAGGAGGCTGAGCACCGAGCGGACGGAGCCCGTCTCAGCATAGGTGTTGTAGATTGTCCTCACGGCCTCGTCCCTGGGCGGGTCGAGGACCAGCTTGCCGCCCTCCGCCTTGTAGCCGAAAGGGGGCGTCCCACCGAAGTACATCCCCCTTTGGGCTTTTTGCTGGACCTTGTCCCGCGTTCGCTCTGAAATCAACTCCCGCTCAAATTGGGCGAAGGTCAACATGATGTTGCGGAGAAGTCGCCCGGAGGGCGTGGACGTGTCGAAGCGTTCCGTCACCGAGATGAACCCGGCCCCGCGTTCCTCGAAAAACTCGATCAACTGGTAAAAGTCACGGGGGGAACGGGTGAGCCGGTCGATCTTGTAGGTGACGACCATCCCGATGCCGCAGTTACGGATGTCGCGGAGCATGTCTTTCAGGGCGGGGCGGTCCGTATTGGCCCCGCTGAACCCCGCGTCTGTATAGACCTTGAAGACCTGGAACCCCTCCTGGCTGGCGACGAATGAGCGGATGCGGGCTTCCTGAGCCTCGCAGGAGTTAAATTCTTTCTCCGCCTGCATGTCGGTGCTGACACGGGTGTAAACGGCGCAAAGAACGGGCTTCTTGTCGCAATGAAGGACGTCCTGCATGGGGTTCCTCCTATTGATTCTTAATGTATGCGTTAGTATGCATAACACACACATTATGCCGCAAAAAAAATCAGCTCCGCTCCACCGTTTTCAAAACGATCCATCGGATGAAATTGGACAGGCCCCGATGATCTTTTTTGGCCTGCTCCATGATGGCTTCGTACTCTTTCTTGGTGAATCGGATGGTCACAATCTTCTCTTTAGGTTCCTCAACTGTCCTGACCATTTACGGATCATATTGTATGCCATATGAATACGCTTAGCAAATAATTTTTTACATGCGAGTGGCGGCGGTAAGGGGAAACCGACGCTCTAAGCAGCCACCGGGCGGCGGAAGACCGAGCCGGAATTAAGACCGAAAGACGAAGCGAACGACCAGTCTCAAACGGGGAGGGAGTTGCGCCGCGCTTGAACCCCGTGCGGCGCGACGGGCTGACAGGTTTTTCATCGGCGCCTTTTCTTCCTTCTTGCTTGCCGTTCACCCTTTCCCGCATGCGGGAGAGGGCCGGGGAGAGGGCGCGCGCAGGACGGGGATGGAAAGGATTCTGGCCATTCGGCGAATCGTGACACGGATCAACTATTCGGAAAAGACGATCTCGGTGGGAGTGAGGGTCCGTCGTCCCGGTGGGACTCCGGCCGTTGATTTGGCCCGACCGCACAACGGTAAATTCCTTTTGAATCAGCAGCCCACACGCGCCTCACTGAGCGCGGCTCCGATTGAAAGCCCTTCCGCCCGAACTTCCGAATCCGAATCTTGCTCTTCCCCCCGGACAACAAAAAAGCCCGGACGCAGTTCGCGGCCGGACCTTATGAGTGAGTTTGCTTCACTTCCAAATGGTGGGGTTCTCTCATTGGGCCCGAAAATCGACGACACCCCGGAGCTAAACCCGGAAATTTTATTAACTTTCCCAAATATAGCACATAAATTTTGGGATGCATACCGTCAGGGCGGAGGGATCCACCTTCGGCGTTCTAGGGCCCAAATATTGTCGATGTGACCCCCGCAATGGCAAGGGGGAGTGGCCAAAGGCAAAGCGCCTTGAATGGCGCTTTGGGCACTTTGGTCAAGGGACGGACCGGCGCGAGTTCGTGAGCGCCGCGCCCGGAGCGGCATTCCTAAAAAACCCATGTGCCAAGGGACTCTAACCTTCCTTTCAGCTTCATCCCTCGCCCCCAACGGGGAGAGGCCGGGAGAGGGGGTCCGCCCTAAATTTGCGGATTTGAGTTAGTGCCCCCCATGCTTTTGCTCATCCAGCGCGGGGGGCACGAGCCCGTGCCCGCTATGCCCTTCCAGCGGCGGACAGAGAGACAGGCAGAAGGAGAGAGCCACAGACGACGGGCCGTCATCGACGCGGTGACGCCGGATCGTTCCTCAACGTGAGAACGGGGGAGGGACGCAAGCCGGGCTTGTTGTCCGGGACAACGGAGCCGCGGCATCGTCCAAGACCGAACGGCCGCCGAGCCCGGGGATGACCCGGGCCGCCATCCGGCCAGGATGGGAAAGAAGCGGGCCGCGCCCGCGATTGGAAAACCCCGGAGCTGTGTCGTCGGCCCCGCAATTCGGATGACGCCGCCGGGGAAAACCGGAAGGCGTCCCGCGCGGCAAGGAAGAAGCTGGTCCCGCGCCTGAAAAACCCCGGCACTGGATCGTTTGAATGGAATGGAAAGCCCGCCGCTCCGGCGCTTGGGGATGCTCCCGCCAATTACGGCCGGGGGAAAGACCAGGCCGCCGCCCGGCCCGCACAAAAAACTTGCGCGGGCCGGGCGGCTCTCTTTCCGCTGGCGGTTGGACTGTCCGGTGCGCAGAGTGACGGTGAGCGCTTCGGCTTTCGGGAGAACCCCCGCCATCGAACGCGCGGCGTGCCGCACGTGGAGCTTGCGCGGCCCGCCTTTTCCGCAACTGTGACGGTGCCGCTTCGGTTGCGGTGGAGAGCCGCTCGGTGGCCCGGCGCGACAACCCCACGCCGACCCGGCCTCGCCCCGCTGGCGGAGGGGTGTTGTCCCGCCCGGCGAAAGAAAACCGGTTTCCGGCAGGTGGCCCGCTCCACGGCACCCCAAAACCCCGGCCCCTCACGGCTTCGCCGTGTCCGCTGTCCAGGCCGGTGGTCCGGTCCTTGTGCCCTCACGGGGCGGCGCGCGCACATATGCCTTTCCCTTCCACTTTTTCCCTCAACAGTGTCCGCCGTTGCCGAACACGGGCCGACGCGTGGAACGCGGCGGTCGGGTGAGGCGGTTTTGGACATCCTTCAAAGGCGAGCTTGGGCCGACGGGCGGTAGCGCGGCGGTCAAGTCCGCCGGTTTTCGCCGCTTGCGAAAGCAAACGGCCGCCGGTGCACCCCGACTAGGCGAAAATCCAAACTTGATTACCATCCATCCAAACTTTCCGCATGGGGTTTTGCCTGAATTCCGGGTTATGTGGTTGACGGCGATTTATAGGGTATTATACAATCTCCATAATGGAAACCCGAGGAGACAGCTAACAAGCAGATGCAGGCCATCCGGTTCATACGGAACAGGATTCTTCAATTTGGGCGGGCACCGTCCATCCGCGAGATACAGCTTGCTCTTGGGTATAAATGGCCGCGCTCCGCGGCATTGATCCTATCGGCGTTGATCGAAAAGGGCGTTTTGAAAAGAGCTTCTACCGGAGAGTTGCGATTGGTGAATGACCCGGAGGGGGACAAAAATAACGCCCGGACGGTGGAAGTGCCTCTCGTGGGATCAATCGCTTGCGGCGCTCCCATCCTGGCCGAGGAGAACATTGAGGCCATGATTCCGATTTCCAAAAGCTTTGTTCGCCCCGGTCATCGGCATTTTATTCTCAGGGCCAAAGGGGATTCGATGACGGGCGCGGGCATTAAGGATGGGGATTTCGTTTTGGTGAGGCAGCAACCGGTGGCAAAGGATGGGGAAATCGTCGTCGCCTTGATTGACGACGAAGCGACATTGAAGGAGTTTCATCGCTCGGGTGACGCCGTGATCTTGAAGCCACGAAATATAAAGCACCCGCCCATCGTCCTCAGAAATGATTTTCA
>JADKCG010000009.1 GCA_016714745.1 Elusimicrobiota bacterium | reverse complement strand
CAACTGCGAATCTATAAAAGTTACATAAGCCTCGCCCAAACCAACACCACCCCCAGCGCGCCAGGAACCCTTTCGGGTTCATTTTCCTTAAATGCCGGATCAGTCAGCGTGGCTAGTCACCTGGGCCGCCGGAACCGACAGCGGCGCTGGGGCAACGGTGGAAAACGGGCTGACATACGACCTGCAAATTTCACCACATCAAACTTCAGCAAACTGATGTTCCCCGGCCAAATGGGCGCCAGCCCGCGTATGGGGAGCTACCTCAAACCACCGAAGATATTCAACAGCAATGCGAACTACGGCGTCGTCCTAAAATCCACCGACCCCTGGAACGCCCAGACAACGGCGAGTTACGGATTGCGCACCGACACCACCTATTACTACCGCGTGAAAACGGTGGACTCTGCCCTGGCGGAAAGCGCGTGGAGCAGTGCGGGCACGCTTAACACGGGGAGCATACCCGCCACCAGCACCGTGGCCGGGGCGGTAACAGCAAATCCTGAAGAAGTGACGTTGACCTGGGCCTCCGCCGGTGACGACGGCATGATCGGGAACCTAACGGGCAACTACCGTATTCAATACGCTACGTTTACAGCGAGCTGGAGCACGAGCACCACCCCCACGAACGCGACCACGGTGACGATATCAACCACGAACGTGGTCCCCGGTGCGGCACAAAGCCGCACGGTGACGGGCCTCACAGGCGGGTTGACGTATTACTTTGTGTTGTGGACAGGGGACGAAGTCCCTAACTGGTCCGGGATATCGAACACGACGTCAACCATTCCCACTGTCCCGGTCCGGTCGGTGACAATCATTTCGGGGTCCCCGTTGGCGTTTGGTGTTTTGATGACAGGGTCCCAGATGGTGGCGAGCACAGGGGTGGTGGTGAGGAACGACGGAAACGTGTTGAACACGTATATTGTACGCGCATCGACACAAACCCCTGGAACCCCCTGGACCGTGAAAGCGAGCACGCCGGCGGGACCAGACGCGCTGGTGTTCTATGGGGCGTTTGACGATGCCACCGCGCCGGTGGAAGGGGATTTTGGGTGGAAGACGTGATTGGGCCGGCCTATCAACAAAGTTCCGCGACATACACGGTGGCGGGTTCAACCACAGGTGCCTCCGTGCCGGCCGGCCAAGACCGTCTGCTCTGGATCCGTCTAGACATGCCCACTACCACCCAAACCGTGGCGCCCCAATCAATGAAAATAGAAATCACCGCCCAGCCGCCATAAAAACGAAGTCATGCACATGAACTTTTGGTAATGGGATAACAAGTGGCGGAATTAACAAGAAATGCTAAATTGATTCGTATGAACCTGTTGCTTTTTAAAATCCATAAATCCCAAATAAAGAATTCCCAGTCGCTTCTACAATTGATCCGTCACGGTGAATCGGAAACCCTGGAATTTAAAGAGGCGTTTGGAAAACACGTTTTTGAAACCGTATGTGCGTTTGGCAATTCCCGCGGCGGAACAATCCTCATTGGAGTCAATGACAGAGGGGAACTTAAAGGCATTTCGGCGGGGAAAGAGATTTTAAAAGATTGGGCAAACCAAATTTCCCAAGTCACCGGGTTACACCCTTCATTCCAAATGATCGCGATCCATCAGAAAACCATTGTAGTCATTCGTGTTAACGAAAGCCGAATCAAACCCGTCATGTTTCACGGTAAGGCCTATGAACGGTCAGGGAGTACGACAAGGCAAATGAGTTTTGAAGAGCTCACTCGGCTCGCTCTGACAAATGTCGGTGCGACTTGGGATGAAATCCCAGAGATCCGCGCCCACCTATCGGATCTCTCTTCGCTGAAGATAAAGAGGTTCGTGTCCATGGCGAACGTCGAAGGCCGGCGGCGCATTCCGATCGAGATGGCCACGGAGCAGGTTCTCAAAAAACTGGATCTTATGCGAGAAGGAAAACCTACCCGTGCGGCCGTCCTCCTGTTCGGGAAACGCCCGCAAAAATTTTATCCCCAGGCCGTGGTAAAGGTGGGACGATTTCGAAACGAGACATTGATTGTCGATGATCGTGAAATCGAGGGGTCTCTCTTTGATCAGGTGGATGGCGCCATCGGCTATTTCCGGGAGAAGTTGGACACCATGTTCGTCATGACCGGAAAACCAGCAAGAGATGTTGTATGGGAATATCCCCTGGAAGCTCTTCGAGAATCCGTCACCAATGCTGTCTGCCACCGTGACTATCTCAGCAACGCGCACACCCAAGTCCGAATTTATGATGACAAACTTCTGGTCATGAATCCAGGAGAACTTCCCAAAGAACTTTCAATTGGTGACCTTAGAAGGGAACACGATTCGTTCCCTCGAAACCGTCTCATCGCCCAGATTTTTTACTATGCGGGCCTCATTGAAAAATGGGGGAGCGGCATCAATAAAATGATGGATGAATGCCGCTTGGCAAAAATGCCCGAGCCTCGTTTTGAGTCTGCCACGGCGGGGTTTCGCGTCTCTTTTCTGAAACACCCATCAAGCACCCATCAAGTACCCATCAAGCACCCATCAAGTAAACCCAAAGAGCCTCTCCTGCCAGAAAAAGAGCAACTTCTTCAATTTTGTTCAAATCCCAGGACGATTAAGGAGATCCTCCACCACTTCCAACTTAAAGATCGTGTTCATCTCACACGGAAGTACCTTCGTCCCCTCCTCCGAAAAGGGGATTTGTCTATGATTGACCCCCATTCGCCGAAAAACCCAAAACAAAAGTATGTGACCACAAAAATTCAGGACTGAGGCTTGTGGGCGATGCAAATACACGGCACCCCTGGAAGTGGATTATGGGGTGGAAGACATGCTCCGGCCAGAGTCTCATCAATGTTCCGGAACGCAATTCGCCGTGACAGGCGCGATCACAGGGAACAATGTCCCTGCTGGGGAAGATCGCCTGCTCTGGATCCGCCTGGACATGCCCACTACCACCCAAACCGTGGCGCCCCAATCAATGAAAATAGAAATCACCGCCCAGCCGCCATAAGTTTTTATTTATAATTGGTTTTGAGCATTTATTAACTAAAAACCCCTCGAACAACGGAGGTCAGTTGCTCGGCCGTTGGCAATTGCCCCGCAAGATTTTTTGGCAATTTAGACTGGAGATGGTACGCCGCTACGCCGATCGGATTTTTCTTTGTCCGCAAAGCATATTCGACTTCGATGTCGTCTTTTTCTGCGCAAAGAATGATTCCAATAGAGGGACCGTCGTTCTTCTTTCGTTCTTTATCATTGAGCAAATTGAGATAGAAATCCATCTTGCCGGCGTGTTCCGGCTTAAAGGGCCCCCCCTTCAGTTCAAAAGCCACCAATGCGTTAAGAAACCGATGATAGAAAAGGAGATCAATAAAATATTCTTTATGACCCAACGTCAACCGATACTGTCGGCCAACAAAACAAAACCCATACCCCAGCTCAAGAAGAAACGAGGTCAGATGAGAAATCAATCGATCTTCAAGTTCGCGTTCTTTCGCTTCGTGGCGAATCCCAAGAAACTCCAAGTTGTAGGAACTCTTAAGCATCTCGTCGGCCTGTTCGGCCAAATACTCCGGCATGGCCAAGGGAAAATTGTGGGTCTTCTTTTCCATGACAGCCCGTTCATACGCGTGGGCCTTGATCTGAAGTAAAAGGACATTTCGTGACCATCCATATTGGGCCGTTGAACGAAGGTAATACAGGCGGGCAATGGGTTCCGTCACTTTGTTCAAAAGGAGTAGATTGTGCCCCCAAGGGATTTCCGTGACAAGACGTTTCAATAAATCCATGGAGGAATTCTCATCCATTCTTTCTAGTTTGGCGACAACCTGTCGCCAAATTCCAGCATCCACGTAGGCCAAGTAAAAGCGTTTCATGTCGCGCAAGTTTCTTGGTGAAAAACCAGTCGTTGAAGGAAACGCTTTTTGCAAATCACACGAAATTTGATCAATGACAGATTCTCCCCACCCCAGTATTTTTTGCTTCTCGATGATTTTCTTTCCGATGTCCCAATAGAGGAGAACCAGATCGCGGTTCACCGCCCGTGCCGCTGAAATGCGGGCGGAAACGACACGCACCTTAAGTTCTTCCAAGAACCGCTGATAGTCTGTTGAAGTCATAATATTCTGCTCGGTCATTTTATTCAGGGGGGCTAGGGGGACGCATTTAGATAACACTGCTCCGTTAAGTTCACGTGGCCCTCTTCCACTCAGACGGTAGATATTTCTTGTTTGAGGATTTGGGCTTGACCCCACGCATGGACGATAGAGGGAAGAACGTATATAATCTTAGAAGCAAATTTGATGGGAAAAGCATAACGTGGGTTATTTCGGTGCGAGACGTTACGAAATAAAAAAGGCCTATTATGAAAAAACAAAAACCGCTCCTTCTTCACCCCCAGGCCGCTTAATGGGCCCTTCCGGCAAAGCGGTTTTAATCACGGGGGGGGCGCGCATCGGTCAAGGGGTGGCGGAGGGATTGGCGCGGGCGGGGTGTTCGGTGGCTGTGACTTTTCATTCGTCCAGGTTGGCGGCGTTGGAGACGGTTCGTCGGGTGGAGTCGTTGGGGGCCCGGGGGGTGGCGATTCGCGCGGATCTTGGGCGGCCGGCCACATTAAAATCCGTTATTGGAAAAGTGGTGAGGACGTTTGGGCGATTGGATATTTTAGTCAACATGGCGTCCCGTTATGAACGAATCCCTCTTCAGGGATTAGCCAAAACATCGGGGCGCGAGAACGCTTTTAAAAAAAGTATCGCCATCGACCTCCGCGCCGCTTACGAACTTTCCCTATTAGCGGCGCCCCACATGAAAAAAGCGGGGGGAGGGCGGATCATTAACTTTGTCGATTGGGTGGTGGCCAGCGGTCGGCCCCGTTATTCCGGATATATTCCTTACTACACGGCCAAGGCCGGGCTCAAAGGGTTGACGGAAATTTTGGCTTTGGAACTGGCCCCGATAGTTTTGGTGAACGCCATTGCCCCAGGCCCGATCTTGGCGCCACGGGGACTCCCCGCTTCGGTCAACAGGGAAGTATTGGCGAATACGCCGCTCGGGCGTTGGGGCGGTCCAGAAGAAATCGCCAAAGCGGTTCTTTTTTTGGTTCAATCTGATTTCGTGACCGGCGAGACCCTGCGCGTGGACGGCGGCCGGCACCTTTACTAATGAGCCAACGAGACATTTACCAACTTCCGGAAAAACAAAAAGCCGAAACGTCCCCCTGGGCGCGAATGGGTGTTCGCCTCGGCGCGGGGCTGATCCTGTTGGGCATCGTTGTGGCGGGGATCGCGGGGGGATCGGTGTTGTCCACCATCACCCGGGGATCCCATCAGGTCCAGTTTCCGGGATCGGTGAACCTAAAACTGAAATCCGGTCTTTACGTGGGGCTTCCCGCTCCGAAATCCGACGTGGCCAATGCCGCCCTTTTTGTCACGGTCACGGAGGTGTCAACGGGAGAGTCTGTCCCTGTCCAAATGGGGTCCGACATGACCGTTGCGGTGGAAGGCCCGGCGGGGGGGCGCCCGCTCTTTCAATTTGAGACTTTCGATGCCGGAGTCTACATGGTATCGGGGACTGCTTCTACCCCCACGGGTCGTGTGGCGGTTTTAATTTTGCATGAGTCGTTGGGTCGGACCCGGTCGGATCTGGTGGTGGGCCTCCTGGCGGGAACCCTGCTGGTGGTCTCAGGAGGGCTCTTGATTTGGGCTGTGCGGCGAAAACAGAAACGCTTTGAACCGGCTGGATAAACTCCGGGAACTTTTTTGTCCGAAGTTCGTTCCAATTAAACATGGTTTGACGTTTGCCCCTTCATGGGGCTAGTTTGACATAGGAGGTTTCATGCGCAATAAAAACATTCTCTTATCGGTGATTTCCCTATTCCTCGCGGGCGGTCTATTGGCCGCGGACACCTATACCCTTGACGCGGCCCACGCGACGGTGGGGTTTTCTGTCCGGCATTTGGGTATTTCCAATGTGAAAGGGTCCTTTCCCAAAGTTGAGGGAACGCTCAGGTTGGACGGAAAGAACATGGCCAAATCTTCTGTGGAGATCACCATCGACGCCGCCAGTGTCAACACCAACAACGACAAGCGCGATGAGCACCTGCGCGGCACGGACTTCTTCGATGTGGGAAAATTTCCGACCTCCACGTTCAAGAGCACAAGTGTGTCGAAAAATGGCGCGGGCTATTTGGTGACGGGCGATTTGACGATGAAAGGGGTGACGAAATCCGTGGCCATTCCTTTTACCTTGTCGGGGCCTGTCGATCACCCCATGATGCCGGTCTCCGCTGTTGGCGCGGCAGGGTCCGTGACCATCAACCGCCGCGATTTCAACATTCTCTACGGCCCGGCCGCGCTGATTTCCGATGAGGTTGTCATCGACCTCCAAGTCGAGTTCACTCGTCCTCTCCCCAAAAAATAACGAGACTTTCACTCTGCCCAAAAGCTCCCGCGCGCCGCAGAGAACGACAGCCCCTCTATCGCCCATTCTGTCATCACGGCTTTCGCCGGGATGACAGCGTATGGGGGTTTTGGGGCACTCTGTATCCCGGATTGGCGGGATTGCTCTTTCTTCTCGGCCCGACACTTAATGGGTTCGCCCGGCGTCCAATAGGCATGGTTCCTCTCCATCGCCTTTTGGTCTTCCTTCCTCTCTTGGTTCTTGCGTTGGTCGCGCGAGGCGAGGTTTTGTTGACCATGGATGAGGCCGCCCGGGAAATGGCCCAACGCAATCCCGAACTCGCCGCGGCCCGAGAAACCTTGAACGCCGCCCTGGCCCGGCAACAGGCCGCCACCGCCAACTATTTCCCGCAACTGTCAGCCTCCGCCCGTTACGACCGACTGGGCGGCGAACGCTTTTTGCTTTCGCCGGGAACAGATGCGTATGGGTTCGGGGTGGATGCGCGCCAAAACCTTTTTGAGGGGTTAAAAACCCAAGCGGGCGTGGCCTTTCAACGGGCGCGGGTAGACGCCGCCCAGGCCAACTTTAACCGTGTGGCGGCACGGATCAGCTCGGATTTAAAATCCGCCTACAGCGATTTGTTATTTGCCCAAGAGAACCGGGACTTGGCTCGGAAGATCCTGGCTCGGCGAAAGGACAATTTGGACTTGGTGGAACTTCGTTTCGAGGGCGGTCGGGAACACAAGGGATCTTATCTCCGAATCAAGGCCGCCCACCGGGAAGCCGAATTTGGTCTTGCCCAGGCGGAACGGGACATCTCTGTCGCCCAAACCCGATTGGCCCGTGTCCTCGCCCGCGACCTCAACGACGTCCTCATCGCCACGGGGACCTTTCAAACCGCGATTCCTCTCCCGGCGCCAAATTTCACGTCGTTGACACACACAACGCCCGACGTTCAAATCGCGGAAGCCGACCGCCGCGCCAACGATTCATCCCTCACCGTGGCGCGAGGCGACTATTGGCCGCGTCTGGACGCTACGCTGTCCCACAGTTGGACGGACGAACAGTGGGTACCCGGGACGCGTTCTTGGCGAGGGGGCGTGGCTTTATCTCTTCCGCTTTTTACGGGGGGATCCACCTACCAAAATGTTCGCTCGGCCCAGGCCGAGGTGAAGAGGGCAGAGGCGGTGGCCGCCCAGGTGTTCAGCCAAACGTTTCTCGCTCTTCGTTCCGCTTGGACGGACCTTCAAAACGCGCGGGGAAATGTGGATGTTCAGAAAGAATTTATGGAGGCGGCCAACACGCGGGCCCTGATCTCCCGTGGCCAGTACACCAGCGGCCTGCTGAGTTTTGATGATTGGGATTTAATCGAGAACGATTTGATCCAATCACATAAACAATTTTTGGCCGCTCAGCGAATTTCTGTTCGCGCCGAGGCGGCCTGGGAAAACGCTCAAGGGAAAGGATGGATTCCATGACTCGACGACGGATTGTAGGAACAATCGGACTGCTCCTTCTGGCGGGGGGAGGGTTCCTCTGGTGGCGCGCCGCCCATAAAACCGAGATATCCGACGACACGCGGGAGGTCCGCGTCACCCGAGGAAACATCGAGCTCTCGGTTCTCACCACCGGCGACGTCCGTCCTCGCAACCGGTTGGAAATAAAGCCCCCCATCCCGGGCCGCGCCGAGGAAATTTTAGTGCGCGAAGGCGATACGGTTCGGAAAGGACAGATTTTGGCTTGGATGAGTTCCACCGATCGTGCCGCGCTCTTAGACGCGGCCCGCGCGAAAGGGGATGCGGAACTGGCCCGCTGGGAAGAGCTGTATAAACCGACGCCGCTGGTGGCGCCGCTGAACGGGTCTATCATTGCCCGGAACGTGGAGCCCGGACAGACGGTGTCGGGGTCCGACGCGGTCCTCATTATATCGGATCGCCTTGTTCTCAAAGCCCAAGTGGACGAAACCGATATGGCTCAAGTCCGGCTGGGCCAATCGGTGGGAATTGTGTTGGACGCGTTTGCCCAGGAAAACATTTCGGGTGTGGTGGAACACATTGCTTTTGAAGCTAAAACCGTCAACAACGTCACGATTTATGAGGTCGATGTCCTCCCCTCCCGCGTGCCCCTGTTTATGCGCAGTGGAATGACCGCCAACCTCACCTTTCATGTGGAAGAAAAGCAAAATGTTCTCCTCCTGCCCCCGGCGGCGGTCAAGACGGAGGGCGGGGCGTCTGTCGTGACGGTTCCCGGCCCAAAGGGGAAGAGCCTCACGGTGGCGGTTCAAACGGGTCTTTCCAATGGCAAGCAGGTGGAAATAGTGTCGGGCGTCGCCGAGGGCGATGCGGTGTTGATTTCTGACGGACTGCCCGCCCCCGCGGCGAAGGCGAAAACCAGCCCGCTGTCGCCCGTGATGCGGCGGCCGAGGCGTGGCGCGCGGTGATCGAGGTTTCAGGTCTTCAAAAGACCTACCGAATGGGCAAGGCGTCTGTCCACGCCCTTCAGGACGTCTCGCTCAAAATTGAGGCGGGCGAATTCGTCGCTCTCATGGGACCGTCGGGTTCCGGCAAATCCACGTTGATGCACGTCTTGGGGCTTTTGGATGTTCCGGACGCCGGGACATACCGCCTGCAAGGTCGGAACGTGGGGGGGCTCACAGAAGACGAACGGGCGGTGGTCCGCGGCCGCACGGTGGGCTTCGTGTTTCAACAATTTAATCTTCTCCCGCGCGCGACCGCTGTTGAAAATGTGGCGCTTCCTTTTTTGTATACCCCCGTGCCTCCGCGCCGCTCTCCGGCGGCTCTTTTGACGAGCGTGGGCCTCGGCACCCACCTCAGCCATACGCCCAGCGAAATGTCCGGCGGCCAACAACAGCGGGTGGCGATCGCTCGCGCGCTGGGGAACAGTCCCGCCATCCTTCTGGCCGATGAACCCACCGGCAACCTGGACTCCAAAAGCCAAGACGACATCATGGCGTTGTTGGAAGAACTGAACAGAGCCGGGTTGACGGTTGTGTTGGTGACGCATGAATTGGACGTGGCTCGTCACGCGCGCCGCGTGATCCGCCTGCGGGACGGGGCGGTGGTCTCGGACGACCGTACGGGCGCCGCTCCCCGCTCTGTGTCTGCGGTCGATGTTTCTCCTCCGCTCACAGTGCCGGGATTTCGTTTGAGCGCGTTGTGGATCCATGTGCGGGAAGCGTTTCGTTCGCTGGGGTCCAATAAGGTCCGATCGGGTCTTTCCCTTCTGGGGATTTTGATCGGTGTTGCGGCGGTGGTCGCCATGCTGGCTCTGGGCACCGGCGCGCGGAAAGCCGTGGAGGCTCAGCTCTCGTCTTTGGGGGCGAATCTGTTGGTCCTTATGCCGGGATCCATTCGATCCCACGGCGTCTCCCAGGGGGCCGGCGCCGTAACGCGTTTCACGGAAACCGACGCCCGCGACATCCCTGAAGAAATCCATACCGTGACCAAAACCGCCCCCTCCGTCACCGGCATGGCCCAGCTCGTTTACGGTAATAAGAATTGGCGGAGTTCCATCATCGGTACGGTTCCAGCTTACGGGCCCATGCGCGCGATTACGGCGGAACGGGGCCGCTTTTTTACAGAAGAAGAAGTGACCAGACGAGCGCGGGTGGCGGTGCTGGGCGTGACCCCCGCCCGAGAACTTTTTGGCGACGCGGACCCGTTGGGTGAATACATTAAAATCAATCGAGTCAATTTTCAGGTGATCGGTGTTTTAAAAGAAAAAGGCGCCATGGGCTGGCGCAATCAAAACGACATCGTTGGGATTCCGCTCACCACCGCCATGCGCCGATTGATGGGCAAAGACTATGTGGATATGATCGATGTGGAAGTGGAAAACGCCGCGGCCCTGGCACCCACCGAAAAAGCCTTGCGGGCCTTCGTCCTCCGCCGCCATCGTCTGACCGAAGACGACGAAAGTTTTGACGTTCTTAATTTGGCCGAAATTCAATCGGCGTTCCAGGCCACCAGCCGCACACTCTCGCTTTTATTGGCGGTGATCGCGGCCATCTCGCTGTTTGTCGGGGGGATCGGGATCATGAACATCATGCTGGTGACGGTCACAGAACGGACGCGCGAAATCGGTTTGCGAAAGGCTTTGGGGGCTCGCCCCCGCGATATCCAAACTCAATTTCTGACCGAAGCCCTCGTGATCAGTTTGGCGGGCGGAATCAGTGGTCTTCTCCTGGGCGCGGGGGTCTCCTTTGCCTTGTCCCGTTTCGCGGGCTGGGCCGTGGGGGTTTCCGTGTCTTCCGTGGCGTTGGCTTTTTTCTTTTCAGTGGGGGTGGGCATCCTTTTCGGTTTCTGGCCGGCGCGGAAAGCCGCCGCGCTCAATTCCATCCGTGCGCTTCGCTATGAGTAGGGGTCTGGGTCACCGCTGTCGGGGTTCCTCCGTTGAATCTCCCGATCAAACTGAAAGGGCCGGAAAAAGGTCAGGGTTGGTAAGTGGCGTAACTGTTTTCGGTTTCCCAGAGAGTGACGCGGGTGATGGGGAGCCCTTTGGATCGGCCGGCGCGGAAAATTTCCCGGGCGATGTTTTCGGCGGTGGGATTGTCGGCGAGAAGATAGACGGGTTCGTTCATCTCTTTTAGAATTTTTACGAGAGGATCGTCTTTCCGTAGAATCATTTTGTGGTCAAAATTCTCGTCGATCCAGGCCTGCAAATGGGTCTTGATTTCGCCAAAGTCCATCACCATGCCGCGGCGGTCAAGTTTTGAGGCGGTCATTTCCACCTCCACGCGCCCATTGTGGCCGTGCGGATGTCGGCACTTTCCGGCATACTCCCTCAACCGATGGCCGTAACAGAAATGGATTTGGCGCACGACGCGAAACATGGAAAGTATGCTAAAATATGTCTTCGTGCAGGTCAACCTTTTTCATCGCAAGGCAGGGAGAGGTGCGTCTATGAACCGGACCGAAAAAATCGTTGCTTTTCTGTTGAGCGCTCTGGTGTTCGTGGGCCTTTTCGTTTTCATCTTCACTTCTTTACGAACCCCGCCGGCCGCCCCGCCGTTGGGCGATGTGGTTGACTACGGCGATGAAGAGGATCTGTTTGATTTTAACGTGGACGCCGACACGGAAACGATGACAAATGATGTCACAACGGAAAAAGAGGCGCCGGCCGCCGTTCCGCCCAAAACGTGCCCGTTAAGAAAGAGAAAAAATAGATTTTTTTAATCCCAACTTTCGGTCCAGAGTCTAAGGGCCGAAAACCGGGAGGATTCCATGCCCCCGTCCCGTCGTCCGTATAACCATCTTTGGGAAACCCTGCGCCAAACCACCGTGCTCCGGTTTCCCCGCCACCGCCTGGCCACCTTTGGCCGGACGGAAATTCAGTATCAACTGGTGACCGCCGTCTCCGAACAGCCGGTGCTCGCGAACCTGCGTACGGGGAAGGTTATCGCCGAACGGCCCCACATACTGACGCCGGACATGTTCTCCCAGCGTTTTCAAGGGTTCGGGGACGATTCTTCCTCCTTTGAACGGTTTCTCAAAGATAATTTTTCCGACAGTTTCCGGGGGTTGGAATACAGTTTCCGCAACGAACTCGTCGCCACAGAACCTCACCGCACCGACGCTCGCGAACTGGCCAAGAACATCCGCCGCGATTTGGATGCCCGGGATGTAGCGCGCGCGGCTGTCATTGTGGGGCCCGAGAGCGGATGGAGTTTTTCTTTGATGAAATTTATTTTGGAAGAGACTTCCCAAAGCTTCTCTGTCAATCTTCGGGAGCTGGACGAACGGGGTCTTTTTAACCCGGAACGGGCCGAAGAACGACATCGGCGCGAAGTCGAGGCTTTTTTTCGCAAGGCCGAGTCGGACCCCTCTCTGATCAAACCCCTGGCCGCGCTCTTGAACCGCACCCAGCTGTTCGATGAATACCAGGATCGGTTTTTCGCGTTGGTTAATCGAGCGGGCGTGTGAACGTTTTTTTGGCCCGGCCACGGGGGTTTTGTGCCGGGGTCGTGCGCGCCATCGATATCGTGGACATCGCGCTGAAACGGTTTTCAGCGCCCGTTTACGTCCGTAAAGAAATCGTCCACAACCGCGCCGTGGTTGACGATTTCAAAGCCCGGGGCGTTGTTTTCATAGACCATTTGGACGAAGCGCCCAGGGGCAGTGTGGTTATTTTTTCCGCCCATGGCGTTTCGCCGGATGTGCGGGCGCGGGCCGAGGCCCGCGGGTTACGGGTGATCGACGCCACCTGCCCGCTCGTGACCAAAGTGCATCTGGAAGTTCACCGGTTTCTGCGGGAGGGGTTTCAACTGGTCTTGATCGGCCATCGATCCCACGACGAGGTCGATGGCACCTTGGGCGAAGCCCCCGGGAAAATCCATCTGGTGGAATCCGCGGAAGACGTGGACCGATTGGCCATCCCGCTGGACGCGCGCGTCATGATTCTGACACAAACCACGCTCAGCTTAGACGAAACCCGCGGCGTGATCGCCGCCATTAAAAACCGATTTGCGAAAGCACAGACCCCTCCTAAAGACGACATTTGCTATGCCACGCAAAACCGGCAGGACGCTGTCAAAGACCTGTTGGGGCGTGGGATTCGCCTGCTTTTGGTCGTGGGATCCAAAAACAGTTCCAACAGCCAGCGGTTAGTGGATGTGGCGCGCCAGGCGGGGTGTCACGCCTATTTGATCGACCACGCGGGCGAAATTGACCCGACCTGGCTGGCCGGCGTGGAGGCGGTGGGAGTGACCGCCGGCGCGTCCGCCCCGGAACATTTGGTTCAAGGCGTTCTCTCGATCCTTCAGGCGCGCGGCGGGAAGGTCGAAGAAGTGTTGGTCCGTGAAGAGGATACCCATTTTTCGCTCCCAAAAGAATTGGCCGACCCCGTTGGGACGAAATAAAGGAGTGCCTCCCCTCCTTGTCTTCCGGCACGTTCCTCACGAAGGGTTGGGAACGATCGGGAGCGTCTTGGCTGAGGCCGGCCTTCTCCATCGCACCCTGGAGATCGCGGAAGGACGTCCGGCGTTGCCCCCGGTTAAATCTCTTTCGGGTCTCATCGTGCTGGGCGGGCCCATGGGCGTTTATGAACAGAACCGGTATCCTTTTTCTAAAACGAGAACTGGCCTACATTCGGAAGGTCATCGATGCCGGAAAACCTGTGCTGGGCATCTGCCTGGGGGCGCAACTCATCGCTCACGCCCTGGGCGCGCGCGTCTATCCCAACAAGCGAAAAGAAATAGGCTGGTATAAAATTCATCTCACATCTGAGGGAAAAAAAGACCCCCTGCTGAACGGGGGGCCCCCCTCCCCCTGGGTCTTTCAATGGCACGGCGATACGTTTGATCTTCCTCGGGGAGCGCGCGGTGGCGTCATCGGCCCTGTGTAAAAACCAAGCGTTTCGGTTTGGTGCCAACGTCTATGGACTCCAATATCATGTGGAAGTGGACAAGGCGATGGTTTTGGAATGGTTGAATCAGCCCGGAGCGGCCGCGGAACTTCCAGGTCCTCGGTCCCCGGACGCGTGAAAAAATGAGGAGGTCGCATTTGTCTCCCGGCCCTCTGTTCGTTGGCCGAACACTTTTTCTCCCGTTTCACGAAACGATTGGCCCCTCTGCCGTCCCCTGGAGCGCAGGGGTCTCGCCCGCGTTCAACGAGAATGACGCTTTTTAAAGCGGCCGCATTCGAAATACGCTAAACTCTCTCTCGTCGCTCATTTTGTTGGTCAGGAATTGTCCATGGAAAAAGCACTGAAACGTCCTTTTCCCCGCGTTGAACTGGCTCGGGTTTTGATGTTGGTGGGCGGGGGCGTGTTGTTGACGTCTTTCGTTCTGGCGCGGTTGGGTCGGGCGCCTTTTGAGACCTGGTTTTATTCCTTCGCTTGGTGGAGTTACATCTTGATCGTGGATGGTTGGGTGTACCGACATCGGGGGGAATCCCTCCTGATCAGCTATCCCGGCCGTTTTGTTTTTCTTTCTCTTTGGTCCGTGGTGTTCTGGTCGCTCTTTGAGCTATTCAACTTCCACCTTCATCACTGGCAATACGTGGGGCTCCCGTTGGACACGCCGGTCCGTTGGACCGGTTATTTTCTGGCCTTCGCCACGGTTGTTCCGGCGATCCTGGAAACCGCAGACCTTCTGGACACTGGATTTCTTCGGCCGGTTTCTGTGGCGCCGTTCATGCCGTCCGCCCGTTGGGCGTTTTTTTCCGTGGGAGCGGCCTGCGTGGTTTTGCCGCTTCAGTGGCCGAATCTCTTTTTCCCGCTCATCTGGGGGGCGCCGATCTTTTTGCTTGAACCGGTGAATGAATTAATGGGGGGACAATCGCTTTTGTCGGATTGGCGATCGGGGACCTTGCGTCGGCTGGTTTTGTTGATGATGGCGGGGCTCCTCTGCGGATTTCTCTGGGAATTTTGGAACGTGAGTGCGGGGGCCCATTGGACCTACAGCGTGCCTGGCCTGGACGGATGGAAAATTTTCGAAATGCCGGTCCTCGGTTATTTGGGGTTTCTCCCGTTCGCGGTTTCTGTCTACACCGCGTCGGTCACCGCCACGAAACTGTGGGAAAAAGCCAACGGCCCCGTCCGCGTGATGGTGGTGCTGGCAAGCGCGGCTTTCTGTTTGGCCCTTTTTGCCGGGGTGGACCGGTTCACGGTTCTTCCGCAATGAAAAACGGCACCTTTGTTGTCACGGGAGGCGCGGGGTTTTTGGGTTCCCATCTCTGCGACGCGCTTTTGGAGCGGGGGCACCGGGTTATTTGCGTGGACAATCTGTTGACGGGGAACCCCGCCAATGTGGCCCATCTGGCGGGCCACGAACGGTTTCGTTTTATTAAACACGATGTCACTCAAGACCTCTATTTGCCGGGGTCCATCGACGGCGTTCTGCACTTCGCGAGTCCGGCTTCGCCGCGGGACTATTTGGAATTCCCGATCCAAACACTCAAAGTGGGCTCCCTGGGAACCCACAAAATGTTGGGGTTGGCGAAGGACAAGAAAGCCCGATTTCTGTTGGCGTCCACCTCAGAGGTCTACGGCGATCCCCAAATCCATCCCCAAACGGAGAGTTATTGGGGCCACGTGAACCCGGTGGGGCCGCGGGGGGTCTACGACGAAGCGAAACGGTTTGCCGAGGCCATGGCCATGGCCTATCACCGCACCCACGGGGTGCGGGTGCGCATCGTGCGGATTTTTAACACGTACGGGCCCCGCATGCGAAAAAATGACGGGCGGGCCGTTCCCGAATTCATTTCCGCCGCCCTCGCCAAAAAACCCTTGCTGGTTTTTGGAGATGGACGTCAGACCCGTTCCCTCTGTTACGTGACAGACGAAGTCGACGGACTTTTGCGATTACTTTTCTCCCCTCGCGTGGGGCCGATGAATATTGGCAATCCCCGTGAGTTTACCGTTCTTCATGTGGCTCAGTTGATCAAAAAATTGACCCGAAGCCTCAGCCCGATCGTCCACAAACCTTTGCCCACAGACGATCCCAAAGTGCGCCAGCCGGACATTTCGTTCGCGCGACGCGCTTTGAAATGGGACCCGACCGTCGATCTCGAGGAAGGGCTCAGGCGCACCATCGCTTGGTTTCGTGCCCCGCCTCCTTAATCGGTTGACCCGCGGGGCCTCTGGCCTCCTGCTCATCAATCTCCTCGTGGTGGGCACGATCGATCTTCTTCACACCAGCCCCATCCTGGCCAACCTTGAAAACGCCTTTGTGGATCTTCGTTATTGGGTTCGCGGAGTCTCTGCTCCCGACCCCCGCGTCGAGATCATTGCCATCGACCAAAAATCGGTGCGGGAGCTGGGCCTTTTTCCCTGGCCGCGCCGCACGCATGCGCGGTTGATTCAGCGATTGACCGACGCCGGGGCGCGCGCCATCGCGTTCGATGTGTTTTTCTCCGAGCGGGACCCCAACCACCCGGAAGACGATGCGTTGTTGGGAACCGCGGCGGAAAAGAGCGGCCGGACCGTTTTTGCCATTCTGTTCAACCGAACGCCCGAGGGAGTACCCAACGACCCCATCCTTCCCCTTCCGGACCTCCAGCGCAAACAGGTGGGGGTGGGGCTCGTGAATATTTTTCCAGAAAAAGATGGGGCCACCCGCACTTTGCCTCTCTGGGTTCGCCACAACGACATGATCATCCCTTCCCTCGGCCTCGCCGCCTGGGCCGCGGCGGAAGGCGCCTCGCCGGAAGAACTGATCCAGCGCGCCCGCCCCCCCGTCGATTCCCGCTCGCCGTGGAACGAGACTTACCTCAACTACACGTATTGGCACGAGGGCGGGGGAACCCGCTCGCCGTTTCCGTCCACGTCCTATGCGGACATTATTCGGGGCCGCGTCGATCCCTCTCATTTTGCCGGAAAAATTGTCTTGATCGGCGCCACAGCTCCGGGCCTCTTCGACGCGAAATCCGCGCCGGGAGCGCCCGTGATTTATGGGATCGAGATCCATGCCAACGCGCTCAACAATCTCTTGAAAGGGAACTTCTTTAGGACGGCGGCGACGCGCGGGATGTGGTTGATGCTTCTTTTGGCCGTGTTCGCCCTGGGATCTTGGCTCTTGATGTCCCGGTCCTCGACCTTTATCGGCGGCGCAACGGTGGTGGCGGTGATCGTGGGATATTATTACGTCTGTCAGCTCGCGTTTAATCGCAACGTCCTTCTCCCCTACGCTTCGCCGATCGTGGGGTTCCTGATGACCTATTTTATTGCTCTGGGGTACCGTCTTTTCATCGCCGACCGCGAGCGAGAAAAAATGAGGGGCACCTGGTCCCGCTACATGTCGCCAAAACTGGTGGACCTCTTGATCGAGGACCAAGGGGTGTTGGCGGCCAGAAACCGGGAAGTCACCGTTTACTTTTGCGATCTGGCCAAATTCACCTCTTTGTCCGAACAGTTTCCTCCCCAGGAACTGGTCGAAATGTTGAACGTCTACTTTTCCATGATGACCGATATTTTGTTCAAACACGACATTACGTTCGATAAATACATCGGCGACTGCATCATGGCTTATGGGAACGCTCCGCTCGAACAACCGGACCATGCCGTGCAGGCCTGCCGGGCCGCTTTGGCGCAGGGATCGGCCCTCCCCTCCCTTCACAAAAAGTTTGCGGATCAGGGATGGCCTCCGCTGGATTTTCGGATCGGGCTTCACACGGGCACCGTGCTGTATGGGGATCTGGGGTCCCAGACGCGATCCAATTACACGATCATGGGCGATACGGTGAACGTGGCCTCCCGGTTGGAAGGGGCGAACAAAATGTTCGGCACTAAAATTCTTATTTCCGAATCAACGCACCAGGCCGCCCAAAGCGAGATCGAAGCGCGGGAATTGGACTTATTGCGTGTCGAAGGGAAAAAATGGCCCATCCGCGTCTTTGAACTGGCCGCCGTCAAAGGAGATCTCTCCCCTGTCAAACGGGAGGCCTTCGCCGTTTTTTCCGATGCCCTTGGATTGTACCGGCAACGGAGGTTCGTCGAAGCGCGGGCGGAACTTCTGCGTGTCACGTTGCTCTTGCCGGGTGATCGGCCGTCCCACCTTTACATCGATCGGTGCGATCAATTTATGCGAACCCCGCCTCCCCCGGATTGGGACGGCGTGTTCGTCATGACGTCAAAGTAGCGCATGGATTCCCTGAAAGGTTCTGAGCGTGGCCTTCTCATCGCTTGTTCGGGGGGACCGGATTCGGTGGCGCTTTTGGACGTGGCGGATCGCTGGCGGGGCATGACGGGGGCCTTCGTGGCGGTCGGTCATGTGGACCACGGGTTGAGGGGCCGTTCGTCCCGAGCTGACGCGGCCTTTGTTCGAGCGGAATGTGTCCGGCGGGGGATTCCTGTGGGCATCGCGCGTGTTTCCGTTCAGGCGTGGGCGCGAAAGCGTCGGCGGGGGTTGGAAGACGCGGCGCGGGAACTTCGCTACCGAGCGTTGGCTCACCTGGCCCGCCGGTTTGGGTGCGCGGTCGTGGCCACCGCTCATACGTTGGACGACCAGGTGGAAACGGTGTTTCTCCATCTGCTTCGGGGCGCGGGCCCAGCGGGATTGGCGGGCATGGCCGAGGCCAGTGCCTGGCCTTTTCCTCTCACAGGCAAGAGCCTCCGTTTGATTCGGCCTTTTTTAAACGTTCCCAAAAAAGAGATTTTTCGCTATCTTCGGGCTCGCCGTCTTTCCTTTCGAGTGGATGCGTCGAACGCGCTCCCTCTTTTCTTGCGAAATCGTCTTCGGCCGGTTCTCCGATCATGGGAAACCCTTCGGCCGGGTTTTTCACACAGAGTGGCCCAAACGGCCCGCCTTTTGAGGGACGAAGAGGATTTTTGGCGAACCCGTTTGGCTTTGCGACGGAAATCGCTTCCGATCCGTCTTGAACGGGCCCCTTTTTTACGGTATCATGTGGCGGAACAAAGGCGGCGTCTTCGCCACCTCTATGGGCTTTCCCGATTTGACGTTGTGGAGCGTGTCCGATCTTTTGTGGCGGACCGATCCCAGGGCCCCCTGGACATCCCGGGCGGGCGGGTCTCCAAGACCAAACGGTTTCTGTTTTTCCATCATCCCGAAAAGGCGGACTCATGAAAGGCAACGGTCGCAACCTCATCCTCTGGCTCCTCATTTTTTCAGGAGTGCTGTTCTTTATCCAAAGTCTCCGCACCGCGCGCGTGGTGGAGAAGGACATTCCCTATTCTCAATTCAAGCTCGCCCTTCGGGAAAAACGCGTCGAGACCGTTCGCGTGGGCGGCGAACTTATCCGTGGAAGTTTTAGGACCGAAGAAGGCAAGACCGCGAATTTCCGCACCAATCCCTTGAATGACCCCAAACTGGTGGAAGAGCTGGAACTGTCAGGGGTAAAACATTTTTCCGGCGAACCCGAACGCGGTTGGCTGAACTCTGTCTTGGTGAATCTTCTGTGGATCGGTGTTTTCTTTTTGCTCTGGTGGTTTGTTGTCATCCGTCAGATGCAGGGCGGAGGCAAACAGGCCATGGCGTTCGGCCGTTCGAAGGCAAAACTCCAGGGCGTTAAAAAACAAAAAATAACGTTCGCCGATGTGGCCGGGTGCGATGAGGCGAAAGAAGAACTTCAGGAGATCATTGAGTTTTTGAAAGACCCGGCAAAATTTCAAAAACTGGGGGGCAAAATCCCAAAGGGAGTTCTTCTTTTTGGGGCGCCGGGCACCGGCAAGACGCTTTTGGCCAAAGCGGTGGCCGGGGAGGCCGGGGTTCCGTTCTTTTCGAGTTCAGGGTCGGAGTTTGTCGAAATGTTTGTCGGCGTGGGCGCGTCCCGGGTACGGGACCTTTTTGACCAAGGCCGGAAAAACGCTCCGTGTCTTTTGTTCGTCGACGAAATCGATGCGGTGGGGCGTCAGCGTTTTGCGGGCATCGGCGGCGGTCATGACGAACGGGAACAAACATTGAACCAGCTGTTGGTGGAGATGGACGGGTTCGACACCAAAGAAGGGGTGATTTTAATTGCCGCCACGAACCGGCCCGACGTGCTGGATCCGGCGTTGTTGCGCCCGGGCCGGTTCGATCGCCAGGTTTCGGTTCCCATGCCAGACCTGAGAGGCCGCGAACAAGTGTTGGCCGTCCACGCGAAAGTGGTCAAACTTTCCCCCGGAGTGGACCTGACCGTGATCGCTCGTCGAACCCCGGGATTTACCGGCGCGGACCTGGCCAACCTGGTCAACGAGGGGGCGCTCCTCGCCGCGCGGCGAAACAAGAAATCCGTGGACATGAAAGAATTGGAAGAGGCCATCGATCGCGTGATCGCCGGGCCCGAACGGAAGAGCCGAATGATGAGCGAAAAAGAAAAACTGGTCATTGCGTATCACGAGTCGGGGCATACCCTGGTGGCCAAAAAATTGCCGACCGCCGATCCTGTCCATAAAGTCTCTATCATCCCGCGTGGACCGGCTTTGGGCTACACCCTCCAGCTTCCGACGGAAGACCGTTACCTCACCACCAAATCGGAGATTCTTAACCGATTGTGCGTGCTCCTGGGCGGACGCATGGCCGAACAATTGATTTTTAATGAAGTGACCACCGGCGCCCAAGACGACCTCTCGAAAGCCACGCAGATCGCCCATAAGGTGGTTTGCGAATACGGCATGTCCGAACGGTTGGGTCCCATCACCTACAGAAAAAAGTCCGAAGAACTGTTCCTCGGCCGGGAACTGGGGGAAGGGCAAAACTATTCCGACCAAACCGCTCAGATGATCGATGAAGAAGTCAAACGGCTGATCGCCGATGCCCAGGCTCGGGTGAAAACGCTCCTCACCGATCACCGCGCGATTCTCGAGACCTTGGCCAAAACGTTGGTGGAAAAAGAAGTTTTGAACGGCGAAGAGATCAACGCCATCGTTGATGACCGCCCGCCGTCAGCGCCGGCCGAAGGCTCTCGCGCCGCTCCGGGCGAAGAGGGCGGTGCCGCCCCCGGGTTCACCCCCGCGCCCACCCCGGCGTAAAAGAGTTTTGGGGGGGGGCCGTTCCGTCATCCCGGCGGTCGCCTTGATGACGGCAAAATCTGTTGAGGGGCATCCTCTCATGTTTTTTCCCACGCGTGTTGGACACTTTGACCTCTCCCAAGCGCCTGTCCTCATGGGGATTTTGAACGTCACCCCGGATTCGTTTGCGGATGGCGGGCGGTTTAATACGGTGGAAACGGCTTTGGCCCGGGCGGAAGAAATGGCCCGGGACGGGGCGGCGGTCATCGACGTGGGGGGAGAATCCACTCGGCCGGGCGCCGATCCGGTGCCCCTGGACGTGGAATTGAAACGCGTCATCCCTGTGATCCAAACCCTCGCCTCCCGCCTTCCCTCGGTCTCGCTTTCT
Source organism: Elusimicrobiota bacterium (assembly GCA_016714745.1). Taxonomy (GTDB): domain Bacteria; phylum Elusimicrobiota; class Elusimicrobia; order FEN-1173; family FEN-1173; genus JADKHR01. The sequence continues at coordinate 97,748 of JADKCG010000009.1, read as the reverse complement.
GTGGATACCACAAAAGCCGAAGTGGCCCGCCAAGCCCTGGAAGAAGGAGCCTCCCTCGTCAACGACGTTTCCGCGCTGAAAGACCCATGGATGCCCATCGTCTTGCGAGAACACGACGCTCCCGTGGTTCTTATGCACCGAAAGGGAGATCCCCGCACCATGCAAGACAACCCCGTCTACGGGGATGTGGTTTTGGACATCATTGAATTCTTTCGAGAACGCCTCTCTTTCGCTCAGGCGAAAGGGATTCCCCTCCATCGAATCGTGTTGGACCCCGGCATCGGGTTTGGCAAAACCACCGCCCACAATATCCAGATTTTAAAGCGTTTGCCCGAACTGGCCGCCCTGGGCCGCCCGCTTCTCATCGGTCTCTCGCGGAAATCGTTCATCGGCCGGATTTTAGGCGGGGAGCGCACTCCCCTGTCTCCCGAGGAAAGAGCCGAAGGTTCTTTGGCCGCCAACCTCTGGGCCGCCGCCCACGGCGCCCACATCCTCCGCGTACACGATATCAAAGCCCTTTCACGCGCGTTAGCCCTCTGGAGAGCGCTTGAGGGGACGGAACTGGTAGAATAAAACAAGCACGGACAAATCAACATGCCAAAAACGCTCACTTCCGATTTTCTGATTATTGGGTCCGGTATCGCCGGTCTGTCTTTGGCTCTCAAGGCGTCTCGTCATGGGACAGTGAGGCTTATTACGAAACGTCAACTGTCGGAATCCGCCACGGACTACGCCCAAGGCGGATTGGCCGCCGTGTTTTCACGGGACGATTCCGTGGAGGATCATGTGCGGGACACTTTAAACTGTGGCGCCGGTCTTTCGGATGAAACGGTGGCGCGGAAAGTTGTGACCGAGGCCCCGCCCGCATTCAAGACCTGATCGACTGGGGCGTTCGTTTTTCTTCTTCGCCGGGGGTGGACACCGAACCCTCGCCCCCCGAACTGGGGCTGGAAGGGGCCATTCCCATCGACGCATTTTTCACGTGGGGGATTACACCGGGCACGCCGTGGAACAGGTTTTGGTGGACCGGGTTCGCCAAGACCGCCGCATCGTGGTGCACGAATTTCATTCGGCGGTGGACCTTCTTACGCGGCGACGGTTGGGGAAATCTGTGGGGCGATCCCAGGACGCTTGCGGAGGGGCCTACGTTTTAGATGTGGAACGGGGGGATGTTCACACGTTTCTTGCCCGGGCCACAGCGCTGGCCACGGGCGGCGCCGGCAAAATTTATCTCTATACCTCCAACCCCGATATCGCTACGGGCGATGGCATGGCGATGGCTTATCGCGCGGGGGCTCGACTGTCCAATATGGAATTTGTGCAATTTCATCCCACCTGCCTATTTCATCCGAAAGCTAAAAATTTTCTCATCAGTGAGGCTCTCCGCGGGGAAGGCGCTCTTTTAAAAAACCGAGCCGGCAAACGGTTCGCCAAAAAATACGATCCCCGGGGCGAACTGGCGCCCCGTGACATCGTCGCCCGGGCCATTGACGCCGAGTTAAAACGGACGGGGGACGAGTGCGTGTTCCTGGACATTTCCCATCGCGGCGCGGAGTTCCTGCGGCGGCGGTTCCCGAAGATCTACGAGAAATGCTTGACCTTGGGCATCGACATGACGGCTCAACCGATCCCCGTGGTCCCCGCCGCGCACTATTTTTGCGGCGGTGTCTCAACGGATCTCCAGGGCCGCACGACTCTTCACCGGTTATCGGCCGTGGGCGAGGTGTCCTGTACCGGTCTGCATGGGGCGAACCGACTGGCGTCAAACTCTTTGCCGGAAGCTTTGGTCTTTTCCCATGTCGTGGCCGATCAATGGGCCGGGTTGGCCACAGCCGACTTTCCCCTCCTCCCGTCCGACGTTCCTCCGTGGAACCCCGGCCGCGCCCGAAACCCAGACGAGCAGGTGGTCATCCGCCAAGTGTGGGAAGAAATCCGCCGATTCATGTGGAACTATGTGGGGATCGTGCGGACCACCAAACGGTTGGAACGGGCGCGCCGCCGCATTGCTCTTCTGCAACAAGAAATCCAGGATTATTACTGGAATTTTCTCATCACCCCGGACCTGTTGGAATTGCGGAACATCGCGCTGGTGGCGGAACAGGTGATCCGGGGGGCGCTCGCCCGCAAAGAATCGCGGGGGTTGCACCACACTCTGGACCATCCCCGGCGGGACGACCGGCGATGGAAACGGAGCGTTCTCCTCGGGCTCCGCTTCTCCTCGCGCAAACAGCGGACCGGCCGCCTTTCCACGCCCCGGAAAGTGGCCCGGCTCACGCGGGTGACAAAAAAGTAAAATGGCCACGGAATGGGCCGGCGCCATAACGGAGGAAGAAGCGTCCCTGCGTGCCGCGGTCCAGTCGGCGGAGCGGTTGGGGAGGCTGAACCATCGCCGGCTCGATGCTCTGATCGCTTTGGCGGAATATGACACGCAGAAAGGACGGTTGTGCGAGGCCGAACCCCTGTGGGTGAAGGCGTTGTCCCTCCAGGAAAAAATTTTCGGTCCGGAACACCAGAAATTGGCCGCCCCGATGGTCTCGTTGGCTCGACAATACGAGACCATGGGCCGGTATGCGGAAGCCGAGGCGGTGCTTCTTTTGGCCCTAAAAATCCACGAACGGGACTCGGTGGAAAACAGCGTTCGGATTGCCGAGGATTTAATGTTGTTGGCCCGTCTCGATTCACGGTGGGGCCGTTGGGGGGAAGGGGACGTCCGTCTGTCTCGCGCTTACAACATTTTGCGCATCGTCGCGGGGGAACACAGCCCGGACATGGCGCGGTTCCACTTGGCGAGGGGAGATTTTCATCGAAACGCCGGTCGTTTCGAAAAATCCCACGCCTCTCTTTTGAAGGCGGTGGATGTGTTTCGCCGGGGGCAGGGCGACGACATGGACGCGTGGGTTCGGCTGGGCCACTTAGCGAGGGCCCAGGGTGATTTTCGGGAAGCCGAAACTCTTTATCGTCGCGTTCTGGCCCGCCGGGTTCGGTCCGAAGGAGAGGGCGGACGAACCGTCAGTGCCGATCTCCTCGCGTTGGGCACGCTCTTGGAAGCGGCAGGCAAAGGGAAGTTGGCGCTGAAACAGGTTCGGCGATCTCTCGACATACGGGAAAAAATTCTGGGCCTGCGGCATCCCGACACGGCGGAATCGGCGGTGGCGGTGGCCGATATCAATGTGTCCTTCCACCAATTTGAGGAGGCCGAAACGGGTTACCTGCGGGCGTGGGAGGTCTACGAGAGAACCCTCGGGCCCGACTCGCCGGGTTTGTTAAAAACCCAAAGCGGTTTGGCGGCGCTCTATTTTGATCGAAGCTGTTACGAGGAAGCCGATCGACTCTTGGATCATTTGGTCCGATCTTACGAGCGGATATTCGGTTTTCAACACGCCTCTGTCCGGGTCGCGCTCACAAACCAGAGGATCTCTTTTGAAGCGCAAGAACGGAGGGACGAGGTGGACGCCATTGATAAACGATTGATGGAAATGGAGAACGGAAAATGAATACATCGGGTGACATGTCCCCGCAACGGGTACTGACGCCGCGGCGGAAACGGGCGTTCTTGTCGTTTCGTCGCAAGTCGGATTTGTTGTGGTTTGCCGCGAGCCTTATCCTGTTTTCGGGAGGGACCGCGGCGTTCATCCTGGCGGTTTATTTTGTCCATCGAGCCCAAACGCCCATGGCCATCGCGCCTCAGATTCCTGCCCCGGTGATAGCCCCTGCGGTTCCGCCCGCTCTCCCTGCGCCGCCCCCTTCGCCGAGTGCCGTGGACGCGCCGCCGGCCGGTGGCCCGAATCCCCGACCGAGCTCTCCCAAGAGCGCTGGGAACGGAGCGCGGGGCGGTGGAGACCCGCGCCCCGTCAAGCGCCCCGTTGCGGCGAAAATTCCGCCGGCCCCTGTGGTAAAAAAAATCGAAAGCCGGGCCTCGGGTTACTTTCTTCTTCAGCAGGGGGGCCCCTTTAAATCTTTTGTTGACCGTCGAGCCAAAATCGCGGTGGACCGGGTGGACGACTCTTATGGAGAACCGGCGGTTCAGTTGACCTATGACCTTTCTCAGGGGGACTGGGTCCAGTGTTTTGTGAACGTGCGGGAAAACTTTTCAAATTATACTCGTGTTCAGTTTCTTTTTAAGGGCGAGGGAGCGAAGAACACGCTGGAATTTAAAATTGTTGATTCCGATGGGACCAATGTGGGGGCTCTGTGGTCGCAACAAACCGCAAAGAAAGCGTGGACCGTTGTGGATTTGCCCCTTTCCGAACTCACGTATCTGTGGGGGGGAGACCCCCTGCTTGACTTTAGAAGGGTGCGCCAAATTTTCTTTGCGGTTTCAAAAAAGTCGGGGGACAAAGGCGGTCGAGGCCGCGTGACCCTTCGGGGGATTAAATTTCTTTGAGACTGTTTGAGGTTCTGTCCGCCATAGACGCGGCCAATGGGGCGGATCCGCGCCGCACGCCTGAGGGTAAACCTGTGGAGCTGGACCACGCCGAACGCATGACCGCTTGGGTCCTTCGACTGAACCCCAACGTCTCCGACCTTCTGCAAATAGCCGCCCGAGGCCAGCACATCGAGCGGTGGACTTCCCCGCGAACGGCGTATCCCGAGGGCCGGGCGGGGTACCTGAAATGGCGGGAAGATTTAAAGTTGTTCCATGCGCGTCGGGTGGCGGAACGGATGGCCGAGTCTGGCTACGGCGCCGATGAGATCAATCGCGTGGCCGCTCTCATCACAAAAGCCGCCCATCGGGCGGGCGACCCAGAGGGCCTAATTTTAGAAGATGCCCTCTGTCTGGTTTTCCTGGAAACCCAGTTCAAGGATCTGCTTGCAAAAACGCCTGAAGACAAAATGAGCGGAATTCTAAAAAAAACCTGGCAAAAAATGTCCCCCGCCGGCCGCGTCGCCGCCCAATCGCTCCCCCTCTCCCCCGCTGAACAAAAAGCCCTTTCCAAGGCTTTGACGAGTTAACCTGAAAATTTCAGTTGACTGAGCATTTCCGTCCGGGAGGGTTGGAAAATTCTGTTCCGGACCCTGTCGACGGTAGCCCTGTGCCAACCGGGGAATCCCGGTTAATCAACTCAGATTAAATTCCAAGGCAAGGGGGCTCCGCCCCCTCCTACCCCGGGTCCCTTTTCTTTGCACGCGCAAAGAAAAGGAACCAAAAGAAAAGCGCCCCGGACGGCTTGCGCGCGCCGTTTTGACGGGTGGCCCTCACGTGTCCCTACGGGACCGGTCTCTGTCGGCTTCGCCGCCAAAACGAGACCGGCTCGGCTCAACGGCCTATCGCCGGCACAACGGGCCACACCGCTACCGTCAAAACGTCGTGCTCAAAACGCCTTAAGGGGGGGAGTCAAAATCTAAACCCAACCCAACCCAACCCAACCCAACCCAAACCAAACCAAACCAAACCAAACCAAACCAAACCAAACCAAACCAAACCAAACCAAACCAAACCAAACCAAACCAAACCAAACCAAACCAAACACAAAGCGAGTTTATTGCATTTTGTGTTTGCTTGTTCAGTTGTCTTGGTTTGGTTTTAACTTACGATTCTCCATTGAGGCGTTTTGAGAACGATTTTTCGCCGATAGCGGGGCTGACCCTGTCCGATCCGGCCCGTAGGCCTTTGAGGGCCGGCCGCTCGCAGAGCTCGCGACACCTGGGGCGGCAGAGCCGCTGATGCGGGAGTTGGGTCAGCCTCCGGCGAAAAATCGCGCGGAAGCCGACGGGGCCCGTTTCTTTTGCTGACTTTTCTTTGCGGGTTCAAAGAATAGTCAGCGGGGTCCAGGGGTTTGAAATTCGCATACAACCCAAACGCCTCAAAATGTTAAACTCTCTCCATGGCACGCCAATCCCGTCGTAAAGGTCGTCCGTTCCAAGGCTCTTCGAGTCCCCACTCGCGGGGCTCGAAGACCTTTCACGGTCGTCCGGTTTCTCCCGGGGAACGTCCGGGATCCGTTGTCCCGAAACAAAAAAATTCCGTACGTCCGTCCGTGGTTCCTCAAAATTCTTTCCCCGCCGTGGAAGGGGTTCTCCAACACAAGGGCCGGTTTGGTTTTGTTTTGAGCGAGACTCCCGGAAAACCCGATCTCTTTATCACCGGACCCACGCTGAAACTGGCCATGAACGGGGATCGCGTTCAGGCACGCATGCTTCGGTCCGGCGACCGGCCGGAAGGGGAGATCCTTTCCGTCATGACGCGGGCACGCACCACCTTGGTGGGCGCCTATCGCGCTGGAACGCCGCCGGCCCTGGCGCCGGAAGGCGCGGGGGAACCTGTGGCGATCGTGGACATGGGGGGATTTACACCCCAAGCGGGGGATCTGTGTGTTTTGCGTGTGACGCGGTGGCCCGGCCCGTCCGAATCCGCGGCCGGCGTTCTGACCGAAATTTTGGGCCGTCGCAACGAGCCGGCGGCCGACCTCAAATTCCTCCTGCGCAAGTATTCCCTCGCGGAATCGTTTCCGGGGGAGGTGGAACAGGAAGCGGCCTCTTTTGGCGATGACGTTCCTCCCTCCGCCTGGGCCGGGCGAAAAACATTTTTTGATATTCCTGTCTTCACCATCGACGGCGCCGACGCAAAAGATTTTGACGACGCGGTGTCTCTGGAGGAACGCCCCGAAGGGGCCTGGCGGCTGGGCGTGCATATCGCCGATGTGTCCCATTACGTGAAAGAAGGGACCGCGTTGGATCTGGAAGCCCGCCGTCGCAGTACCAGCGTTTATCTGTCCGGCGCGGTGGTCCCGATGTTGCCGTTCCCTCTGTCGGACAATCTCTGTTCGCTTCGGCCCCATGTGCCGCGGCTCACCTTGACCTGCCTGATGGATCTGAATTCGCAAGGCGAGGTGACGCGCCACGAGATTTTTGAAAGCGTTATCCGAAGCGCGCGGCGTTTCACTTATGAGGAAGTGGAATCGCTATTGAAAGGGGAAACCGCCATTGACGTGTCTCCCCCCGTTCAAAACGCGGTGTCTCGCATGGGTCGGTTGGCCCGCCAACTCCGCGATCGTCGGTTTGACCGGGGGTCTTTGGATTTCGATTTCCCGGAACCCTATATTGTGGTGGACGACCAGGGCTGGCCCTTGGATGCCCGTCGACGCGAACGGGGAGAAAGCCATAAACTGATCGAAGAGTTCATGCTTTTGGCCAACGAAACGGTGGCCCAGGCCATGGCCGATGTCCCCTTCCTTTATCGCGTTCACGAACGGCCGGACCCGATAAAAATGCAAAACCTAGAGAAAACCCTGCGCGCCGTTGGCGTGGCAGTGCCCGCGGGTCTGCACGACGGGAAACCCGCCGCGCTTCAGAAAGTGATGGCGGGGGTGCGCGGGAAACCCGTGGAACCCATGGTCCACATGATGATCTTGCGAAGTTTAAAACAGGCCGTCTATTCGCCCAAAAACGCCGGCCATTTCGGATTGGCCTCCGCGGCCTACACCCACTTTACGTCCCCCATCCGACGATACCCCGATTTGATTGTCCACCGATTAGCGAAAGAACGGGCGAACGCCCGCCTCACCCCGTCGCGCCAGGCGGAGTGGAAGGCCCGGTTGACTGAACTGACCGCTGACGCTTCGGTGCGGGAACGCGTGGCGGTGGAAGCGGAACGGGAATTTTTAGATCTAAAACGTGCCCAGCTTATGACCCGCCGCCTGGGGGAGAGTTTTGACGCGGTGGTGACGGGCGTCACCAGTTTCGGTCTGTTCGTCCAACCCACCACGGTTTTTGTGGAAGGGCTGGTCCCCCTGGCAGAACTCGGGGACGACTATTATCAATACGATGAACTTCGGGCCCAGCTTCGTGGGCGACGGTCCGGCAACGTGTATCGGTTCGGCCAATCGGTCCGCGTGCGCCTGGCCGCCGCCAACATCGAAAAAAGGCAACTGGATTTTGTTCTGGAAAGTTCGCCCCCACGCTCTCCCCGCCCGAAAAAATAATCCGTTCGATCCGGCCTTTGTAAAATCGTTCATAATAAACATATTGCGGCTCTTGACAGGAAGGCAATCCGGACCTACACTAACCCCGTGTGTGGGGAGGGAGAAAAATGTCCAACCAATTCAAGACCCATCGCGTTTTGGCCGGGATCACCTTGGTAGAACTGATGATCGCCGTGATCATTTTGGTGGTGGCCGCCCTGGGGGTTATGGGCGTTTTTATCTACATCGCGAAATCCATTCAACATTCCAAGTGCCGAGGATTGGCCTCCAATCTGTCCCAGGAACAACTTCAAGTTTTAAAACAAAAGAATTATTACCGCGTGATGGTGACGACCACGACCGCGTTCCAAAACCAGTTCGTTCCCGCCATTCCGTACGACACAGGCTACTTTCCTCCCGAAACAATTTTGGAGGGGGGGATCACCTTTACTCGGTATACGAACGTGGAATGGGGGATGGAAGTTTCCGGCCAGATCCAAGCGCTCCCGGCCACATCCTCGGACACCAATTTAAAGGTCATCACGGTGACCACGGTGTGGAACCTGGATTCAGGGTTTCATAAGGTCCAAATTCGAAATGTGTTGTCCAACCCCGACGCGGTCATGGCCTCCAGCCTTCTGAAAGGAACGGTGGACACAGGCGGCGTCGGCATCCCCGACGCGCTCATTACCGTGTCGGAGAACACCGGCGCTTTGGATACGACCGACGTCCTTGGGAAATACATGATTACCTTGTTTCCGGGAAATTATAATTTGACCTGCGAAGCCCAGGGCTACTTCACCAAGACCGCGGCGGTGAGTGTCGCGACGAACACCTCGGCCACCGTCGATTTCACTTTAGTCGCCAAAACGTCGGCCACCCTGTCGGGATACGTATGGAGAAATGACCATTTGGTGATCAGCCAAGTGGTGGGGAGCTCCGTGAGTGCGTCGGGATTTGACCAGGAATATGTGGAAATATACAATCCCACGACCTGGACCTGGACCGTGCCGAACGTGTTGGGTCTCACCTTTCAACGTAAGTTGGCCCAAGACCCCGCGCCCATCAACATTGCCATTAATTACGCGGGGAGCCCTCTTTCCATCGTGCCGGGGGGGTTTTATTTGTTCGCCAACACATCCCCCGTGGTGGTCGCGGGGATGACGGTGGCGGCCGACGCTGTTTGGGAATCGGCTGTCGGCGGACCGAACGAGATCAATTTTGCCCCTCGCTTCATTACGACGGCGGGGATGGAAAATTACAACATCATTCCTGTCTCCAACGATGCGATTGCCAGCGCCGCAGGGGGCGTGCGCCTTTACGATGTGTTAAGCGGAACCGTGTTGGACACTGTGGGATGGTCAGGGGACGGCGCTGTCTCCCCCGGCGTGCCCTCTTACGAGACCGCGCCTATATTTCAAAACGTGGGACTACAACGGGCAGAGCTGTTCGCCCGCTATTCGTCCACCGCGGGGTTGGACGGCGCCATAGGCCCCGCTTACGATTCCAATAAGAACAGCGTCGAATGGAGAGAAGGAGCGATTGGGGCCCCCCCCCGGAGCACCCTTTCGGCGGTTCAGTCGACTCTGGCCGGAACCCCCGCGATCGGCGCTGTGGTGAGTTGCAACGACGGTCTCTCCGGTGGAACAACCGCGGTTTCCGTGGGCAACCCCCCTTTAGCCCAATTCTCTCTCCCGAACGTAGCCACGGGCACCTGGACCGTCTTTTTGGCCTCTTCTTCCCTCTACATGGAAATTTCAACGGTAACGGTGAACGCCTCTGGCACGCTCTGGATACCGAACGCCGCCACCTCTCCGGCTTGGCCCCTGGCAAACCATTTCGATGTGTTCCTCAGTTCCGTTGCGGAAGAAGGATACATCTCCGGAACCGTCAAGAACGCCCTGAACGCCGCCATCACGCCCGCCATCATCGTGTCGAACGGGTCGCGCACGACCACCGCGTCCACCACGAGCGGCTTCTACATGTTGAAAACTCAACCGGGTTCCTACATGGTCTGGGCCAACGCGAACAACGCGAACGTGAATTACGTAAGCGATTCGACGGGACCCGTCGTTGTGACCGTGGGACAAGTTTCCTCGAACGTCAATTTCACGCTCTCCCAATCCGGAAAGATTCGAGGCTTTGTCTCTCGGGACGGGGTGAACGCGCTCCCCGGCGTCGCGATCACAGCAACCAACGCCTCAGGGTTCGTGGAATCGGGACAGGTCAGCGACGCCTCCGGCCGGTTCACCATGGCCAATGTGTCGACGGGGACCTTCGTGATTGAACCGGTGCTGAATTCGGGAGAATCGGTGTCTCCCGTGTCGGCGAACGTTGTTGTCGGCGTGGGGGCCCTGGTGTGGTCGGCGACCTTCACCGTTCGGGGCGCTATGGGGAACGTGCACGGCACAGCACAGAGTGCGGGGGTTCCCGTTCGAACCGGTGTGATGATCATCGCCACCACGACGACGATCGTGGGGGTTCCTCCAACGTTGAACCAGGCCTCGCTCTTGGGCGCGGCGTATTACACCGCGTCCACCAACGAAGACGGAACATACAGTTTGGACGTGCGGGGAAGCACCACCACCCCTTTTCGTGTGTATGCCTACTACCCTGTCCCGAACGGGCCCGCCTGGACGCTCAACAGCGCTTTGGTCAATAACGTCTGGATCACGCCGGGGGTGAGCACGGCCGTGGCCAATTTCAATTGGTGAACCCATGAGAATCCAAAAGAGAGGGGAGCGAAGCGGTTTCACTATCGTCGAAACGGTCGTCACCGCGGCGATCCTTTCTCTTCTGGCTCTGGTCATTGCTCCTCTGTTGGTACATTCCACGCGGTTTTTTTTATTGAACCGAACACGGGTGGATTTGCAACGGGACGCCCGAGTCTGTATGGCGATCATCACAAAAAATCTGCGCCAAGCCAATTCGTCAACGATCACGATCAGCCAAATCGCGGGTCAGCCCTATTATTCCCAGATCTCTTTTTCTGACGTGAACGGGGTCAACTTTGCCTATGCCCAAAACGGGACCTTGCTACGGGAAGCCCGGGGCGCGCAAACCAAAACCTTATTGGACGATCTCAGGTTTTTAAACTTTTATTTTCCCAGGTCCGATGACATGACGATTGTGTCCGTATCAATGACCTTGGAAAAAGCCATTTATGAAGGCCGGACCAAAGCGCTTCACGTGGCCACCGAACGCGTGCGGGTCATGAACTGAGAGGAAAAGGAATCCTATTTTTAACCGGGCCTTCCCTCAGGGAAGGAGGAGACTGAAAATGAGCCAAAACCACAGAGGCCAAATATTAGTGGGGGTGACGATCCTCGTGATGATCCTCATGATATTGGTGCCGATCATGGTTCAATGGAGCACCGATGAGACTAAATGGGCGGTCAAAGACCAACAGACGAACACCACGTTTAACCTCGCGGAAGGCACCGTGGACAGAGGCATGTGGAAACTAAAAAGCGCCACCGGAACTTGGGCCGCGGCGGCCGCGGGCACCGTGATCCCTGGATATAATCTCGATACGATCTATACGGATGTGGTGGGGGCTGAATACCGCCTGCGTTTTTCGTCCGGTCCATTGCCGAACCAAGTGACTGTTTTTGCCGAGGCAAGAGACCTTAAATCCGGGCAAGTTCGAGCGCTCCGATCGGTGTTTGAAAACCGCGCGATTCCAGGCCCCATTCTCTCGGGCGGGCTGGTGAGTTACGCGGGAACCTTTGACGCGCACTGGGGCCCCATCATGGCCCAAGGAAACATTCAAATCAGCGGGACAGCGGCCACCCGCTACTCTCCGCGCAAATTTTCCAAGCAAGTGGTGACCGGGACCGCAGGCAACCCGCGAGACACCTCCGGAATGAATCCTCCCAACACCAACAACATCGAATGGTGGTCGGATTATCCTGTCCCGGACCTCCCGATTATGGACTTCACCACCATGCGGGCTTCCGCCACCGCCATGGGCACGCTCAATTACCGAACCAACAACAACGCCTCCGGGGCCGGAAAGTGTGTGGGATGGGCGGGGCAAGGTCGTTGTCAGTCGGGAGGAAACACCGCCGCCTCGCATTTCCATGCCACCACCTGCCATTTTTTCAATTCCAATAATCATGCCCAATCGAAAAGCAACCGGTTGTGGTATTGGGACAACGACCTGATCATGAGCGGCAACATGGGCGGCCCTGGTTGCTATCGTTTGGGACTCTATGGGCCCGTGATCGTCCGAGGCAATATGACCATCGATTCCGGGGACTGTTATGCTTGTCGGGGGCCGGTCCCGGCCAACGCCTGGAAGGAATACACAAAAATCACTGCCGCCACTAACGACACCGCGGCCTTAAACCAATACCCAGCGGACAATGGGCTCCGCACCAACCGAGCCACGTTCAGTCATGGGGGCGAAACCTGGGCCGGGGGGCCCATTGCCGGCAACACAGACGTGGGCATTCGAGGATTTATTTACGTTGGAGGAAACATGACCTTCAACTCTCTCTCCGACGTGGGGGGGGCGATTTGGGTGGTCGGCAACGTGATCAATAACGACGTCAGCGGCGAGCGTGTGAACATTTACTACGAACCCAATTTCAACCTGCCTCTCCTAAATGTCGTCCTCGGGAGAATGACATGGGATGAGGTGACCTCCACCAGCCCATGGTAAGGGCCAAAGGGACAGGACTGTGGCCCCCGTTTTTGACCGTGGGCTAGGGAAATGGTTAAATCTCCGTCGTGAAGCGCGGAATATTCATCACGTTTGAAGGCGGGGAAGGGTCGGGGAAAAGCACCCAGGCCCGGCTGTTGGCCGACGCCTTAAAAAAACGGCGGATTCCGGTGGTTCACACGCGGGAACCCGGCGGCACCTCCATCGCCGAATCGGTGCGAAAAGTGTTGCTCAATCCCGCCAGCCGCATTGCCCCTCTCACCGAACTCCTCCTTTACGAAGCCGCCCGCGCTCAACATTTGGCGGAGGTGGTGGTTCCGGCCCTGGGCGAAGGACGGACCGTGATTTGTGAACGGTATACCGACGCCACGGAAGCCTATCAGGGATATGGCCGCGGCCTGGACCTACGCACCATCAAAACCTTAAACACCATCGCCACCAACGGCCTTTTGCCCACCCTCACTTTCCTGCTGGATGTGCCGGTGAAACGGGGCCTCGCCACGGCTCGGGGATTGGCCAAACGCCTTTCCCATCGGGCCGCCCGGGCAAACGGGGGCGACCGCATGGAACGGGAATCGGCCGCATTTCATGGGCGGGTGCGCCGTGGGTATTTGCGTTTGGCCAGGGGGAACCCGCGTCGGTTTCGCGTGATCCCCTGGGGCGGAACCATCGAACAGGTTCACGCTCAAATTTTTACTGAAGTGAACAGACGCCTCCATGCCAAACGCCACCGTTGAGCGACCGTTTCCAGGGGTTTTCGGGCAAGACGCGGCCGTGAACCAGCTCGCGGCGTCGATCCATGCCGGTCGAGTGCCCCATGCCTATTTGTTTACAGGCCCCGCGGGCGTCGGAAAAAAAACCGCCGCACGGGCTTGGGCCAAAACTCTTTTTTGTCAAAATCCTCGGTCCGCGGCCATTCCTTGCGGGATCTGTGTGGCCTGTCAAAAAATCGAAACCGGAGGCCACCCGGACCTTCTCTGGGTGGATTTCGCTCGCCAGGCAACGCTCCTGAAAGAAACGGTGGACAAGCAGAAATCCATCAAGATCGGTACCGTGCGGGAGATGGAACATGCCCTCCGATTGAAACCGCTGGAAAGCCGCGTGAAGATCGCCATACTGACCCCTGCGGATTCCCTGGGAGACGACGCGGCCCACGCCCTCTTGAAAATTGTCGAAGAACCGCCGCCGGGAACCCACATCGTGTTGATCTCCTGCGAAGCGGGGTCCCTTTTGCCCACCATCCGGTCCCGTTGCCAGCGCGTGCGGTTCCGTCCTCTCGCGGCGGAGGTGGTGAAGGATATTTTATCGCGCAATCACGGCGATCGCTCGGTGGCGGAAATTGAACGGGCCGCCCAAGGCGCGGACGGGTCCGTTGATAAGGCTAAAGCCCTATTGGAAGAAGGGAGCGGGCTAGATTTTGATTGGGCCCGGAGTCCATTGAGTGAGATGTTGTCTTGGTGCGAAGGGTTTCAGAATCCACGGCTCGGTCGAACCGCCGCGGAACATTTTTTGGAAACGTTGATCATTCAATTTCAAGGAGACGCTCGGGCCGGAAGACGCACACCGGAAGATCTTGAGCGAGTTTTCCAGTCCCTCACGCGGCTCCGCCAAAACGCCAGCGTTAGCCTCACCCTGCAACATCTCTTCATCCATTTGCGCCGGAACGCCCGGAAAACGCACGGAGTCTAAATGAAAACGTTCTACATCACCACGCCGATCTATTACGCCAACGATGTCCCGCACATCGGTCATGCCTACACCACGATTGCGGCCGACGTTCTCGCCCGCTGGCGACGACTGAAAGGCGATCGAGTTTACTTCTTAACGGGCACGGATGAACATGGTTCTAAAATTGCTCAGGCGGCCAAGGCCGCGGAACAGTCTCCGGCGGCTTATCTCGAGGGGATCGTGGCTAAATATAAAGCTCTGTGGAAACGACTGGACATTACCACCGACGATTATATCCGGACCACCGAAGAACGGCACAAACAGGTTGTTCAGGCGATTTTTGAGCGCTTGATTAAACAGGGCGATATCTATCTGGGGAAATATGAGGGGTGGTATTGCGTTCCCGACGAAACGTTTTGGGCGGAAGGAGAAATAACGGAGGGAAAATGCCCCACCTGTGGTCGACCCGTCGAACGCATTACGGAAGAAAGCTATTTCCTTCGTCTTTCCGCCTACGAAAAGAGGCTTCTGGACCACTACGCACAAAATCCAGACTTCCTTCTGCCTCGGTCCCGGGCTCCTGAAATTATCCAATTTGTAAAAGGCGGTTTGCGGGATTTGTCGGTGAGCCGCGTCAAAGTGGCGTGGGGGATTCCCGTGTTGTCAAAGCCTGAACATACGGTTTATGTTTGGATTGACGCGCTAACCAATTACATCACGGCGTTGGGCTACCGCCTAGAGATGTCGGGTCCGTTGTTCCAGGAATTTTGGCCCGCGGATGTTCACCTGGTGGGGAAAGAGATTTATCGTTTTCACGCAGTGATCTGGCCCGTCTTACTGATGGCCTTGGGCCTCCCTCTCCCCAAGCGGGTGTTCGCCCATGGCTGGTGGACGGTGGAAGGGGAGAAAATGTCAAAATCCCGCGGCAACGTCGTGGACCCCCACGCCGTGGTCGAGACTTACGGTGTGGACGCGTTTCGCTACTTTCTCTTGCGCGAAGTCCCCTTCGGCTCTGACGGCGATTTTTCTCTCAAAGCCATGCTGGGCCGCTACAACAGCGAACTGGCCAACGCCCTGGGCAACCTGCTGAACCGGGTATTGACCTTGGTGGAGAAAAACTTCGACGGCGTTTTGGATGTCAGCGCCGCGACAAACGAACTGGTGGCGAGCTCGTCCGCCGAATGGCTGGCAAGCTACGATGAGGCGCTGAACCGTCTTGCGTTTAACGAGGGGTTGGAAAAAGTTCTCGCGCTCGTGAACCAAGCCAACAAGTTCGCCGAAGACCGCGCTCCTTGGAAGTTGATAAAAGACGACCGGGAAAAAGCAAAATCCGTTTTGGTGGAAATGGCCCGGGCGCTCAAACTCGCGGCCTTGGCGCTCCATCCCGTCATGCCGACCATCACCCAAGAAATGTGGCAACAGCTGGGGGAACCTGTTCCTCTGGGCCAGGCCGCACCGGCTTGCTCGCCAGCGGAACCATCACCTTCGCCCCAGGCCAAAAGATTCAAAAAGGCGCGCCCTTTTTCCCCGAGAAAGGAATTGCTTGATGGCGGGGGGGGCGGGGGGCGGGGGGGGGGGGAGGGGGGGGGGGCGCCCGCGCCAAGTCCAAGAAACCCACACACATTTAACCGACGAACAGTTTGACGCGGACCGAGACCAGGTCCTGGTCCGGGCGCGGGATTCCGGTGTTGAACTCTTTGTCGAGATCGGTGAAGACGAACCCCAGTGGCCCAAAGCCCGCGCCTTGGCTGAGAAATACATCGACGTTTATTGGACGGCGGGGTTTCACCCCTATTACGCCATCAAAGCGGATGCGGGATTAGTTCACAGAATGGAGGAGGCTCTCCGTCATCCCCGCTGTGTGGCCGTTGGTGAAATCGGATTGGACTACCACCGGGACGACTCCCCACGGGACGTTCAACAAAGGGTCTTGGAAGATTTGCCGGACCGCGGTGCGCGCCAGGAAACCCATCATTCTCCATTGCCGCGAATCCGGCCCTGGGAAAACCGAAGCCCAGCGGGACATGTTGGCCGTTCTGAAATCAGTGCCCTTCCTGGGCCTGGCGCCCCGCCGGCGTGGCCCACTGTTTCCAAGGTTCCCAGCAAACAGCTCAAACGCTGATCGAACGAGGGTTCATGATCGGTGTCGATGCGCCCATCACCTACCCCGCCGCTTCATCCCTGCGAGTGCTCATGGCCCAGATCCCCCTCATTTCTCTGGTCCTTGAAACCGACAGTCCGTACCTCCCTCCCCAAAGCCACCGAGGTAAACGCAACGAACCCACCCATATCCCCGCGATTGCCAGGGCCCTGGCCGACATCAAACAGGTCTCCCTTGAAACCATAGCCGCTGTCACCACCGATAACGCAAAACGCCTCTTCCAAATGACCCCAGCGTAAATTCATGTTGCCCCTATTTTACTCATGAGTAAAATAGAGTGCATACGAATTTATGGACAACGCTAACCGGGGAATCCCGGCTAAAAAAACCATTGACAGGACTGGGAACTCGCCCTAGACTTCCCAGGCAGGACGGATGGATGCGTCCTTAACAACACAATGGCTCGATACCGCACTAATCTTCTTCGCATGCTCCTCGGGGGGACGGCTGTTCCGTTCTTCCTGTGCGCGATTTGTTTTGCTGAACCCATCGTTGTGAAATCCGTCCGGGGGACAGCAGAAATTCAAAAATCAAAATCCCAAGCTGACCGGTGGCGCGCACTCAAAAAGGATCCGCCGTCAAACCGGGGGATACGGTTCGGACCGGCAAAGACGCTCGCCTTGAACTTAAAATCGAAGACGGGTCCCGTGTGGTGTTGGGATCCAAGAGCAAAGTGCAGGTGGCGCTGTCGGCCCCTTCCCGCATTTTCAGTCTGATGTCGGGGCGCGTGAAAGCGTTTGTCAAAAAACTTCAACCCCAAACGAAGTTTGAAATCCGAACACCGCTGGCCGCCGCCGCTGTTCGTGGCACGGTTTTCGAGATGGGGTTTAGCGAAGAGGACGCGGCCGGATTTTTGGAGGTCGATCGGGGCGTGGTGGACCTCACCCAGGGCGATCGCCAAGTGGCCGTACGGGCGGGGGAACGAGTCGGGTTTTTGCGAGACGTGCCCCTGTCGGATCGTCCGACTCAAAGAACCCAAGCCGCCCCGGCCGCCCCCTCCGAGCCAAATCGCCAGGCGCTTCGTCGTGAAGTGAGTCTCGGCATGAGCAAAGAAATGGTGATGGCCGCCGCCGCCGACGAAATTCGCAACGCGGAATATCAAGAAGGCAAAGTTTTGACCGACGTGAACGGGCACCGCGTCCGTTTAGAGGAATATATCATTCGCAATCCCTCTCACGATTTGTCATCAGGCAAGAAAGATCAAGCGTTTAAGTTGGTCGTCTTGAACGAACGGGAAAGCCGATTTGATTACTTTTATTATCTCGGGGTTTTCAATAAACCGCTTCCCGCGGATCTGTCGTTGGTTTTACGCGATTCGCGGGGAAAACTTGGCGCTGAGCCCGAATACCATTTAGAGTCCTACGAACGGGGGCAATCCAACGGGATTGATTCCGTCAAAGACGTCGGACGTGAGGGACACTTGGTCAAAGTCGAGTTTGACGGAACTACCTACACACTGTCTGACGCGAATGACGCGACGGACACGCGCACCATCGACGCCGACACCCCGTTTACCGGACAAGAGGGGACCGAACACAATGTCTATGATCCCGTGGCGGACCGTGTGGGGACGTTAACGGACGCCGAAATGGCCGCGGGACAAGGGCAAACCGCTGTCTATGACAGCGCCCAGGACGTTTATCGCACGATGAGCGCCGGCGACGTTTATTTTCGCACCGCGTTCAACAGTTATGAACACAGACTTTTGGGACCGCAGTGCGGTGACCCTGACGATGGAATACTTAAAATGGGATTTATGAAGAAGACCAATGCGGAAACGGTGTTGGCCCTTCACCTGGACACGGATTTGACCGGCCCCGCGGATTCCAACGGGCTCATGTACAACTATTCGCTCGTTGATACGCCTTCTGGCTCTGACCTTTTGCACACGCGCGTCAAGGTGAACTATGCCGACGGTTCCTGGGAAACGGTCAACACCTACATTATGTCCGACGCGGGAGAAGTCGCTCCCACCAGCGCGTTCGATGGGATCTTAAGTGGAGCGGAGTTTAAAAACGAGTTATTGAAATGGAATTATCAACAAATCACGGAAGCCAAAGAGTTCGAGGGCCGGAAAATTGATTTGGTTGTGGAACCAAAAATTCTCATCCGTTCAGGGCTCATCCCATGAGGGGGCCCTTCGGCCCCTTTTTTTCTGGGGGGGTGGGGGTACTGTGAGGGTTCGTGGGGGGATTGGGATGGGGCTTTGCGCTTGTCTCTGGGCGGTTTCTGTTCAGGGGGCGACGGTGACAACCTTGTCTAACCTCACGGTAATGGGTGGACAGGATTTTTTTGACGGCGCGGCGAGTTCTGTGACGGGAAACGCCGATGCGCTCGTGACCCCTGTGGTCAAATTTTCCGACCGTTGGAGTCTGTTTCCCACCTATCACGGATACTATCAGGGCACCCAGGAAGTTCGATCGTTGGCGGGCGGAGGTACTTTGTTTGAGGACGCCACGGGCCATTCCATCCTTTTGAAAAGCGTCCACACTTGGGGCGTCTGGAAAATCAAACCATCGGCCGGCCTCTCCTTTGAATGGTTGCGGGAAACCAAGGACGAAGAGTGGGGTCAAGGCCTTTTTGATGATCGCAAGTGGAATGTGGGTCTGGAAACTGAGCGCGTATGGGGCGAAACCTCGGGTTTCCGGGCGGCCTATGATTTTTATCGCATCGATTTTCCGAACTACAAGTCGTTGGAATCGGCCCAAGACGATACCTTCTCCCGTGAACTTGCCGGCGAAAACGTTTTGGAC
This sequence comes from Elusimicrobiota bacterium, assembly GCA_016714745.1. Lineage (GTDB taxonomy): Bacteria > Elusimicrobiota > Elusimicrobia > FEN-1173 > FEN-1173 > JADKHR01. The sequence continues at coordinate 78,599 of JADKCG010000009.1, read as the reverse complement.
AACACGAACCATATGGGGACCCTGACCCTCTGGGCTCCCCTCGGGCTTGGGTTTCGAATGGATTTGACCGGGGTCTTGAACACGCGCTCTTACCAGGACCAGCCGGTGGTCGATCAGCAAGGCCAATTGGAGCCGGACATGCGGTGGGACGATTCTGCCCGGATCGACGCGGCCTTGAGCCGCGCCTTTTATGGGCCCAGGGAATGGCGTCTTCAGGGCGATGTGGGCGTGACGTTTGAAAAACAAAATTCCAACCAAAACCATTACGATGTAAAAAAAGCCCAGTTTCAGCCGGACTACTACGACTACAGAGATTGGGGGGTCGCTCCGGCGCTCACGGCCATTTCTCCCCAGGGACAATGGCGGGGCACCGTGGAAGGCTCTTTTGAATGGCGGGATTATGGCGTTCGGCCCAGCCAGGACGGGTCGGGCAATGACTTGACGGAACCGCTCGAGGTCGACACCGCCATCGCCCGGTTTTCCCTGGTGCGGGCCCTCTCCCCTCACGCGTCTTTGCGGTTCCAAGGGTCGCTCGGCTGGAGCCATTCCAATACAGACTACGAGCAGGTATTCCAATACAACTATCGCATGGCCAACTATGGGATCGGGTTCTCCTATGAGTACTGAACTTAAAAGTTTATTCCATTTGCAAAAAACGGGAAAAATCGGTTCGGCTCTCTCTCACCGAAAACCCAGTTTCCGCTGGGCAGTTCTGGCCGGTCTTTTTCTTGCACTGGTCCCCACGGCCGGGGCCGTCACTGCCAACGTCAATATAAATTTACAAGGCGGGTTGGCGGGACCCATGGAAGTGAAATTAGCTGTCTCGACATTCCCTGTGACAAATCCCGCGACGGCCTTTGACTCGGGGGTATATTTGGATTCGGCCACGGTTTTTGTGCCCGCGACGTTCTCTTCCCACACTTTTCTGAATTTGCCGTTGTTGTCTGTCCCCACGACGTATTACTTCTATGGCTACGTTGATGTCAATAACGACTCCATCCTAGGAAGTACGGAACCCCAAGGCGGATATGGCCCTTTCCCCTATCATCAAAATCCCGCGGTCATGATGGCCACGAATCAAAATGATTTCGGGGCCGCGGTGGTGCTGATGTTTCCGCGCGCCACCATTGAGGGATCCGTAACGGTCGCGGGGCAGGTGGTCGGAAACCGCCTCATCGTTCGGGCTAATGAATCTATTGCCAACCCGAACCCAGATTACGAGCAAATGGTCGAGCTTCCTCTGACCGGGGGCTCCTACTTACTGAAAGGATTGATCCCGACTGGATATCCTTACCGTGTGGAGGCCTGGATTGACCAAATCGGAGGAACCATGGGGGTTTGGGACGGAAACGAGCCCCACGACGTTATTTTCCCCGGCGCGCCTGTCCCCGGCGGAACGATCTCCAGCCAAAATCTTTTCTTGGCTGGGGAGGACGCGCCGGACCACATCCGCATCACGGGGATCGATGGATCTAATCACCAATCCATCGTGGCGGACCAACCCTCCGCCGACCTTCGGATCAGCATTCGCAACAGCCGGGATGAACTGACGGCGGCTTCCGCCCCCGTGACCATTTTCTTTTACGGGACTTCCATCGCCAATAACTTTGTGCCGGATTTGTCGATCGATGGGGCCGCTTTCCAGCCCTTCGCGGGCCCTCTCGTTATCGCCTCTTCCCAATCCCACTCTGTTCCGATCCGGTTCCGTTCCTCGACCTCCGGCCAAGTGTGGATTCGCGCCGAAGCCGTGGGATTTCCCCGGGTAGGAGAATCCCGCCAGGCTTGGTATGATTTCGAAGTGTTCCCTGCGGGGGCGGGGTTTTCGAACGTCGGCGTTCGCACCACTTCCCAATCCGTCGGCGTTCTGTCCGGGACGGCCACCTTCACTCCGGATGGGGACGGTGTGGACGACGGAGTGGTCTTTGCGTGCGCGTCTCTCGCGGGATCGGTCGGCTGGGAACTTTGGATTTCATCGGAACCCTCTTTTGGGCCCGGCGTCTTATGGCGTAACTACGGCAACGGACCGGGGGAGGTCTATTGGCACGGGCATGGGCAAAACGGGCGTGTCCCCAACGGAACCTATTTCGCCCGGTTCCAAACCGCCGGACAGGGAATCGTTTCTTCCACGATGACCGTCACGGTTCAAGCGGCGGCCATTACCGGTGTCGTCCTCGATGGAAACAGCAGTCCTGTTGAAGAGGTCGACGTCAACATTTATAGCCCGCAGGGAGGGGGTTTTGCGCGGACAACCGCGAACGGCGGTTTTGTGGTGAGCGGGTTAAAACCGTTGTCGACGTACCAAATCGAATTACGGAAAACCGGGTACCTGACGGTCCGCCTGTCCACGACCACCGGCGCGGCCGCCGATCCCGCCGTGGATCTGGGGGTTCAGACCTTGTCTCAAGGGGTCAGTCTGGCGGTGAGCGTGGCCGTTTCGTCGGCGCCCAGCCGTGATATTTTTGGCGGTGTTTCGGTCCATGACCCCTCCTTTACCGACCAACAGTGGGGATCCCTTCGTATCGCCAGCGGGGCCACGGTTTCGGACAACGGTCGTTACATCGGCGACCCTCAATTTTCTACCTGGACCCTCGTGTCGGTTCGGCCCGACACCGATTACACCATCGAGATTAATCTCCCGGAATTTGGACGATCGACCCAATCTTGGCACTCTCCCCTCAGCGGCACAGGTTACGTGCCGTTTGGCATGACGCGGAAAGCCAACGTTTATGGGAAAGTTCGCTTTTCCGCCGCGCTCAACAGCCCCTTTAACGGAGAATGGGTCAGCGTGGACGCTCAACCCGCCGGGGCTTCCATGCCCACGGCATGGGGCGGAGTATGGGTGAACAACGGGATGTCTGAAGGCATCTACACGCTTTTTGGGGTGGACCCGGGCGTCTACCGCCTTCGCGCCTTTGCCCGGGGGTTCGTGGCCAGCACGGCCACCGTCACGGTGGGGAACGGAGATTTCGGAGACATTGCGACCGGTGGAGCGGATTTTGCCCCCTTCGAAACCGGCGGCCAAATCACCGGCACTCTCACCGTCTCCGGCGATTCCACTTCTGTTCCCATCAGCAATGCCTACGGATGCAACGCAGGAGAATTTTCCGTTTACATCAACGCGTGGTCCAGGACCAGCTATATGGGCGCGTCCAGCCAAGTTTGTCTCGCCTCCTCCGTGGCGTTGACATCCGCCCCCTTCCAGATCAGCGGTTTGTCCGACGGAACCTACGAGCTCTACTCGTACCTCCAAGGGTTCGAACTGGACACCTCGGCGGGCCCCCTGCGGCCACCGTGGCCGGCGGTCTGGGACAAAAAAACATCGAATTCGCGGCCCTCACCGGTCAACTCCAAATTCAAGCTCAGATCCCGCCCGGCGATGACGGATCTTTGGTCAGCTACCGTTTAGAAAAAGGGAATCCCAATCCCAACCAATGGTCCGGCGCGTTAGCGGGAACTCCCACAGCCACAGCGACCCTTTCCGGGCTGGGCACGGGGCTCTACACGTTGCTGGTTGAAAATCTAAACCCAGGGCGGGGATTGCGACAGGAAAGCGTATTAGCCATTAAAAACGGGGCCGTGGCGAGCGCGGCGGTGGACCTCACCCTCCCCGCCTTCGCGGTGACCGGTGAAATCAAAGTTCAGGGGAGCATCGTTTTGTCGAGCACCTGGAACGTCACCGTCAGCTCTGTCCCGGGATTGGCCGCGGCCGGCGTCACGCCCCAGATCGACATTTTTGCCCTCCCCTTCCCCAATCACTTTGAGTACAGCAACACGTCGCTTCAAACCGTGGCGGCCACGGTGTTCGAGAGTTCCGCCACCTACCAAATTCCCGCCCTCGCGCCGGGAGGATACTGGCTCCGCGTGCGGGAAGACCTGAACCCTCCCCCCCAAAATTGCAACGGCTGTTGGGGCGAAGTCGGTTTGCCGGAACTGGCCAACGAAGGGTCCGTGATATTTGTGGGGACGGCCGCTCTGACCGGCGTGGACCTTACTCTCACCAACGGCGTCCGCATCGCGGGCACGATCACACGCCCGAGCGGAGACTCTTCCACGGATGTTCGCCGGTTCGTTCTGCGCCTGCGTCGGTCGGACAATTACACGTTGTGGGGGTCCTCCGTGGCCACCGACGCCAACGGAACAGCGGACTTTTCGTTGTCCCATATAGGGCCCGGCACCTACACGCTGGAAGTGACGGAGGAAGGGAGCGACGCCCGATATGGAGCCAACCCCCTTTCAATCTCGGTCGCCGCCGCGGATGTGACGGTTTCGGTGCCCCTCGTCACGGCCGGGACCATTGTCGGCCGACTCCGGGACGCCGATAGCCAAACCCTTCTGACGGCTGATAATGTGGCGCAATACTTGCCGGAAAATTTTAACATCGCCGCCCAGGCCAACCCCTGGGTGCCCGGGGGGTATGTTCAGGCGCTCCGGACCACCAACAGTTCGATGTACGCTTTTGACGGCGAAGGGAAATTCCGTATTCCCCGGCTGGTCCCTGGCACGAATTACGATCTCATGATTCGCGGATTTGAAGGATTGAGCGGCGACGCCTTGGCTCGGGGCATCCGTACCTACGCACCCACGGTCTTGGCCGGAATTTTGGTGGAGGAGGGCCAAACCATCGATGTGGGCACCATCGACTTAAAGCAGGGCGGCGCTCTGTCAGGTAAAGTGACGAACAACGCCGGCCAACCGTTGGCCAACATCCGCTTACTGGCCCGCCCCTCGATCAAAACCACCGCGGATACCTGGAGCCTCCAGGTCGAAACGTTCTCGGACGAAAACGGAGCCTTCGCTTTACAGGGGATCGACCGCAACCAGCGTTATTACGACATCATCGCCGCGCCCCGCTTTCGACACGGCGAAACCTTCGCCAAACTTTCCGGCCCGCGCTATGCCGAGGAACGGCGGCGGATGATCGACGTTAATGACGCCGCGAAACTGACCGGCCATGATTTTACGCTCACCCTGGCCAACGGCGTTTTAGAGGGGCGCGTGGAAGCCTTGGACGGGGGCATCCTGTATCCCTCCTTTACCGATGATGAAGGGCAGGCCGGGGAACGGGGCGCCGATATCGTTTTGCACCGCGAGGGCGCTGTTTTCGACGAAAATCCGCTGGGCGAAATCGAGGAGCGGACCTCCCCCGATGGAACGTTCCGGCTCGAAGGGCTTAAACCCGGGTCCTACACCTTCCGCGCTCTCGCGTTGGGATACGTGACCGCTCTTCAAACCCTTGTGGTTCCCGTGGGCGCGAAAGACGTGGGGTTGATCCAACTCGGCCGCGGGGCTACGGTGTCCGGAACCATCGCCAAACCGGACGGTTCCGCTCCCAGTTCTAGCGAGGTTCGCATGGTGTTGGGCGTGGACGAAAACTTCGAGGACTTTCTGTTCGGCAACATGGATGTGGACAACAATACCCAGCAGGTGAACGGCTATTCGATTTCCGGGTTCAAGACCAACACGACCTATTCCTTGGTGATCGTCACTGAAAAAGACGACATTATGGAAGTGAAAACCGGTGTCACGTTCAGCCAGTCCGACGAGTCTCTGGTGATCCCGCTGGAATACCGCCCGGCGGGGCCCCGGGTGTTCGTGAACCAAACCCAACGTCCTGTTGTTGAGAGCGGCGTCTCCTATCAAAACACCTCCGTTCGGTTCTTCGTCACCCAACCGTTGCGGAACTTGACGTCGGCGGACTCGAACCTCTCAAGCCTCGTTTCCGTTAGTTCCGGCGCGGGGACCCTGTCCAACCTGACGCTCAATTCGGCCCGCGATACGATCACGGCGGATTACAAGGTTCAAACCTATGTTCAGGAACCTTCTTTTGCATTGCGACTCAACTTTTACACCGCGGAAAAAAATCCGGAAACCGGAGCGAACTTCAACATCGACAATACGTTCTCGTTTTATGCGGGAATCGCGGCGCGCCGGTCCGCTACTGTTCCCAACGTGACCGGAGGCGATTGTTTGTTGGAGGGGGAAGCCACCGGCATTTCATTCTTGTCCGGGGCCTTTGATGTGGCGGCCTCATCGTCCGTGGAAGTGGAACTGCGTATTCTCGACAGCTTGCCCGTGCCTGAGGAGGCCGCCGGCCGATCGGCGCCGGGACGGTTGTCCCCGCGACCTTCCGGAGTGGGGGTGGCCCGGGTCGCTCGTTCGTTGGGTCATGGGGCTTATCCGTCGGCGTCGCTGTTTGCGGCGGCGAACGCCGCCGCGACCGTTAACCCTTTCAGCGCCTTCTACGACATCTTCCTTCCCGCCGGCATCAGCCATCTCCTTAAAAAAGACGCCCTGCTGACGTTGACCTATGACCCCCACGGTCGGGCGGGACCCCGACGACCTGAACATCTATTTTTACGATCCCGACCGGAGGCTTTTCCTTTTGGAAAACACCGACCGCGTCGTCGACGAAGTCAACCACACCATCACCGTCTCTGTCGGTCATTTGTCGACCTTCCTCGTCTTGAACAGCCAAGCGGCTGTCATCGAAACCGCAGAGGACCTCACCGTTTACGCTGGGCAGGAAATCAGCGTTTTCAACGCGCCCAACCCGTTTCGTCTCGGGGCCAAGCGGGTGACATTGACCCACGCCGCTCCCGCCGATGCGACACCCACCGTCGAGGGCACCCTGATTTGTTACAACTTGCCCGCCGGTAAATCCGGCGCCATCAAAATTGAAATTTACGACGCGGCGGGGATTTTGGTTCGCGTCCTGAATGCTGACGCCTCCCTTGACGAATCTTACAACCGTCTCGAATGGGACGGGCGTAACGACGAGGGGCACGCCGTGGCGTCGGGAATTTATTTGGGGCGTTTCACCTTGAACGGCGGAGACGAAAAAATGTTCAAAATGGCAGTCCTTAAATGAATGGCATTCGCCATTTTTCCACGTTCTGCGCTCTTTTAATTCTCCCCACGTTTGTTTCGGCTGGGGGCAAGAGCGGGACGAACGGCGCGGCGTTTCTTAAGATTGGCGCGGGAGCTCGCCCGGCCGCGTTGGGAGAGGCCTACACGGCGGTGGCAGACGATGCGAATGCCGCCCTCTGGAACCCGGCGGGGTTGGCACGGTTGGCTCGCCCGGAATTTGTGGGGACCCATACTCAGTGGCTTCAGGGGGGAAAACACGACGCGCTGGTGGGGGCCTATCCCACCTCGGTGGGCTCGTTTGCTGTCAGCGCGGTGACCCTGTCGTACGACGGGCTTGAAAAACGGACGGGGGACAGCGACACTCCCGACGGAACATTCGGTTCCTTGGATGCCGCCTATGGGTTGGCCTACGGGCATACCGTGGGAGACCGTCTTTCCCTGGGGGTGGGAGTTTCCTATATTCGTCAAACATTGGACAGTGTGTCCGCGGGGGCCCCGGCCGGAACGGTCGGCGCTTTATGGCAAACGCCCATTTCGTACTTGACCCTGGGGGCCGCGGTTCGTAACATAGGGGGGTCCATTCAGTTTTCGGAAGAAGGAGATCCCTTGCCAACGACCGCCGCTCTGGGCGCCGCTGGACGTTTTATGAAAAATCGATTGTTGGTGTCGGCTGAAACCCGGTGGGTTCGAAATGAAACAGTGACGTACGGCGGCGGATTGGAAGCATCTCCCACGATTTACAAGGATGCCGTTGGCCGTCTGCGCGCGGGCTATCGCACGGAGACACAGGACGTGGCTGACGCCAGCGGTGTGTCCTTAGGGCTCGGCGTGGCGTTCCCCCGATGGAACTTTGACGTGACCTGGGCGCCCTACGGCGTTTTGGGGGACACCTTCCGTTACGCCTTCCGATTCGTTTTCTAGAAATGTCAAATCCGAAACTTCCGTCTGGGTTGGGTCGACGCGTTCTGGTGGTGGCGTCCCTGTGCGACGCAACCCATTTGGTCGCCGATGGGCGGCGTGCGGTCCATGAGGGCGCCGACATTTTGGAAGTTCGAGCCGACCTCTTTCCAAAAGCGTTTCTCAAACCCGAACGGTTTCAGCGGACGTTGAAATCCCTGCGGCGGGACACCCGACGGCCGATCCTTCTGACGCTCCGAATGGGAGAGGAGGGGGGCGGGCTATCGGTCAAGTTTCGGGAAGTGGACCGGCTCTCTCTTTTCCGCGCCGCTTTGGCCGAAGTCAACGGCGTGGACATTGAGTTGGCCGCCGTCGAGATCAACCGCCACGTGGTCTTCGAAGCCCACAAACGAGGCCGGTTCGTTGTTCTTTCATCCCACAATTTCAAACGCACACCCACGAACGCCGTTCTCTCTGGGTTCGTGCGAAAGGCGAAACGGTTGGGGGGCGACATTTTAAAAGTCGCCGCGAAGCCTCAGGGCCGCAAAGACGTGGATCGATTAATGGATTTTTGCTCCAAGACGCCGTTCCGTCGTCGTGCGTTTATCGCCATGGGCCCGCTGGGACTTTCCTCTCGCGTGGACGGGTTCCGCCACGGTTCCCTCCTCACGTACGGCCACGTCCGCCGCCCCCTCGCCCCCGGTCAATGGCCCGTCGCCCGCCTCGCCGCCGCTGTTAAAAGATCTCTCCCAATTTCTCAGTAGAAAGAAGTCCCTTCGCATCAGCACCTCTGGTGCCCCCGGTGCCCGTCGCTCTGCGACGGCCGCATCAGCACCTCTGGTGCCCCCGGTGCGCGTCGCTCTGCGACGGGCTGGTCCTCGCGCCCCACAGAAAGCTTCGGTTTACTCTTTCGCTGGAGTGTCTGAGAAATGGGGTTCGAGTTGGAGTGTGGTGTGGGTGATGTGAAACTGCTCACGCAGAGGGGAATTGATCGCATTTAAGAGGGCATTGGGGTCTTTGAGAGCATGGGGGTGAACCTTCACGTGGGCAGAAAGGGACGAGAGGTGGGAGCAGAGACCCCACAGATGGAGGTCTTCCACTGAGGCGACGCCCGGCACGGCGCGGATGGCCGCTTTCACTTCTTGAAGGTTGAGGTGTTTCGGAACCCCTTCTAAAAGTAAATTGAACGCGTCTCGCAAAAGGCCCGCCGCGTTCGCAAGAATAATCAAGGCAATCCCAATACCCACCAGAGGGTCCACGAACGTCCATCCCGTTTGTGAAATAACGACCGCCCCGATCACAACACCGAGGCTCGCCATGGCGTCCGACGCCACGTGGAGAAAAACAGCCCGGATATTGATGTCTCGCCGGGAAAGATGATGCAGACGCCAGGCGACCACGATGTTGACCAGGAGACCCAAAAACCCGAGGGTGGCCATGGGGACCACGCGAGGGACGACGGCGGAAGAAAGTCGTTCAACGGATTCCCAAAATATCCAGAACGCGAGAAGGATCACCAAGAAACCGTTCGTGAGCGCGGCAAAAACTTCGATTCGATGCAATCCAAAGGTTCGGCGATCCGATGTGGGGCGGGTCGACAGGGAGAGCGCGAACAGAGCGAAAAGGAGAGCCGTCAGGTCCATGAACACGTGCCCAGCGTCGGAGAGGAGAGCCAAAGAATGGCTATAAAGTCCTCCCAAACCCTCGGCCACAAGGGTCACCGCTGTCAGTCCCACGGCAAAAAGAAGTGCCGATTTCGACCTCCCCGATTCGCTGTGGTGATGCGCGCGGGTCATGGGATCGCCTTGTCTGCCCATTCCATGGGGTCCACCCGAACGCCGGCCACGGTCAGGGACCAATGGACGTGGGGCCCCGTGGCAATCCCTTCCTGCCCCATCAACCCAATGGGTTGTCCCCGCGCCACAGATTGACCGACGCGGACAGATCCGGATTGCATATGAAGGTAGTAGGAGTAGATTCCTTGCCCGTGGTCCAACATCACGACGGTCCCGAAACTTTCCATTGGTTCTGCCAGGACGACGTGGCCGGGGGCGGACGCGATCACCGATGTTCCCGTCGAATTGGCTATGTCAACGCCCGAATGGGACCCGGTGGGCGGTCTGGCGCCGTAGCTCCGGCGAGAACCAAATCCGGAAGAGACAATGCCGGTGGCGGGCCACAAGAAGGTGCCCTCCCACAGTTTTTTGGGGAAACCGGGTCTCTTGTAAAAAGCGGCCATGCGTTCCCCATCCCGTTCGACAGCGCCACTCGTGAAAAGGGCGTCTTTTTCCGGTTTAAGTTTAATTCGGCTGATCGGGTAGGACCCCGCTCGCACAAGAAACGGGATCTCCGATTGGAGGGCCCCGGTCGACGACGTGGAAAAAAAAAAGAGCGGTGCGGGGACCCGCGGGTTCCGTGGCGGGAATTCCGACGCGAGCCACCCAGGTCCTCCGCTTCAGTTTATAAAAAGAGGTTTCGGTTTCCCCGATGCGGATCCTGGCGTCTTTCAAAGATTTTTTAGATTGGCACAAGATCAGCAAGGTTCTCCCCGCCGTGACCGTGGACGGTTCAACGGTGAAGACCGGTGGCTCGGCGGCTCGGGTTGTGGCCGCTATTGTCATCCAAAGGACAAAGAGAATCCCGCTACTTTCCCACGCAGAAGCGCGCAAAAATCGCATCGAGCACCTCCTCCGGAGCCCCCTGGCCTGTGACCGCGTTTAACCCCTCCAAAGCCATGCGCATATCCACCGCTAAATTCTCTTCTGGCACGTTTGACCCCGCGCCAGCTCTCGCGCGACCCAGGGCGGCCAAGGTTTCGCGCAGTTTTTGTTCTTGGCGCGCGTTAAAAACCTGCACCGGTTCCTGGGGTTCCTGTCCGCCGCCGGCCTGTCGAAGCGCGGTCCAACGGAGATCGTCCAGGCCCTCTCCGGTCCGGGCGGAAACCATAACCGTGGACGTATCCGAACACCCCCCTTCGGTTTTCCAGCGGTTCTCCAGCGTTCGCCTGACCTCCGTGGAAATCAAATCCATCTTATTCAACACAAGGATGACCGGCCGTCGTCTCACCGTCTCCGCCACCGCGCTGTCTTCCGCCCGGGGGCCCGCCCCGGCGTCAACGACGAGAAAAACAAGATCGGCTTCGGTCAAGGCTTCCCGTGCGCGATGGGCGCCTTCCCGTTCGATCTGATCCTCCGTCTGACGCAAACCGGCCGTGTCCACAAGCGTTACGGCAACCCCTTCCCATACCGCCGATTCTTCCAGGGTGTCCCGCGTCGTGCCGGGGACGTCGGCGACAATGGCGCGGTTTTCGTTTAAGAGCGCATTGAACAGAGACGATTTTCCCGCGTTCGGGCGGCCGACGATGGCGATCTTAATTCCCTCGCGCCAGAGACGGTCGCGTCCCGGCGCGCCCGTCAGGGTGGCCAGGTCGGCTTCCAAAGATTCTATTCCTTTTCGGATGTCGGCGCGCGAAAGGTCAGGCACTTCGTCTTCAACAAAATCCAGGTGGGCTTCAATGTGAGCAAGGAGATTTAAAAGGCGTTCGCGAAAAGGGCGAAGTTGATGGGAGAGCGCTCCGCGCAAAGATTGGAGGGCCAGGCGGCGTTGTGCGTCGGAGCGCGCGGCGATCAAGTCGCCCACCGCTTCGGCCTGGGTCAAATCCAATTTTCCATTGAGAAACGCACGCCGGGTAAATTCTCCAGGATCCGCCAGGCGCGCCCCCTTGCGAAGACAGCTGTCCAAAACCCGTCGCATCACATGGGCCCCGCCGTGACAGGAGAACTCCACCACGTCTTCCCCCGTGTAGGACCGGGGCGCACGAAAGAGGCCCGCCACCGCTTCGTCAAGAACGTCATCCTGGTCTTTCAGGAGGCCATGGTGAAGGGTATGGGTGGGGCACTGCTCAAGAGGAAATGAACCGTGGAACAAGTGAGACGCAATGGAAAGGGCTTTCGGACCCGACAGCCGAACCACGCCCAGTCCGCCGGACCCCAACGGCGTCGCCACTGCCGCAATCGTATCGTCCAAATTCAGCGTTGGAGTCGCCTCACAACAGAGTTCCGTCCCACCAGGGAAATTTCAACGGGTCCCCCTTGTGCTCCCTCCATGGGGCAACTACGGGCCCACCCGCTTCTCTTTAAGTTTGACCACCACGTGCCGAGCGGGACCCTCGCCCTCCGAAAAAGTTTCAACGTCGGGGTGTTTGGCCAGGGTATGATGGACGGCCCTCCGTTGTCCGGGGGTCATGGGGTTCAGGTGAAACACCTTTGCGGTTCGACGAACTTGGAAAGCGGCGAAAAGCGCCTTGTCCACCACCCGAGATTCTTCCGCTGAGGGAAACCCCGCCACCCGAAACGAAACCCAGGGTTTCTCTCGGTCTCCGCCGGAAGAGACCAGGTTAAATAAATATTCAAAGGCCTCCAACGCCCTCCCTCCGTTTCCCGCCAACCGATCGCCCTGGGACGTTTTAAGGTCCACGGGAAGGCGATGGTTATCCACGGGCTTCATGTTCCAGGTCAGGTCTTCCCACCCCAACAGATCCTTCCATTGAGCCAACAACAATTCGGGGGAAATCGTGGGAGGATGCGCCCCGCTCTCCGGGGGGTGTTGCGGTGCCCGAGCCCCTGCTCGCGCTGTTTTCTTGACCGCTTCAGGCGAGGCCGATGGGAGACCCCTGCGACGTCCGTCCGCGGGTGGCCGCGGACCTTTTCGATCCCGACTTTTCTCCGCGGGTTTCTCCGTTAAAGGGGGACCCACAGGGTCTTTCCCCCCGCGCCGCCGTTCGTGCGGCCGATCGACAGATTTTTCGTCTACGGGGCGGCTTTTTCGATCCCGTTCGATGGAACGAACCGGCCGTTCTTCTGATTTCCGATCGTCTCGCCGGCCCTTCGATCCCCCGCGCCGATATTCAAGGGAATTGAGCGATTGCTCATAATCGTTGTCCCGATCCGATCGATCGTTTCGATCAAAGCGACGCATTTTTTCCACCACGCGCACCTTCACTCGCCGAAAACCAAACAGGCTCATGAGGCCGCTGGTCCGGTCTTCAAGAACCTTCATGTCCACCTGGTCCGGGGAGAGCCCCAGTTTTTTCAACCCCAACGCCAGGGCCGCCTCGGCGGTTTTGGCTTCTCCGGTCCACTCTTTCATTTGACGATCTCAACGGAGGAAGCGCGGCGCATGAGGTAATACTGCACGGCGATGGTCAAGAGGCTGTTGGTCAGCCAGTAGATCACCAGTCCCGACGGCATTTTAAGGAAGATGAACGTGAAAATGATCGGCATCATGTACATGATCTGTTTTTGGGACGGGTCCATGGAACTCATGGTCATTTTTTGCTGGACGAACATGCCGCCCCCCATCAAGATGGGCAACACAAAATAGGGGTCGTGGGCGGACAGGTCTTTGACCCAACCGAACCAGGGGGCATGGCGAAGTTCAAACGTGTTTCGCAGTGTGGAGAACAGCGCCCAAAAGACCGGTAGCTGGATCAGCATGGGGACACACCCTTCCATCCCCATGAACCGCAAGCCGTGCCTTTGGTAAAGGGCCAACATCTCGCTGTTCAACCGCCGCGCATCGTTCTTGTGAAGTTCCTGAAGCCGTTTCATCTGGGGCTGAATGGTTTTCATTTTTTGCCCATGCTGGAAACTTTTAATGGTCAAGGGAAGGACTAAGATTTGAATAATGACCGTCAGGAGAATAATGGCCCATCCATAATTGCGCGTGACTTTATGGAACGTGAAGAGAGCCCGGTGGATCACTCGCCCGAACGGGGCGAAATACCCGAAATCCACGGACTGTTCCAGGCCGAGTTCGAGGCTTTTGAGATCAAGGTAGCCTTTTGGACCCAAGTAAAAAGAATCCCCCTCTTCTCGCGATTCACCGGGGTTGAGTTGAAACGAGACAACGCGCCGAACGGAAAAGTAGTGGTCTTCTTTTTCAACAAGGAGGGTGCCGGCGCTGGCCGATTTTCCCGGTGAACGCACAAAAGCGGCCAGGAAATAGTGTCCGTCCACGCCCCACCAGTCAAAGGTCCCTGTGTGGGTGCCTGGTTTGAGCTTTGTGAGTTTCGACCCCTCAAAAACCAAGGCTCGCTGAAACCCCTTGGCTTCTCGGCCGTCTTTTCCACTCTCGTCGCTGGCTTCAACGCCCGGGCCCCAGCCTATTTCGTACGCGGGGGAGAGCGGGGCACTCCCCGTGTTCGTCAACCGGACGGACACTCGGTGTAAAAAAGTGTACGGAGACACCCGGATCCGTTTCTCAATCATTAAACCGTCGTCCCTGCGAGCGGTCAAGAGAATTTCGTCTCCCTCGCGCCGCATGTCGTAGGACACATCCGGGAACGTGGAGAGGGGCTCGATCGAAAACTGTTTTTCAGGGGTCAGCGACAACCATTTCTCCCCCTCTTTAATCTCCCATTGCGTGACGCCTCCGCCAAAGCGGTTAAGCGAGACCCGATTGTTGCCCAAGGTGAAGACGACCGCGCTTTCTCTCTGAATCGGGACGGTCGAAGCGGGCGTTTTCGTTGGGAGGGCGGTTGAAAAAGCGACGGGCGCGACGGGGGCCGCGCCGTTGGCCATTTCCGCCGGTTTCTGTGATTTTCCAACGAAATATTGCCACAACATTAAAACACCGAAAGACAAAGCGAACGCGAGAACGTAATTTTTTTTCATGGGAGAGCCTTTTGTTGAAGGTGAGGTACCGGGTCATATCCGTTTCCCCCCCAGGGGTGGCAACGGACCAAACGGCGAGCGGTGAGGAAAATCCCCCCCCCGACCCCGTGTGTGAACAGAGCTTCTCGGCAATATTCCGAGCAAGAGGGCCAGTATCGGCATCGGGGTTTCCAAAAGAAACCCGCGGACTGATACAGGCGGACCAGCAAAATCAGGACATCACGAAGGGTTCGAAGGATCATGGTCGGAAATTTTGAAAACCCCCAGTTTTCGTGCGGCGTCTATCAGATCGTCCCGCAAGGACGCAAAGGATGGGGGAAACGGGCCCGGCGTTTTGGGCGTTACCACCAAATCCCACCCCCGTGGCCAGGGTTTGTGGGTCCGAAACGCTTCCCGTGTCCGGCGCTTAAACAAATTTCGCTGGACCGCCCCGCCGTGCCGACGGGCGACCACAACGCCAAGCCTTGTCACCGGCGGGGGATTCTCCGCGCGATGATAGGCCCACAGCGTCGCAACTGTCCCCACCCGCCGACGGCCCGACCGTTGAGCCCGTTTAAAATCCGGACCCACCAATCGTTCGTGACGCTGAAAAGAAAAGTTGCCCACGGACCGCTTAAAAAGCCGTTTCGCCTCCGCCACTGCCCATCGATCCAAGGGGAGGATCGTTATTTCAGTTCAGACCGACGAAACTGATAAACCAGGATCAGACTGAAGGGCAGGGGGGGCGGTTCAGATGACGGCTATGGGTTAAGTTTCCAACGACCCTTTTGACGACGTCGTTTGATAACGCGTCGTCCGCCGGGCGTGGACATCCGCGCACGAAAACCAATGGTTTTCTTGCGCCGACGTTTATGAGGTTGAAATGTTCGCTTTGACATGATGGCGCATTCTACTTCGAGGGAGGGGTGTCTGTCAAATCCTGTCGGGAAGGGAGGCGGGCGTATCTTGGGGTTCCCCATTCATTTTGGTGAGTAAATACTTTGACAGGGAGGCGGTCGGAACGGTAGACTATGCCCATGCCTCCCAGCGCTCCTGTTCGCAAGTCACGCACCATCGCTAAGATTTGGCCTGATCTCTGCACAGGATGCGAGGCGTGCATCGCGGTGGCGCCCCACGATACCTGCATCGTGAAAGCGTCGGACGATGTGACCCTTCCCACGGCCCTGGTTGTGTGTGACGTTCAGATCGACGTGTGCACCGGATGCACCCTCTGTCTAAGAATTTGCCCCTGGGACGCCATCACCATGGTCCCCCGCCCGACTGCCTAATCCTGCCAAAAAGGCAAGCGAACGATTGAACCCGATTCTCTGTTAATCTGTATTCGAGACAATGGCTATGTCGCTCCAACCCTGCATACCTGGTGAGACTGAGATATTGATCGTTTTTGCATTGACATCAATCCATGTTTGAGTCAGCGTGTCGCTGTGTTCAAAGATTTGACCGTCGGCCCTGAAAGGGATAAAATTATCTCTCATCAGCTTTTCATTTGATTGGCAAAATCAACTGTTTTCAGGAGACTCCTTTGAAATCCTATTCCCGAGTGGTTGTGGCCTATTCCGGAGGGTTGGATACCTCTGTCATGTTGCGTTGGATCAAAGAGCATTACCGGTGTGAAGTGATCGCCGCCTGCGTGGACGTGGGGCAAGCGGAAAATTACCCGAAATTGAAAGCCCGGGCCCTGGCCACAGGCGCGTCCAAAGCCTATGTGATCGATGCCCGGAAAGAATTCGTGACCGATTTCATTTGGCCGACCTTGAAAGCCCATGCCCTCTATGAAGGTCGCTATTTGTTGGGGACGTCCATCGCTAGGCCCATTATCGCCGAAAAAGTGGCGGAAATCGCGCGGAAAGAAAAAGCCGACGCGGTGTCCCACGGATCCACGGGAAAAGGCAACGATCAGGTTCGATTTGAATTGACTTTTAAGGCCGTCGCGCCGGAGCTGGGGATCCTCGCGCCCTGGCGGGAATGGGAATTTAAGGGGCGAGAAGACGAAATCCGATATGCCCAAGAACACAAAATTCCCGTCACCGTGACTAAGAAAAAACCCTATTCTTCAGATGCCAATTTGTGGCACATTTCGTACGAAGGGGGTGTGTTGGAGGATCCGAACCATCCGTATAAGAACGATATGTTTGAACTCACGGTGTCTCCGGAAGACGCGCCCAACCGACCGGAATTTGTCACGATCCGGTTTGACAAGGGAATCCCCGTGGCGGTAAATGGAAAAGTGTTGGGGCCTGTCGCTCTGGTTCAGACGCTCAACAAAATTGCCGGACGAAACGGTGTGGGCCGGGTGGATATTGTCGAGAATCGGCTGGTCGGAATGAAATCCCGGGGTCTACGAAGCGCCGGCGGCGACACTGCTTTACGCCGCCCATCAAGAATTGGAATCCCTGGTGTTGGACCGGGAAACCTCCCACGCCAAGGAATTGATTGGTCCCCGCTACGCGGAGTTGGTCTACTTCGGCCAGTGGCACGCCCCGCTTCGGCGGGCATTAGACGCTTTTGTCAACGAGACTCAAAAGGTGGTCACAGGAGTGGTCAAGCTGAAACTTTACAAGGGAAACATCATCGTCCAGGGACGAACGTCCCCCCATTCCCTTTACTGGCAAAAGCTGGCCAGTTTTGAAGCGGAAGACATTTATAACCAAAAGGACGCCGAAGGGTTTATCAATCTGTTCGGTTTGCCCATTAAGGTTGCGGCCCTGTTGCGCAAGGGGCGTCAATAAAACAAGCGTGGTCCCCTATGAAAATTAAGCGGTCACCCTGCTGAATTTGTCGCGTCCATCGGTTTCGATGGGCGGTTGGCGCCCTACGACCTCATGGCGTCCATCGCCCACGTGGAGATGTTGGCGCGTCAAAAAATCCTGTCCCGGACAGAAGGCGCCAAAATTGTGGCCGGGCTCAAACGTTTGGCCGCCAAGATCGAACGAGGCGGTCGGTTGCTGGACGCCGAAGACGTTCACTTCGCCATCGAAAAAAGTCTTTATAAAGAAGTCGGCCCCGTGGCCGGAAAAATGCACACGGCCCGATCCCGCAACGACCAAACCGTCACAGCCTTTCGGCTGTACTTGCGGCATCACATCGACGAGATCACTCAGCGTTTGGCGGCGCTGGAAAACGCGTTTTTAAAGCAAGCGGAGGCGAACGCCTCCGCGGTTATGCCGGGCTATACCCATTTGCAACCGGGCCAACCCATTCTGGTGGCTCACCATTTCCTGGCCTATGGCTGGATGTTTCAACGGGATCGGGAACGGTTGGCCGATGTTCGACGGCGGGTGAATCAATTGCCCTTGGGTGCCGCGGCCTTGGCGGGGACCCCGTTTCCGATCGACCGGCACTGGGTGGCGAAACAGTTGGGTTTCGAGGGCGTCATTGAAAATTCAATGGACGCGGTCAGCGACCGTGACTTCCTTGTGGAATTCTTAGCCGCGGCGTCTTTGGTCATGACCCATCTCTCGCGTTTTGCTGAGGAATTGATTCTATGGACCAACCCGTCCTTTTCGCTTTGTTCATTTGGCGGACGAATTCACGACGGGGTCCTCCATCATGCCGCAGAAACGGAACCCCGATATGGCGGAACTGTTGCGCGGAAAAACAGGGCGGGTGTTCGGAGATCTTGTCGCGCTCCTGACACTTTTGAAAGGGACACCCCTGGCCTACAATCGGGATTTCCAGGAAGACAAACCGCCTGTTTTTGACGCGGTGGAAACGGTGGAGGCGTGTTTGGACGTGACGGTTCCAATGGTGGGAACCCTGAAAGTGAATCCGGAAAAAACCCGGGAGGCCTGCCGGCTGGGATTTTTGTTGGCCACCGAGGTGGCAGACGGGTTGGCCCGCCGAGGCATGCCGTTTCGGGAGGCCCACGGTGCGGTGGCCAAAGCGGTCCGGTTCGCCATCGAAAGAAAAATCTCGTTGGAAGAGGTCCCGCTGGCTTTCTGGCGCAACCTCGCGCCGCGCTCCGGTCCCTGGATTTCGGAAGCGCTTTCGTTGGACAAAGCCGTGTCCGCCCGACACTCTTTTGGGGGAACGGCGCCGGTGGATGTGCGGCGGCAGGCCACGGCTCTTCGCAAACGGATGGACAGAAGGACGTGAGACGCTTTCTTTTCGGAGTTCTTGTCCTGGCCTGTCTGTGCCACGGGGAGACGCCGGAACGGGTGTTGACGTTGGATCAGAGCGTTCAACCCGGGCTTCAAAACAGTCAGGCTCTTCTTTCCGCCCGGGACGATGTGCGGATTGCCCAACAGCGCATCGTCGAAAGCCGATCTCTTTTTTTCCCCACGCTGGCGTTCAACTTGAACGCGTCCCGATACCGGTCCGACGATTATGTGGCTCTCCCGGACGATTTTGGTTCCACTGTATTGTCTAAAGCCAACGAACCGGACAATTTTTACGCGAGTCGTCTCTCTCTTCGACAAACGATTTACAATGGTGGCCGCAATCACGCCAATCTCCAACTGGCCGAAGCGGCGTTGGCCCAGGCGCGTATTCGAGAAGAAACGGTGCGGGGGGAAGTCACCGTGAACACCGTGCGGGCGTTCTACGACGTTCTTCTGGCTCAGAAACGGTGGGCGTTGGTGGGCGCCGCTCGACGCAGTCTCCAGTCGCCGTCGGCGCGCGTTCGACCGGGAGACGATTTTGGGCGGGGGATGCTGGAGGCTCTTTTGTCCCGGCTCCGTCGAGAAGAAGCGGAACGCCGTCGTGAATCCGAGATCGCTTCCCTCGCGTTTCTCGGCGCGCTGGGGCTTGAATTGTACACCCCGGTCGAACTTTCGGGCACGTTGGACACCATTCCGGTGACAGAATCCTTGCCCAAACTGTTGGCGCGAGCGCAAGAAACGCGGTTGGAAATTCGCGGCACGGAATATCAGCGGGAAATCGACCGGTTGGCCGTGAACCTGTCCGAATCCCATCGGGATCCCGTGGTGGTTTTCGGCGCGGCCTACGAACTCAACAACGCCGTCTTCCCCTTGGATCGCGCCTTTTGGAACGCCACCTTGAATGTGAATTTGCCGATTTTCGATGGGTTTGCAAGCCGGGCGCGCATCCGGCAAACGCGCTTGATCGCCAGCCAGAACCGCATCATCCGCGCCACGGTGGAAGACCAGATCAACCGCGAGGTGCGGGACATTTATGGGCAGGTCCAATTTTGGGAAACGGAAATGAAAAGTCGAAAAGACGATTTAGACCGCCTTCTCTCGCTGGTCAAGAGCGTCGACGCCACGCGGAGTGTGCTGGATCGAGCCCCTTTGCAGTCGGAACTGTTATCGGTAGAAGAAGCCTATTGGGAATCGGTGCACGGCCACCGCGTCGCGCGGGCTCAACTGGAGAAAGCCGTGGGTTTGCCTTTGGTTCCATGAATCGCCGCGCTCTTTGGGGGGTGGTTCTTGCTCTGGGTCTGTCCTGTCCCGGATTTTCGGGCCCAACGCCTTCCCGGTCGCCGGCCGACGTTGTGACGGATGCGGTATGGCTGAAACTTCGGTCTCTCCCGGTGGGCCAGCGTCCTCGGGTGGGGCTGGTCCTGTCCGGCGGTGGAGCGCGCGGGTTGGCTCACATCGGTGTGTTGAAAGTGTTCGAGCGGGAGGGCGTTCCCGTGGATTTGGTGGTGGGGACCAGCGTGGGGGCCATCGTGGGCGCTCTTTACGCCAGCGGTGTGCCGTCGGCGGAAATCGAAAAAATGGCCTCGGTGGTGGGGTGGGACCAACTGACCGACCTTTCCTCGGCCAAGGTCGTGCGCCTCTTGGTTTCCGAGCGGCTTCTCTCCACTCAAAAAATGGAAACCTATTTAAAGGACCGCATCGGAGAGAAGACCTTCGCGGATTTAAAAACGGAGTTCGCCTGTCTCGCCACCGATGTCCGAACGGGGGAAGGCATCGTTCTCCGGGAAGGGAGCGTGGCGTTGGCCGCACGGGCCAGCGCGACCATGCCCGGGATCTTTGAACCGGTGCCCTACCGCCACCGTCTTTTGATCGACGGCGGAGTGGTGGATAATGTGCCGACATCCGTGGCCCGCCGCCTGGGCGCTGATCTTTTAATTTGTCTCTATGTCCCGGCCGATCTCAGTCGGCACAACCCGTCCAATGTGCTGACCATGTTGACCCAAGCTCTTTACATTCAAGGCCAAGTCGTCAGTGAGGACCAGGTCAAACGGGCCGATTTCGTGATCAAGCCAGAGGTCTCTGAAATTTCGGCGCTTGAATTATGGCGTTCCAAAGAGTGCATGGAAGCCGGCCAGCGCGCCGCCGAAACGGCGTGGCCGGACTTGAAACGGTTTTTGGCGGAAAAATTTTTAGAAAAATCGTTGGCTCCCAAAGCCGAGACGCCGTCTGTGGGGACGAAGTAAATGAAACGGCGGGAGGAAAGGGGCCCTCGATATTCGGCGGGCGTTCTCTTCTTTTTCCTGATTTTGTCCAGCGGTGTTCGCGGAGCCGATCTTTCCCATCAGGCGAAAGAAAAATTGGTACAAGAGGCCGAAACCCTCTTCACCGGGGGCCGTTTCGAAGAGTCCCGAACGAAGTGGAACGCCGCTTTGGCGGGCGGCGCTTCCCGG
Organism: Elusimicrobiota bacterium; assembly: GCA_016714745.1. Lineage (GTDB taxonomy): Bacteria > Elusimicrobiota > Elusimicrobia > FEN-1173 > FEN-1173 > JADKHR01. Next base: position 57,611 of record JADKCG010000009.1, on the reverse strand, counting down.
GCGGAGGCCCGCCGCTGGCGGCCCGAAGTGGGGCGGACCTACGAAGCGGAAGGGAATTATCAAAAGGCTCTGGCCACGTACCAAGAATCTTTTGATTTGGACCCCAAAAACGTCGATCGGTTGGTGGACTTGGCCCGACTCTATGACGCGGTGGAAATGGACGACCAGGCGATCCGGTATTATGTAGAGGCCCATGGCAGAGATCGTTCCCGCCGTGACGTATCCTTGGCGTTGGCCCGCCTCTATAAAGAAGCCGGGCGTTTGGCGGAGGCGTTGGAACTGGCCCAGGGCGCTGTTCATGCGGAACCTCGAGACTATTCCAGCCAAGAACTCTTGGCCGAAATTGAGGAAGCGCGGGGCGACTTGGCCGGTGCGGCTCAACGGAGGGAAACTGTTTTGTCGATGCATCCGTCTGGTGCGGGGTTCATGATCTTGGGTCGGCTCTGGGCAAAACAAGGGGCTTTTGAGCAGGCGGACGCGGCTTTCGCCCGTGCGGAAGGGGCGGGGGGGGAAAGTTTCGAGCCTCTCTTTGAACGGGCGGTTCTCGCCTGGTGCCAAGAAGACCCGGCGCGCGCACAGCGCTCGACCGATCAGATCTTTTGGCCGACCCGACTCTTTTCCCGCGGGGTTCTTGAACGGTTTTGATAGCGTTGGCCGCTCAAGACGAGCCCCTCGCGAAAAAACGTCTTGGGCTTCTACGCGCGCCGGACCCCGCGACACAGAAATGGAAAGAGATTCTGATGGGGGCCCTTGGAGGCAAACCGTGACCGGTGAGGCGTACAACACATTTCGTTATCGAAACAACGCCCTGTGCGTGGAGGGCGTGCGGCTGTCCGATTTGGCTCGTCGGTATGGCACCCCGCTTTATGTTTATTCGGGCGAAAAAATAAAATCCCAATTCGAATCTTTTGATCGCGCGTTCGCCTCCCATCCCCACACGATTTGTTATGCCATGAAAGCGAACGGAAACCTGGCGGTCCTGGCCCTTCTGGCCCAGGCGGGAGCTGGGGCCGACATTGTGTCCGGGGGAGAACTGTTCCGGGCGTTGAAAGCCGGGGTTCCGCCGTCCCGCATCGTTTTTTCCGGTGTTGGAAAAACCGAAGACGAAATGACCGCCGCTTTGAATGCCGGGATTCTCATGTTTAATGTGGAATCGTCAGAGGAATTGGACGCTTTGGCTCGGGTGGCCCGCCGGTTCGGGAAACCCGCTCCGATCTCCATTCGCGTCAATCCCAATGTGGAGGTGGACACCCATCACAAAATCACCACCGGCAAAGCGGAAAATAAGTTCGGGGTCGTGCTCGATCAGGCCGAGGCGCTTTACCGTCGTGCCGCGAAAAATCCCTGGCTCCGCGTGACGGGGGTGCAATCCCACATTGGGTCCCAACTGTTGGACATGCGCCCCTACCGAGAAACGCTCAAAAAACTGTTGGGGCTCGTGGACCGGCTGGAAAAGGCGGGAATTTCCCCCCACATTCTGGACATGGGCGGTGGGCTCGGCGTCGTCTATAAAAATGAAAGATCTCCCCGGCCTGCCCAATTGGCGGACCAGTTGCTCCCCTCTGCTGAAAGGCCGCAAACTGCGACTGATTTTCGAGCCCGGACGGTTTCTGGTGGCCGAGTCCGGCTGTTTGTTGACCAAAGTCCTTTACCGCAAAGAGCCCGGCCATAAGAATTTTGTGATTGTCGACGCGGCCATGAACGATTTGGCCCGGCCGGCGTTGTATGACGCCTACCATCCGATCTGGCCGCTCCGGAAATCAAAAGTCGGGACCTACGTGGCGGACGTGGTGGGTCCGATCTGCGAGACGGGGGACTGTTTGGCCAAGGCCCGTCCGGTGCCCCGTCCTCGTCCCGGCGACGTCTGGGCTGTCATGGCGGCGGGGGCCTACGGATTTTCCATGAGTTCCCAATACAACGCGCGGCCCCGCGCCGCGGAAGTGCTGGTGCGTGGAAAGAAACATTGGGTGGTGCGCGCCCGAGAATCGTGGTCGGACCTCGTTCGCGGCGAAAAAATTCCGGAGGGACTATGAAAAAGATCTCTTTCACTAAAATGCAGGGTACCGGAAACGATTTCGTTCTCTTGGACGCCCTCCGCCAACCCGGCCGTGTGACGTCAGGCCTGGCGCGCACGCTCTGTGACCGTCGTTTTGGCGTGGGCGCGGACCAGGTGCTGGTTTTGGCTAAATCCACCGTGGCGGATTTTAAAATGTTGATTTACAATGCCGACGGGTCCCAGGTGGAAATGTGTGGGAATGGAATTCGTTGTTTGGCCCGTTACGTGTATGAGCGGGGCCACACGAAGAAACGGAAAATGACATTGGAAACCCTGGCCGGTGTTCGAACCACCGTCCTTAAACGGGCAAACGTGCAGGTGGACATGGGGGCCCCTGTTTTGGAAGCGGCGCTCGTTCCCACCCAAGGCAAAGGGCGAGTGATCGACCATCCCTTTTCACTGAAAGACATTTCCCGAAAAGCAAATAAAACGGTAAATTTGAAATGACCTGCGTGTCCATGGGAAACCCCCACGCCGTCATTTTTGTCGCGGATGTGGATTCGATTCCGCTTGAGGAATGGGGGCCCGTCATAGAACATCACCCATTTTTTCCGAAAAAAACCAACGTGGAATTCGTTCAGGTCAAAGATCCCGACAACGCCCGTGTTCGTGTGTGGGAACGTGGGAGTGGGGCCACCCTGGCCTGTGGGACCGGGGCTTGCGCTGTGGTTGTGGCCGGCGTATTGACAGGACAGTTTCACCGGAGGGTGACGTTGTCTCTTCCGGGGGGAGATTTGGCCGTGGAGTGGGCGCCCAATAACCACGTGTATCTCACCGGCCCCGCGGTTTTTGTATTTGACGGTCATTTGTCGTTGCCCGCTTAATCGGGCGATTTGAGCATTCTCTAAGGAGAGCTTATGTTTGAAGGTTCAGCCGTAGCGCTTGTAACGCCGTTTTTAAACGGCGCGATTGATGAAAAGAAAGTGGCCGAATTGGTGGAATATCAAGTGGAGGGAGGCACCTCGACCCTTGTTCCGTGTGGAACGACGGGGGAGTCCGCCACGCTCAGCCACGCGGAACATGGACGAATGATCGAATTGGTGATCAAGTTCGCCCGGAAACGCGTGAAAGTGTTGGCCGGCGCCGGATCGAACTCCACGGCTGAAGCCGTGGCGCTGACGCGCCGTGCCAAAGAAGCGGGCGCCGACGGCGCTCTCCACATCACTCCCTACTACAATAAACCCACTCCCCGCGGACTGGTGGAACATTTCCGCGCCGTGGCCCGCGCGGCGGATCTTCCCATTGTTCTCTACAACGTGCCCGGTCGCACGGGGGTCAACATGCTCCCCGCCACTGTGATCGAGCTGGCTCGGTCCGAGAAAAATATCGTGGGGATCAAAGAAGCGTCCGGGAGTTTGGATCAGGCAACGGAGATCGCGGGGGCCTTGGGCGACGCTTTTGAATTGATTTCCGGAGACGACTCGTTAACACTCCCGATCCTGAGCGTGGGGGGAAAAGGGGTCATTTCCGTGGTGGCCAACATCGTTCCTAAAGATGTTTCCTCTCTTTGTTCCGCGGGATTGCGGGGCGATTGGGTGGAAGCGCGACGACTTCACCACAAGCTCTATCCGCTCTCCAAGGCCATGTTCGTGGAAACCAGCCCGATTCCCGTCAAAACGGCCATGGGCTGGTTGGACCTGTGTTCTCCGGACTTGCGTCCACCGCTCGTTCCGCTGGAAAAACCGAGCTTGGAAAAATTAGAGAAAGCCCTGCGGGATTACGGCTTGGTTTCCCCGCGGCGGAAACACCCGGTCTGCTGACATGGCTGAATTAAACATAGGGGTGATGGGGGCCGGGGGTCGTGTCGGTCGACTCGTTTCGGAGATGGTGGCCAACGACAGGAGTCTGACGCTGGCCGCGTTGGTCGACGCAAAGGGTGCCCCGGTTGTTGGCCAAGAGATTTACGGCCTTCGTGTGTCAGAAGATTTGCGCGCTGTTTTGCCGGGGGTGAACGTCTGGATCGATTTCACATCCCCCCGGGCGACACTGGCTCACGCGGCGATCGCGGCCCAGGCCAAGGTTCCGCTCGTTATTGGAACGACAGGGATAGATGAAAGCGGCCGATCCCAATTGGTGGACCTGGCGAGGAACATCCCCATTGTTTTCTCCCCCAACATGAGCCTTTCGGCCAACGTTTTGTTTGACGTGGTCGAACGGGTGGCCGCTTTGCTTCCCGGATATGACGCCGAGGTGGTCGAAATTCATCACCATTTTAAAAAGGATTCTCCGTCGGGGACAGCCCAACGGTTGGCGGACGCCGTCCAGCGAGGACGTAAGACCGGCCAATTTGTTTATGGCCGCCACGGTCTCGTTGGCGAACGGAAAAAAGAAGAAATCGGCATTCACGCCGTTCGAGGCGGCGACGTGGTCGGAGATCACACGGTCCTGTTTTTGGGAAATGGCGAACGCATCGAACTGGTTCATCGCGTCACCTCACGCCACGCCTTCGCCGCCGGCGCGGTGGCCGCCGCCAAATGGGTGGTCGGCAAACCCGCCGGCCTCTACGACATGCGGGACGTTTTGGGGTTGGCCAAGACGTAAGGATTTTGGTCGCACGGGCATCTTGCCCGTGGATTTTAATTGCTGAGAGGGATCCACTTGAAAAATCGTTTCTGCCGTTTTGAAGCCGAAGGCGCGGTCCGTTGGGGAATCGTCAAGGGGACCGTCGTCCATGAAATTCTCCCAGACCCCTTCGCCGCTTTTGAGCTGACAGGCTTCGCCTGGTCGCTCAAAAACCTTCGACTTTTGGCGCCGGTAAAACCAACGAAAATCATTGCCGTGGGCGTTAACTATTCCGACCATGCGAAAGAGTTCGGCAAAGCTCCTCCGCCCGAACCCCTTATCTTTCTTAAACCGCCCAGCGCGGTGATCGGTCCAGAAGATCCCATCCAATTGCCGCGCGCGTCCCGGCAGGTGGATTTTGAAGCGGAAATCGCCGTTGTGATCGGCCGCCGCACTCAAAAAGTGACCCGTCACACGGCGGAGAAATACATTTTGGGGTATACCCTCATGAACGATGTCACGGCCCGAGACCTGCAACAGTCCGATGGCCAGTGGACCCGATCCAAAGGGTTCGACACATTTGCGCCATTGGGGCCCTGGATCGTTTCCGGTCTTTCTCCCCGCCGCCTCGTGATTGAATCTTATGTGAATGGCCAACGCCGCCAATCTTCTTCCACGTCGAAATTGATCTTCGATATCCCAACGCTCGTATCGTTCATCAGCCACGTGATGACGCTCGAACCCGGCGACGTCATCTCCACCGGAACTCCGTCCGGCGTCGGTCCCTTGCGCCCCGGGGATCGCGTCGAAATCCGAAGCCCCGCCATCGGCCAACTCATAAATTCCGTGCAAGCCAAGACATGATCCGCCAAACGTGGAAAGCCGTTGTCTCCCTTTGGGAAGACGATGAGGCGGCGGATCCGATCCTCTACGACCCCGTCCATGTGGCGGCTGTGGTCGTGGGATGTCTCTTCGCTCTGGGGATAGTATTTTGGGACCTATGGGCGCTCCTGGTTTTCGAGGGGGGATTTTTGACAAAGGCGATGCCCTTCTTCCAAGTGATCCTCACATCCAAAACCCTAAAAGATTTCGGCTACGAGGGATCTCCTTACGCCCTGGGAATCTTCGAAGGCTGGATCGTCAATCTCACCGCTCTCTTCATCGGACTCTTCCTCGTGGCCGCCATCGGCTGGGTTTTACGCCACGCTTTACAGGGAGGCAAACCCCGGCACTGATTTTATTTTTGAGGAGGACAAACAGAACGGTTCGATTTCGGCTGATCTTCTAAAAAACTTCCCCCAAAAACAGTTGTATCACGGGCATCTTGCCCGTGCCACAAAACCGGAACAAGATTCTTTCCTCCCTCTCCCTGCCCGTTTTTGGCAGTGGGCCAACAAAAAGTGACTGGGAATTCAACCCGGGTCGGTGGCTTGGTGTTTTCGCCGGGATGACGGCGTACCCAATCGGCATTGTGCTGAGATGGTATAATGGTCCTATTCCAATGTAAACACAGGGTCATTTTAGGAGATGCGAACATGACAACAAAAGCGTCAGAGAGGTTGGGGCTGTTGCCGCCTTATCTTTTTGCGGCCATTGATGCGGCGAAGAAAGCCGCCATTGAAAAAGGGGCTGATATTATTTCACTGGGGGTGGGCGATCCGGATCTGCCCACGCCGCCGCACATCATTGCCGCTGGGCAGGCCGCCATGGCCAAACCCGCCAACCACCAATATCCATTTGGAGCAGGGCTTTTGTCGTTCCGCCAAACGGTGACGCGGTGGTATAAATCGCGGTTCAACGTGGACTTGGATCCCGCCACTGAAATTTATTCGTTGATTGGGTCGAAAGATGGGTTAACCCATTTGCCTTTAGCGTATATGAACCCCGGCGACACGGCCATCGTTCCAGAGCCCGCTTACCCCGCCTACAACGCGTCCATCCTCCTGGCGGGAGGAAAAACCCATTACGTTCCGCTTTTGGAAAAAAACAACTTCTTGCCTGACCTGAACGACATTCCGGTTGACATCCTCTCAACAGCAAAACTGTTTTATCTGAATTATCCATCCAATCCCCTCTCCGTCGTCGCGCCTCGATCTTTTTACGCGTCCGTGATTCGGTTGGCGCGGGAACATGGGTTTTTGGTGGTTCATGACGCGGCTTACTCTGAAATGTACTACGATGAGCCCCCCCTGTCGTTTCTTCAGATTCCGGGGGCGAAAGAAGTGGGGATTGAATTTCATTCGTGTTCTAAAACCTACAACATGACCGGGTGGCGGGTGGGCTGGGTGTGCGGCAACGCAGACGCCGTGCGGATTTTGGGTCGACTGAAAGACAACTACGATTCCGGTGTGTTTCAGGCGGTGCAAGAAGCGGCGGTTGCCGCGCTCTCGGGGCCCCAAGAGTGCGTGGCCGAGATGCGTCGAATTTACCGGGAACGGAGAGACCTCTTCGTTCCAAAACTCCGAGACTTGGGGTGGAAGGTGATTAATCCTCCCGCCACGTTCTATGTGTGGGCCCATACCCCGGCGGGGTTCACGTCGGCCCAGACGGCGGAGCGGCTTTTGAATGAGGCCCACATAGTTTGTACGCCGGGAAATGGGTTTGGTCCGTCCGGCGAGGGCTACGTTCGCTTTGCGCTCACGGTGCCGACCCAACGACTTCAAGTGGCACTCGATCGCATTGGCCGAATGAAGTGGTAGGCGGGATTCCCCGGTTGGCTTGGTCCTATTGTCAGCATGGTTCGGAACAAAATTTTTCTCGCCCTGTGGACAGTCATGCGGTCAGCTGAGTTTTTGGGAGGAGAAGGCAAACGCGGGGCACTCCTCATTGCCCTGGCGGCGGTTCTCTTTGGGTTTTTGGGCGCTTTGGTCAAGCACCTCTCCGAAGAGATGTCCAACGCGATGATTGTGTTTTTTCGGAACGCAGGCGGGCTGTTGGCTCTTTTCCCTTTTTTGCTCGGACAGGGGAGTCTGCGCACACAGAACTTCTGGGGCCATTTCGGTCGGTCTCTGGCGGGCGTGGGATCCATGTATCTTTCCTTCTACGCCATCGGCCGCATGCGGTTAGCGGATGCCTTTGTTCTCGTTTATTCGGCCCCGCTCTTCATGCCGTTCCTTGGCCGCTGGTGGTTAGGGGAACCCATCCCCCGCCACGCGGGGGTGGCTTTATTTTTAGGGTTTGGGGGCGTTCTCCTTTTGCTTAAACCGGGGTGGGGGGTTTTTCAACCTGTGGCGCTCTTGGCGTTGGCGTCCGGATTATTGAGCGCTGTGGCACAGGTGGGGATCCGTCAACTGACACGCACGGAACCGCCCGCCCGCATTGTGTTTTATTTTGGGATTATTGCAACGGGTCTCACCGCACCCTCCCTGATCGGTGCCTGGACAACTCCTTCCGCGAAACTCTGGATGGCTCTCGGGGCCTTGGGCCTCATGGCCACGGTGGCGCAATTACTGATGACCGAGGGCTACCGGTTGGCCTCGCCAGGGGATGTGGGTTCCCTCATGTATGCGGCGGTGGCCACAGCGGGGGTGGCGGACTGGATTTTTTGGCGACGGGTCCCGGACCTTCTCTCCTTGGCGGGGATCGGACTCATCATGGCCGCAGGGGTTTGGATTCTCCGGTCCACCCGGTCGGCGCCCTTAACCAAACGGTTCGTCGCGACCCCATGAACCTCCGGTTTATCCTTGTCCGTCCACGAAACCCCTTAAACATTGGCGCCGCGGCACGCGCCATGGCTAATTTTGGGTTCAACGATCTCGCGGTGGTCAAACCCTTTGCTCCCGTATGGCGTGAAACCACGTCCGCCCCCGGCGCAGAAAAGTTGGTTCAGGACGCCCGAGTGTTCTCCTCCATCGATCACGCCATCGCGGACTGCCATCTGGTGGTGGGCACCACGGCCCTTCGCAATCGGCGCCCCGAACGACCGGTGGTGTCTCTTCCACGGTTGATGGACTATTTAAAGCAAGAGGCTCCGTCGCCTTTTTTGTCGAAAGAAAACGAAACGTTCCAAGCGGCGATTCTTTTTGGGCCGGAGAAAACGGGGCTCTCTGGCCCCTATTTGGAACGATGCCATTTCTGGATCACGATTCCCACCGACCCCGCTTGTCCCTCAATGAACATGGGCCAATCGGTGGCGCTTTGCGCCTACGAATGGGCGCGGACGCTGGAACGATTGGCTCCCCGCGCCCTAACGGGTCCCGGTCCCTTGGCAACCGCGGGTGACGTTCAGCGGTTGGTCAGCCAAACCATGGACCTTTTTGAGGCCGCCGATTATTTGCCCTTTCTTCCCCGCGATGCCCAGGAAAAGAAAATTCGGCGGCTCTTTCAGCGGTGGCAGATCCGAAAGCAGGACATTCAACTGTTGCATGGACTCTTCCGGTTTATGATGCAGGGTCTGACGGGGGAGAAACCCCGTGGGCGTTGAGCGGGTGTTCGTGGGGGTGGGGTCGAATGTGGGGCGGCGGCTGGTCTTTCTTAGGCGGGCCACTCGCGCTTTGGAACAAATTCCGGGGGTGAGCGTGCGTCGCGCTTCACCCGTCTATGAGACGTCGCCGGTGGGGCCCCGCCAGCGGGATTTTCTGAATGCGGTCGTGGAACTCCGTTCATCTCTGGGGCCGATGCCCTTGCTTCAGCGGATGAAAGAAATTGAGCGCGCGCTGGGGCGTCGTCGTCGTCGCCGTTGGGGACCCCGTGAAATCGATTTGGACCTCATTTTTTTTGGGCATCGTCGGTGCCGGGGCACGCTTCAATTGCCCCATCCGCGCTGGAAAAAACGGAAGTTTGTGGTCTGGCCCTTGGCGGACATCGCCCCCGCTTTTGCTTCGGCGGCCCATGTGCGACAGAAATTGACAGATTCAGACCAAAGCATTAAACTCTATCTTCGGCCTCTCCTATGACGAAAAAACTCCCCGCGCTTTCCGGAAAAGTCACCGTCCAAACCCTCCGCGACCGGAAGCGGTCGGGCGAAAAAATCGTCGCGCTCACGGCCTACGACGCGCCCATGGCCCGCCTCTTGAACCGGGCGGAGGTGGACGTGATTCTCGTGGGAGATTCCGTGGGAAACGTTAAGCTGGGGTTTCCGAACACTCTGCCGGTCACGCTCGAACACATGCTCCATCACACCCAAGCCGTCCGGCGGGGAAACAGCCGGGCGTTCCTTGTGGCCGACATGCCGTTTTTGACCTACGAATTTGATCCTAAAGAGGCGGTGCGTCAGGTCGGGAGATTGATGAAAGAGGGCGGCGCGGAAGCGGTGAAAGTGGAAGGTGCTGGCGCCGTTCTCCCCTCCATTCGGGCGTTGATCGGGGCCAACATCCCGGTCATGGGCCACCTGGGTCTCACGCCCCAATCCGTTCACCGGCTGGGCGGCTACCGGGTTCAAGGGCGGTCTCCGAGCGAGGGGGATCGGCTTTTGCGCGAGGCTCGACAACTGGAGAAAGAGGGCGCCTTTGCTCTGGTGTTGGAAGCCGTGCCGGGACCCTTGGCCCGCCGGGTTACCCGGGCGCTCTCCATCCCCACCATCGGAATTGGGGCCGGGAAGGAAACCGATGGGCAGATCTTGGTGTTGGATGACCTTCTGGGATTTTCGGACGTGCCACCGCCGCGGTTTGTCAAACCGTATGCTCACCTATGGACGGAAGCCTTGTCCGCTGTCCGCCGATTCCGAAACGACGTTCGGTCTTCCCGGTTCCCCGGTCCCGACCAAACCTATTCTTGATGTTCCTTTTCCTGATTCTTTTCTTTGTTGTGGGGGGCGTGACCTATTTGGCATGGCGATCATCGAACCTTGTGCTCACGGGCGCGCGGGGTCCGCTGACGTCGACGCCGCGGACCTTTGGGCTGACCTACACGGAAGAGAATTTTTTGACAACGGACGGGGTGTCTCTCCGAGGATGGTTTTTGCCTTCCTCCTCACCGTCGGACACGAGTGTGGTGATTTGTCACGGCTGGGGGGGGAACCGGTCCCATATGATCGAGCGCACTCATTTCTTGCGATCCCGGGGAGATTATTCACTCTTTTATTTTGATTTCCGGAACCATGGGGAAAGCGGCGCCGGGCGGGCGTCCTTGTCCCGGGATGAAATCAGCGATTTGGAAGCCGCGCTCCGGCACCTTCGTGCGGTCCACCCGGCGGAATCGGCGAGGATCGGGTTGTACGGCCAGTCCCTGGGCGGGTCGATCGGTTTGTGGGTGGCCGCTCACGACCCTCGGGTGGACGCGATCGCCGCGGAAAGTCCCTTCAGCGAATTCAACGGCGCGGTGACCCGCCATGGAAAATTTTTTTATCACGCCCCGCGTTTTTTTTCGCGGCTCACTCTTTGGTTTGTTCGGCGCCGACTGGGGTTTGATCCCAACGACTACGCCCCGCTTAAAATGGTCCATCGCATCGCCCCGCGGCCGCTGTTCCTTTTGCAGGGGGAGAGAGATGTTCGCACTCCTCCGATAGAAGGTCAGCGGCTTTTCGATCGTGCCGGGGAACCCAAAACTCTTTGGACCGTGCCCGGCGCGGGCCACGGGGAATTGGCGGAGGTGGGGGGACGTCACTATCAAGACAAGGTTCTTGGCTTTTTCAATAACGCTTTCCATCGGACGCTTCGATGAAAATAATTCACAGCATGGGCTCCGTCCGTCAAACGGTCTTGGGCTGGCGCCGGGCCGAGCGTCGTGTGGGCCTGGTGCCGACCATGGGCGCTTTGCATGAAGGGCACGCGTCCTTAATCCGTCGGGCTCGGCGGGAAAATGACGAAGTGGTTGTTTCAATTTTTGTAAACCCTGTCCAGTTTGGGCCGGGGGAAGATTTTTCCCGATACCCGCGTCCCTTCGTCCGCGACGCCGCTCTTTGTCGACGGGAAGGAGTGTCCGTCCTCTTTGCCCCGAAGCCTTCAGCGCTCTATTCAACGGATCACCAAACGTGGGTGACGGTGGAGAAACTCGCTGGGCCCCTGTGTGGCCCGTTTCGCCCAGGCCATTTCCGGGGCGTGGCCACCGTGGTGTTAAAACTGTTCAACATGGTCCAGCCGGATCGCGCCTATTTTGGGAAAAAGGATTTCCAGCAACTTCGCGTCATTGAGCAGATGGTGAACGATTTGAATGTGCCTGTGAAGATCGTGCCCTGTCCTACCGTGAGGGACCCGTCGGGGCTGGCTCTTTCCAGCCGAAACGCGTATTTATCGCCGGACGAGCGGGCGGCGGCGCCGCGGTTGCGCCGCGCTTTACGGACGGCGGGCCAAGTGTTAAAATCTCGACGGAACGTTCGGGAAGCCCAACGGGCGGCGCGGAACGAATTGCGTCAGGTCCCCGGGGCTCGGATACAATACTTAGAAATACTGGATCCCAAAACACTTTCCGTTCCAAAGAAAACGGGGCCCTTTCTGCTGGCCGCCGCGGTGTATGTTGGCCGAACGCGATTGATCGACAACCTGCTTGTAAGAGGGGCCCTATGACCCTGTTCTTTCATCGCCTCTGGCAAAGCCCCTTCCTCCACGTTGTGGATGTGGCGCTGGTGGCATTCCTCATTTACCGCATACTCCTACTCTTTCAGGGAACGCGGGCGGTTCAAGTGCTTCGGGGGCTTGTGATATTAGCCCTGGGGACGTTTTTGGCGGATCAAATTTTTCATCTCCCCACCCTGGGTTGGGTGCTTCGGACCTTTTGGCGCGCTGGGGTGGTGGTTCTTGCCGTTGTGTTTCAACCGGAACTTCGGGCACTTTTGGCCCAATTGGGGAGCCACCGGTTGAGCCGGATGTTTATCCCGCAAGAAATCAGTTTTATTGATGAAATTATGGCCGCTTTAAGAGAGGGGGTGGCGGGGCGGGTGGGGATGTTGATTGTTCTGGAGCAAGAAACCGGCCTGCGAAATTTTATCAGTACCGGAACAACCATTAACGGCAAAGTCACCAGCGAGCTTCTGTCGACCATCTTTTTTCCGCACACGATTCTTCACGACGGAGCGGCCATTCTTCGGGAAGACCGTTTGGTGGCGGCCGGGTGCGTTTTGCCGCTCTCTAACAACCCGGAACTCTCCCGGGTGATGGGGACACGCCATCGCGCGGCCTTGGGGTTAAGTGAAATTTCGGATGCCGTCGTGATCGTGTTGAGTGAGGAAACCGGAACGGTTTCTCTGGTCCGCCATGGTCAAATCGAGCGCAACGTCCGGTTGGATGATCTTCAAGACAGGCTCCGAAAACTCTATAAATCGTTGGGAGAAAAGGGGCACCTTCACCGCCGTTCCCGGGAGACCGATCTGTGAACCGTTGGAAAGAGAATTGGGAGATCAAAATGATGGCGATCCTGTTGGCTGTGCTTTTGTGGCTGACGTTGCGAATGAGTCAATCGGTGTCGGCCCCTGCTTATTCTCCGTCGGAAACCCGTCATCGTGGGTAAACTCTTCGGTACCGATGGCGTGCGGGGGCTCGCGGGGCGCTACCCCCTGACCACCGAATTTGTGCGTCGGCTGGGATGGGCCACGGGAAGCGTGTTGGCAAAACGCGAACCCGGCCGGGCGCGAACGGTTTTTGTGGTCCGCGACACGCGGGCGTCCGGGCCCGTTTTGCATCGCGCCTTGGCGGAGGGGTTGGGCGCGGCGGGGTTTGGGGTTTTGGACGGCGGGGTCTTGCCCACGCCGGCCGTGGCCGCGCTCCTTCCGTCGCTGGACGTGGCCGCGGGCGCGGTCATCTCGGCTTCTCACAACCCGGCCGCGCACAACGGAGTGAAACTTTTTGGGTCCAAGGGCGAAAAATTAGACGACGCGTGGGAAGACGAGATTGAACGTCGCGCTCTTTCTCAGGATCCCTTGCCCACTTTCCGCGCGCGAATCAAGCGGTTTCCAAAAGCGCGGGAACGCTACCTTCAATTTTTAATGAACGCCTGGCCCGCGGGGGTGACTCTCCGCGGAATCCCGCTTGTGCTTGATTGTGCCCATGGCGCGACGAGTGGCGTGGCGCCCGCTCTCTTCCGGCGATTGGGGGCAAAGGTGACTGTTCTCTCCGCGTCGCCGAACGGACGGAACATCAACGATGGGTGCGGCGCGCTCCACCCAGAGGCGTTGTCCCGCGTTGTTCGTCGCACGGGGGCGAGGCTGGGGGTGGCGTTCGATGGCGACGGAGACAGGGCCATTTTCGTAGATGAAGCCGGCCATGCCCGCGACGGGGATGCGGTGGTTCTGGCGGCGGCTCGCTATTTGAGCGTCCGAGGACGTTTGACCCAGGGCACCGTGGTTGTCACTGTGATGAGCAATCTTGGCCTTCTGCGGGCCCTTGACGCTTTGGGATTTCGCACCGAAGTGACCGCGGTGGGGGACAAAAATGTGTGGCACGGCATGAAAAAAACCGGTGCGGCGTTGGGCGGAGAACCGTCCGGGCACGTGATCTTTCGGGATTTTCTTCCGACGGGGGACGGTCTCTTGACCGCCTTGCAAGTATCCGCGCTCTTGGTGGAAACCGGCCAACGATTTTCTTCGTTGACGTCCCTGGCTGTCCATTACCCTCAGGTGTTGCTCAATGTCCCTGTGCAAGAACGGCGTCCTTTGGATAAAATCCCCCATTTCAACAAAACCCTCGCGGAAGTGAACGCGGCCCTGGGCGACACGGGCCGTACATTGGTTCGATATTCCGGAACAGAACCGCTCCTCCGTATTATGGTGGAAGGCCCGGACCGGTCCGTGATCCAAGCCCATGCCGAATCCTTGGCCCGCGTTGTTCAGGGGCGGGGATAATTCGGTGGCACTCCTGGGGGTCAACATCGATCATGTGGCGACCGTCCGACAAGCGCGTCGAGCGAAGGTGCCGGACGTCCTGTTCGCGGCGCGTGTGGCGTTAAAGGCCGGGGCCGATTCCATCACCGTTCATCTCCGGGAAGACCGTCGCCATATCCAGGACATGGACCTCTCGCGCCTGTCCAAAGAGACTGGGCTTCGGTTGAACCTTGAGATGGCCGCGACCGAAGAAATGGTTCGCATCGCGCGGGTCACCCATCCCCACAGTGTGTGTTTGGTACCGGAAAAACGACAGGAGTTAACGACGGAAGGCGGGCTGGATGTCATGGGGCAGATCTCCCGCGTGCGCGGGGCGTTTCAGAAAATTTCGGCCAAGGGAATCAAGGTCAGTCTTTTTATCGACGCGGATCTCAATCAGGTCTCGGCCGCGAAAGACGCGGGCGTGGATATGGTGGAATTTCATACCGGGGCGTTCGCCGAGGCTTCTGGGGAGGTTCGCGCGATGGAGTTAAAAAAAATTGTGGACGCCAGTGCGCTGGCCCGGCGGTTTGGCCTCTTGGTGAACGCGGGCCATGGGTTGGACTATGAAAACGTCGGGCCCATTGCCCGGCTCGAGGGAATAAACGAGCTCAACATAGGATTTGCGATTATTGCCCGGGCGCTTTTTGTCGGTCTTGAGCCGGCGGTGCGAGAAATGAAAACGCTCGTTTCAGGGGGAGGGTCCTAACCATGTGCGGAATCGTTGGGTACATTGGGAAAGAAGAGGCGTCGGAGGTCTTGTTGGACGGTCTGCGCCGTTTGGAATACCGTGGGTATGATTCGGCCGGGATGGTGGTCTTAAACGGCAATACGCTGGAAATCCGTCGAAGCGTGGGGAAACTGGCCAACCTGGAAGCCCATCTTAAGAAACATCCTCTCACGGGCCATGCGGGCGTGGGGCATACCCGCTGGGCCACCCATGGCCGACCGTCGGAAGAAAACGCGCACCCCCATCGGGACGCGACCGGCCGGGTGGTCGTCGTGCACAATGGGATCATTGAAAACTATATGGCGCTCAAAGCGGGGCTTCAGGCTCGGGGCGTCAAATTCGAATCTCAAACGGACACCGAGGTCGTGGCCCATTTGGTGGGCGAAGCCATTGCCCGTCGACGTCAGGCCCCGGTTCCGTTGTCTCCCCCTCTTTTTGTGGAGGCGGTCCGCGAGGCGCTTTCTGAAATTAAAGGGACCTATGCCTTGGGCATTGTGTCGGCGGACTGTCCGGAGGTGGTGATCGGGGCTCGGCGGGAATGTCCGCTTTTGGTGGGGGTTGGGGAAAACGAATTTTTTCTCGCTTCCGACGCACCCGCGATCCTCTCCCGCACGCGGAACGCCATTTTCTTGCAAGACGGAGACTTGGCGGTTTTGTCACGGGAGAAGGTTTTGCTTTTTAGCATCGAGACGGGCCAGCCCATCGAACGCAAAACGACTTACCTCCCCTGGGACGCGCTTCAGGCCGAAAAGGCGGGATACCGCCATTTCATGCTGAAAGAAATCTTCGAACAACCTCGGTCCCTGGAGGATACCCTGCGGGGACGGTTGGACATCAACGAATTAAAAGTACACCTGGACACACTCAAACTTTCCGAAGAACAAATTAAGAAATTTCGGAAGATGACCATTGTGGCTTGCGGAACGTCATACCACGCGGGGCTCATGGCCCGCTACCTTTTTGAGTCCTGGGTTCAAGCGCCCTGCGATGTGGAGATTGCCTCGGAGTTCCGGTATCGGAATCCCCTGATCGGTCCCGAAGATTTGTTGGTGGCGATTTCCCAATCGGGCGAAACGGCGGACACCATCGCCGCGGTTCGGCACGCGAAAGGAAAGGGCGCCACCACGCTCGCCATTTGCAATTCCGTGGGGTCCACCCTTTACCGGGAATGCCACGGAAAAATCTTGACCCATTGCGGTCCCGAAATTGGCGTGGCCAGCACGAAAGCGTTCACGGCCCAACTGGCGGTCCTGTACGTCTTGGCGCTCTACGGCGCATTATTGCGCGGCACGCTCCCTCGGCCCGACGTGGAAAATATTATGCGCAATCTCCTTCACCTGTCCCGTTGGGTGGGCGAGGCGCTCAAAACAGACGCGGGGGTGGCCGCCCTCGCGAAAAAATATTTCCACAGCCGGAACTTCCTGTTCCTCGGGAGAAACCTCAACTATCCCATTGCCCTGGAAGGGGCGTTGAAATTAAAAGAAATCTCCTACATCCATGCCGAAGGCTATCCCTCCGGCGAACTGAAACACGGCCCGATCGCCTTGATCGATGAAGATATGCCCGTGATCGCCATCGCGACCCAAGGGCGCGTGTACGACAAGGTGATGACCAACTTGGAAGAAGTGTCCGCCCGTGGCGGGCGCGTGATTGCTTTAGCGACCGTGGGCGACACGCGCATCACCGCCTTGACCTCCGGACATCGTTTGGATGCCGGACATCCCCGAATCCATGGCCCCCGCGGTCAATGTGGTGCCGCTCCAACTGTTGGCCTACCACATCGCCGTCCTCCGCGGCTGTGACGTGGACCAACCCCGGAACCTCGCGAAATCGGTGACCGTGGAGTGAGGGGACATTCGTCCCCTTTTCACAAAGGTAAAATAGACTTGGAATATATGAACTCTAAATCGGTGATTGTGATCGGGGCGGGGCCGGGGGGGGAGGCGGCGGCTAAGAAATTGGCGGAGGCGGGGGCCCAAGTGACTCTGGTGGAACGGGCCGCCCTGGGGGGGCTTTGTCTGAATTGGGGGTGCATTCCCACAAAAATTTTATTGGAAGGGGGGCGGCTTTTCCATCAGGCGCGCTCCTCTGCGTTTTTGTCCGGGGGCTCTTCTGTTTCCATGGATTGGACGAAGCTTCAGGAAAAAAAACGCGCTCTCGTGGATCTCTTTCGAAAAGCGTTGGAACAGCGATTCGCCCAGTTGAGGGTTCGGGTCATGCGGGGGGAGGCTCGGTTTGTGGGGGATCACGCTCTTCATGTGACGGGCCAGGAAGGGACGGAGGAATTGACCTTTGACGCGGCTGTGATCGCGACGGGGTCTCGGCCCTTTTTCCCACCGCCCTTTGATCGGTTGACGGATGATATTTTAGACAGCGATCGTATTCTGGGGTTGGAGGCCATCCCCAAACGGTTGGTGGTGGTGGGCGGTGGGGCGGTGGGACTTGAATTCGCTTGCCTCTTCCATGAATTGGGTTCCCAGGTGTCCGTGGTCGAAAAAATGCCGCAGATCCTGCCGGGCGAAGAATCTTCTGTCTCCCGTCTCCTTCAAAAAAGTTTTGAAAAACGAGGGATGAAGGTTTTGACAGACCAGACCGTCGCGACAGCCGAAAAGAGTGCGAGCGGATGGCGGCTCACTCTTGCGAGCGGCGACGTTTTGACCGCCGAAGAGGTGTTGGTGTGTGTGGGCCGTCGGCCCGTGACCGGGGAATTGGGTCTCGACGCCGCGGGGGTTTTTGGGGACGGCGGCCGTATCGCTGTGAACAATGCCTTGCAAACATCCCGGGCTCATATCTACGCGGTCGGCGATGTGAACGGGTTGTCTCTTCTGGCCCATGCCGCCAGCGTTCAAGGGGCGATTGCCGCTGGTCATTTGATGGACCAAACCCCGGTCTATGACCCCACAGGTATTCCGCGCTGTCTCTACACCTGGCCCGAGGTGGCGAGCGTGGGGGAATGGACTCACTCCGCTTCCTTGAAGGATATTGAAGTGAAAGCCCAGCGGTTCTTTTTTCAGGGTTCGCCCAAAGCGATGGCCTCTGATGAAACGGAAGGGTTTCTTCAAATCCTTTCGGAAAAGGAAGCGGCCGCCTCCTGGGCGCGCAAATCATCGGGCCCCACGCCACAGAACTCATCCATATTTTTTCCGTGGCGCTGTCCGCGAAACAAACGGTGGAGCAATTGCGCCGAGTTATTTTCGCCCATCCGACCTTGGCGGAGGGAATCCGGGAGGCGCTCTCCCGATGAGCGCGACGCTCCCGGCTTGGCGACCACGGCTTCCCGCTTTCCTGAAAGGGGCCGTTCCCACAGGCGAACGCCTGTTTCGGGTCCGGGATGTTCTTCAGGGAACAGCGCTCCCCACGGTGTGCGAGGAAGCCCTTTGCCCCAACCGCACCGATTGTTGGGCCCGGGGGACCTTGGCCTTTCAAATATTGGGGTCCATTTGTACCCGTCGCTGTTCCTTTTGCGCCGAGACCACGGGCCGGCCGGGGGCTGTGGATCCCACCGAACCCGAAAAACTTGTGGAAGCGGTCCGTCAACTCACACTGAAACACGTGGTCATTACGTCCCCCGCCCGGGACGACTTGGACGATCAGGGCGCGACCCAGTTCGCGTCCTGTGTTCGGGTTCTTCGCGCGAATCTGCCGGGAATCAGTATCGAAACCCTCACCCCGGATTTTCAAGGGCGGGAAGATTTGTTGAACATCGTTTTTGACGAGAAACCCGACATCTTTAACCACAATATCGAAACGGTGCGTCGACTCACTCCCCTGGTTCGGGCACGGGCCACCTACGACCGTTCCCTCGACGTGCTGAGGCAGGCAACGGTGGCGGGACTGAGGACAAAATCGGGATTCATGGTCGGGTTGGGAGAGTCTTGGGACGAAGTGGAGACGGCGTTGCATGACTTGATGGACGTTGGCGTGCGTGCGCTCACGGTGGGCCAATATCTCCCTCCGACACCCGCCCACTTTGCCGTGAGCCGGTTCTATTCCCTCGAAGAATTTGGGCGCCTTCGCGCCCTCGCCCAACCGCTTTTTAAAAGAGTTCAAGTGGGGCCGTTGGTTAGAAGTTCTTACCATGCGGATTCAGGGGAGAAAGTCGATGTGCTATAATTACTTATCCCGCCCATGACCCTGACCATACAACGAACGCCTTTTAACTTTCTTCATAAACAATCCGGTGCGCGCCTGGTGGAATTCGCTGGGTGGGAGATGCCTGTCCAGTTTGAGAGCGTCATGGCCGAACATCGCGCGGTGCGGGAACGGGCTGGGGTCTTTGATATTTCCCATATGGGCCAAGTCTGGGTCACGGGGGTGGGGGCTCGGGCGACTTTGCAAAATCTTGTCACCAATGACGTTTCGACCCTCCCCGTTCAGCGCGGACTTTATGCACTCCTTTGCCGCGACGACGGGCATGTGATCGATGACCTCTACATTTATTGTCTTGAGGAAGAACGGTTTTTGGTAATCGTGAATGCGTCGCGCGCTTCGGTCGATATCGCGTGGATGAGCGAGCGACTGGGGCCGGAAACACAAATGATGGAACAGCCCCAGCCGGCCGCGCTGGCCGTGCAGGGTCCTGCCGCCCCGGGATTGATTGGTCTTCTCTCAAAAGAGGCGCTTCTCCTTTCTAAAAACGGCGTGGCCGACCTTTCGCTCTTGGACATGGAAATCGTGGTCGCTCGTACGGGATACACGGGAGAAGACGGGTTTGAACTGTTCGGCCCCGCTGGTCATTTATTCCCCGTTTACGAATTTTTAATGAAAAAAGGAACATCCGCGGGCCTGGTGAACTGCGGGCTCGGCGCGCGGGACACTCTTCGCTTGGAAATGGGTTATCGTTTATACGGTCATGAACTGGACGAGGACCATTCGGCCCTCGAATCAGGGCTCGGTTGGGCCGTGAAGCTGGCGAAACCGTCGTTTATTGGTCGTGACGCTTTGCTGAAGGAAAAAGCCGCCGGGTCTCGCCAGAGACTGATCGGGTTTCGTTTGAAAGATCGGGGGGTTCCCCGGGAAAAGTGTGAGATCCATTTTGGCGGAAAGCCCGTGGGGATGGTCACGAGCGGCACTTTTTCGCCGTCCCTGGGGATCGGCATTGGCATGGCGTATGTGGACAACGCCCTTATGCCGAAGGCGACAGAAACCGCGTCTCCCCTCACCATCCAAATTCATGGCCGCGCGGTCCCGGCGGAAATCGTTCCCTTGCCCTTCTACCGAAAAAGAGAGGTTTGATATGGACCCCAAAGACCTGCGTTTTACAAAATCCCACGAATGGATCGCCCCGGACGGCACCGTGGGCATTTCCGACCATGCCCAACACGAGATTACGGACGTGGTTTTTGTGGAACTCCCCAAAACAGGCCGGGCAGTGAAAGCCGAAGAAGCCTGCGCTGTCGTCGAATCCGTCAAAGCCGCTTTTGATATTTACGCGCCCGTGGCCGGCACGATCGTGGCCACCAACGAAGAGGGAGCTAAAAATCCCGGTCTCCTGAACAAAAGCCCTTACGGCGAAGGCTGGCTCTACAAAATTCAAATGACCACCCCCGCCGATCGCGAAAGTTAATGACCAACGACCAATATCAAGGTTTCATTAAAGGGAAGTGAATTTTGCCCCCTCTATGGGCAAGCGAGAGAGGCTGTTATGTTTATCCCTCACACCGACGAACAAAAGAAGGACATGCTCGCGACCATTGGCGTGGCGCGCTTTGATGATTTGATCGGGGCGCTTCCCAAAAATTTGGTCCGACCGAAACTCAACCTCCCGGGGTCCATGAGCGAAATGGAACTGGTGCGCCATATGGAAGAGTTGGCGTCCCGCGATCATCTGGCCCAATCCTACCTGGGGGCTGGGGCCTATGAACATTTTGTGCCTACGGCGGTATGGTCGGTGGCGCTCCGGGGCGAATTCGCCACGGCCTACACGCCCTATCAGGCGGAGGCCAGCCAAGGCACG
Organism: Elusimicrobiota bacterium; assembly: GCA_016714745.1. Lineage (GTDB taxonomy): Bacteria > Elusimicrobiota > Elusimicrobia > FEN-1173 > FEN-1173 > JADKHR01. The sequence goes on along the minus strand of JADKCG010000009.1, from coordinate 36,637 downwards.
CTCCAATCGATTTTTGAATTTCAAAGTCTGATCTGTGAACTGTTCAAAATGGACGTGGCCAACGCATCGATGTACGACGGCGCCAGCGCCGCGGCGGAAGCCTGCTTGGTCGCCGCCAAACACACGGGACGGAACGAAATTTTGGTGCCGGAAACTGTCCACCCCCAAACCCTGCGCGTGATCCAAACCTATCTGGCCCACAGCGGCGCAAGGGTCACTTCCGTTCCCTGCCCGAACGGCATTTTGGAACCGACGGTTCTCCAAAAGCATTTGGGGCCGGACACCGCGGCCTTGCTCATTCAAAATCCCAACTTCTTTGGTTGCCTGGAATCGCATGTCCAAGAATTGTCCGATTTAATTCATAAAGCCGGGGGGCTCCTCATCGCGTCCACATACCCTGTGGCGTTGGGGCTCATCGCCCCGCCGGGCGAATACGGGGCGGACATCGCTGTGGCGGAAGGGCAATCCCTGGGTCTTCCGTTGGCTTATGGCGGGCCCTACCTGGGCCTGTTCGCCTGCAAAAATGAGCTGTTACGCAAAATGCCGGGCCGCGTGGTGGGCCAAACTCTTGACGCTGACGGGAAACGGGCGTTTGTGTTGACCCTTCAAGCCCGGGAACAGCACATCCGCCGGGAAAAGGCGACTTCCAATATATGCACGAACCAAGCGCTCTGCGCCCTGGCCGCGACGATTTATCTTTCGCTGGTGGGAAAAAATGGGTTCAAAGAGCTCGCCACACTCAATTTTCAAAAGGCCCATTACGCGGCCCAGGTGTTGGCCAAGGGGGCGTTCGCCCCCGTTTTCCAGCACCCTTTTTTCAATGAGTTTGTGGTCCGCTGTCCCACGTCGCCGGAAAAAATCGTAGAGCGGTTGGCAAAGAAACGGGTGCTGGCTGGGCTCCCGCTGGGGGCGTACTACAAAGATCGGGCTGACCAATTGTTGGTCTGCGTCACGGAAATAAAGACCAAGGCGGACATGGACCAATTTGGCGATCTCTTAGCGGAGGCGGCCCGATGAACGGAGAAAAAGTCGTGGAACCCCTGTCGTTCGAAAAAAGCGCCCCGGGCCGAAAAGGGCTTCCGTGGCCGGTGTGCGACGTGCCCGTCATTCAGGTGGACAAACAAATTCCCGCGAACCTGCTCCGGACAGAGCCGGCCCAATTGCCGGAACTGTCGGAACCCCAGGTGGTGCGACACTTTACACGACTATCACATCTCAATTATTCTATCGACACCAATTTTTACCCGTTGGGGTCGTGCACCATGAAACACAACCCGAAGGTGAACGACCGCATCGTTCAAATTCCGGATTTTGCGGGCCTTCACCCGTTGCGGCCTCACGAACTGAGCCAGGGCATTTTGGAGATTTTGTATGAAGTGGAACGTTGGTTGTCGGAAATTTGCGGGATGGACGCTTTCACGCTTCAACCGTCAGCGGGCGCCCAAGGTGAATTGACGGGCATATTGGTGGCCCGGGCGTACCACGAACATCGGGGGGAAAAGCGCCCCGTGGTTCTGATTCCCGATTCCGCTCACGGGACCAATCCTGCCAGTGTGGCCTTGGCCGGTCTCACGGCTGTGACGGTGAAATCCACTGCTGACGGCCAGGTGGATTTGGACGATCTTTTACAAAAGCTGACCAAAGACGTTGCGCTGGTCATGATGACCATCCCCAGCACCCTGGGCCTCTTTGAACCGCGTATCCAGGACATCGCCAAAAAGATCCACGATGCGGGCGCTTTGCTGTATATGGATGGCGCGAACTTGAACGCCCTGGTGGGATTGGTTCGTCCAGGGGATCTCGGCGTGGATGTCCTTCACGTTAATCTTCACAAAACATTTGCCACACCGCATGGGGGCGGTGGCCCCGGAGCGGGCCCGGTGGGTGTAAAAAAAGCCCTCGAACCGTTCCTCCCGGTTCCCCGGGTGGCGTTCGAAAATGGTGTTTATCGAAGAAAATTTGACCGCACCAACACCATCGGCCGAGTCCACGGGTTTCAGGGGAACGTGGGTGTGCTCATTCGCGCGTATGCCTACATGCGTCTTCAAGGCGCCGAAGGCCTTCGGGACATCAGCGAGAACGCCATCTTGGCCGCCAATTATCTGAAAGCCAAACTCACCCCACTTTTCCCCAAAATGCCCGCGGGCGCCTGCATGCACGAGGTCGTTGTCTCCGGCGAAGGGGCCTTCGGCCCCGGTGTGCGAACCTTAGACGTCGCGAAACGATTGCTGGATTACGGCTACTACGCCCCGACGATCTATTTCCCCATGATTGTCCCGGAAGCCCTCATGATCGAACCCACCGAAAACGAAAGCAAAGAAACCCTGGACCATTTTGTCGAAACCTTTCGCACGATCATCGCCGAATCCAAAGCCACCCCCGATTTGGTCAAAACCGCCCCCCACACCACCCCCGTCCGCCGCTTGGACGAAGTCAGAGCCGCCCGCGACCCCCGCCTCCGTTATAAACCTTAATGTGTTTGTTTGGCCCTATCCAAAACCCTTGACATAAATTTTACATAGATATATCCTGACTTTATGGGATTTGAGCCGAAATTTAGGATCACTTCTGAAACACTGCGCCTGGTGGCGGAGGCCACCGAACTTCGGGGGTGGATTGCCGCCGCCGTTATTGATGTGTCTTGGCTTCCCGCTTTGCAACGAGACACCGCCGCCCGGTTGGCCCATTCCTCCACGTCCATTGAGGGAAACCCGCTCACTTTGCCGGAGGTGGAGGCTTTGGGTCGTGGAGAAAGGATTGGGGCCGAAAGGCGTGCCACCCTGGAAGTTTTAAATGCGCTTTCTGCCATGCGATGGATTTGGAAACAGGTTCAAAAGAATAAAATTCAAGAAAAAGACCTCCTCCAATTACACCGCCGCCTGACCATGGGTTTATTGCCGGAAAAGGCTGTCGGGGCATATAAGTCTGTTCCGAACCGGGTGGTCGACCATCGGGGAAATCCCATTTATATCCCTCCCCGTCCCGAAGACGCTCCAAGGTTGACCCGCGACCTTTTAGCCTGGCTGAATAGCGGTGCGGGGCGTCGTTTGCATGCCGTTATCGTCGCCGCCATTGCCCATCATCAGTTGGTTTCAATTCACCCCATGTCCGACGGAAACGGTCGGTTGGCCCGCGCCCTTGAGGTGTGGATCCTTTATTCCCGGGGATTTGACTTGCACCATTTATTTGCTTTGGACGATTATTTTTGGGCGGATCGTCCTTTGTATTATCTGAAGATTCAACAGGCACGCGATTTGGATGACGATCTCACCGATTGGGTCGAATATGTGGCGCAGGGGGTTGTCTCAACCCTGCGAGAGACTGTAGAGCGAATCCGCTCGCTTCAGGTTCGGCCTACTTCGTCAAAGTTCCTTCTTACGAAGCGTCAGGAAGATGTTTTGCGGTTCCTACGGGATCGGGGAGCGGTGCCCTCCACCGAAATCCAAGCGGCGTTCGCGTTTTCCCGGGCGCGCGCTGGACAAATTCTTAAACCCTTGGTTTCCGCTGGGCTCGTGGAAGTCGTCGGGAAACAGCGCTCCGCGCGCTATCGGTTGGCCAAATAAGGGATTCGTCGAATTGGCGGTATTTTCTTCCCGACGCTCGTTATTTCGCTGTCGTCATTCGCCGAGTGGGGAGAGGTGAACTTTTTCCCGTCCCGGGCGTACTTCGCAACCGTTCTACGGGAAATAAATTAACCGGGCAATCCCGCTTAGTTATGTGGCAGGTAGAATCAATGTTGTTCGCAGGGGGACTCCTTTTTTAAATTGCATACAAATCATGTGTAGCATATGCAACGCAAAACGGAATTCCGGGGAATTCGCTTGACCCTCCCCATAATTCTTGACATGAAATTTGTGCAAACAGGCGAATGCCCGTTATTTGCGAAGACGGGAGTAGGTGGTGAGGATCATGTAGGCGCCCATGATCATGGCGAAAACGCCGAAAGCCATTTTGAGATAAGCGGGATTGATGCGTTGGGCGTAACGGCCGCTCAGCCAGGCGCCAAAGAAGAGGGCCACCGCCGCGAAGGCCGCGGCGCGGATGTCCACGTTGCCGTTGCGGTAATACTCGATCACCGCGCCAAAACCCACGGGAAGAAGCAGAATGGCCAGGCTTGTGCCGGTGGCGCGGTGTTGGCTAAATCCCGCGAAGTAGACGAGGGCCGGAACGATGATCAGTCCGCCCCCCACGCCGAAAAATCCCGAAGAAATTCCCGCCAAAGCCCCAATCAAGATAAAGAGGGGGGGTCCCCGGCCATTTTATTTCGGGGCCTGCTCCAACGGCCACAGGTTCTTGTGGTTCAACTCGATCGCTCAACGTCATTTCCCGGATGGTCCCTCCCCATGGGTTGGCTTTCCCAAAGCAGAACGTTTTGTTTCTCCCCGGCACACGGTAGGCGGTGCGGCGAAGGGATGGGTGTTGGAAAAGGTTAAATTTTAAGGTGAACCCTGTCCAAAGGGCCATGCCCAAAGCAAAGAGGAAAGGACCCGTTCCTTTAACGAAGGGCCGCCCCGTCGCTTCATGGGATTGTTTGGCTAAGTCCCCAATCCATTGGCGAATGGCGGGGTTGGGGCCCAAAAGCCTTCCGGCCAAGAAGATCGGATAGGATTTCCGGATTTCTTTGGCGTAAAATCGTGCTTTCGCCCGCAGGAGTGGGTTGGTCGAATCTTTCAGCTTGTGGTACCCAAAGCCCAGGATTCCATCACGCGGAAAATGCTGGGACCCAATCGTTGGAAGTCCTGCTCGTAACACCACTTTTGGATCCCTTCAATTTGAGTGGGAGACAGGGTGGGGTGTTTGATCATGGTGGTAAACCCGTCGGCCCGTTTGTAAAACTTTTCCGGTTCTCCCCGATAATCGTCCCGGAGGAGGTTCTGTTCCATGATGCGATCGTAGAAAGGCGTGCTGGGGACTGGACCGTAAATGAGGATCTGGGTCAAGGACGGTTTTAATTTCATCAACCCATCCAGTTCCGCCGCCACCACGTCGTGGTTTTGATAATCGAACCCCACAATCATGGAGGCGAGAATGGTGATGCCGTGTTCTCTGAATTCCGTGAAAATGTCTTCCACCGGGCCGCCCCTGCTGTTTGCCGTAGCCGGATTTTGTTCCTTCGTAGCCCACCCAGAACCCGTCGATCCCCATCTCCAAAATCTCTTCGACTTTGTATTGGCTGATGGCCTTAATGCTGGAGAACACAAAAATCGACGGAAGTCGTCCGCTTTTCTTGACGCAGTCGCGGAACTCCAGGGCCCGGCTTTTGTTGAGCAGGAAATCTTCATCGAAGATGATGAACACGGTGTTGGGGTCCTGATCAAGGAACTTTTCCACAACGGAAAAGATGTCTTTGCCTTCCGGAAGCAATTTGACATGCCGGCGTTTAAAGAAATGGGAGGTGCAACAAAAATCGCACCCGTTGGGGCAACCCAACCCCGCAAAGATTTTTCCGGTCCGAGAGGCTCGAATGGAGAAGATTTTAAGGTCACTCACAATTAATGGATGTTTGTAGGGTTTAGGGATTGGCGTTTCGCCCAACAAACGCCGGAAGAAGGTCACCCCTTCTTCCCGGCAGAAATAGTCCCCGAACGGGGCCAGTACGTCGTCGGAAAGGACCGTGCCGTACCCTCCCAAAATGATTTTGCTCTGGGGAGAATATTTGCGAATCAGGGCCACGGCGTCTTTCATCTTATGGAAGAGCGCCATGATGAACGAAACGCCCACGTAATCGTAGCCTTTCTTCAGTTCTCGGATGAGTTCCTGGCGCGACGGATACTGAAGCACGACTGCGGGGGTTTCCAGGTTGGCGGCTATATATTCGAGGGAATACTGGACTTGAACCGCCCGGGGGCTGAAAATCCCCTGGGCGCGGGTGACTTGTTTGTGAAGCAGTTCATAGCCAACGGAGTCGGCGTCGCCGTATTCCGTCCCAAACGGACGGCAAACGCTGGTCAACAAAACTTTTTTAGGGTTCAAAAGAGGCTCCTTCGATGAGGGACAAAGCAAACGCGGTGTTCCGCGGGGGGTGGAGTGGTTTAGATAAGTGATTCAACGTCGATAACTATAGAATTTTTGAAGGCTCCCGACAAGGGATAATGGGGGACGTTGGTAGATAAATAGTTTATATCCCAAGAGCGAGGAAATGCAGTAACGGAGGGGAATGCCACAACTCTCGCGATTAGACGCTCCCGGACTATTGCACTATGTGCTGGCCCGAGGGGGCCGGAAAACGATATGACGAATGAGTGTTGGGCTCAGGGGTTTTTGTTGAGTCCGTCGTCGACCGTTTGGGGAAGGGGAAAAAGAAACCTGGGATCTGAAAATGTCCAGGGATGAATTGGTGGGAAGGGTGTTCAAGGCGATGGGAGTTCTGAAACAGGATCTCCCGGTCAAGGGAAGAACCAGCCGGATTTCGCGGGCCAAGGCGGTGCTCATCCATAGAGAGAATGGACCGTATGGGCCTTCCCGTCAAAGAAATAACCGAGCTGACAAGAATGTGGGCCCATCCTACAAACGTTGCGCGCAGGCGCGGGAGGGAATTCATCTCGGAAAATCCGAATAAACTATTTAACTAGGAACGTCCCTGATCCGCATGGGGAGTGGACGGTGGATTCGTGGGGATAAGCCAAAATCGGGGGGTGAAGAACAAATGCCAGAGCGTTGTGGATGCCCCTGTGGCCTGGAAACTGGTGGTGGACGGCCCCCGTTCGGGCGAAAAAAACATGCGGCGGGACCAAGAGGCTTTGGAGTCTCAGCGGGATCCGTTCTCGCTTCCCGTACTTCGGATATACCGATGGGTCGAGCCGACCTTGAGCTATGGGCGACTTCAGGCGCGGGAGGCGGCGGAAGCCATGTCCACGGCGCTTGGCACGCGGGCCGTGGTTCAGCGCCCCACAGGAGGAGGCATGGTGTTGCATGACGCGGACATCAGCTTCTCGGTTGTTTGGCGACGGGACCACCCCGCTCTCCCCCCCTGTATCAAGAACGTCTACCGGCTCTTCCATGAGGTCCTCGCGGCAGAACTTCGTTCCCATGGGATGAATGTCACGCTCCACCAAATCCATGGCGACCGCAGAACCCCACCGGGAGCCTGCTACCAAGATTTCTCACAGGATGACATTTTGTTGGAAGGCCAAAAATTAGTGGGGGGGGCGCTTCGCGTCACGTCTTGGGGTCGTCTCTATCAGGGAAACGTTAAGCCGTCTCCGTCTTTGGGGCATGGGAATTGGGAAGAAAAAATAACGAAGGCTTTTGGCTCAGGCGTATTTCTTTGTTCCCCTCACAGGGCGGGTCATTCCCTTCGTGTGGGAAAGGACCTCCTCTAAATTACGAATCGCGGTTATTCCGTCCAATTTTTCGCCGTGGCGATTCAAAAGCAGGGCATGCAGGCCGGCTTTTTTGGCCCCCTCGTAATCTTCTTTTAAGCTGTCCCCCACATGGAGAGCTTCCCCAGCGGATACGCTGGCTTTTTTTAAAGCGGTCTGAAAAAGTCGTCGGTCTGGTTTTGCCACCCCTTCAACAGCCGAGGCCAGAACGAACGCTACTTCTTTTGTCAACCCGATGCGTTCACTCAGCACCAGGAGCCGAGAATCCCAATTTGACACGATTCCCAAGGTGAACTTTTTTTGGCGGAGAGCGCGCAGGGTGGGGAGCGCGTCAGGGAAGAGGCGCCAATGTTTGGGGTGGGCAAAGAGGTCGTAGAGGTCTTCAAAGTAGCGGTGGAATTTTTTTCCCACAAACCGCTCGCCCATCACCCGTTTCACCAACGCTCGCCACCAAGCCTTATCCGCGTGGTCATCTTTTAAATGGTGGGGGTTGTGGCGTTCTCGCCAGGCGGTTTGAAACCGTTCATTCACCCAGGCCGCCGTTAATCGAACCCCATGCCGCCCCGCTGTATTGGCGTAAATGTGGCCCACGGACGGGTATGGGCGAAGAAGCGTGTTCCCCGCGTCAAAGAAGACGGCCTTGAGGGCCTGCTTTTCTTCACCGCTTGCCCCTCGCCGCCCGCCGGGCTTTGGTTAATTTTTCCCGCCGTTTGATCTCATCCCACTGGATCAACACGTCTTTGACGCTTTTGACTTTGGATTTTCCAAAAACATGGGGATGGCGGCGGATGATTTTGCGACACAGGCCGTCCACCACGTCGGCCATGGTGAAGAGCCCCTTTTCCCGGGCGATTTGGGCATGGAAAATAATTTGGTGGAGGACGTCGCCCAATTCTTCTTTGAGGTTCTCCATGTCGCCTTTCCGAATGGCCTGGGCCACCTCTTGGGATTCTTCCTTGAGGTGTTTTACGAGGGTTTTGTGGGTCTGTTTTCGGTCCCAAGGACAGCCGCCGGGGCCGCGAAGTTGGGCCTGGACGCGGAGGAGATCGGAAAGGTTTTTTTTGGCCATGACGTGATTTTATAATTTCCCGTCGCATCCCGGTTGCTGGACTGGGCTCCTTTTGACTATGATTGACGGGAGGATGGTCCTCCCATGGGATTTTACCCCGCGTTTCTAAATCTTTCTGGAAAAGAATGCCTGGTGGTGGGAGGCGGTCGCCTCGCTTTGCATAAAACCGAAGATTTACTGGAAGCGGGGGCTCAGGTGACGGTGGTGTCCCCGCGATTGGCGCCGGGGTTCCGGCGGCTCAAAAAGGTGCGCCTTCTCCAGCGCGTTTTTCGTGCGGGGGACCTGATCTCGGGGCCCTGGTTGGTTATCGCGGCCACCGACGACGAGTCGCTTCATGCGCGGATCGCCCGGTTGTGCCGGGCCCGGCGCATTTGGGTGAACGTGGTGGACCGGCCGCGGCTTTGTGATTTTATTGTTCCGTCCGTCGTTCGTCGGGGGCCGGTGACCTTTGCGGTGTCGACCGGGGGCCTGAGCCCTGCCGTGGCCAAATATTTGGGGGCGGACCTGCGCGGCCGTTACGGGGTGGAAGTGGGTCGGTTGGCGGCTGTCTTAAAAGGGCTCCGGGCGGAGCTCCTGCGGGTTCCCATTCGGGCCCGGCGGAAATTGTTGGAAGGGCTGGTGACCAAAACGTGGGTGGACCGGTTTCGGTCGGACGCGCGCGGCGCCACGGCCGCGTTTCGGGCGGTGGCCCAGGAAAAGATGAAAAAAGAGGAGAGAAACCGTGCAAAAACTTCAAGCGCTCCTATTTGATTTTGGGTTTCTCGGGACTTTGACCGCCGTGATCCTCTATTTGGTTTACGTCTTTTCCCGTCGAGAGGGCCACAGCGTCTTGGGACATAGAATCCTTTTTGGGTCCGCCCTTCTCCATGCGGCCAGTCTTGCGGTGGGCCTTTGGATGGAAAGCCATCGGCCCGGCCACGTGGCCTACGGGTTTTGGAGCAATTGGTTTGAAAGTTTATCCTTGTTTTCTCTTTTAATTGTCGTTGTTTTTTTAGGGGTCCAAACCCGGGCGCGTCTCGCAATTTTAGGCGCGTTCGTTCTGCCGTGGGCCCTGCTCTTGATGGGGTTGGCGCTCACGCAGGCGTTCCTGGCAAGTCCCCGCTGTCCGTTCGCCTCGGTGGAAGATTTCCTTAAACTGGCCGACACCACTCGACGTCTTCCGGTGTTGCCCAGTTCCGTTTGGGCGGCGGTGCACGTGCCGCTCTTGTTTTTTTCCTACGCGGCGTTCGCGAATGCTTTCGGGATCGGACTGGCTTTTTTGATCCAAGAACGACAGCTCAAGACCCACCGTTCAACGGACCTAGGCTACCGGCTTCCCTCGCTGGATGAAATGGACCGAATGATCGCCCGGCTTATTTCGGCGGCATTCCCCGCACTCACCATGGGGTTGGGGCTCGGAATCGTTTGGGCCCATTCCGCCTGGGGCGACCGCTGGGTCTCCGACCCGAAAGTCCTCTGGTCGATTGTGGTTTGGGCCGTGTACTTGGCCTATTTGGTTTTGCGATACGCCTTCAACTGGCGCGGTCGGCGGGGGGCGTATCTGTCTTTGGCGGGGTTCGCTTTTGTGTTGGTAAGTTATATGGGGATTAACTATATCTCTAAGGCTCACTCGTATGTGGTGGGGGAGAAACAATGAATCGTCTCCGCCTGGTGGGTCTCTCTCACCGAACCGCCCCTGTGGAATGGCGGGAACGCCTCGCCGTCTCAGACGACCGACTACCGGCGTTTTTGGATTCTTTGCGGTTTATGGTCGGGGCGGGCGAAGCGGTGTTGCTTTCCACCTGTAATCGGGTGGAAGTCTATGCTGTCACGCCCCCCGAAGGTGAGGCTGAATGTCTCTTACGGAAAAGCCTTTTGGCCCTCCACGGGGACGTGTCCTTGGACGGAAGCCTCTACGCCCTGGAAGACGAGGGTGCCATACGGCACCTTTTTCGCGTCGCGGCGGGTTTAGATTCTTTGGTCGTCGGCGAAGCGGAAATCTTGGGGCAGGTAAAGCGGTCGTACGACCAGGCGCGGCAAGCGGCGTCCACAGGTAAACTGACCAACGTGCTTTTTCAGCGGGCCATGTATGTGGGGAAGTCGGTGCGAACGGAAACCAAAATCTCTGAAGGGCCCACGTCGGTTCCCAGTCTCGCGGTGTCGCTGGCACACCGAATTTTTGGCGAGTTGTCGGAATGTCATGCTCTCGTGGTTGGGGCTGGAGCGATGGCGGAATTGGCGGTGCGGGCGCTCAAAAGCCAAAAAGTCGGTCGGGTCGTGGTTGCCAACCGCACCCTGGAGAAGGCGGTGGCCATGGCCCAGCAATTCGGCGCCCATCCCACGACGTTCGACGCGCTCTCTCGGGAATTGGTTCTGGCGGACATTGTGATCTGTTCCACCGGCGCCAAGGGGACCATTTTCAACCGAGCGGCGGTCGCTCAGGCGCTGGAAGAACGTCGCGGACGTCCCCTCTTTTTTATTGACATTGCTGTGCCCCGCGACGTGGACCCCTCTGTGGACGAATTGGAAAACGTCTATCTCTATAACATCGACGATCTCGAAGGGCTCGTCTCCGAAAGCCTCGGGCGCCGCGAGTCCGAAATCGCCCGAGCGGGCCAGTTGGTCGACGCGAAGGCGAACGAGTTTGCGCCCTGGTACGACGCGTGGCGCCGCGGGACCACAGCGGCGCTCCGCCATCATGTACGGGAGTCGTTCAGCGTGGAAGGGGATCCCGGATGAGCCTTCTCCGTATGGGAACCCGCGGAAGCGCCTTGGCGCTGGCGCAGTCCCACCACGTCAAAAAACGATTGGAATCTCTTTCGCCCGACCTGCGGGTGGAATTGCAGATCATTAAAACAACCGGCGACCGATTGGCCAACGCGTCCTTATCGTCCATCGGAGGCAAAGGGGTTTTTACGAAAGAGTTGGAGGAAGCCCTTCTTTCCCACACGGTGGACCTGGCGGTGCATTCGCTGAAAGATTTGCCCACAGAACTCCCGTCGGGTTTGGACGTCGGAGCGATTTTGGAACGGGAAGATCCCCGGGATTGCCTGGTCTCGCGGTTTGGCGAACAGCTGATGGAATTGCCGCGCGGAGCGGTGATCGGCACCAGTTCTCTCCGTCGCCAAGCCCAGATCCGTGCCATTAAAAAAAGAATCCGAATTGAAGACTTGCGCGGAAATTTGGACACGCGGTTGGCGCGTGTGGCGGCGGGCGATTATTCCGCGGTGGTGGTCGCCTACGCCGGCGTCCGTCGCCTGGGCCGCGCTGATGAAGTGACAGAAGTGTTGTCGCCCGAGGTGATCCTTCCTGCTCCCGGCCAAGGGTTTGTTGCTATTGAGACCCGCGCCGAAGACCCCGAGACGTTAAAGTGGGTCTCCCAGCTCAACCATGGGCCCAGCCAAAAGGCCGCCATTGCGGAACGCAGTTTTTTATCTGCTCTGGGCGGCGGATGCCGGGTTCCCATCGCCGCCTACGCCCGCGAGGACGCGGGTCAACTTATTTTGGACGGGCGGGTCACGTCGGTGGATGGGAAAAACGACGTCAAAGGCACCGAAACCGGTCTCCCCGCTGACGCTAAAAAAATCGGTCATGTCCTCGCCCACCGACTTCTTGCGAAAGGGGCTTTAGGAATTTTGGAACTTTTAGCTCCCGCACAGTGAAAAAGGGACTGAGAGGTTTAGTTTATTTGGTGGGTGCAGGTCCCGGGCGGCCGGATTTGATGACGTTGCGTGGGGTGGAGTGTTTGCGTCGGGCGGACGTGGTCGTGTTGGACGCCCTGGTGGACCGGCGTGTGTTGAGCCATTGTTCCCCTGGCGTTAAAATTATTGAAGCGGGCAAGCGGGGTGGGGGGCGGGTGTTTCTTCGTCAGCCTGCGATCAACCGCTTGTTGGTGCGTTTGGCGAAGTCTGGAAAAACCGTTGTTCGAGTCAAAGGCGGCGATCCCTATTTCTTTGGTCGGGGGGCGGAAGAGGCGGAAGCCTTGGCGGATCAAAAGATCCCCTTTGAAGTTGTCCCGGGGGTGAGTTCGGTGACGTCCGTCCCGGGGTTTGCTGGGATTCCGTTGACACACCGGGGCCATGCCTCTGTCCTCACCGTGGTCACGGGGCATGAAGGGCGGGAAAATCCTTATCTTGGGGAAAGCGCCGGTCAGTCGGAACGGCGGCGCGGGCCGGGGGTGGATTGGACCAAGATCTCTCCATCCGGGACACTGGTCATTTTGATGGGGCTCAAGCAGTGGCCGCTCATTTCTCGTCGACTGTTGGGTTTGGGGTGGCCGCCCACTCTGCCCGCCGCCGCGATTCAATGGGGCAGTTGTGCCCAACAAAAGACGGTTCGCGGCACTCTCTCCACTCTGTCCCAACGGGTTCAACAGGAAAAGTTGGGTGCTCCCGCCCTCCTGATTGTGGGCGACGTGGCCGGGTTTGGGAAAAAACTTGATTGGTTTGAAAAACGTCCGTTGTTTGGAAAAACCGTTCTCGTGACGCGGGCGAGGGACCAAGCCTCGGCCCTCACCGCGCTTTTGGAAGAAGCCGGCGCCCGCGTGATCGAAAGCCCGCTCATCGCCATCACCCCTCTTCCTCTCGACGAAAAAGGGCGCCGCTATTTAAAGAATCTCTCGGAGTATGATGGGCTTCTCGTCACCAGTGCGAACGGAGCCCAAACGGTGGCGGGACATTTGCGGGGGCGGTCGTGTCCCCCCCTCTACGCCATTGGCACAAAAACGGCGGCGGCGCTCCGGGCCGAAGGCCTCTCGGTCTATCGGACCGCTGAAAATTTTCAATCCGAAGGGATGGTTCAGCTGTTTGGGCAAGATCTTCGAGGAAAACAGTTCTTGTTCGCGCGGGCCCGCGACGGGCGAGACTTGATTGAGTCCACCTTGGTCCGTCGGGGCGCCTGGGTGGACCTGTGGCCCCTTTACGAAACTCGGCCGCTGGCACTGACCCCGGAGGCTAAACAAGAACTTCTCTCCGGCCAAGTCGACGCTGTCACGTTTACCTCGTCGTCGACAGTCACATCCTTCATGAAAAGTCTGAGGCCGCGAGATCGTCGGCTCCTGTTTTCCCACGCCCGGGCCGTTTCCATTGGTCCCCTCACAAGCCAAGCCCTCCGCGCCGGGGGCATTCGCCCCCTTCAGGCCAAAGGCGTCGCCACTGTTGAGGATCTTGTTCGTGCCGTTATCGTGGCGCTCCGTCGAACTCCAAAGGTCCGGTAACCTAAAAATTTCAGTTGGTTGAGCCTTTTCGTCCTGGAGGGCCCTTTCCGTTGAAAAGCACAGGGGCTGGAAGCCCATGCCACAAGGTCACATAATGCTTGACAAACATAATGTTTAACGAGCATCATTTACGCATCTTCCCGGAGGCTCTTCCTTGAAAACATTACCCACATTGGATGCGTTGGTTCGTGCGCTTCGGCGCGCCTTGTCGGCGGCCGGCGAGATTCATCGGCGGGGCGCCCGTCGGTCTTTTTCGATTGCGCACAAAGGGAAGGTGGATATTGTCACCACCGTCGATCACGCGGCGGAAAAAAAGATTCTTCAGGTGTTGCGCGGCGCGTTTCCGGATCACGGGTTTTTAATGGAAGAATCGGGTCTTCATGCGTCTTCTTCCGGTTATCGCTGGGTGGTGGACCCCTTGGATGGGACCGTCAACTTTGCCCATCACGTTCCGCTGAGTTGCGTTTCCATCGGCTTGGAAAAAGACGGAAAGGTGCTCCTGGGTGGTGTCTATGCGCCTTTCAGTGAAGAACTTTTTGTGGCGGTGCGGGGGAAAGGAGCGACGTTGAACGGAAAACGTATTCAAGTTTCTAAAACAGAGAAACTTATTGATTCGTTGATGGTCACCGGGTTCCCCTACGACCGGTATAAAAAAGCCGGCTTCTATCTCTCCTATGTCGAGAAGTTCATGAAACGCACCCAAGGGCTTCGTCGACTGGGCGCGGCGGCACTGGATTTAGCTTATGTGGCCGCGGGTCGTTTTGAGGGGTACTGGGAATTTAATATTAAACCTTGGGACGCCGCGGCTGGCCTCCTGTTGGTGGAAGAGGCCGGCGGCCGCGTGACCAATTTTCGTGGGCGGCCTTACTCCCTCGCCGACACTTCTCAAACCCTGGCGTCCAACGGGCGGGTGCATCAGGCGATGCTCCGTCTCCTTTCGTGAAACGAACCCTCGCCCCATAAATCGGCCCACACCCCTTTCGGTAGAAAAAGTAAAATAAGGCCATGGCCTTTCCTCACTCTCGTCCACGTCGTTTGCGCGCGTCTGCCACGTCGCGGCGGATGGTGCGTGAGACCGAATTAACAGCCAACGATTTAATCCAACCGTTTTTTGTGCTCCCCGGCAAAAACGTGCGGCGGGCTGTGCGGAGCATGCCGGGCGTATTTCAGCTTTCTGTTGACCAAGTAGTGAAAGACGCGCGCGCCGTTGCGAAACTGGGGGTCCCCGCTGTCATTCTCTTTGGGGTTCCCGAGAAAAAAGATCCCGTCGGCCGCGACGCCTACGACTCTGACGGGATCGTTCAGCGGGCGGTTCGTTCCGTAAAAAGCGCTTTGCCGGACCTGCTTGTCATTACTGACCTTTGCCTGTGTGAATACACCGATCATGGTCATTGCGGCGTGTTGCGCGGGAACGGAAAAAATCCGGAAATTGATAATGACGCCACCCTCGAATTGCTTGGCAAAACGGCCTTGGTGCAAGCGGAGGCCGGGGCCGATTGGGTGGCCCCTTCGGGGATGATGGACGGCGCGGTCTCCGCCATCCGTCGCGCGCTTGAGCGGGGAGGAAAGAAAAATACCGCGATTCTCGCCTATGCCGCCAAATACGCCTCGGCTTTTTATGGGCCGTTTCGGGACGCGGCTCAGTCGGCCCCCGCTTTCGGTGATCGCAGAACCCATCAGATGGATCCCGCGAACGGACGGGAAGCTCTCCACGAGGTTGCGCTGGATCTCAAGGAGGGCGCGGACATGGTGATGGTGAAACCCGCGTTGTCTTATTTGGACGTGATTCGTCGGGTGAGAGAACGGTTTGATGTTCCGGTGGCGGCCTACAACGTGTCTGGCGAATACGCTTTGGTCAAGGCCGCCGAGGCGAAAGGATGGGTCGACGGGCCACGGGTGATGGAAGAAATTTTGCTCTCGATCAAACGCGCGGGGGCGGATGTGATCTTGACCTATCATGCCCAGGAAATGGCCCAGCGTCTCGCCGATCGATGAAGGGGGGGCGGTGGGGCGCGGTCACTGTCTTGGCGATCACCTCCTGCCTGTCTCGGCCCTTGGTCCGGCCGCCGGGAGACCCGGAGATGGGTGTCACCGTCAGGTGGTGGGGGCATTCCTGTTTTTCCTTTCAGGACAGCGTGGGGCGCGTCTTGTTGATCGATCCCTTTGATGATACGGTGGGGTACCCATCGCCCCAGGTCAAACCGGACGCGGTGTTGGTCACCCACGAACACTTCGATCACGATGGGGTTCCTCGTACGCCTGTCCCTCTGGCGGCGGGAAAATCTTCCTCGGAATCCGAGGAAGCAAAAGCATCGCGGCCCCATCCCGCGGCCAGGGACGGGGCCTCGTCCGGGCCTGTGGTTCCGGTTGTTCGTAGCACGGGGACCCATGTGGCGGCCGGGGTGGAAGTGTCGGGATTCATCGCGGACCACGACAACGAAGGCGGCCGTCGAAACGGCACCACCCGCATGTATGTGTGGGACATGGGCGGGCTACGATGGGCCCATCTGGGCGACATTGGGCAACACGCCCTTCGGCCTGACCAAAAGGCGGAGCTGGCCGGCGTGGACGTGCTCTTTATTCCCGTGGGGGGACGCACGACCGTCGATGGTGTCGGAGCGGCCGCGCTCGTCAAAGAAATTCAGCCGCGGGTGGTGATCCCCATGCACTTCGGCACGCCCCGCACGCGTTTTTTTGAGTTCGAGCCCGTGGGTCCGTTTCAGGCGCTTTTCGAGCGTGTGACATTGTTGCCCATGGGCGGATTTCAACTAAAGCATGCGGACCTGCCAGGGGAGACGACCCTCTTCATCCCCGCCCCGCCGGCCGAGGAAGGGGTTAACCTGAAATTTCCAGGTGACTGAACATTTCTGTCCGGGAGGGCTGAAAAAGTTTGTTCCGGCCCCCTGTCGACGGTAGCCTCGTGCAAACCGGGGATTCCCGGTCAAGGAGAAGCCGTGACTCGATCTGAAACATTTTTCCGTCAGGCAAAAAATGTGTTTGTCGGCGGTGTTAATTCTCCCGTGCGGGCGTTCCGCGCGGTGGGGGGGACGCCCCTCTTTTTTGAGAGCGCTCGGGGGGCTGTCCTGAAAGATGTGGATGGAAAAAGTTACATCGACTACGTGGGATCCTGGGGGCCCATGATTTTGGGCCACGCTCACCCAAAGGTGGTGGGCGCGGCAAGACGGGCGGTGGAGCGGGGCAGTTCCTTCGGCGCGCCGTCGCCTTTGGAACTGGACCTGGCACGGTTGGTGCGCGAGGCGTATCCTCACGTGGACCTTCTCCGGTTTACGAGTTCGGGCACGGAAGCCTGTCTCTCCGCGCTCCGTTTGGCCCGGGGATACACGGGGCGTTCATTGATCGTTAAGTTCGCGGGCTGTTATCACGGGCACGGGGACAGTTTGTTGGTATCCGCTGGGAGCGGCGCTTTGACGCTGGGGCACCCCACCTCGGCCGGTGTGCCAAAAGAACTGGCTCGGCTCACCATTGTTCTCCCCTACAACGATCCGGCGGCTTTGGCCCAGGCCTTTAAGAAATGGGGGGAAAAGATCGCGGCGGTCATTGTGGAACCCGTGGTGGGCAACATGGGGGTTGTCCTTCCAACGGGGGAATTTCAAAAAGCGTTGCAACGTCTCCCCCGCTTGCACGGCGCCCTCCTGATTGTGGACGAGGTCATGACCGGGTTCCGTCTGGCGCGGGGGGGCGCCCAAGAGCTTTTGGGCCTTCGGGCGGACCTCACGTGTTTTGGGAAAATTATTGGCGGGGGATTTCCCGTGGGGGCCTTTGGCGGGGCGAAACGCATCATGGAAAAATTGGCGCCCCTGGGCCCTGTCTACCAAGCCGGAACACTGTCCGGCAACCCCGTGGCCATGGCGGCCGGGGCGGCCACCTTGTCGATTTTAAAATCCGATCCGCCCTACACGTTGTTGCGCGATAGAACAGATGATCTGGTGCATGGGATCCGGGCCGTGGCCCGTCGACGGAACGTGTCGGTCATTGTGAACGCCGTCGGGTCTATGTTTACGGTTTTTTTTACGAAGGGGCCGGTGACTGATCTGGTTTCCGCTGAGAAATCCGACACACGGGCCTATGGAAAATTTTTCCATGGGCTCCTCAAGCGCGGCGTTTATTTCCCCCCGTCGCAGTTTGAGGCCTGTTTTGTCTCAGCGGTCCACACGCTTGAGGACATTGAAAAAACTCTGATCGTCGCGGACGCCGCTTTTCGGGAGGTCTAATGGACATTCTCTGGCTGTCTGAAAAAGATGTGGAAGGTCTAATTTCGATGGAAGCGGCCATGCCGTTGGTGGAAGAAGCGTTTGGGCACCTGGCCCGGGGCACGGCCCAGATGCCGCCAAAACTCTATTTGGAATTTAAGGAATACGGCGGGGATTTGCGGGCCATGCCGGCCTACATCCCCAAAATTTCCTGTGCCGGGGGCCGTTCCTTTGCCGGGGTGAAAGTGGTGAACTCCCACCCCGGAAACCCCAAACGGGGGTTGCCGACGGTGGCGGCCGTCTATGTGTTAAACGATCCTGAAACCGGCATGCCCCTGGCTATTATGGCCGCTGGGCGGCTGACGGACGTGCGCACCGGCGCCGCGGGGGGGATCGCCGCTAAATATTTGGCCCGCAAAGAGTCGAGCGTTTTGGGGTTGGTGGGGGCGGGTCGGCAGGCGGCCACACAGCTCTCCGCCATCGCGCCCTTGTTCCCGATCAAAGAGATTCGCGTGGCCGCAAAAACGTTAGAAGAAGCCCAGGCGTTTTGTGCGAAGGAGTCCCGTCCCGGCGGCCCCCCTCTTCGTCCCGCAACCGTCGAAGATGCTTGTGGCGCGGACATTGTGGTCACCACAACCCCTGGCCGGGAAGCTGTGGTCAAATCCGCGTGGGTCCGTGAAGGCACCCACATCAACGCCATCGGCGCCGACGCGCCCGGCAAGCGGGAGTTGGAGGTAGAACTTTTAAAACGCGCGCGAATTATTGTCGATAGTCCTGAACAGGCCATGCACTCCGGGGAGATCAACACCGGGATCGACGAGGGGACCCTCAGTGTTCGCAACATCGCCGCCAGTCTCGGCGAAGTCGTGATCGGTAAAAAACCGGGCCGCCAATCCGACCGAGACATCACGGTTTTTGATTCCACCGGCCTTGCCATTCAAGACGTGGCGGTCGCCGGTTGTATCTACCAACGCGCCATTCAACAAAAGCGGGGATCACGCTGGAGTTGTGAATCTGTCGTTGCCCGATTTGTCGGGCTATTTTTTTGTCATCGCTGTGGGAAGGTCGCCCCATAAATGGGGCCCCTTCAAAAGGACGATTAACCATGCCCGATATTAAACCGTTTCGCGCCTTTGTTTACGGCGACAAATACCTAAAAAAATTGGCCGCCTCGTCTGCCCGCCTTATGACGTGATTTCAGCCTCGGGCCGGGAGGCGCTTGTCAAAAAGGATCCGCAAAATTTTGTGCGGGTGGAACTCCCCCTGGGCGATCCGGCTATTCGATACACGGAGGCCGCTAAACTCTGGAACGAGTGGAACGAGGCGGGAGTCCTTCGGCGGGAAACATCCCCGGCGTTTTATGTCTATGAATCAAAATTTCGGTCGCCCGTAGACGGTCGCCCTCTGGTTCGCCGGGGCTTCTTTGCCGCTCTGAAAGTGGTGCCCTGGGGCCAGGGGGTCTATCCCCACGAAAAAACCTTGCCGACGGCGAAGGTGGATCGTCTTCTCCTCTTTAAGGCGCTTCGAGCCCAAACAAGTCCCATCCAGTTGTTGGTTCAAGATTCGTCGGGCAAAGTGGAATCCCTCACGCGGAGTCACGCCAAGGGCCGTCCCTGGGTTCAGTTTAAGGACGACGTGGGTGTCACACACCGGTTGTGGCTCTGGAAAAATGACGCTTCGGCAAAGGAACTTCAAAAGATTTTTTCTAAATCCCCCTGCGCCATCGCCGATGGCCACCACCGTTACGAGACATCTCTGGCCTACAGCCAGTGGGCACGGACGGCCTTGAAGAACGGCGCCCCCGCTTCAGACCGGGTGTTGGCTTACTTTTCGTCTTCGGACGACGCGGGTTTGGAAGTCTTGCCCACCCACCGCGCCGTGCCCTGGGAAAAACGGAAATTCGTGAACCTGGAAAAATGGGGAACATTGACCCCCGTTCGGGGTTTGGCCGCGCTCAAGAAATTAACGGATGGGAAAAAAGGCCCAGGCCTTTTAGAGGTCGGTGTTTACCGCGAGAAAAAATATTTTCTTTACACGTTCAATCAAATCCCCAAAGAACTTGTGCATACGCCCCACGCGAACCTGGCGGTGGCCTGTCTTCATGCGGGCCCGCTCAAGGGGTTGGGCAAAGAAGACTTTTTCTTCACGCGGAAACCCAGCGAAGCTGTGAAGAGCGCCCAAAAAACAAAGGGCTGGGCCTTCTTCCTCGCGCCCAATACTGTCAAAGAAGTGTTGGACGTCTCCACCGGAGGGTCCGTCATGCCTCCCAAAAGCACTTACTTCTACCCCAAAATCCCCTCCGGCCTGGTCAGCCATGCCCTGCAAGGACAGCTCTAAACGGGAATAAAGATCGTATCGGACAGATAAAATATTGCAATATCCGATAGAGACCTCTTTTCCCGGCTTGCGGATTTAGAGAAACATAAAGCGGCGCTGGACCAGCTTCGTCCGTTTCCCCCGGCCGCCTTGGCGCGTCTCCGGGATCGGATGATTTTGGAGTGGACGTACAACTCAAACGCCATTGGGGTTAAACCCGGATTTTGCAATAGGACACGGCATTCGACGAAGAATCCGGGACTTTTTCTTCCTCAAAACGCTCAACCGTAGACACCGCTACGCTTTCGCGTTTTTCGTCGAAAAAGCCGCCGGCTTCTTCATCTCGGTGCTCGCGCCTATTGCAAAGTCCGGGTTAAACGGTGGGGAGTGTGCTCTCGAGAATTTTTTTGGCCTGATTGGTTCGGAATTGGTGCAGTTTCTTGCGAAGGGTTTTGTTTTTGTTGGCCAAAATGGCGACCGCGAGGAGGCCCGCGTTGGTGGCGCCGGGTTTGCCGATGCCGAGAGTGCCGACGGGAATTCCACCGGGCATTTGAACGGTGGACAATAGGGAATCCATCCCCTTCAGCGAAACGCTTTCCATGGGGACACCCAAGACCGGGAGTGTCGTGAGTGAGGCCACGACCCCGGCGAGATGTGCCGCGCCGCCGGCGCCCGCGATGATGACCTCAAGGCCGCGGGATTCGGCCCGTTCGGCGAAAGACGCCGCCGCTTTTGGCGTTCGGTGCGCCGACACGACCAGGCATTCGAGTGGAACGCCGAAATCTTTTAAGACGGAAGCGGCGTGTTGCATCGTTTCCCAATCGCTTTTGGAACCCATAATCACAGCCACCAACGGTTTGTTCATGGAATCCTCCTTTTGGAACAAATATTATAGAAAATCAAACCGCTCTCGAGCATTCGATGGCCAATGTGTATAATAAAAGAACCATGACCCCCTGTCCCACCGACCCCATCCGCTGTGAGTCTTGCCCCACCCGGCTGGAGGGCATTTTTTCCACGTTGCCCCGTGAACGTTTGCGTGTGCTGGACCAGTGCAAAGCCGACAATTTGTACCACAAGGGCCAGGTCCTCTTTGAGGAGGGGGATCCCGCCCGAGGGGTCTATTGTGTCTATGAGGGGCAGGTCAAACTGTGTAAGTCCGGTAGTCAAGGGCGTCCTCAAATTGTGGGGATCGCTAAATCCGGCACACTCATCGGCCATCGGGCCGTCTTAACAGGAAAGTCCCACGGGTTTACGGCCGAGTCTTTGGGAGATGCCCGAGTGTGTTTCGTGGAACGCCCCACGTTTCTTTCCCTGCTGTCGTCGAATCTCTCCGTGGCCGAATCCCTTTTAAAAAAAATGGCTTTGGATCTCGACTCGGTCGAAGACCGGTTGATGGATATTGTCGAAAAACCGGTCCCCGTCCGGTTGGCGCGATTGCTTCTTTCGTTGCGGGACAGCTATGGACGACCCTCTCGAAAGGGAACAGAAATTACTTTGTCACTCACCCGGGAAGAAATGGCCGAAATGATCGGCACGACCCAAGAAACCACCATTCGGCTTCTCAGCCAATTTCGCCAAAGGGGTCTGGTTCGGCTCGACCATAAATCCATTACACTTCTCGATCCGGAAAAACTTGCCCAGTTGGTGGAAGGAACACTCTCCCTCGAGTAAACGAAAGGATGACCGGGGTCATCTCGCTCCGCCCCGAAAACGTGATAGAGTGTACTCGAGTGAAGCCAAGGAGGTGTGGCCATGGACTGGGTCTTAAATCTCCGTGACGTGGGCTTAAAAGACATCCCCCGCGTGGGGGGCAAAAACGCGTCTCTGGGCGAAATGATTCGAGCCTTGGGGGGCGCGGGGGTCCGCGTTCCGCCAGGATTCGCCACCACCGCCGATGCCTACGGCGCCTTTCTGGATCATAATCAACTTCGATCTCCCCTGACGTCTCTCCTCAAAGAGTATGCCGCCGGTCAACGGTCCCTGGCCATGACGGGCCGGGCCCTTCGACAAACCATGTTAAAAGGGGATCTTCCTTCAGAGGGAGCGGAGGCCGTTTGTTTGGCTTACCAGCAACTCAGTCGGGAGGCCGGTCAACGGAATGTCGACGTGGCTGTTCGCTCCAGCGCCACGGCGGAAGATTTGCCGGAAGCCAGTTTCGCGGGTCAACACGAAAGTTATCTCCATGTGCGGGGCGAGGCCGCGGTGTTGGAGGCGGTGCGCCGCTGTTACGCCAGCCTTTTCACCGACCGCGCCATTCGGTATCGCGAAGAAAAGAAGTTCGATCATTCCCATGTGGCGCTGTCTGTGGGCATTCAGCGGATGGTTCGCTCGGACCGGGCGGGGGCGGGGGTGATGTTTTCGCTCCACACAGATACGGGGTTTCCCCGAGTGGTTGTGATCAACGCCGTGTGGGGGTTGGGAGAAAATATTGTGCAAGGCCGGGTCACTCCCGATGAACACATCGTGTTCAAGCCACTGCTCGATACGCCCGACGTCTGCCCCATCCTCTCTTCCAGACGGGGAGACAAAAACATCAAGATGGTTTACGCAAGGGGCGGGACAACGAAAAATGTGCGGACGACAGAAACGGAACAGCGTCGGTTTGTCCTGTCGGACACGGAAATCCTGTCCCTGGCCCAATGGGCCGTGTCGATTGAAAAGCATTACGGCAAACCCATGGACATGGAGTGGGCGAAAGACGGTCCCCGCGGGGATTTGTTTTTGGTTCAGGCCCGACCAGAGACTTTTCAAAGTCGAAAGTCGTCCGGGGTGTTGCGGACCTATCATTTAGAAGGGGGCGGCAAAGCTTTGGTGGAAGGGCTTGCGGTGGGCGATGCCGTTGCGGTGGCCCGCGCCCAAATTTTGAAGCGGCCGGAAGACATCGCTCGGTTCAAGGCCGGGAATATTTTGGTGACATCCAACACGGACCCCGATTGGGCGCCTGTCATGAAGAAAGCCGTTGGGATCGTGACGGACCATGGGGGGCGCACCTCCCACGCGGCGATTGTGAGCCGCGAGATGGGGATCCCCGCCCTGGTGGGCACGGGGCGCGCCACGATCGCTATTAAAGACGGACAGGAGATTACGCTCTCTTGCGCCGAGGGGGAACGGGGGCGGGTGTACCCCGGCGCGAAAAAGTTTCTGGTGACGGACACGTCCTTGGAAAATTTACCGCTCCCGAAAACCCGCCTCCTCTTGAACATCGCCAGTCCCGCCGCCGCGTTTCAGTGGTGGCGTTTGCCGGTGCAGGGGATCGGGCTGGCGCGACTGGAATTTTTAATCAATGACGTGATTCGGGTCCATCCCATGGCTCTCGTCCACCCGGAACGATTGGACCTGAAAACGCGCCGAAAGATCAAACGGTTAACAAAGGGCTACAAACGGCCGACGGATTATTTCGTCGATCAACTGGCGTCGGGGATCGCGCAGATCGCCGCGTCCCAATATCCCCACCCGGTGATTGTGCGGCTTTCGGACTTCAAAACGAACGAGTACGCCCATCTGTTGGGGGGAAAACCCTTCGAACCGAAAGAAGAGAACCCGATGCTGGGGTGGCGCGGCGCGTCCCGTTACTATCACCCCAACTACCGGGAGGGTTTTGCCCTGGAGTGTCAAGCGTTAAAGAAAGCCCGCGAGGTCATGGGACTCACGAACGTGGTGATCATGGTCCCCTTTTGCCGAACCGTCGAGGAGGCCGACAAGGTGTTGGCCGAGATGGCCACGCATGGGTTGAAACGGGGCGAGGCGGGGTTGGAGGTGTATGTCATGTGTGAAATCCCGTCAAATGTGATTCTTGCGGAAGATTTTGCCGACCGTTTTGATGGGTTTTCCATTGGCTCCAACGATCTAACCCAACTGACTCTCGGGGTGGACCGGGATTCCGGCACGCTGGCCTCACTTTTTAGCGAACGGAACCCTGCGGTAACCCGCTTGATTGAGGACGTGATCCGCCGCGCTCACGCCAAGGGTCGTCAGGTGGGCATTTGTGGACAGGCCCCCTCCGACCATCCGGATTTCGCCGAATTTTTGGTCAAGGCCGGAATCGATTCCATTTCACTCAATCCCGACAGCGTGGTGGGAGTGATCAAACGATTGACGGATTTTGAAGGAAAGAACAAACAGGAGATACCCCATGAATCGGTGTAAATTTTTAATATTTCCCATTCTGTTCCTCTCGGCGTGCGTGGGGATTCATTTGGAGGTTAAAAACGAAAATGTTCTTGGGGCGGGCCCTTACCGTAGGACCTTGGTGGTGTCCCTCGCGTCCACCCGGGACGCTCGGCAGGCAGTGGAAAAAGCGTTTCGGGACGCGCTGTGGGGAACCCAGCAGGATCCGGGCCGGGCCGTGGACCTTACCGATTTCGCCGTTGGAAATCTCGTGAGCGCGGCCAAACTGGGATACGACTCAGTGCTGGTCATTACCCAAGACTCCATGGTTCACTGGAAGGAACCCCATCCCCTCACCTTAGCGGAAGCCCTCTCCCCTCCCCCTGCTCCGGACGTGATGACCCAAACGATGGTTCAATCCGAAGGGCCCGGGGCCCGTCGTTACGTGAACGGTTGTGTGCGGCTCTATGACGCCACCACCTCGAAACTGGTGTGGACGGCCCACGGGACTCTCGCGGTGGACCGAAACGAATGGACCGCCCGCCCCGCCCGTGAGGCCGCCAAGGCCATTGTTCAACGCCTCACCAAAGACGGTCTCATCCGTCGTATCCCTTGACCGCACTTTTAAAAAAAAGGCCATCATGGTTTTGATTTTGATCTGAAGTTAGTATGATTTTTCCATGAGCATTCACGTCACCCCAGACGATCCGCGTGTGAAGCGCGTGGCGCGCGAAATGAAACTGTACGATCGACGGCCCGATGCGCTGATCCAAATCCTTCACATCGTCCAAGAAATTTTCGGCTATTTGCCGGAACCCGTTTTGCGCCTCGTTGTTAAAGAACTGCGAGTCCCCGCGAGCCGGGTTTTTGGCGTATCCACCTTTTATCACTATTTCTCTCTCAAGCCTCGGGGGGAACACCAGTGCCTGGTGTGCATGGGGACGGCTTGTTACGTGAAAGGGGCAGGAAAAATTTTAGACCAATTGCAAAAAACGTTTGGATTGAAACCCGGCGACGTCACTCCCGACGGTCAATTGGGGTTGGCCCAAGCCCGATGTTTGGGCGCCTGCGGCCTGGCCCCGGCGGTCGTGTATGACGAGGAAATATTGGCTCGTGTAGACCCCTCCACGGTGGGGGGGATGGTCCAGGAGAAACTCCGTGGATCTTGAGAAAACAGCGGCCCACGCTCGAGCCCAGATGGGGCAGAAACGCCGTCTTCTGGTGTGCGCGGGGGCCGGATGTTTTTCTTGCGGAAGCGCGGAGACTTTGTCCACACTTCAAAAGCTGGTGAAAGAGCGGGGTCTCGAGACCCAAGTCGACGTGGTGCCATCGGGATGTATGGGCGCCTGCCAGAAAGGACCTCTTGTCCAATTGGCCGCCGACGAAATTTTACTTCAGGGGGTGGCGCCCCAAAATGCCGCGGCGGTGTTGGACCAGGTTTTGGGTGGACGGGCCATCTCCCCCGAACACAAACTCTTTTCCGCGCGGGAACCCGACGCGCCTGACGCCCATTTTTTTCAAAAGCAACAAAAAATTGTTTTAGAAAACTGCGGCCGCATCAACCCGGAAAGTCTTGAGGAATATATCGCCGTGGGGGGCTATCACGCGCTCCATAAAATGTTGAGCGAAATGACCCGGGAAGCCGTGATCGCGGAAATCAAGAAGTCGGGGCTCCGCGGACGCGGCGGGGCTGGGTATCCGACGGGTCTCAAGTGGGAAACCGTCGCTAAAATGGTCAATGAACAGAAATACGTGATCTGCAACGCCGACGAGGGCGATCCCGGCGCGTTCATGGACCGGAGCGTTTTGGAAGGCGATCCTCACCGAGTGTTGGAAGGCATGGCGGTGGCGGGTTTCGCTGTGGGGGCGGACAAAGGGTATGTGTATTGCCGGGCCGAATATCCCCTGGCGATCAAACGGTTGGAGCAGGCCATTAAGAGTGCGCGGCGAGAAGGGTTGTTGGGCCGTGAAATTTTCCGCACCGGTTTTTCTTTTGACGTAGAAATCCGTATTGGCGCTGGGGCATTTGTTTGCGGGGAAGAAACCGCGCTCATCGCTTCTATTGAAGGTCGACGGGGACAGCCTCGTCCGCGCCCGCCTTATCCGGCGGAGTCGGGTCTTTGGAAAAAACCGACCTTGATTAATAACGTCGAGACTTTCGCGAACATCGCCCCCATCCTCACGAAAGGGGGAGAATGGTTTTCAAGCATCGGGACCCCCAAAAACGCCGGCACAAAAGTTTTTGCCCTGGCCGGAAAAATTCGCAACACCGGTTTGATTGAGGTCCCCATGGGGATTACGCTCCGGGAAATCATCTTTGACATTGGGGGCGGCATCCCCGCCGGACGTCGGTTCAAGGCCGTTCAAACCGGGGGTCCCTCGGGCGGGTGCATCCCGGAAGCTCACTTAGACACCCCTGTGGATTATGAGTCCCTTCAGACCTTGGGGTCCATCATGGGGTCTGGCGGATTTATCGTCATGGACGACACGTCGTGCATGGTCGACGTGGCCCGGTTTTTTATGGAATTTTGCATGGACGAAAGTTGCGGCAAATGTGTGCCCTGCCGTGTAGGGACGAAACACATGCACGACCTGTTGGGAAAAATTTGTCTGGGTCAGGGGACCATGGGAGATCTGGCCCTTTTGGAAGAGTTGGCGCCCATGGTGAAAGCCACGAGTCTCTGTGGGCTGGGCATGACAGCGCCCAACCCGCTCCTGTCGACTCTGCGCTATTTCCGGGACGAATACACCGCCCACATTCGGGACCATCGGTGTCCGGCCGGCGTCTGTCATATGGACGCTGTGGAGGCGGTCCGATGAGTTTCACGATTATGATCGACGGCCACGAAGTCT
Organism: Elusimicrobiota bacterium; assembly: GCA_016714745.1. Classification (GTDB taxonomy): domain Bacteria; phylum Elusimicrobiota; class Elusimicrobia; order FEN-1173; family FEN-1173; genus JADKHR01. The sequence continues at coordinate 9,562 of JADKCG010000009.1, read as the reverse complement.
CGGCGGAGCCCAAGGAAACCTTGTTGGATGTGTGCCGCCGGGAAAACATTTGGCTCCCCACTCTCTGCGCTGTGGACGGTCTGACCGAAGTGGGCGCGTGCCGGTTGTGCTTGATGGAAGTCGAGGGCACAACGAAACTTTTGCCCGCGTGCACCACGCCCGCGGTCCCCTATCAAAAAGTTCGAACAGACTCCGAAACCCTTCGAAACTATCGGCGAATGATTTTGGAACTTTTCTTTTCCGAGCGAAATCATATGTGTGGTGTCTGCGTGGCCAACAATCACTGTGAGCTCCAATCCCTCGCTGTGAAAACCGGCATTGACCATTTCCGATACCCGTTTCTCCAGCCCCCGGTCGGGATGGACGCTTCCCATAAAGATTTCATTTTGGACCAAAACCGTTGTATCCTTTGTACTCGATGCGTGCGGGTGTGCGATGAAATCGAAACAGCGCATGTGTGGGACATCATGGGCCGCGGCGTTGAAAGCCGATTGATCTCTGATTTTAACCGGCCCTGGGGCGAATCGACGGACTGCACCAGTTGCGGCAAGTGCGTCCAACTTTGCCCCACCGGCGCGCTCTGGAAAAAAGGAGCGGTTCCCGGTGACTTAAAGAAAGATCCGTCCATGGCCGGGACCCTCGCCGTCCGGCGGAAAATGCTTTCATGAAAAAGCGCGTCGCCACGGTTTGGTTGGGGGGCTGTTCCGGCTGTCACATGTCGCTCCTCGACATTGACGAAGGGCTGTTGGAAATCGCTCCGCTCATGGATCTCGTGAAAAGCCCCTTGGTGGATGGAAAAGAATTTCCTGAAGGCGTCGATGTGGCCGTGGTGGAAGGCTGTGTTTCCACCGATCACGATCGAATTCAAATATTTAAAATTCGCGAACGATCCAAAGTCCTCATCGCTTTGGGGGACTGCGCGGTGACCGGGAACGTGACGGCGCTTCGGAACCTATTGGGCCCCGCCGCCATGTTGGACCAAGCCTACCAGAAAGCGGCCACGAACGACAATCAGGGGGAGATGCCTTCGGTTGAGATTCCCACCCTGCTTCCCCGGGCCTCGCCGCTCTCTCATTACGTGAAAGTGGACGTCCACGTCCCCGGCTGTCCTCCTTCTCCCGATTTGATTTTTGCGGCGCTTAAGGCATTGCTTGAAGGGCGGCCGCTGGTCATACCCTCTGGAACTTTAAAAAATGGCTGATAAAACGATCATCATCCATCCTGTCACGCGGGTTGAGGGTCACGCCAAAATTACGCTCCAACTGGAGGACGACGGCCGTGTGACGGACGCGCGGTTTCATGTGGAAGAATTTCGCGGGTTTGAGAAATTTTGCGAGGGCCGGCATTTTACAGAAATGCCCATCATAACGCCTCGCATTTGCGGTATCTGTCCCGTGAGCCACGCCGTGGCCAGTGCGAAAGCCTGTGAACACATTATGGCCGTGGAAGTCCCGCCAACGGCGACCCTTTTGCGTCGGCTGATGCACCTGGGCCAAATGTTCAGCTCGCACGCGCTCAGCTTTTTCCATTTATCCTCCCCGGATTTCCTGTTCGGCTGGGATTCGGATCCCGCCCGTCGCAACATTTTAGGCATCGCGGAAAAGTTCCCCGACGTGGCCCGCCGGGGCATTCGCCTTCGGAAATTCGGCCAAGAACTCTCGTCACGTCTTTCGGGCAAAAAGATTCACAACGGCGCCGTTGTCCCCGGCGGGGTGACCCAACCGCTGACGGAAGAGAACCGCGCCGCTCTCTTGGCCTGGGTTCCCGAAGCGAAGGAAAGCCTCGATGTGGCCCTGAGTCTCTATAAAAAATATTGGGACGCCAACCGAAAAGAGATGGAGGCGTTCGCTTGCTTTGACACACTCTATCTTGGCACGGTGCGGGCGGACGGAACTCACGAACTTTACGATGGGAAACTGCGTTGGGTCCATCCTGACGGTAAAATCGCGGCGGACCAAGTTGATCCCAACCGGTTTGCCGAGTTTATCGCGGAACGCCCCCTGGCCTATTCGTATTTAAAGGCCCCCTACTTCAAGCCGTTGGGATACCCGGCGGGCATCTACCGCGTGGGCCCCTTGGCGCGATTAAATGTGGCGTCCCAAATGCCGACCCCCTGGGCGCAAAAAGAGTTCGAGAACTTCCGTGGAATGACGGGCGGCCGCCCGATCGGCAGTTCTTTCGCCTTCCACCACGCGCGCATCATCGAAATGATGACCTCCGTGGAACAGGTGGAACTGATTTTGAACGACCCCCACGTCACATCAACAGAGATTCGATCGGACGCTGGCCGCAATCGCAACGAGGGCGTGGGGTGTTCCGAAGCGCCGCGGGGGACCTTGTTCCATCATTATCAGGTCGATCCCAACGGAATTCTCACCGGAGTGAATTTGCTAATCGCCACCGGCCAAAACAACCCCAGCATGAACCGCGCCGTTTTGGAAGTGGCCAAAACCTACGTCAACGGCGTGGATGTAAAAGAAGGCGCCCTGAACCGAGTGGAAGGCGCGATCCGTTGTTACGACCCCTGCCTCTCGTGCTCCACTCACGCTGTGGGCGCCATGCCCCTCCTGCTCGAAATCACCGATTCCGCCGGCAAGGTCCTCCGCCAAATTAAAAGGTAGTGGGCGCGGTTTGTGCCTCTCCCATTGGTCTGCAATTGGGAGTCTCTTTCGGAGGGCTAAAAAGATTCCCATTTTCTTAAAGGATCTTCCGGGGTAAATTTTATGGGGGTTCCGACTTCGGGTGGTTGTGGTATAATGGACGCGAGGAACACAGATTTGGTAGATGGGGCTGTAGCTCAGCTGGGAGAGCGCGTCGTTCGCAACGACGAGGTCGAGGGTTCGATCCCCTTCAGCTCCACTTTTTTCCGTAGCGAACTGAAAAAGAGGGTCCGTTCCCAACAGGGGGGCGGGCCTTCTTTCATTTTCGGGGGGACAAACGGCGGGCGGGGCGGAGAGGCCGGGTGCGGAAACGGAGGGAGACGATCCCGTCGCCTCTTTTCCGTCGGTGGAGAGGCCCCAGCGGAAGCGGACCGTGATGTTGTCCTTTCCGTAAATCACCTTTGCGATGCCTTGCCGAACGGCCAACGACTTCTCAATCCCGGTTTTGCGCGCGCAGTTTTTCACATGCTTTTGGAGTGTCTCTTGAAGTATTTCGGGGGTCAGGTTTTCCAACTGTTGGGGCGGTTCGAACCCGTTTTCAGGGGGCTGATGTAATTGGTTTTTGACCGAAAACAGCATTTGTTTGAGGTAAACAGGGTCCCTAGATAGTCTCGCAAGGTTTTGATGGATGGTCTGCTCCAACCGGGGGGCGCTGATTTGGCGGGTTGTACATGCGTTCCAACCTTTGTGGTTGGTAGCCGTGCAACGATAGTAAAAATAGCGTTGTTGTCCTGACGGGCTCTTCTTGGTTGTATGAGTGGGGCTCATATGGGATCGGCATTCTCCGCACTCAATGAGCCCCGCATAAGGCAGATGGTGGTAGGGGGCGCTGGTTTTTCGAATTTTTTGGTTTTCCTCGGCCAATAGGGCCTGAGTGTGATTAAACAAGTTCTCGGAGATGATCGGCTCCTGGATGCCGGGGAGAATTTTTCCTTTGTACATGGTTTTTCCGGCGGCGGCGGGACTTTTTAAAACCCGCCAGACAAAGTGATCGGAAAGCGTGGACCGCTCGTGCCATAATTCCCGGAGGGCGAGCGTCACCTGGTGCGCCGTGCCGAGCTCAACATATTTCTCAAAGATGAAGCGCACGACGCGGGCCCGCTTGGGATCAATGAACAGTTTTCCCTCGACTTTTTTGTAGCCGTAGGGTGGAGGGCCGCCGTTGTAAAGGCCCCGCATGGCGCGCTGGGCAAATTTATCCCGGATGCGCTCGGAGGCCAGCTCCCGCTCAAACTGAGCGAAGGTCAGCATGATATTGCGAAGGAGGCGGCCCGACGGGGTGGAGGTGTCGAAACGCTCCGTGACGGAGATAAACCCCGCGTTGTGAGTCTCGAAAAGTTCGATCAGTTGGTAAAAGTCGCGCGGGGAGCGTGTCAGCCGGTCGATCTTGTAGGTAATCACCATATCGATGAACCCGGCCTTGATGTCGGCGGCCAACCTCTGAAGAGCCGGGCGGTTCACATTGGCGCCTGTAAAGCCCGGATCGGAATAGACCTTTGCGACGCGGAAGCCCTCTTGGCTGGCGATAAACGATTTGATTCGATCCTCCTGAGCCTCACAGGAATTAAACCTGACCTCCGCTTGTTGGTCCGTCGAAACACGGGTGTAAATCGCGCAACGGGTCAAGGAAGGGGCGGATTTCTCAGTAAGCATTGTTTGCATGGCAGGACCTCCACGTGAGGGAATAGGCGACGCTCGGTTCGCGCCATCTCGAACTCGTTTAGTAAATGCAGAAGGTATTCGGCTAACTGGGGATCCGTCTTGGCGATTTCTGTTATCAACTCCACGGCGGCCTCCTGCGGGGCGAAAGAAAACCCCCTCGGGTGTCCAGGTCGGCCGCTGGGCCTTCCCTCCGAGGGGGTAAAACGGCCCCGCGAGACCTGGACAATAATACTATACCTCCTATACCTTATATTCGTCAAGGGCCCGCATTCTTGTAAGCTATAGGCATGCCGAAAATGAAGCCATACGACAAAGGCGGGAACCTTTATTATCTGAAGAAAGGCCTGCAAAAAAGCGTGATCCTGCACCTCTCACCCGAAACCCACAAAAAGCTCAAGTACATGGCCTGGCTCAAGGAAACCTCGGTCCAGAAACTCCTGGCAAAGACGATCGAGACGTTGGTGAAAGACGTTGATTTGAAAAGCAAGGGCGGCACCGTTTAGGGGCGACTTGACCCCTTGATTGGGCCGTGATTTGGGTTTTGGCCACCCCGCCGGGGAGGGGTTTGGGGAGGGGAACCACCTTGGGGTTGCGCGCGCGGGGTTGGGATTGAGAAGTCGTTCGCCGTTCGGCAAGGCATCGCAAAGGTGATTTACGGAAAGGACAACATCACGGTCCGCTTCCGCAGGGGGCTCTCTCCCGACGGAAAAGAGGCGACGGGATCGCCTTCTTCCGCTTCCACGCCCGGCCTCTCCGCCCCGCCCGCCGTTTGTCCCCCCGAAAATGAAAGAAGGCCCGCCCCCGGGTTGGGAACGGACCCTCTTTTTCAGTTCGCTACGGAAAAAAAGTGGAGCATAAATAGTTGGTCGCAAACCATCGACCTAAACGTGCCCAATATATCCCATGGTTACTGGGAAAACTACGAGCTGACCGGCGACTACAAGCTGCGGCCCACCTTATAGGGGATCGGTGTATCGACCTGTTGCGAATGGAGGGGGGGGCCGATGGGCCCCCCAACCTGCCGCGTGTGTAGGGGGGGGTGCGGAGATCGACCAACCATTGCGGCCGGTGGTGCCGCCGCCGAGGGCGTTACTTTTTCGACCGCTATACCGGGCCCTTTTCCGTTACTGAATTATTCAATCCATTTCCCCTTTGAAAAGATAGTGGCAAGGGGTTGATCTTTGCCGCGGAACCTTCCGCCATCGGCGGCGGTGTTGGGTGGAAAACCCCCGCGCGAGAGCGCGGCGGCCGGGAAAGAAAAAACCCCGCCAACGGCGGAGAAACCCCCGGCGGTTGGTTGGAGAAAAGAAAGAACACACTGCGGTTGATTCGTTCGTTGAAAAAAACCCGGACGCGCCCCGCTGCGGTTGGACGGAAAAACAGGGTCGCGGCCCGCGCGTCGGCCCGAGAAACCCGCGCCGCCGCCCGGCCCGCTCGGTTTGTGGGTGGACTGGGACGCTGCCCGCTACGCTTGAAAACCAGAGAACCCCTGGTCGCCCCGCGCCCGCACGAGGAACGTGCGCGGTCGCCGGGCTTGGCAAGTTGTGCCGTTGGACGCTACCCGCTGCGCTGGAACCCCCATCCGCCCTGTGAGCCGCCGTCGTGGCTACGCCCCGTCGTCGGCCTTGCCTGGCCTGGGGTCAAGGCCGTTGGCCTCGCCCCTCCCCTCGGTCGCGCGCAATAGGTAGGGAGCGGCCAGGCAAGCCCCGCTTCGCGGGGCACAGGGCTAAGAAGTCGCCCCTAGGGACGATTATTTAACGTATGTGGGCCAGCGTTTCCACCAACGCCCAACCCGTTACACCGTCGGATTGTCGGGCGGCGCCCTTGGCCCAAATAGTCCCCATGGTAGTATATATGGTCCACCAACAACACCCGCCCCCACGGCACCTCCATTGTCCATTGATCGAGTTCCGCTTTTAGAGGTCACACAAGTCCCGTGATTGACGATGGCCTCTGCAAGCGCCGCCCCATTGCGCCGCCGTGCAGGCACACACCGCCCGCACGTCACCGCTGGCGGCGCTGCCCGGCAACACCCGCCCCCCTCCCCCCAAGCCCGGCCCATACACCAAAACCGGGCCGGCCTTGGGCGGGATTATGGGGGCTGCCGGGCTTGGTGCCCCCCACACCCCCCGAGGGGCCAATCACCTGCCCCCCAAAAAACAAAGGCGGGCGCTGAATAACGCACCCGCCCACAACTCACAAAAAAAATAAAATCTATCCGATCTGCGTTTCAGCAACCCATTCCTTCCGGCATTTCATCCACATGATTCAACATGATATCCGTCAGGTGATAAGTCATCGGGCCTGCTTTTCCTTCAACTCGTGGAGGGCTTCCCTCAAGATGCCGATGGAGGAGATCAGGATCATGGCGGCGATGACGCCCCCGATAACGATGTCCGGCCAGGGGGAACCGAGCCAGAGAACCAGGGCGGCGGCGAGCATGACGCCCAGGTTGGCAAGCACGTCGTTGCGGGAGCAGAGCCAAGTAGAGCGCATGTTTATATCGTCGTCTTTGTGTTTGTAAAGCAGGAGGAGACAGAGAGCGTTGGCAGCCAAGGCGGCGACGCCCACGGCACCCATGCCCCCGGCGAACGGGACGACACCTGAGAAGGCATGGTGAACCGTTTGTCCCAGGACGCCCAGTCCCAGGAGCAGCATGACGAGTCCCTTTCCCAGGGCCGCCCCAGCCTTCCATCGGGAACTTCGGTCCATGACGTACAGGCTGACGGCATAAACCAGCGCGTCTTCAAGCATGTCCATGGAGTCACCCAGGAGCGCCACGGAACGGAAAAACAGGCCGCCCACGGCCTCCACGATGAACATGGCGAGGTTGACGGCCAGGACGATCTTAAGGACGCGGATGTGATCTTCCCGCAGGGGCGATGAAAGGCAGTCGTGGTCGTGGCATGAACTCATGAGGAGTCTCCGCAGCACTTTTTATATTTCTTCCCGCTGCCGCAGGGGTAGAGGTCGTTGCGGCCGATCTTGGGCTCCGGCCGGACGAGCGGGGGCGTGGGCTCCTTGCCCTGGAGGCGGCGGAGGTCCTTCCTGCGAGCACGAATCCAGGCTTGGCGGGCGGCGGCGTCGGAGGTATCCACACCCTCCCGCTTCATCCGCTCGAACTGCTCTCGTGTTTCCCTGCGAAGCGTGGAGTCGGCCAGGATTTTAAGGGCGTGCGTGACGCCGACCCAGACCCGTTTCAAGCGGTCCATCTTTAGATGGCCTCCTATCTCCACGTTTGCCCGTGCGGATGGCAAGGGCGTCCACGGCCTCGATCACGAAGATCTTGCCGTCCCCCTTGTTCCCGGTATGGGCGCGGGATTGGATGGTCTTGAGCACGGTTTCCACCATTCGGTCCGAAACGACAAGCTCAAGCTTGGTCCATTCGTCCGACTCCAATACATCGCCGTTGGGGCTTTTGGGGCTACGCCCGTAGCCTTTGACCTGGGAGACGATACAGCCAGGGAGGTTGGAAATGGCGTGAAGGTCTCGGAGCACTTCTTCCGCCTTGTGGGGTTTGATAACAGCCTTAATCTCTTTCATAGTTCCACCTCTTTCGCTCCAGATTTTCTTCTCGAGCAGGGACACTAGAACCGGAAGGACCACCAGTGTCAGGAGCGTTGAAGACACGACGCCGCCAATGACAACGGAAGCTAGGGGACGCTGGACTCTCGGAGCCGACGCCGGAAGAGAGCATCATGGGCAGGAACCCGAAGATTTCAACCAGGGCCTGTCGCGAGGACGGGACGAATTCTCAAGTCCGTGCCCTGGGTGAATGAGGTCTTGGCCGTGGACGCCCTCACGGTGGAGGTCGTTGAAGCAGTTGATGAGGACCACCCCGTTCAATACGGCAATGCCGGAAAGCGCCACGAACCCCACCCCGGCGGAGATACTGAAGGGCAGGTCGTTCAGCATGAGGCCCAGGACGCCCCCTACCAGCGCCAAAGGTACGCAGGAGAAGATAAGGAAGGTCTCGTAGACGTTGCGGAAGGCGATGTAGATCATGCCGAGCACCAGAACCAGGACGAGGGGCGTCAAGACCGCCAAGCGGGACTTGGCCTGCTGAGATTCTTGAAGTTGCCGCCCCACCTGATGAAATAGCCCACGGTATTTTGACGGTTTCCATCAACTTCCTCCGGGCTTCGGGCCACGAAGCCCTCCGTGTCCCGGCCGCGCGGGTTGACGAGGATGGCGACCCGGCGCTTGCCCATCTCCCGGGAATAGGCGCCGAAGGTGTCCGTGAAGCGGAGGCTCGCCGCCTCGGCCAGGGGGACGGTGGAGTTGGCGGAGATGCCGACGGGGAGGGTCTTTAGGGCGTCCAAGTCGGAGCGGTCCTTTTCGTTCAGCCGTACGACAATGGGGAAGCGTTTCATCCCCTCGTAGATGACGCCGACTTCCTGGCCGCCGACGGCGGTGCCGACCGTCTCCAGCACCTCGCGGTTGGAGACGCCAAGGGAATGGAGCAGCTCGAGGTTGGGTTCGACATGCAAGAGCGGCGACTTGCCCTGGATCTCCAGCCCACGTCGCCGGCAACGGGTACTTATCTATGACGGACTTGATCTTACCGGAGAGGTCCGACAGGAGGTCCATGTCGTCGCCGAAGATTTTGACGGAGATGTCGGCGCGGGTTCCCTCCAAAAGCTCGTTGAAGCGCATCTGGATGGGCTGGGTGAGGAGCATACGCTGGCCCGGCACTTTTCGCCGGAGCCGTTCGACGAGCGCGTCCGAGAGGTCTGCCTTCGAGGGCTTCCGACCGTCGATGGGTTCCCAGCCGTCCTTGTCCTTGAGGAGGATGAAGGTGTCCGAGAGGTTCACGCCCATGGGGTCGGTGGCGACCTCAGCGGTGCCGATGCGGCTGAAAACGTGACTGACCTGGGGGAACTCCCGAGACGGCTTCGGTCTTCTCCTGGAGGGCCACGGATTGGTCTATGCTGATGGTGCCGGGCGAACGAATTGGATGGCGAGGGACCCTTCGTCCAATTGAGGAAGGAACCGCCGCCCAGACGCGTGAAAAGAAATCCACCGAGGAGGATGGAAAAGGCCCCAAGGCCAGAACCCAGGGACGATGCTTGAGGAATAATTTGCGTCGGCTCATAAGCGCGCCTGATCTTTGAGCATGAGCCATGGTTTTCTCCCCACGTCCCCTTTGAGGAAGAGGCTCGCGAGGGCCGGGGCGATGGTGAAGGAGAGGACGAAGGCGGCCAAGAGAGCGATGCAGAAGGTCCCCACCATCGGACGAA
>JADKCG010000008.1 GCA_016714745.1 Elusimicrobiota bacterium | reverse complement strand
TCGGGAGCCAACATGCCCAACAATGTGACGCCTTCCCGTAAAACGTCCATGGGATGACACTTTTTAGGAAATTTCTCCATCACCGAGAGGACCTCGGCGGGAAGCGCCCGGTTCTCCGTTAAGGACTGGGAAAACGATTTGAGCTGGGCCGCGTTCGGCAGTTCCCCTTCCCACAAAAGGTACACCACTTCCTCGAAAGAAATCTTTCCGGCCATGGACACAGCGTCGTAGCCCTTGTAAAGCATACGGCCTTTCAACCCGTCTAAAAAGGTGATCGACGACGTCCCGACAACGACGTCTTCAAGCCCTTTAGGCACATGCATGTCTTTGGGATTTTCAACCATGGCGAAAGGATTATACAAACGCAAAGGAAAAGGCTCAAGAACTTCTTTTTCGGTTTTTATGAAACGAAAAACGGATTACTTTTCGGAATGGCGCTTATTGTAACGGCCGCGCGTATATTTCTCGGCGGCGGCGAGAGACGCGGTGGTCCCCATTTTGATGAGCGATTCGGCGGCTTCGTTACGAAGATCGGGGTCGGGGCTTTCTTCCATAAAGAAAACAATTTGTGGAAGGGAAGGTTCGGCCACGCCCCCCATGTCCCCCAGCGCCCGCATCGTTCCGAGCAGAACGAGTTTGTCTTTGGACGTTAATTGCGGCGCGACTCTTTCATAAACAAAGCTGTCTTTTTGGCCCAACCGGCCCAGGACGACCGAGGCTTTCAGCCGAAGGGTCTGTTGGGAATCCTTAAAAAGACCGATGAAAGCGTCCACCACTTCCGGCGTGGCGATCCCGATTTCCCCTAAACCATCGACAGCGCGTTGGCGGAGGTCCGCCTCCGGCTCTTTTAATGCCGCGAGGAAAACAGGAATGCCGATTTTTCCCATGTGGGTGATGCGCATAGCGGCTTCGCCGCGAACGAACTCGTCTTTGCTCAACAGAGAAGGAAGAAGAGCCGCACCGACTTTGGCTTGTATCTCCGGGCCCATGGACCCTAACGCTTGGGCCGCGCCTTTTCGTGCAGTGGCGTTATTGGATTTCAGCGTCTCGAGCAAGGCCGGAACGGCCGGCTCGCCCACAGCGCCCAAGGCGATGGCGGCTTTCTCGGACACGCAGAAATCCCGGTCTCGCAGAGCTTCCACCAGCGCCGGAACGACGCTTGGCGCGTCGGCCGGCATACGTCCCAGAGCGCCCGCGGCACGACAACGAACCCAACTGTCTTTGTCCGATAGAAGAGAGCCCAGCGCCTGAGCGCCCGGTTCTTTCATGGCAATGATGGCGTTCTCGGCGGCGCGGTTGACCGGTTCACGTCGGTCCCTAAAATTTTCGGCCAAATAAGGCAAGGCCTTGGTGGCTTGGGTCCCATACTGGGAAAGCTGTCCCATGGCGCGAACGCGAACTTCTGGGTTTGAATGCCGGAGCTGGCGTATGAGGTTATTCAACGGGGGGCGGCCCGTTGCGCAACCGGAGACCAAAAGAAAAACGAGCGTTCTCATAAAAAAGGTTGGCTTATCCACGGCGTTATCCTACCATTTTATAGGAAAATTCTAGAAAGGAATAATGACACCTATGACAATGACGGGTTTGACATCAGATGAAGCGGCGCGGCGACTTCTCCGCCAAGGGGCGAACGAATTGCGCGGGTCCAGCGGCCGATCTTTTTGGCATCTGGCTTTTGAGGTGCTTCGGGAACCCATGTTTTTGCTCCTCCTGGCCTGCGGCGTTCTTTACTGGATTTTGGGAGACCGGCAAGAAGCGCTGATCCTTTTTGGGGTTCGTTTTCTTTATCATGGGGATCACCATTGCCCAAGATTGGAAGACAGAACGGGCTCTCTCGGCTCTTCGGGACCTTTCCAGCCCCCGGGCGGTGGTGGTGCGGGACGGCGTTCAGCGGCGGATTGCTGGGCGGGACGTGGTGGAAGGAGATTTATTGATCCTTTCCGAAGGCGATCGTGTTCCGGCCGATGCGCGTCTCGTCTCCGCCAGTCATTTGGCCGTGGACGAATCTCTCTTAACAGGAGAATCTGTTCCCGTCCGCAAACTCCCGTCATTGGACGATCAGCCCACGTCGCCGCGGCCAGGGGGAGACGACCTGCCGTTCGTTTTTGCCAGCACCTTGGTGGTTCAAGGCCAAGGCGTCGCCCTCGTCACCGCCACGGGACTGAGGAGCGAAGTCGGCAAGATCGGGGCGGCCTTAAAATCCCTGTCCCCGGAATCCACCCCCCTTCAGAGGGAAACCCACGCCCTGGTGCGCCGTCTCGCCGTGGGCGCGTTGGCGTTATGCGTGGCCGTGATCGTCATTTACGGCCTGACACGGGGCGATTGGATGGGCGGCCTCTTGTCCGGCCTCACGCTCGCCATGGCCATCTTGCCGAACGAGTTCCCCATGGTGCTCGTGATTTTTCTATCCCTCGGGGCCTGGCGTTTGTCCAAAAAGCGTGTGCTCACCCGACGGATGGCGGCGGTGGAAACCTTGGGGGCGGCGACGGTCCTCTGCGTGGACAAAACCGGCACGCTCAGCCAAAACCGAATGGTCCTCCACACGGTGTTTGCCGATCACCAGACCTTCCGCCTGAACACCACGGCTGTTCCGAAAATGTTTCACCCGCTCATCGATTTCGGTCTTTTGGCCAGCCAACCGAATCCCGTGGACCCGATGGAACAGGCCGTCGAACGGGTGCATCGCCCGGAAACAGGCCTGCCGGCCCGCACCCGCCAAGGATGGACTCGGGTGCATGAATACCCTTTGTCCCGCGGGCTTTTGGCCATGTCCAACCTCTGGGTCTCGCCCGATGGGACCGAAGCGTTCGCCTCCGCCAAGGGCGCCCCCGAAGCGATTTTTGATTTATGTCATCTGCCGGACACCGAACGGCAACGGCTATCGAAAGTGCTCGACTCATTATCAGCGGAAGGCTTGCGGGTGTTGGGCGTGGCCACGGCGTCGCCCCCGTCGGACACGCGTCCCACAAACCAACATGATTTCGATTTTAATTTCACGGGCCTGCTGGGGTTTTTAGACCCCGTTCGCCCCGGCGTGCCGGCCGCGGTGGCCGACGCCCAGCGGGCCGGGCTACGGGTGGTAATGATCACGGGCGATCACCCGGGGACGGCCTTGAGCGTCGCTCGCGCCATTGGGATCGCCCAGGCCGACCATGCCATGACAGGCCTGGACCTGGAACAGTTGTCTGACACTGATCTCCGCGCCGCGGTCGGTAAAACAAATGTTTTTGCGCGAGTGGTGCCAGAACAAAAACTTCGTCTGGTCCAATCCCTCAAAGCCAACGGAGAAATCGTGGTCATGACGGGCGATGGCGTCAACGATGCCCCCGCGCTCAAAGCCGCCCACATCGGCATCGCCATGGGCGAACGCGGCACCGACGTGGCGCGGGAAGCGGCGGACCTGGTGCTTTTGGACGACGATTTTTCTTCCTTGGTGGCCGGGGTGCGAATGGGCCGCCGCGTGTTCGATAATTTAAAGAAGGGGCTGGCGTACATTTTGGCCGTCCACATCCCGATCGCGGGGATGACGCTGGTCCCCGTCGCGATGAAGTGGCCGATGATCTTGCTCCCGGTCCACATCGCGTTCCTTCACTTGATCATCGACCCGGCAGGGTCGGTGGTGTTTGAGGCGGAAGAAGAAGAAAAAGATGTCATGTCCCGCCCGCCGCGAAACCCCGCGGTGCCTCTTTTCGGGCGAGACCTTTGGACCACCAGTCTCTTTCAGGGCGGGGTGGTCACGTTGGTGGTGTTAGCGCTTTACGCCATGGCGCTCCATCGAGGCCAACCGGCCGATGACGCCCGCGCGATTACGTTCACCGCGCTCATCATTGCCAACGTGGGCCTGATTTTCGCCAACCGTTCCTGGGCACGAACCGCGGTAGGAACATTGGCATCCCGGAACACGGCGCTTTGGTGGGTGACGTTTGGCTCCATCGGTTTTTTAGTGCTCGTTTTGCGGGTGCCTTTCTTGCGCGCCATGTTCCATTTTTCCAAACTTCACCCCGCTGATATCGGCCTTTGCCTCTTGGCCGGCACCGCCAGCGTGGTCTGGTTTGAAGTTTTAAAATGGGGGAGGGCCCATCGATGAAAATGACATCATCGGTTCGGATCGGCGTCTCGTCTTGCTTGCTGGGTCAAAAGGTGCGCTACGACGGCGGACACAAACGGGACAGCTTTATCGCGGACCTATTGGCCCGGTTCGTTGAGTTTGCCCCCCTCTGCCCAGAAATGGAAATCGGCCTGGGTTCGCCCCGGGATTCCATCCATTTGGCCGAGATCAACGGGAATATTCGGCTGGTGAACCCAAAAACGGGACAGGACCTGACAGACGACATGACCGAATGGACCCACCGTCGGCTGAAACTCTTGGAAAAAGAACCCTTATCGGGTTTTGTGTTAAAGAAAGATTCCCCCAGTTGCGGAATGGAACGCGTGCGCGTTCACCACGAAGGGAAACCTCCAACAAAAGAGGGCGTCGGCCTATTTGCCCGTCTTTTATTGAATCGATGGCCCACCCTACCAGTGGAAGAGGACGGGCGGCTGAACGATTCGCGTTTGCGTGAAAATTTTATTGAGCGGGTGTTCGCCTACCACCGGATGGAAGGATTTTTTGGCACGGCCTGGACCGTGGGGGACCTGGTGCGGTTCCATACGGCCGAAAAACTCTTGCTCATGGCCCACGAGCCCGCGGGGTACCAGGAATTGGGCCGTCTGGTGGCCAACGCTAAAGGGAAACCCTCCGCTGAGTTCGCGTTGGCCTACCGAACGCGCTTCATGGAAGCCCTAAAACACCTGGCCACCCCGCGCCGCCACGTTAACGTGCTGAGCCACGCGGCCGGCTATTTGCGCGACGTCGCCACAACAGAAGAACGTCGAGAACTGCTGTCCGTCATCGATGATTTTAAGCGCGACCTGGTTCCCTTGGTCGCCCCCATCGTGTTGCTGAGAACCTTCGTCCGAACCAAGGGCATCGCCTACCTGGAAGGCCAAACCTATCTCTATCCCCACCCCAAAGAAATGATGCTCCGCAACCATGTCTGAGAAATCCCCCCTCCCCCCCTTTGAAAAAGGGGGGTCGGGGGGATTTGCCGTAGATTTTTGGGCCAACTTAAGCCGACGACTGGGAAGTGACCTTCTGTTAACCCAAGCCAGCGGCGGCAACACCTCCGTCAAAATAAATGATCATCAATTTCTGGTGAAAGCGTCGGGACTCCGGCTCGGCGAGGTGACGACCGACAAAGGATGGGTTTTGGCGGATTACCAAGCGATCCGCAAGGGCGTTCCAGACATTGAAAAAAAACAGGGCGTAGAAGCCAAGTCCAACGCTTATCAATCTTTGCTGACTTCTTCCACCCTCACCCGGGGTCCCAAAATTTCCTTGGAAGCGGGCCTTCACGCGCTGTTGCCAAATCGGTGGGTGGCCCACGTGCACAGCATCGCCGGCCAGCTGTTGGGCCTTATGCCGGAAGAAGAAGCGCGGGACTTCTGTTTCAGCCTGTGGGGCGAAGACTTGAAATTTTGCTGGATTCCCCCCGCTGTTCCCGGCCACGAACTCTGCTCCAAGGTGGCGGAAAATATGTCCAACGTGCCCCAAGGCCAAACCGTGAACCTCTGGATTCTTCAAAACCATGGGATCGCCTGGGGAAGTGATTCCGACAAGAAAATTCTGGGCGCCGTCGACGCTTTCGAAGAACCCCTGAGAAAACGTTTCGGCCTGCACCGATACCCACCGCCCGTCATTGAACCCTTGGCCTCTCACCAACGCCCCGCGCCTAAAGGGAAAACCTGGTATCAGGTCCGTTTGCCCGGTTGGCCCACCTGCCACTTCGACACAACGCCCGTTTTAACCGATTTCCCAGGTCATTTCGACCTCTGGTCCGACACCCCACCCGATTTCATTCAAGCCGACGACCGCACCGCCCACATCCTCGCCGCCTCCCCCCGCGAAATCGACGGCCACGCTCAAGTCTTTTACGCCCACGCCCTTGTCTCCACCATCGCCCGCCAAGAAGGTTGGTTCCGCCCCCTCCCCCCTGCCGCCGTCCACGCCATTAAAATATTATTGATCGAACGCCCCGCCGAAATCTATTAACCGGGATTCCCCGGTTGGCACAGGACTACCGTCGACAGGGTCCGGAACAGAATTTTCCAACCCTCCCGGAAGGAAATGCTCAGTCCGCTGAAAATTTCAGGTGAGCGGCACTCCCAGATTCGCCGTTCTTCGAGCCTTTCAGGAAACGGTTTATATTTCACCCCGCATTGAAGGGGACCGTGGCGAGAGGCCGCGGGAGGCGATGTCGGTGCGGTGGTGGGCGCCTTCAAAGGTGATTTTTTTGAGGGCGGCGTAGGCGCGGTCGCGCGCGAGGGCGAGGGTTTCTCCCATTCCAGTGACGGAAAGAACGCGGCCGCCGGTTGTTTTGAAGGGCTCTGAACCGACCCGCTCTGTGCCGGAATGGAAGACGATCACGTTCGGTTCTTTCGTGACGTCCTCCAAGCCGGAAATGAATTTCCCTTTTTCGAACGGACCCGGGTACCCGCCGGAAGCCAAGACCACGGTCACGGCCGATCCTTTTTTTAGCCTTAGGGGGGCGTCTTTCAGACGACCCTGGGCGGTGGCAAAGAAGAGTTTGCCCCAATCCGAACTGACGAGCGGGAGGATGACCTGAGTCTCTGGATCGCCGAACCGCACATTGAATTCCAGTACCCGCGGACCGTTGGGCGTCAACATGATCCCCACGTAAATGACCCCTCGGTATTCGAGCTTTTCCCGTTTGAGACCCTCCCGAAACCGGCCCAAGGATTTCCGTTTCGATGCGGGCCCAGGTTTCTTTTGTCACCTGGGGAACAGGGCCGTAGGCTCCCATGCCCCCCGTGTTAGGCCCCACATCATTGTCAAAGACCCGCTTGTGATCTTGGGTGGTGGGCAGGGTTAAAAATGTTTCTCCGTCAGTCAACGCCATGACGCTCAGTTCCTCGCCGGTCATGGCTTCCTCGATGACCACCTGATCGCCCGCGGCGCCAAAAGCCCGTTCCACCATCATGCGTTCGACGGCGGACTGAACCTCTTCCCGCGAATCACAAACAACAACGCCCTTGCCCGCGGCCAAACCGTCGGCTTTGACCACACGGTAACTCTCCGGCCATTGGGGCGACTGAACGAAACCCAAGGCTTCCGCCGGCGTGCTGAACGACCGGAACCCCGCCGTGGGGATACCGTTCCGCGTCATAAATTCTTTGGCAAACGTTTTGCTTCCTTCCAGCCGGGCGGCGGCCCGGCCCGGGCCGAACACGGGGTGCCCAGAGGCACGCAAAACATCGGCTAAGCCTTCCACCAGCGGGACTTCGGGGCCAATCACCGTTAATCCGATTCCTTTCGCCTCGATGTAATGCAGTAGGGCGGGAATGTCTTTGATGTTCACGTCGGCGCATTCGGCCAAACCCGCAACGCCCGCGTTCCCCGGGGCACAGAACACTTGCCGAACGGTGGGACTGCGGTGGAGCGCCCAGACCAGGGCGTGTTCACGCCCGCCAGAACCAATGACCAAAACGTTCATCGGGGCCGCCCGCTGTCTTCGATCGGGATGGGGTAACGGGTGGTGAAACACGCGGAACAAAAATCCGACGGTTTTTTGCCGGCGGCGCGGAGCATCCCTTCAAGGCTTAAGTATTTGAGACTGTCCGTATTCAAATAACGGCAAATTCCGTCGACGGACATGCGCGTGGCGATCAATTCGTTGGATTCCGGGGTATCGATCCCGTAGAAACAAGGCCCCATCATGGGGGGAGAACTGACGCGCATATGAATTTCTTTGGCTCCCGCGCGTTTCAACATGCGAATCAGTTTTCGGCTCGTGGTTCCGCGCACGATGGAATCGTCCACAAGGACCACCCGTTTGCCTTTCAACGCTTCCACCACAGCGGCGTATTTCATGCGAGCGCCGAAATCCCGGATGGACTGTTTGGGTTCGATAAAGGTTCTCCCTTTGTAGTGGCTTCGAATGAGGCCCATCTCAAGAGGAAGTTTGGCTTCCTCGGCGTAGCCCATGGCGGCGACGGACGCGGAATCCGGCACCGCCACGACGATATCGGCCTTGGCCGGGGCTTCCCGGGCCAGTTGGCGGCCCAGTTCCCGTCGGACCTCATACACGCTTTTTCCGAAAATATGGCTGTCGGGCCGGGCAAAATACACGAACTCAAAAACGCAGTGGGCTTGGGTGGGCGCGGGCATTTGGGCCACGGTCCGCACCCCGCGGTGATCGAGGGCCACGATTTCCCCCGGTTTGACTTCCCGAGTGAGTTTCGCGTTGACAATGTCAAAGGCGCAGGTTTCCGACGCGATAAGCGCCGACCCGTTTAATCGTCCGATATGGAGCGGCCGCACGCCCCAGGGGTCCCGCGCGGCAAAAATCATCTTGGGCGTTTGCAGAACGATGGAATAAGCCCCCGTGACCTGGCTCAACGCGTCTTTCATGGCGTTCACCAAATCCCGCGCCGGAGATTTGGCGATCAGATGCAAAACGACCTCGGTGTCCGACGATGTTTGGAAGATCGACCCTTGGGACTCCAGTTTTTTCCGCAGAGTTAAAGCGTTCGTGAGGTTGCCATTGTGCCCAATGGCCAAAGGGCCCCGGGCGGTCATGACCACAATGGGCTGAGCGTTTAAGAGCGACGACGCCCCCGCCGTGGCGTATCGAACATGGCCGATGGCCATTCGTCCTTTCAACTTATCCAAAGCCGCCTGATGAAAGACGTCCGCCACAAGACCCATGGACACGTGGGTGTAAAACCGTTTCCCATCGGAACTGACGATTCCCGCGGATTCTTGGCCCCGATGTTGCAGTTGTTGTAGACCCAAATAAGTCAACCGCGCCGCCTCTTTGTTGTTGTAAATGCCAAAGACGCCACAGGCTTCATGCATCACGTCCATGGGGTCACGATTAAAAAGGAGCGAAGTCATTTTTAGTTCACCTGGGCGGCATAGCGGACCGCGTTTTTAAAGAGTTGGAGGCCGACGCCCTCTTTCGTTAACTTCTGGCGCGTCCATTGCGCGTTTTGGAACGGGAACGCGTTTCGTTCCGGGTGCGGCATGAGACCCAAAATGTTTCCGGCGGCGTTGGTGATGCCGGCCACGTCGCCCAGGGATCCGTTGGGGTTCGCGGGATACGCGGGTTTCTTGCCGCGGTCGTCTACGTAGCGAAAAATCACCTGCCCATTTTTTTCCAACTGCTTAAATACGTCATTGGTCAGGGGGACAAACTTTCCCTCGCCGTGGGCCACGGGAAGGGGGAAAATTTCGGGCAACCCTTTGGCCCAGAAACTTTTCCGAGAACTGGTTTTCAGATGAATCCAACGGCATTCGAAACGGCCGGAATCGTTGTCCGTGAGCGTCACCGTGGGGTGCCCATCCCACACGTTGTCCATGCCCGGCAGAAGACCGGCTTTGACCAACACCTGAAACCCGTTGCAGATCCCAATAATGGGGCGCCCCAAAATCAGAAAGTCCCCCAGTTCTTGGCGCAATCGAAACACCAGTCGGTTGGCCAACACTTTTCCCGACGCGATGTCATCGCCAAAAGAAAACCCGCCGGGAAACACCAAAATCCCAAAATCCTTAGGTTTGACTTCCCCGCGCAGAAGCGCGTTCACATGGACCCGTTCGGAAACCGCTCCCGCGGCTTCCAACGCCCAAGAAGTTTCTCCATCGCAATTTGTCCCCGGCGCCCGCAGGACCAACGCCTTCACGCTCATGGGTTCAGCCCCCCTCTCCATGCGGATTCAAGAACATTGAGAGACCAGGTTTTTGTTGTTTGAACTTCGCCCACCGGTCCGACGTTCAGACCTTTCATGAGAGCGCTGAATTTTCGTTCAGCGGAAGGAACCACTTCCACCACAAAACGGCCGTTGGATTCAGAAAAAAGAACTTTGTCCGTCCGGCCTTCTTTAGACAAGACCCACGCCATGGGCACTTTTCGTAGATCAATCCAGATCCCGGCGCCGCCGCCAAACGCCATTTCGGCCAATGCCACGCCGAGCCCGCCTTCCGAACAGTCGTGACAGGAAGCCACCAACCCCTCTTGAATTGCCTGGGCCAATTTTTCATACAGGGGCCAGGTTTCTTTCGGATTCAAGCGAGGGACAGCCCCCCCTTGGTTCCCACATGCACGCCGTAGCGGGAGCCCCCCAATTCGTCTCGGGTTTCTCCCAAAACATAAAGCCGGTTTCCCGGCTTTTTCAGATCCATGGACACGAGTTTGGACACATCGTCCACCAACGAGAGCGCGGAAATCAGGAGCGTGGTCGGAATCGCTCGACGGGACCCCCCCACCACGAATTCGTTAAAGAAACTGTCTTTCCCAGAGATAAACGGCGTTTTGTAGGCCAACGCCACATCATGACACGCCTGGGCTGAGCGAACAATTTCGCCTAAAATTTCCGTCCGCCAAGGGTTTCCCGCGCAGAAATTATCCAAAATGGCGATGCGGTCCAATCGAGCGCCCACCGCCACCAAATTTCGAACAGCCTCATCGATGGCCGAGGCGGACATCCAATAGGTGTCCCATCGGCTGTAGTGGGGGTTCAATCCACACGACAACGCCACACCGCGTCGTTCCCGGGGATTTAATTGCAACACCGCCGCGTCCGAAGGACCCACACCCGTGGGACCGACAAAGGGTTTGCCGACGGTGCGCCCTTGAACTTCATGATCGTACTGGCGCACCACCCATTCTTTCGAGGCCACCGTTGGTTGGGACAAAATGGACAAGAGGGAGGATTGAAGGGAGGCGCTTTTCTTTTTGTCCGAAGAGGGGAAAGCGAGAGGCGTCGGGGCCGTCCAACGGGATTCCATGGACCGTTTGGGAACCCCCTCATGAAGGAACGACATGGCCATGTCCACCAAAACATCGGTTCCATGTTTCACTTTTAGCCGCCCGTCTTTTGTGAACGTCCCGATGTCGGTACAGTCCACGTCTTCGTCGGAAAAAAGTTTTTTGAGTTTCTCCAACTTTTCCGGGGGGACCGCCATCACCATGCGTTCCTGGGACTCCGACAACCAAATTTCCCAGGGGGCGATGCCGTCGTACTTGAGAGGGACCCGTTCGAGGTTCACCTCCGCTCCGGTTTTTTCCCCCATTTCGCCGACCGCCGAAGAAAGTCCCCCAGCGCCGCAGTCCGTGATGCCACGGTACAGCCCCAGATCCCGCGCCGCCAGAAGAACGTCCATCATTTTTTTCTGGACGATGGGATTTCCGATTTGAACCACGCTGGAGGGGATTCCCGTGGTCAATGTGTCCGAGGAAAAAGTCGCTCCATGAATGCCGTCTCGGCCCACGCGGCCGCCGGTCATCACAATTTTGTCGCCGGATCGAACTTCTTTAGGGATCGTGGATTGGGGCATGAGGCCCAGGGTACCGCAAAAGACCAAGGGGTTTTCTTTATAGTCAGGGTCGAAAACCACGGCGCCGCTCACCGTGGGGATTCCCATGCGATTGCCGTAATCCCGCACACCCGCCACCACGCCGTGAACAATACGTCGGGTGGAGAGACCGGACCCCTTTTTTTTTCCGCGTCTTCATCCAGGGGACCGAAACAAAAAACGTCCGTGTTGGCAATCGGTTTTGCACCGAGGCCCGCGCCCAAAACGTCCCGGATCACGCCGCCCAGTCCGGTTCCAGCGCCGCCGTAAGGTTCCAGAGCCGAGGGGTGGTTGTGGGTTTCCACCTTAAACGCCAAGGCTTGGGGTCCGCTGGCGTCGCTCAGGTTGGCGTCGACAATTCCCGCGTTGTCCTTAAACACAGAAAGACACCAGGGTTTTTTCAGTTCGTCGGTCACTTTAACAATGGTTTCCTTCAAGAGGTCCTGATACCGCCGCTCATGGTTCACTCCCTCGGCATCGACTTCCACATGGTGAACCGCGGCACGGAACGTTTTGTGTTTGCAATGTTCCGACCAGGTCTGGGCCAACGTTTCCAGTTCCGGGTCCGAGGGGCTTCGCCCCTGGGTGCGGAAATAACTCTGGATGGCGTCCATTTCTTCGGTATTCAGCGAGAGACCGCGATCTTTGCTGAGCCGTGTGAGACCTTCGGAATCCAACGAAAGGAAATCAACCGCCGCCGTTGCCAATGTCACAGGACCTCCACGGATTGAATCAACGGATTCATCAAATGCTCCTCGCAAAACTGTTGTATGGCCTTCGGGGCGGGGTCCCCCATAAAATCGAACACTTGCCCCGATCGAACGCTGTCCAATCCCTTGACCCCCAGGTCCAGGGCCGCCAACCGCACCGTGTCGGCCACGGGGTCCGAGACCCCCTTCTTAAGCCAGATTTCCGCCAGTCGACCGCCCTGGGGACGGGCCACATGGCCCGCGGGAAAAACCGCGGCGTCTTGGGTCACCGGGTCCGCGAGCAATCGCTCAGCCAACCTCCGTGCGCTGGCCTCGTCAATTTCGCCCGAGATTTCATAGGCTTGGCCCACGCGCACATGGTGAACCTTCTTCAGCCCCGCCAAACGTCCCTCCGTCTTTATCCCCTCGCCCCGATGGTCCACGAAAGTGGATTTCATATGCACCAAAATGCGCCAGTTCATCTATTGGCCTGCCTTGATTTCTATTTTGAGAACGATCGCCCGGTGATCCGCTCATAGGCGGCGATGTATTTGTCCCGGGTCCGTTGAACAACATCATCGGGGAGGGAAGGAACGGGAGGCTTCTTGTTCCATTTAATCTTCACCAAATAGTCCCGCACGAATTGTTTGTCAAAAGAATCTTGGGACCGGCCGGCCTGATAGGTTTCCTTGTCCCAGAAACGGGACGAGTCCGGCGTGAGGGCTTCGTCAATCCAAATGATTTTCCCGTCCAGTTCGCCGAACTCGAATTTGGTGTCGGCCAAGATGAAACCGCGGGACTCCGCGTGGAGCGAGGCGGCGTTAAAAATCGTCAGACTGATGTCCCGAAGGCGTTCCGCCAAGGATTTCCCCACCACACTCCCCATGCGCTCGAACGAAATGTTTTCATCGTGCTCGCCGTCCGGGGCCTTGGTGGCCGGCGTAAAAATCGGGGTGGGAAGTTTCGATGATTCCACCAGACCTGTTGGGAGTTTCACGCCGCACACCGATTGGTTTTCCTGATATTCCTTCCATCCGGACCCCGCCAAATAGCCGCGCACCACGCATTCGATGTCCACCCGTTTGGCTTTTTTCACCAGAACCGTCCGCCCTTCCATCCCCGCGCAATGTTTGCGAACCTCTTCGGGAAAATCCGCCACCGAGGTCGCCACCAAGTGGTTGGGGCAAACTTCCTTCAATTTCTCAAACCAAAAATTGGAGGTCTGACAAAGGACTTTCCCTTTGTCCGGCACCGGGGTGGGCAAAACAAAGTCATAGGCCGAGATTCGATCTGTGGCCACGATGAGAAGATTGTCCCCCAGATCGTAAACGTCCCGCACTTTTCCCCGGGTCCAAATCTTAAACGGAAGCGTATTGGCTTGAGTTGTTGTATTCATAGGTCACTCCCATTCAATGGTCGCGGGGGGTTTGGACGAAATGTCGTAGACCACCCGGTTAATGCCCCGCACCTCGTTGATGATGCGGGTGGATATTTTGGCCAGCACGTCATAGGGGAGACGGGCCCAGTCGGCCGTCATGGCGTCCACTGAATTGACGGCGCGCAAGGCGACGGCGTTTTGGTAGGTGCGCTCGTCCCCCATGACGCCCACGCTGTTGACCGGAAGAAACACGGTGAAAGCTTGCCACAGTTTGTTGTAGAGGCCCGCGGCGCGGATTTCTTCTTCGACGATAAAATCCGATTCCCGCGCCATGCGCAGTTTTTCTTCGGTGATGTCGCCCAACACACGAACCGCCAATCCCGGTCCGGGGAACGGTTGACGGAACAAAATCTCGTCGGGCAGGCCCAACTCTTTGCCGAGAGCCCGTACTTCGTCTTTAAAAAGGAACCGAAGGGGCTCCACCAACGACATATGCATTTTGGCGGGAAGCCCGCCCACGTTGTGATGGGTTTTGATCACGGCGGACGGCCCTTTCACCGAAACGCTTTCGATGACGTCCGGGTAAAGCGTCCCTTGCGCCAGAAATTTCACGCCCTTGAATTTCTTAGCGTATTCTTGAAAAACCTCAATGAATTCGTGTCCAATGATTTTTCGTTTCCTTTCGGGGTCCGTCACCCCCTTCAGTTTCTTAAGGAAACGCTTTCGGGAGTCCACGATGTGGGTCGTGTACCCTTGGGCTTTGCCGAACACTTTTCGAACCCTTTCCTCTTCCCCCGCGCGAAGGAGCCCGTTATTGACGAAAATACAGATGAGCTGTTTGCCGAGAGCCTTATGAAGGAGCGCCGCCGCCACAGACGAATCCACTCCGCCGGAAAGGCCCAAAATCACCTTCTCTTTGCCCACCTGATTCCGCACCAATCGCGTTTGTTCCTCGGCGAAGGACGCCATGGTCCAATCGGGCTTTTGGCCGCACACCTGAAACAGGAAATTGGCCAAAATCTCCTTGCCGTTGGGCGTGTGATGAACTTCCGGATGAAACTGAACCGCGAAAAAGTTTCGTCCGGCGTGGTGAATGGCGGCGAAGGGCGCGTTGGCCGTTTTGGCAATAATGAAAAAACCCTCGGGCAATTCTTCGGCGTGGTCCCCGTGGCTCATCCAAACGGGGAGCGTTCGATCCATCCCCAAGAAAAGCGCGTTTTCCGTTCCAACGATAATCTCCGCCGGGCCGTACTCCCGACGCGGCGCCCGGGCCACTTTGCCCCCGAAATGGGTGACCATGACTTGAAGCCCATAACAAATGCCCAAGATCGGCACGCCCAAATCAAAGATCTTCGGATCCGGTTTCGGCGCTTTTTTTTCGTAGACGCTCGACGGCCCCCCGGACAGAATAACCCCGGAAGGATGGGACGCCAAAATTTTCTCCGCCGGATAATTGAACGGGTGAATCTCGCAAAAAACGTTGGCCTCCCGCACCCGGCGGGCAATCAATTGTGTGTATTGCGAACCGAAATCAAGAATGATGATCATGAAAGTTCCTTTTTTGAAAACAGCACGATGCGGTTGGTGTTGGTGCCTTTGCTGTTATTGTTGATGCCCCAGATATTGGATGTTTTTGTGAAAATTTGTTGGTTGATCAAAACCCCCTCGAAATGAAACCCCGCCTTCCCCCCAAGAGGGACGACGGTTTCGTCCAATTTTATACTGCCTCCGCTCACTTCGCCCACCTCAAACGCCACCCAGCCGTTGGGAGCCACGACGCGGGACAGCTCTTGAAACACGTCACCCATGGCCCGGGCCCAATCGTCAAGCTTCCGGTGCATCGAGAGGCGTTTGCCTGTCTCCTCGGCGGATATTCCGTTAAACCAAAACCGGAGCCAATTGTCTTGGGCGTATTGGACCACATCTAAAAACGGCGGAGAGGTCACCACCAACTGGACCGTACCGTCCTTTATCTCCGCCGTTCGGCGAGCGTCTTCACAGAGAAACTGGCCCTGGGAACCAGCGTTTCGAAGCCGAGCCGCGTCTTCTGGAGAAATGTCAGAAATCAAATTTTTGGACTTCTTTAAAATGATCTTGACCACGTCCCGCGGTTCGGGCGTTTGGTTCAACCGCGCGTTGATTTTCAACTGACTTTGGGGCGACGCGGCCTGGTTCGGCGGAAGCGAATAGACGGAAAAGAACCCGGACGAGTGGCCGGTCAATCGATTGGTGGCCACCATGCGGATCCAATGGTCAAGATCGTCGTCCACCCCTGCCTTGCGACGTTCGTCCAAATAGGTTTTGAGTCCCACCAGGGCCGATTCCGTTTGCGGGTGGTAGAACATGGATAAATCCCGGTCCGCCCGTCGTTGTTCCGTCAAATCGATGGAGCGGAGCCGCGTTTCCAGTTCAGCCAGGTCAGGGATAAAAAATCGCGGGCGAGCCAGCAACACGCCTAATGGGTTCGCGTCATTCATGATGACGCGCCGCCCCAAAAGTCCCGCCTCGATCCCTGTGGTGCCTCTCCCAGAAAAGGGATCGTACACCACATCCCCCGGTTGGGTTAGCCGCTCAATAAAATACCGCGGCAATTGAGGTTTAAAGCACGCCCGATACGAAACTTCATGCAAAGAACACGCTTGTCTCTGTCGAACGGTCCAGAACGACTGGGTCGCGCGAACCCCGCGCAGTCCGGATACTTCAACGTCTTCCCAAACAACGTCGGGGGCATTCACCCCACTCCAAAAGTCGTTCACGCCTTTAGCCTTAGGCGACGAGGTCGGCGCGGGGGCCGAGACCAACAGCATTGTTATTTAAAGAAGCCGTTCAGCGGGAGACGGCGATTGACGAATATAGACCGGCAAAGACCCTTCCTGCCTTCCATCGATGGCCAGGTCAATGGAATACCGGCCAAACTTCTCAAACCGCAATTGTTGAAAATTCAACAGAAGGTTGGCCACGGCCGATTCCACGCCTTCTTCAGGACGAATGTCCACCGTGGTTTCAAAGGCAGGAACCACATGCCGCCCGTCTTCGTCCACCATATCCAACTTCACCCGGTGGGCACCGGACTCGATCCGTTTAAATCGAATTCGAATCGCCACCGCGCAGGAAGGATGAATCAAAGGCAATGAGGAAGCCGACATCACGTCAAAAGCCCCCAACAAATTCAGTTTTCCCCCGCCCTCCGTGGCCGCATCACACAACGCAAAAACTTCAATCTTCATAGACTCTCCTCTGTTACTTCTTCCCCATCCCCACTTTTTGGGCTTGTTGGAACAGTTTTCCCTCGAGTTTGGTTTCGGGGGCGATGATGATTTCTGTGAGCTGAAACTCTTTCATGTTGCTGGCGCCCACCGCGCCCATGCAGGTGCGGATCGCGCCCACGAAGTTTTGCGTCCCATCGTCCAAAGAGGCCGGTCCAAATAGAATTTGTTTTAAACTTCCCACGGTGCCCACCCGAACGCGGGTGCCGCGCGGAAGGTTATGGTGCGGCGTGGCCATGCCCCAATGGAATCCGCGCCCCGGCGCTTCTTCCGCCCGCGCGAACACCGATCCCACCATCACCGCGTCGGCGCCGGACGCAAACGCTTTGCAGACGTCGCCGCCCGTGGTCATGCCGCCGTCCGTGATGATCGACACATACCGTCCGGTTTTTTTGAAATAGAAGTCCCGGGCGGCCGCGCAATCGATGGTCGCGGTGACCTGAGGAACCCCCAACCCCAACACGCCGCGACTGGTGCACGCGGCCCCGGGGCCCACGCCGACCAAGAGAGCGGCGGCCCCGGTTTCCATGAGTTCAAGGGCGGCGCTGTACGTCACCACATTTCCGATGATCACCGGAATTTTCATTCGGTCACAGAATTTTGCCAGGTCAATCACCTGTCCTTTTGAGGACTTAAAGCGCGCGGTGGTGACAGTCCCCTGAATGACAAAAAGGTCCGCACCGGCATCCGCCGCAATTTTTCCCACCTTCTCCGCATTTTGCGGAATCGATGAGACCGCACACAAGGGGCCGCCCGCTTTGATCTCTTTGACCCGCTGGGCCACCAACTTCTCTTTGAACGGTTCTTTGTAAATTTCCTGGACCAGTTTAGTGGCCACTTCGGGAGTCGCCTCGGCAATTTTTTTGAACAGCGGTTTTGGATTTTCGTAGCGCGTCTGAACGCCATCCAAGTTGAGCACTCCCAACCCGCCCAACCGACCCATGGCGATCGCGAACTCCACGTCGACCACACCGTCCATAGCGCTGGCTAAAATGGGGACCTGTAATTTAACCGACCCCACCCGCGTGGAGACATCGGTGTCCTCGGGATTCACCGTCACGGTGCCCGGAACGAGCGCCACCTCATCAAACCCATAGGCCCGACGGGCCTCGCGATCACGACCAATAAAGAACGCCATGAATGTCTCTCCTTTTAATGAACCCAAAACGACCTGTGGAATACCCCTCTCAGAGGAGACGAGGTGTCTTTCTTTTCTAAAACAAAACCGGCCTATTTCACCACCACGACGGAACATTGGCCACCGAACCCATCGCTTTCGAAAATGTCGGCGGCGGGATCGGCGATCCAGTGATCGTCGTTCACCAAAAATTTATACCGGTAGCGGCCAGGTTTCAGAGGCAAAACCACCTCCCACTCTTTCACCGCCGGATGGCGTTGCAAACCGTGCGCCCGGTTGGCCCAATTGTTAAAATCTCCCACCACAGCAATCTGATTGACCGGATCTTTGCCCTCCGCATAATGGAACCGAACCGGGCGGAACAGAGACACCTGGTTGCCTCCGAACTCTTTGGCCCGATAGAGAAGTTCGTCGGCGGCGCCGATCAAATCTTCCCGGGAACTCGCATCGGTGGGGAATTGGGCCAACCCCAGGCTGATGGTGACACCCACTGTTTGGCAATTTTCTTCGATTTGCTGGCAAATTTTTCTGGCCACGATCTCGGCTTCCGCTTTGGTGGCTTTGGGCAAGAGCAGGGCCATTTCGTCCCCCCCATAGCGCGCGACCATGTCGGAGGCCCGCACACACCCGCGGATCAATCGCGCTATTTCTTGAAGGAGAAGATCGCCCGCTTGGTGGCCGTGCTCATCGTTAAAGGGTTTGAAATTGTCCAGGTCGGCCATGAGAAGAGTGACCGGCGCTTTGACGTGAGCGGCGGCCTCCAATACCTTCGCGGCATGTTCCAGGAAATAACGCCGATTGTAAAGACCCGTCAGCGCGTCCGTGCGAGACAGCCGCACCGTGCGTTTGAAGTCGTGGGAATTAATAATCCGGGGCGCGATTAAGAGTTTACGCACGTTCAGTAAATAATCGAACGCCGAGACGCGAATCCCGACGTTTCGACCCAACCGCTCACTCATCAAAAATTTATGGTCCAAAATCTCTTTCCAGAGAACCTGAGCCTGGGCTTCCGGATACCGCTCGGAGGTTAAGTAGTGAAGGATCTCGCTAAAAAAACTGTCCCGCCGCTCCTCGCGCAAAACCGCCACAAAATCCCGTGTGACTTCGGTCGGGCTGACGTCGCCGCCCAAAACATCAACGATCCGGTGCCCTTTGTCTTCCAAATCCGCGATGTCGGTTAACGCGGCCGGGTGTTTCTCAATCAGTTCGAGGGGAGTCATAATTTTCCCAGGGTAATGGCCGATTGGCCTTGGTATTTTCCTTTTCGATCGGCGTACGACACTTCGCAGACCTCATCCGATTCCAAAAACAAGACCTGCGCGATCCCTTCGTTGGCATACACCCGAGCCGGAAACGGTGTGGTATTTGAAATCTCCATTGTCACAAATCCTTCCCATTCGGGCTCGAACGGCGTGATGTTGATGACCAAACCACACCGGGCGTAGGTGCTTTTTCCGAACGTGATCGTGACGACGTTCCGGGGAATTCGGAAATATTCCACCGATTGACCGAGCGCGATGCCGTGGGGCGGAATTTCCACGAAGGTGTCGGTTTGAACATCGATGAACGCCTCCGGAGCCGCCCGCTTGGGATCCATCACGCTTCCTGACCCCACCTGGGCCACCTTGAACCGGTCGCCCACGCGCATGTCATACCCGTAACTGGAGAGCCCGTAGGAGATCACGCCTTCGCGTTTTTGAGCTTCCACGAAGGGCTCGATCATGCGGCGCTCCAACGCCATTTGACGAATCCAACGATCGGATTTTACAGCCATGGAATCAGGAACACTCCGAATGGCCGCAATCGAAGCAGGTGACGCCCGTGCAACCGCTTTGCTGGGCCACGTTGGCGGAGAAACAGTCCGGGCAATAGAGAGCCGAGGAGCGGTCCCACAGTTCCAACCCGCCTTTGCTCTCGGAGACCGCCGTGGCCGGCGCTTCCATCTTCCCGTGTTTTTGCAGATGGGTGCGGAGCGCAATGGCAATAGCGTGGGGGATCGAGTCCACCCGCTGGGCGCCGAACCCAAAGGGCCGGTCGCCTTTGACGGAGTTCAAATGTTTAAGAATCCGTTTGGGGTCCCCGCCGGTTTCCAGATATTTGGAGATCATAATGCCCACCACCGAGGTCAGCCCCGAAATATCGGTCCCGAGCGGAGAAAGGCTTGTGAAGAGCCGGTACGGCCCCGTCTCATCATAATCGATGTGGACATGCAACCCGCCGTGACCGGTTCGAATCTCGTAATACTCCGAGGACATGCCACGAGAAGCGTCCCGGGCCTTCGGTTTTTCGGGAGCACCGGCGGCGCCCAGGTTCAAGACCTGCTGGCTTTTGGACCCGTCTCGGTAAATCGTGATGCCTTTGCATCCCTGTTCGTACGCTTGACGATAGGCGTCCCGCACGTCGTCGCGCGTGGCGGTGCTGGGCATGTTGATGGTTTTCGACACCGCGTTGTCCGTGTGGGTTTGAAACGCCGCCTGAATCTGCACATGGAACGGGATCGCCACATCGTGGGACGTGGCGAAAAGTTTTTGGAACTTTTCCGGGATTTCTTTGATTCCACGAACCGACTTATGATTGGCTTCGATCTTTTTCCAAAGGTCGGTTTCGGAAAGGCCAAAATAATTATTCTTCCGCGCCACTTCACGAAACAACGGATTAACTTCAAAGAACACATCGCTGTCCGCGGGTTTCTCGCCTTTCTTCAAAGCCTCCAGCGCTTTCGCGTTGTAGCGGGTATAGGTGATGGCGAAGTAGGGTTCGATGCCAGCGCCCTGCAGACCAGCGGTGAGGCCGATCGTCCCGGTGGGGGCGATGGTGGTGCGGGCGCAATGGCGCGGGTGGCGTTCTTCCCCGCGGAAATGGGGGCTCTCCGGATCAAAAATGGAGCCTTTCCAGTTCGGGAACATGCCCCGCTCTTCGGCCAATCCCTCAGAAGCGTCCAGGGCTTTACTGTTGACGAACCCCATCACGTCCGACGCGGCCTTCAGCGATTCATCGGAATCGTAGGGAATCCCCATCTTCACCAAAGCTTCGGCCCACCCCATCACACCCAGCCCAATGCGCCGATTGCCTTTGGACAACTCTTCGATCGGAGCGAGCGGATAGTTGTTCACCTCAATGACGTCGTCCAAAAACCGCACGGCGAGCGCCACAGTTTTACCCAACCGCTCCCAATTCATTTTCCCCTGCCCTACTTCTCCGTCGACAAAGTTGGAGAGATTGATGGAACCTAGATTACACGGCTCGTTGGGCAAGAGCGGCTGTTCTCCGCAGTTCGCCGTCACAAACCCGTTGGCGATCAGCGAATGGGTTTCGGGTTCCGTGGTGCAGTACACGTCCCGCGTGCCCGAAGAAACGACAGAGACGACCTTGTCCACAAAAGACTCGGCGTTGCTCCGGCGCTTCTTCCCCGCCAACCACCCCATGGCTTTCTGCTGTTTGGATCCCAGGAGGAACCCGATTTCCGCCAAAAACCGATCGCGGCTTTCCCCATCGATCACAAGCTCAAACTGGGGCGCGCAATCGTAGAGTTTCGGTTCACGCTGGGAATCCGGCATCCACCGTTGGGATTTGGAACGACGAAGGTAGAGTTTCGCCACGATGTTTTCGTTCAACAACATCAACTGAACCTGTTGCAGGAGCGCGCGCGAACTGTTGGCCAACCGAACAGTGCAGGCCCCTTTCACAAAAGACCGATTGACGGTGCCGTCCGCGGTGAACAACGCTCGCAAAAATCCCACCACCGCTTCCCGCGGCGCTCGCCACAAGGACTCGGGCACTTCCTTCTTCAATCCGTCCTGTTCCCCCATGCCTAAAGTGCGCAAGAAGTAATACAGGCTCGACTTGTAATACAGGGACAAAACGCCGTTCCGTTCAATGGCAGACCCTTCCAGTCCCGTCCATTCTTTGATCAACGCCTGGAACCTCGGCGCCAACGTTTTTTTCTCCTCGCCGCCAAAGGTCATTCCCACAGTGTAGTTGGGAACCGTGCGACCGGCGGGCGTCTCTTGGCTGACCCACCCATCTCCCACAACCCAGCCCAACAGCTGGCCGAGCTCTTCCGACCACCGTTTCGGCAACCGGCATTCCCCACGGGACAAGCGAGCCGCCAATTTGTTGTCTGGGAAAAAGGGCGGCAACGCGAATTCTTTCGACCACACCCCCTGACCCGACTGAATCAACACCGAGTCTCCGGGTTTGAGATCTTTCATGGGCACGAGGCCCTCGGGCGTGAAAAACTTGTGGTCGTCCGTCGCCACCACCTGAAACCCATGCTGGGTCTCGAGGGTGTATACAGGCCAGTTTCGACGGGTTTTGAACACCGGGACCGCCGGGCGGACCGTGACCCCTGTTTTCACTTCGTGAGCCACCGCCACCGCGCCTTCCCGAGACTCTTGACGGAGGGCCTGCACTCGATTGTCCGTCGACACCCCGATGGCCGCTTGATCAATGTGAAGTTCTTCAAATGTCAGCAACCCCCGGTCTGTGGCCAATCGCATGGCCCCCGAGAAACACGGGTTCGTGCTTTCGATTTGGCCCAGGTGCGGGGTGGGGTTGGACGGGCTGTTGTTGATGCGGTCGATGAAAATGATGCCGGGATCGCCAGACCGCCAGGCGCCGTCGATCATCTTGTTAAAAATGGTGCGGGCGTTTAAGCGTTGGCCCGTGGGTTGCATGGTGCGGGGGTTCAGGAGATCGTATTCCTCCCCTTTCTCCGCGGCTTCCATGAACTTCCCATCGACTGTGACGGAGACGTTGAAGTTTTCCATCACGCCAGGTTTCGTTTTCATGTCGATGAAAGCTTCGATCTCCGGGTGCCAGTAGGGGAGGATGCCCATGTTGGCCCCGCGACGGGTGCCGCCTTGTTTCACCACGTCGGTCATTTTGTCAAAAATCTGCATGAAACTGAGCGCGCCCGACGCGGTGCCTTTGGTGGATTTCACGTTGTCCCCCGAGGGGCGGACCCGTTGGAACGAGAAACCGGTTCCCCCGCCGGACTTGTGGATCAAGGCCTGGGATTTCAGCGCGTCGGCGATCCCTTCCATGGAATCGGGGATCGGAAGCACATAGCACGCCGACAGCTGTTGAAGTTCGCGGCCCGCGTTCATGAGCGTTGGCGAGTTCGGTAAGAAATCAAAACGGGACAGCATCCCGTAAAACTGATCCCGCCACTCTTCCGCCAACTGTTTGGCTTCCGGGATTTCGGCGGCGGCCCGTTTCAAATTCCCCAAAAAAACGGCAAAATTTTTGTCCCGCTCATCGGAGGCCACAATCCCCGCGTGAAGCAGGTTCATGCGGGATTTTTGGGATTTTCGCGTCGGAACATCCACCACGCGGCGTTTCACCCCGTCCCACAAATGCCAACCGTCCGCTTCCGGCGCGTGCAAAAGTTCGCCCAAGGCAATGTTCGCGGCCACGCGGTCCAACCACACTTCCGGGGACGGATCATTTCGAAGATACTTGTCTGTGATCACTTTTCGCTGGTTCTCCGTAAGGCGCATGGGGGGACGGGCGGTCGTGGGCAATGACCGGCTGTTCCCGGAGGCAAGGGCAGATAACCCTGTGGGCGTGGTGGAACCATTACTGTTGCTTCGGATGGGCGTTTCAACGGGATTCATGGGATTACCTCTCTCATCAATGACAGACATAGTTAAACTTTGGCCAGCTGGTCCGTCCCGATGGTTGGGACGAGATCTGCTTTACAATTGGATATAAAATTAGAGTCAAAATGCCCCACGCCGTTTGAGAGGGCAGGGGTGTTGATCTTTTGGCTGAGACGGACACGGCTTTGGTGGGCCCCTTTCACCCGGCGAAGCTCGGCCATAAAATCGTCCACGTTGCTGAAAGACCGGTAAACGGACGCGAACCGCACATAGGCGACAGCGTCCAAATCGTACAAACGCTTTAAGATCCGCTGGCCGATCTCAACGGACGGGACTTCCAAAACAAAATCTTCGTGAAGACTGTATTCCACCTCGGCCACCAGCTTTTCTATCATGCCCGGCGTTATGGGCCGTTTCTGGCATGCCCGCTGGATCCCCTCCCGCATCTTGTCCCGGTTGAAAGGTTCCCGCTGGTTGTTCCGCTTGACCACCAAAAGCGGCGTGGACTCCACCCGCTCATAGGTGGTGAACCGCTTGCCGCAGTGCAGGCACGCGCGCCGACGTCGAATGACAGCGGCCGACTCAAGGGGTCGGCTGTCAAGGACGCGATCGTCAGGATGGTCACAGGTTGGGCATCGCATAGAAAGGTCTAAAACACCACAGGTGGTAGTCTCCCTCCCAGAATAATACCACATCTTGAAACAGGCCGCTGAACACCCGGGCCCAGGGGTTGTAGAGGGGCGTATCTTACACCACCATCCCTGGTGGGTGTCAAGAGATTCTTTTATCGTCTTAAAAAGACCATTTCTCGGCGGAAAAAAAGACATGTAAATTTTAAAGGGACTATTTTACCGTTGGACATCGAAGGAAAACAGGGGCTTGCGCGGGATTGTTTTTTTTTGATTCTCCCCTCAAAAGAATGTAAACCGCGCGCATGAGAGAGATTCGATGGAAACCCCGGTTCGATCATTTGTTGAGGGCGAGCCAAACAAGAAATAGGGGACGTTGCTTATTTAGTGTTATTGTTGATTTTGTTTGGGAAATCCTTTCTTTTTAGGCGCGCGGGGTTCCGTAACGAGAACCTGGGAAAAGAGAGCTGGCTTCAACCCGATATTGATCTCTGTTTCTTGTCACATGGGACATCAGACCACTCAAGAAATTTCTTGCGAGCCGCTTCATGCGGGGAAAAAATATTTCGGACGATTCCCCTCCCTATACTGTGATGGAGTGTGCCCGCCTATCCAACCGCGCTGGACGTGCAATCCAGCCTCTCTTCCGTAATAACACTAAATAAGCAACGTCCCCTTTATAGTTATCAGTAAACTGAGAACGTCCCGTTATTCATCTGCCAGAGCTCACCAGTTCGCGTTCAATTTCCCGGTGTTCAGCGACTTCTTGATGTATGGATTGGCGGGTTTCCCAATGAAGTTTAGCCAACCCGTGGGAGATTTCGTCGGGTCGAGCGATGTAGGGGATCCGGATGCCGTGATAATCGACGGGTTTGCCCGCGGGGCGGAAAAGAATTCCGCGCCGCCGCAGGAAGATCCATAGTTTTTTCTCAGAAATCATGAGCCAATGGGTGAGCCTTAACTGGATGCCGGCCTGGTGAAGGATGAAGATAAGGCCGTGGGTAACAACGGAGACCATTCGGGCGTCTTGGCTGGGCGTGGTGTCCGCGCGGGCGCCGGGGAACCGGTAATTTCCCGCAAGATCGCGGTGGGGGTCCACTGGAGCGCGCCTTTGGAAATCCGGGTGGACGCACAACCGAGAGAATTCCGCGACCGTTTTGGAATTTGGGTTGAACCCGTCAAAGTTCTCCAAGAGTCGGAAGATCGGAAGGCCCTGGGGAGAATTCAACACCATCCGCGCTGTTCCGATCAAAGCGCCGCTGTCGTCGGAGGCCGCGGCGTGAATGGAATAGGGGTCAAAAGCGTCTGTTTCAATTCCTTCCGGATGGTCTTCTGGTTTTTCCCATCCGAATTCCTCAACAAAGACGCGGTAACGGAGTCGCTGGGTGGCACGAACAAGCTCTTCGGTGTTGGCGATCTGGAATCGAACATTTCCGTATTGGAACATGGGAGCCTCCTTTTCCTTTACGCAGATTGTTCCTTTGCGGCCGACCCCTACTCCCACGAGCCGAGCCGACGGCCGTCGCCGGAGGTCCACGCGAAATCCGCGGGTGGATCCACGGGCCATTGAATCATGGAATGGCCCTGTCCTCGATCGGAGAGGCCAAGAATCCGTTTGTAAACGATTGCCATCTCAGCGACGCGGTAACCCGATGAATGTTCGGTCTTCTGACAAGAGATCTCACATAATTTCATGATCGACTCCTTTTAACCAAGATGCTCCGGTGCGAGCGTATCTATCGTTGATAGAATTCGGGAAAATGATCGATCCCAATGTTTCAATCAGACACAATTTTCTGAAAATCCAATCCACACTATCGACGCTCATTGAGTTTCTCCCTTTTGCCAACCCGTCTACCACGGTGCCAGTGGACTTCCTTTCCAACACCATTGTAATGGACAGACGAAACACCCCCGTTGCTTTTGTGTGACATTTGGGAAACTTTTTGTTTAAATCCCCCACCCAATGGGCGCTGAGGTTCAACGTTGGTGGATGAGAAAACTTTATCGTCTCATTCATCTTCCCACCACCGTCTTGTGATTTTTCACTTCGTTCACCGAGGCGGCCTTCCCAAGGATCTGGCCCACCCATTTGGCGAAAACGTCCCCCGCTGACCGCGACGAGAGAAGCCGGGAGAACGACTTGGCCGCCGCCCGTGCCGGGAGGGATCCCAGAAGTCCCCCCACCACCTTGACCCAGGGGGTGCTGTCGGCCTCTCCCGCCAACACCAATCGGCCCGCGCCCGCCCGTTCCACGGGTTTCATGACCATGCATTGGTCGAGGTTGGCGGCGATCCCCAAGACGGGGACCCCGGCCGTCAGAGCCTGATAAACCCCGCCGGCGCCGCCGTTGTTGATCACCAAACTCGCCCGTCGACAGAGCGCCAGGCCGGGAAGATACTCCGCCACAAATACCCGACCGGGGACAGGCGCAACCGACCCTCGCCCAGAAGTCGCGACGGCGACCACGACCGGCCGTTCAGCCAAAGCCGCAAGAACGCCGGGAAGGAAATCGGTCCGGCCGGTGGAACCGGCGGACACATAGACGAGCGGTTTGTTTTCCGGCAGTTCCCCCCACCAGGGGGGGAGAGAAACCGTCGGTTCCCAGAGCACGGGACCGATGTGCCGATGGGAGGCCGGGGCGCCGGGGGTGGGGACCATTTCCGGAAGATCGGCGTAGGCGGTATGGTCTCCGGCCGTGTAAATTCCACGCACGTCCTGGGGCAGGGCCGGGAGGCCGTATTCCTGGCGAACCTGATTAAATGGCCGACCGTGAAGGGCGAAACCCACGGGCAGAAGGGCATCGGCCAATTTTTTCCCGGCGCGGAACCCCAGCCACTTAAAAGGCGCCGCCTCCGGCGGGGCGGGCAGGTGAAAAACTTCCCGGGACCAGGGGCTCCAGTGCGCGTTCACAACGTTCATGTGGGGGACGCCCGCCAGAGGGGCGCTGATGCCCAAAGACAATCGGAAATCCCCCACCACCAAGTCCGGGCGGAGCTCCCGCAGGAGAGCCAGATCCTCCTCCACTTGTCGGCGAAGCAGAGACGCGTCGATTAAAGATCGCCCTTGCTCAAGCCGTCGGCGGCATTCCTCCGGAGTGAGGGAGGTGGCGCATCGAGGATGAAAGAGGGCTGGGATGAACCGGTGGTCCCGTTCCTCCAGGGCGAAAGTGATGTCGTAGGTGTTCAGAGAAAGCGATTGGGCCAGCCGGACGAGTCGCCCGACGTGGGCCATGGACATGGAAACGGGCATGAACAGAACCTTTTTTTTGGCGAGGGCGCTGTCTTCCCGGCGGGAACCTGGTCCCAAAACATCCCGGATCTGTCCCTGGGTGATCATCGGGAGACCCCGACCGATTCGTCTTTCGATGGAAGAGGACGGTCCATGCCCGCGGGTAGGCCGGAAGGCCCATTCACTGTCCCGATGCGCCGAGCCGGCAGACCCGCCCAAATCTCGTTGGGGCCGATGCAGGTAAATTTGTGGACCACGGCCCCCGCCGCCACCACCGCGCCTTTTCCGATCGTCACGCCGGCCAAGATCACGGCGTTCACCCCGATGGTCACCCCGTCCTCAATTTGAATGGGGAAACAACCCATTCTCTCCCCCTCCATGACATGGGGCACGAGCGTGGCCTGATGCCCCAAGCTGACCGAATCGCCGATTTCCACAAAGAGGGGATCGAAGAGGGTACTGTGACCCGGATAGGTATTTTTTCCGAGCCGCGCCCCGAACAATCGGTAGACCACTGCGGAGAAGCAGGTCGGAAGAAGGCCAGAGCGAACCACCGGGTCGAAGAGAAAGAAATTAAAAGGAAGATGGATGACTTGGAATACCCATTCCTCCTGGGACCCCGGGTTCATATCTCCGGGACGAAGCGGAACCAGGGCCAATATCGAGCGATACCCCGCCACCCCAAAGACAAACCAAAAGAAAATGAACGTGCCTGCATGGGCAACGCCGCCTCCCCAGGGGAAACGGTGGGCGAACACCCAGGTGGCAAACAAGGTCGCCCCCGCCCACACGCTCACCCACACACCGATCTGCGCCTGCCGGACGTTCGAGATTTCCCTCATGTCGTTTCCTCCTTTTATCTCGCGGCGCTCACCGATTTTTCGATAATTTTCTTTCCGTTGCGCGCCGTGAACTTTCCCTTTCAACATAAGTGTAATGGACGGACGAAACAGGCACGTTTCTTTTAAGTGACATCTGGGAAACATCTTTTTTGCGGGAAAAAAGCCCGGGAGAGCGAGAGGTGGGCAGACCTTGAAATTCCGGAAATCCCTGGTATACTGAAAAAAGTCGACTATCGGAGGCACTCTCTGATGCAACGTCTTTGGAGAACAAACATTTTCGTTCAGTGCGGAGTCGCGGCGTTCCTTTTTTGGGGGAATGCGGCCTCCGCATTCGAGATGACGATCCCGGGGGACCAAAATGTTTCAATTTTCAACGATGCTTTTTGGACCCGATATTTTAAGGCCATGACCTCTGGAGACTTTAACGGCGACGGGAAGAACGATTTGGTTGTTGGGTTCCAGGACGGATCTGGCGGGCTCATCGTCTACATCTTTTGCGGTCCTTCTTGGAAGACAAGTGACCTCTTTTCGAGCCGGGCGGATTTCCAGATTATTGCGCCGTTCCCACTAGAACAAGACGTCTCCATGCTCTTAGCCGACATCGATGGGGATGGAAAACAGGACCTCATCTTCCGTCTCTCTACCAATTATTGGCGGAGCACGGGCTCATATTCCGCCGTGCTCGCTGTTCGAGGAAGACCTACCACCTCGGACCCAGTGATTGATCTCTCCGAGACATCTCCGGACCTCCTGTTGCTCCTCCCAGGAGGGAGAGGAGGACTAGCCTCTGGGAAATTCAACGAAGATATTTATGCCGACATCGCCATCGGGGACCCCTCCGCCCAACCGTTAGGGAGGCCCAGCGCCGGTGCAGGGTATATTTTTTTTGGTCAGGAAACCCTCCCGTCCGGTGAAATCAATGTTCAATCCGGGGCGCCGGTTTCAACTTTTATCGGAAAATCCGATGACCAACTGGGGGGTGTGTTTTTAACTGAAGATCTGGACCGGAATGGAATAACCGACCTCAGCATCGATGGGCATATTTTTTATGGCCCATTGTCTTTTCCGATGACATGGGACCTTGCGGTGACATCCGCCAACGTTTTGATTCAAGGGGGAACGGTTGTGGGTATCGAAGACCTCAATGGAGATAACAAACCGGATTTCCTTTGCGGAGTCCTCCCGACCCCCGCCTGGCTTCCCTCTCGGCCCCGAGCCCTTTTGGACGGACAAGCGCTCTCCCCAGGGAGACACTTGATCGATCTGACCCCGGGCTCCCCCCATTATTACCCCACAGTCCTTCTCTCTGGGGAGACCGACCGGTTTGACTCCATCGGAGATTTTGATGGAGACGGCCTCGGCGACCTTTTTTTAACCCGTGGCGTCAGTGGTGTTTATGGTGAATTAAGCCTTGATCGGGGAACCGGCCCCCTCACCGCCGTATCCACGCCCACCGTGACGATGACTTTTCTCAGTCGAATGTCTTTCAGCGGAATGGTCAAGGATTTGGACGGGGACGGGATTGAAGACTTCGCTATTTACGAAAGCTTTGGGCAACGTCGACCCCCTTCCAACTCCCAAGGAGTCGTCCACATCGTTTTTGGGTTCGCCCCCCTTACGACCCCCTGCGTCGAAATCGTTCCCCGGGCGACGCCCTCCTTGCAAGTGGGGTTGACCCTCCACGTGGGCGGCCAACCCACCGAAATGATGATCTGGGGGGACATCACCGATTCTTTCAAGGGCCAGTGGATTCCTTTCCAACCGACCCTCCCTGTGACCCTCACCTCCGCCCCCGGAAAAAAGACCGTCCAGGCGAAGTTCCGCAACAGCGTTTTACGGGAAAGCGATCTTGCGAGCGACACTTGGGATTTAAGCTTGGAGCCGGGGCGGATAACGGTTGTCACCAACCGTTTCAATCCGGAAAACGGCCAAAAAGCCCGCTTTGAATGCCATCTCGAAAGCCCCAGCGAGGTTCACGCGACGGTTCACGATACGAACGGCCGGATCGTGCGCGATATCATCCAGGGTGATCAGGCCACCGGGATTTTGGCCTTGGAATGGGACGGCGCCAACAACGACGGGCGTCGCGTGGTTCCGGGGGTTTACTATCTGGTGATGAGAATCAACGGCCGGGTCGAAAGGGAAAAAATCGTCGTGCGGGGATAAAAGGGGTACGGGGCCATGTTTTGTGTCAGACACCACGATCGACAGGGACCAAAACAATCGGGGATTTCCGTGGGCCTTCTCCTCCTGAGTTTGTTTTCGCAATTCCCCCTCCAGGCCGATTTCTTTTCCAATTCCGACCAGGGGGGTCGGGGTCCCGCGGCATTGAAACGGGAGACCGGCGTCCGGGCCCTGGGGTTGGGGGGCGCTTTCGTCGGAGTGGCCGACGACGCCAGCGCCGTCGACTGGAACCCGGCGGGCCTGCAACAACTGCCTCAATCCGAATTCCTTTTCATGCACGAAGACGCCTACGCGGATCAATTCCATGAGTTCGCGGCCTATGCCCACCCGTTTTGGAAAGCGGGCAAACGGCGGACTTGGGGCGGGCGCTTCTCTTATCTTTCCATGGATCCCATCGACATGGTGGAGGACGGGGCGGACGTCGGCCAAACCCGTCCCTGGGAAAGCATTTTGGGTCTTTCTTACGCCGAGTCGGTGGGCGGGGTTTCGGTGGGGGTCTCTGGAAAAATCGTCCGCCAAGAGGTGGCGGGACAGAGCGGCCAGGCCTACGCCCTAGACGTGGGGCTCTTGGGCAAGGCGGCCCAGGAGAGGCTTGCCTGGGGGGTGGGCGTGGCCAATATGGGAACCAAGCTTACGCTGGGGGAGGAAACCATCCTCCTCCCGTTGATTCTTCGGAGCGGAGCAAGCTACGTCGTCGCTCTCCCCTCAAAAAAAAGCGCTCTCCTCCTGGCCCTTGAATTCGACGCTCCCGTTGATGACAAATCACGAACCGGGATCGGCATTGAATACGCGGCGCCCCTTTCCCGCGAATGGCGTGGAGCCCTCCGCGGGGGCTATCGAACCGATCGTCCTTCAGGAGGAGGAGCGCGGTTTGTCTTGGGCGCCGGCCTGGAACGAGGGTCTCTTCGTTTCAATTACGCCTTCACCCCCGATCCGGACCTGGGCGCGTCCCACCGTTTTGACTTGGCTGTTCGATTTGGAACACCCTTAAAGGAAGAAGTGCAGTTGCGAACCCTTCTCGACCAAGCGCGGGCAGATCTAAACATCGGGCATTTCGCGCACGGCCTCGAGACACTAGAAAAGATCCATCGGCTCTCCCCGAAGAATCAAGAAGCACGAAATCTTTCGGACGCCTTCCAAATCCGTTTTGCGGAAAGTCTTGACCCAGACATGCTCTTCCAGCAAGGCGAGCAGGCCTTCAAAAATGGTCGCTACGAGAAATCGGCGGATTTCTTTCGAAAACTTGTTCTGGTTCAGCCGGATCGGCCCGGCGCCTCCCAGGCCCTGGCGCAGGCAGAAGCCGCTGTCGCCCAAGAACGACGGGAACGAGCCAAAACCGAGGTCGCCCGCGGCCGCCAGCGCGAGGTTCAAGAACAGATTCTCTGGGCGAAGGAAGAAGAAAAAAGATCTCATTGGGAGACCGCATTGGAACGGTGGCAAAAAGCGTTCGCCTTGGATAGGAACACCGCGGAGGCCAAAGCCGGCATCGAACGATGCCGCTCCGCGCTCTACGCTTTGGCGGAGAAAGCGGAGGCTTCCGGCGAACTGGAAAAAGCTCAAGCGCTATTTAACGCTTCCCAGGATGGTCTCACGTCCTACAGATCGAGCGCGTCACATTTGGCCGCGCTTGATCAACGACTGAAAACGAAACGCGCTGGTGAAAGCCGAGAAAGGTATGCGGAGGGTTCCCGCGCTTTTGCCAGCGGGGATTGGGTCCGCGCTCAAAAACTGTTTGAAGAAGCGCTACAATTGACCCCGGAGGATAAAACCACGCGCCGTGCCCTTGAACGGGTTCGCGAAGAATTGAACCGTCAAGGAGGAAATCCTCAAGGAAAATGATTTATGTCCATTCGCTCTAGGTTGAGTTTGATGATCGGAGGTCTGCTGGTGTTTTTAACGGGGGCCATTGCCGGCGGGTTGTATATGGCTGAACGGAACGCTCTCCTCCAGCGGTTGGAAGCGACCCGAAAATCCACGCTGGACCAATTCGCCCAGACTTGCCGGGACGCCCTGATCGTACACGACGAACTGGCCGCGATCAGCGCGGCCCAGGCCCTGGGTCGAAGTTTTGGAGTCGTCCAGGCCTTGTTCGCGAACGGAAAGGGACGGGTGTTGGCCCATTCGGACGCTCGGGAAATAGGCGGGGTTTACGCCGCTCCGAAAAACCAACGGGAGAGCAGGCCGGGGGAACACCGATGGACGGATGTCTCTAAAGGAGATGTGGTGGCCCTATCGGAACGTGTTTCACTGGGGAAGGGTCCCCCCGGCACAGCTGTTATTGTCTATTCGCAGAGGTCTCTGGAAGAACTGGTTCAAAAATCTCTGGAAGGTCTTTGGCGAAGGATATTGGAGGTCTCGGCCATGGCCCTGATCCTGGGGCTTGTGGGGGCTTGGGCCGTGGCGCGAAATCTGATCCGCCCCATTGAATCCCTCACGCGGGCCACCCACCGATTGGCGTCGGGCGACCTTACCCACCGGATCGTTGTTGATCGTCGGGACGAGTTGGGCCGATTGGGCAGTGATTTCAATCTGATGGCGGGCAAGCTGGGGGAATTAGACCAGATGAAAGAAGATTTTGTCTCCAACGTTTCTCACGAACTCCGATCTCCCCTTTCGGCCATCGAAAGCTACGCCAATGTGATCTCGGACGAATGGCGGGCGGAACGGCGGGAAAATATTCCGGATTACTTAACCATCCTCCGGAACAATGCCACACGCCTCGGCCGGTTCATTAACGACATTTTAGATACGGCCAAAATCGAAGCCCGCGCCGTGGAAGTTAAAAAACAACCGCTCGACGCCGCGGTGGTCCTAAATGACGTCGCGGCTCTTTTTCTTCCCAAGTCCCGGGAAAAATCCATTCGCCTCAGCGCGGACCCCGTCCCCCCAAAACTACCCCTGTTGGCCGACCCGGACAAGCTCCATCAAATTCTAACCAACTTGACGGCCAACGCGCTCAAATTCACGCCGATGGGGGGAACGGTCACACTCCGGGCGGAAACGGCGGACCCCGTATCCGACCATCGCTTGAGGGAATCCCTCGCGCGGGTCGCGCCCGAGCGTCCTCTCGCGTCCGCCTACGTGCGTCTGTCTGTGGCCGACACGGGACCCGGAATCCGCACGGAAGATCAACAGCGGATCTTTAACCGCTTTGAACAGGTGCGGGAAATCCGGAATACGGTTCGCGGGGCGAAGGGAACCGGTTTGGGTCTGGCCATCGCGCGCGGTTTGGCGGAAGCCCATGGCGGTGTCCTAACACTGAAGAGCGAACCGGGACAAGGGAGCGTCTTTTCCGTGGTCTTGCCCGGAGTGGCCTGAGATGGACCAACCTCGAATTTTGTTGGTGGACGACGAACCGGACTTTATCCGGCTGGTGGACGATATTTTAAAAAAAGAAAACTTTGTGGTCGTCTGCGCGGAAGACGGGTCTCAGGGTCTTAAAATGGCGGCGGAATCCCACCCGGACCTGGTGCTTTTGGATTGGAACCTGCCGGGGAAAGACGGGCTGGAAGTGTGCAAATCCTTAAAAGCTGACCCAAAAACCCGGGACATCCCCGTTATCATGCTGACGGCCCGTGGACGGGAAACGGACGTTGTGTTGGGGTTGGAGATGGGAGCCGAGGACTTCATCTCGAAACGCGCCCTGCGCCCCCGGGAACTCGTGGCCCGGATCCGCGCGGCGCTCCGAAAACAAACAGTCGTGAAAGAAAACGGCGAGATTCTAAAAGCGGGCGATCTTGCCCTGGACACCTCGCGGAGAAAAGTCACCATCGACGGAACTCCGGTGGAACTCCGCCTGAAAGAGTTTGATCTCCTTTTGGTCTTTCTCACCCACCGGGGCCGGGTTCTGACGCGGGCCTTTCTAGACGAAGCCGTCTGGGGCGCCCAATTTTTCGGGACCAGCCGAGCCATCGACACCACCGTCACTCGACT
The DNA here is from genome assembly GCA_016714745.1 of Elusimicrobiota bacterium. Lineage (GTDB taxonomy): Bacteria > Elusimicrobiota > Elusimicrobia > FEN-1173 > FEN-1173 > JADKHR01. Next base: position 95,202 of record JADKCG010000008.1, on the reverse strand, counting down.
GCGTGGAAAACTCGGGAAAGAGAGCCATCTCCTCCAATCAGTCAAAGGAGTGGGCTACCGTTTCGAAGAAGAATAACGCCCCTCGACCCAAGGCCCGTCCCCTTGAGCCTAGGGGACGACCTTAGGGGACGTTGCTTATTTAGTGTTATCGTCGATTTTGTTTGGGAAATCCTTTTTTATTTGGGGCGCGCGAGGTTCCTCGACGAGGAACCTGGAAAACGAGAACTGGCCTGACCCCGACATTGATCTTTATTTGTTGTCACAGGGAACATCAGGCCACTCAAGAATATTCTTGCGGGCCACATCATACAGCGAAAAATTTGTTCGGACGATTTCCCTCCCCATACTGTGATGGAGTGTGCCCGCCTAACCAACCGCGTTTGACGTGGCATACAGACTGTCTTCCTTAATAACACTAAATAAGCAACGTCCCCTATTACACGAGCCGCTTCATGCGGGGAAAAAATATTTCGGACGATTCCCCTCCCTATACTGTGATGGAGTGTGCCCGCCTATCCAACCGCGATCGACGTGGAATACAGCCCCCCTTCCACAATAACACTAAATAAGCAACGTCCCCTATCTACGTCCCCCCTACACGCACACGTCACATTGATTTTACCCGTACACAATGGTCTTTCTGGCCCTCTCCGGTTATACTTGGACCAAATAAAAGACATGGGAGAAAAATATGACCCCACGAAAGATGAACGCCGATGTTCTGCGAGCGGCCCTCCGGAACGCCGAGGAACAACTCAAAGAGGCCTTGAAGGATCTCGAAACAAACGACATGGACGACCAGGCTGTTGCTGGACGAATCAAAGAAATTGTCACCGACCTTCGGCGCCTGCCGTTCGCCGCATAGGAGATTTATGCTGACACACGCCACATTGAACGAAGAACAAACCGCGCGTCGGCTGTCCCCCCGCAATGAACAAGTGGGGCGCCTTGTGTCCCACATTGCTTCACGGCGGTTTCAAGAAGCCGTGATTCGCCACTGGAACCGCACCCAGAGACTTCCGGAGGGACTGTTTCGGTCTCCTCTATTAATGAGTCCCCCCAGCACCCGTTGGCGGGTGATGGAATCGGCCTGACACCCTTTTTCGATTCGTCACACGTTAGTCACACAGACTTTACTTTTCCACAATTCCATGGGAGCGCGGATTTCGGTAGATTAGGCTCTGAGAGAGGGACACTCGCCACAACCGTCCGTGCCCACACAGGTCTTTTTAACATTCCGATTTGAGCCGGCCGAAACGCCACTCGAAACGCCGATCCGAACCCTTTCGACACCCTCGCCGCGCCTTCTCGCGTGCCGGGAAGGTGGGCGGGGGGCCCGGGTCGGCCAACCTTCCCGGATTTTTCGGGACACAAACAGAAGCAAGGAGGAATTGAGATGCAAATCAAGAGAACATCAGCCGCCCTCGTGGCCGGGCTGGCCTTCTTTATGGCCGGGTCCGCCGTCGCTGGCGAAATCACCATCTCAAGCGACAAACTCGCTTTCAAAGGCGACCTGCGCTTGCGTCATCAAACAACAGAGGAAACCGACAAAACCAACCGAGACCGACAGCGTTTCCGGTTGCGGTTCGGCATGGATTACGAGGTGACGAGCCAGTTGGCTGTGAAAACCCTGTTCGCCAGCGGCACCGGGGAACAGACATCGACCAACCAAACGCTCAGCAACATGAGCAGCCAAAAACAACTGTGGATCGATCAGGCGTACCTTGAATTCAAGCCCATTGAACTCCTTAAGTTGTACGGGGGAAAAATGAAGAACCCCCTGTGGCAGCCGTATGTATCGGACGCCGTTTGGGACACCGATCTGAACCCCGAAGGATTGGCGGAAAGCGTCAAGTTGTCATTCTTCGGCAAAGGACGCGTTTTCGTGAACGCCCTGCAGATGGTCGTCAACGAACGGACCGCCACCACCCCCGTCGCCAGCTCTTCCGCGACTGCCGCTCAATACGTGTTCAGCAACCAGATCGGCGTCATCCTCCCAGCACCCATGGATTCCCGCTTGACCTTGGCCGGGGCCCTCCACGAGTGGGTCAACGAGCGAAACAAAACGTTCAATGGTCCCCACAACCCCAACACCAACAGTAAAACCAACGGGAATCTGAGCAATGATTTCCGCGTCGCCGATATTACGGCGGAACTCTACACCACGTTGTTCAACATGCCCTTGTCCATTCAGGGGAGCTACATCAAAAACCTGGCCGCCCGGGACGACCTTTACACATCGGGCGACCGGAATCGCGACACAGGCCACCAGGTGGGTCTCATGCTGGGCAACGCCAGCGCCCCCCGATCATGGGAAGTGGCTTATTTCAACAAACGCCTGGAACAGGATTCCACCGTGGCCGACGCCAACGATTCGGACTTCCCCGCCACCAACCGAAAAGGCGACATTTATTGGGTCGCCTTCGCCCCCTGGAAAAATCAACAGTTGAAAGCGAAGTTCTTCCAGACCTCCATCATTGAAGGGGCGAAGAAGGACATCAACACCATGCAGTTCGACTGGCAAGTTAAGTTCTGACCAAAACCCAACCCCGAGAGGGACGGGGTTTGAAATCGGTTTAAGGGAAGCGTCCGGATGGTTTCCCTCCTTTCCCATTCGGACGCTTCCCTTGAGATCTACGTGACACAAAAACAATTGGTTCCGTCGCACGTTCGTCACAACGGCGTTGTAGACTGCAACCAACATTGGAGAATAACATGATGAAATCAACCCTACGCGGTCTGACGGTTCTCGCCCTGGTATGGGGCGTCCTGCCGGTGGCCGCTGAAAAAAAGATCGTTAAGATTGACGGATCCAGCACCGTGTTTCCCATCACGGAAGCCGTGGCCGAGGAATTCATGAAAACGGAAGCGACTCAGGTCACCGTTGGCATTTCGGGCACCGGCGGGGGGTTCAAGAAGTTCTGCCGCGGGGAAACCGACATTTCCGGCGCGTCCCGCCCGATCCTTAGAAAAGAGATGGACGCCTGCCTGGAGATGGGCATCCAATATGTTGAACTTCCGGTGGCCTTCGACGCCTTGACCGTGGTGATCAACCCCAAAAACACCTGGGCCAAAACCATGACCGTGGCCGAACTAAAGACGATCTGGGAACCTGCGGCCCAGGGCAAGATCGTGAGGTGGAACCAAGTGAACTCGAAGTGGCCCGACAAGGCCATTAAGCTCTACGGTCCGGGCGCGGATTCCGGAACCTTCGACTACTTCACGGAAGCCGTCGTTGGGAAATCCAAGTCCAGCCGGGGCGACTTCACCGCTTCCGAAGACGACAACGTCCTGGTGCAGGGCGTCGCGAACGACGAGGGCGGCCTGGGTTATTTCGGGTTGGCCTACTACATGGAAAACAAAGACACCCTCCAGGCCGTCGCCGTTGACGGCGGGAAGGGCGGAGTGCTCCCTTCCATGGAGACGGTGAAGGGGGGGACGTACGCCCCTCTTTCGCGACCGATCTTCATCTACGTCGCAAAAAAATCAATGCGGAAACCCGAGGTCAAACGGTTCGTCGAATTCTACATCACGCACGCGCCGAAACTGGTGAGCGAAGTGAAATACGTGCCGCTTCCCGACGCGGAATACACCCAAGTGCTGGAACGGTTCCAAAAGGGCCAAGCCGGCACCGCGTTCGGCGGCAAAGCCGAGGTGGGCGTTTCAATTAACGAGCTGTTGAACCGACGTCCCAAACTTTAAACGGAGGCCTCGCCGCCCCGGTCACCCCGCGGGCGGCGGGGGCCTTTGTTGATCCCCTGGCCTTCACCGGAGGCTCTGCAAAGGTTGTAAAATAAATTCCTCACATGAGAGAAAAAACGTGTTTTCCTTACTAGAGAAGTCGCGCGCGCCCGGGGCCCGCGCGAACACCGCCCTTCAGCCCGGGGACCCATTGCCTCTGCTTCCACCGCTCCCCCGGCTCCGGGGGCCGGGGGCCCTTCAACGTTGGCGCGAGCGGGGGATCCAGTGGGCCCTCTTTTTCGCGGCGGCCTCCTCCATCGCCATCACCTTGGGCATCGTTGGGGTTTTGGGGTTCGAGTCCCTGTCGTTTTTCAGGCAAATTCCTCTCCTCGATTTTTTGACGGACACTCAGTGGACGCCGCTTTTTGACGACGCCCATTACGGCATCCTTCCCCTGGTGGCCGGGACGGCCACGGTGGCCGCCGTGGCTCTCTTGCTGGCGCTTCCGGTCGGCACCATCACCGCGATCTATCTTTCGGAATACGCCCCCCCCCGCGTGAGGGAAACGGTGAAACCCTTCTTGGAACTCCTCACCGCGGTGCCGACCGTGGTGTACGGTTACTTCGCGCTCCTGTTCGTGACTCCGATCCTTCGAACCTTCATTCCCTCCTTGTCCGGGTTCAATATGTTATCGGCGGGGCTGGTCATCGGGGTCATGATCATCCCCTACGTGAGTTCGTTGTCGGAGGACGCCATGCGGGCCGTGCCCATGAACCTCCGCGAAGCCAGCTACGCCATGGGAGCCACGCGGTTTCAGACTTCTCTGAGGGTGGTGTTCCCCGCCGCGTTGAGCGGCGTGGCGTCGGCTTACGTGTTAGGCTTCTCCCGTGCCATCGGGGAAACCATGGTGGTGGCGATCGCGGCCGGCATGCAACCCAATTTGACCTTGAACCCGCTTCAGCCCGCGGCCACCATCACGGCCTACATCGTCCAAGTGTCCCTGGGGGACCTCCCCCACGGGAGCTTGGGCTACCAAACCATCTTCGCCGCCGGGTTGACCCTGATGCTGATGACCCTCGTCTTCAACATCGGTGGGCACATCTTGCGACAACGTTTCCGGGAGAAATATTAATGACACCGCGAGAAGACATCGCGCGACGTAAACGGGCCGACAAAATCTTCTCCTTCCTGGGCCTCGTGGCCACGCTGGTGGGCATCGTGACGCTCCTGGCGCTCATGATCGACCTGGCGTGGGACGGGACCGTCCGCTTGAACTGGACGTTCTTCTCTTCTTTTCCGTCCCGCTTCCCGGAAAAAGCCGGCATCCTTTCGGCGTGGGTAGGGACCGGCGTGGTCATGTTCGTGACCGCCCTGGCGGCCGTCCCCATGGGAGTCGCGGCGGGCATTTATCTGGAAGAATATGCCCCCAAAAATTGGATGACCACCCTGATCGAAATCAACATCGCCAATTTGGCGGGGGTCCCTTCCATCGTCTACGGTTTAATGGCGTTGGGTCTTTTCGTCTACAAATTCCACTTCGGCATGAGTGTTTTGACCGCGGGGCTGACCCTGGCCCTCCTGATCCTGCCGATCGTCATCATGGCGACACGCGAATCGATCCGCACCATCCCGAGTTCCATCCGCGAGGCGGCCTTCGCCGTCGGAGCCACCAAGTGGCAATTGGTGCGCCACCACATCTTGCCCTACTCCGCCGGGGGCATCCTGACCGGCGTGATCATCGGCCTCTCCCGCGCCATCGGGGAAAGCGCCCCCCTCATCACCATCGGCGCCCTGACCTTCATCGCGTTCCTGCCCGGGTCCCCTTTCACGGGGACATTCCCTTTCCTTTCGTTTGAATGGCTCAAGTCCCCGTACCGTCCTGCCCATTCAAGCCTTCAACTGGATCTCCCGCCCTCAAAAAGCTTTTCACTTGAACGCCGCGGCGGCAGGCTTGGTGCTCATGGGCATGACGATCGCCATGAACGGCGCGGCCATCTGGATTCGATATCGGTTCCGAAAGAGGATAAAATGGTAGAAACATTGATCTCCCCCCCACAGGTTTTGAGCGGCGCCGCGGTGAAGGCGGACGTCAAGGATCTCAGCTTCTTTTACGGGACCCACCAGGTCCTGAAAAAAATCAACCTGGCGGTGGCCGAAAAGAAAGTGACCGCCTTGATCGGTCCCTCCGGATGCGGCAAAACCACCCTCCTCCGCTGTTTCAACCGGATGCACGACCTCTACCCCGGAAACCGGTATGAGGGGAGCCTGCGCCTTTTTCCGGAGAACACGGACATTTTGGGCAAAGACGTGGACCCCATCGAGGTTCGCATGAGGATCAGCATGGTGTTCCAAAAGGCGAACCCCTTCCCGAAGACCCTATTCGAGAACGTGGCCTACGGCCTGCGGGTGCGGGGTGACCTCAAAAAGTCCGCGATCGCGGAACGGGTGGAGCACGCGCTCCGGGGGGCGGCCCTGTGGGAGGAGGTGAAGGACCGGTTGCATTCCTTGGGCGGGGATCTTTCCGGAGGCCAGCAACAACGACTCTGCATCGCCCGGGCCTTGGTGACCGACCCGGAGATCATTTTGTTCGATGAGCCAACGAGCGCCCTCGACCCCATCGCCACCGGGAAAGTGGAGGAACTGGTGGCCGAACTTAAAAACCGGGTCACCATTTTGATCGTGACCCACAACATGCAACAGGCGGCGCGGGTTTCGGACTTTACCGGGTTTATGTACATTGGAGAACTGGCCGAGTTCGACCGAACTGAAAAAATTTTCACCAACCCGTCGAATAAACTGACCGAAGACTACATCACAGGGAGATTCGGATAATGGACCGACACTTTGACCAAGACTTGAAAGCGCTGGAAAAGAAAATTTTGGGCATGGGCGCCCTTTGTGAATCCATGATCCAAAAAACCGTGAAAGCGTTGGTCGATCGGGACAGCGCCCTGACCGAGGAAGTGTTCGCCATGGAAGAGGAAGCCAACCGGCTCCACATGGACATTGACGATACCGTCGTGAAACTGTTGGCACTCCACCAGCCCATGGCGGTTGACTTGCGGTTCTTGACCGCCGCCATGAAAGTGAACTCAGATTTGGAACGCATCGCCGACATGGCCGTCAACGCCGGACAAACGGGTTATTATCATCTCTTTAAAGAACCCCCGGTCCCCCAACTTGCGATGGTCACCCGCATGGCGGAACTTTCTCAAAAAATGTTGCGGGAAAGTTTGGATGCGTACGCGCGACGGGACGTTGCGTTGGCCCAGCGGGTTCTGGTCGAAGATGAGGAGGAAGACCGGCTGAAGGCCAAGGCCTTGACCGAGTTGATCTCTCTGATCCGCACCGACCCGCCCCGCTCGGAAGCCTTTGTGGAGCTGATTCTCCTTTCCAAAAACATGGAACGAATCGGCGACCACGCCACCAACATCGCCGAAGACGTGGTCTACATGGTCCTCGGCAAAGACATCCGCCATGGCCATTCGGCCATTTCTTCTTAAACGTCTCCGATTTAGCGCCCACCAACGGGGGATTTTGGGGAGCGCCACATGACCCGGTTTCTTCCAACGCTTCCCCATCTCCTCAGTTCTCCGGGCCGTCCCTTTATTCACCGGGACCTGGGGGGGCTTCAGTTTAACGAACGCGTGTTGGAGGAAGCCCGATCAAGTTCCAACCCGCTTCTGGAACGTCTTAAGTTCCTTGCCATCACCGCCTCCAACCTGGACGAATTTTTTATGATCCGTTACGCCTCGTTGGATCGTTCCATTCGATTGCAACGGAATCGTCTGGCGGCCCACCACCTCCTGGGAACACGGAACACGTTGTTGGACATGGTGACCGGATTGGCGGCCAAACAAGGGGAAACGTTGGACCTCTTGGCGTCGGCGTTGGAACCGAAAGGGATCCATTTGGTTCGACGGGCCCCCGTGGAGAGCGAAAACTTTCGCATCGGTCAGGAAATTTTTAACCGCGACATATTGCCCGGCCTTTCGCCCCCAGAACCTTTTCGCTCCAGCCGACTCAGTTTCTTGGAAAACCTCAAATGCGCCCTTGTTTTCCCGTCAAACGTGTGGGTCACTGTTTCCCGGCGGCTGGCCCCCATTCATATTCATTCGACCGAATCCGGCCCTTACCGTCTCTTTTTTTTGGATGATCTTCTGCTGAGCCATGCCGGCACAGCCTTTCGGATTCCAGACCGCCCGGCCATTTTCCGACTCACGCGGGATGGGGACATCCCGGTGGAAATCTCCGAGGAAGATCCGTCCTTGGTTCCCGACCTCATCCGAACCGGGGTGGGGTCCCGGGACCGTGGTCGGCCGGTAAGACTTCAATATGGGGGCGAGGCCCGTTTGGACCTTTTGGAACGCTGTGTGGCGGCACTTCGGCTGTCCCCGCGGCAAGTCCATCTCGCGCCGGGAAGCCTTCACCTGTCTGGGCTATGGTCCGCCTTGGGAAAACTTCCCCCCCGTTTCCGTTCCGAACCCACGCTTACCTTACCGCTTCTCCAGCCCTTTCTCATGCGATCGTTGGCGAAACGCGCCTCTATTTTTAGAGAATTGAAAAAACGGGATATCCTTTTGCACCATCCCTACGAGAGTTTCGACGGGTATGTCAATTTTATTCAAGCGGCCGCCAAAGATCCCGACGTCACCTCGATCCAACAGACGGTGTATCGAATGGACGCGCTCTCGCCGGTCATCGACGCGCTCAAAAACGCCGCCCTCGCCAAAAAACGCGTCCGCGTGGTGATTGAACTTCGCGCCCGGTTTGACGAGATGAACAATCTCCGCCTGGCCGACCAGCTGAGAAAAGCCGGGGTGGAAGTCGCCTTCGGGTTCGGGAGGCTCAAGCTTCACGCCAAGGTGGCGTTGGTCACCCGTCGAGAAGAGGGGGTCGAGCGGCGTTACACCCACCTGTCCACCGGCAATTACAACGCCGCCACCGCGCGGGCCTATGAGGACTTGGCAATCCTCAGCTCCCGGCCCGAATACGGGGAAGACGCCCAAATCTTTTTTGACGCCCTTTGCCGCGGCGACGTGCCGAGCGGATTTAAAACCGTTGTCCCCGCCCCGGCCCGCCTCCATCGATTGCTTTTGCAATTGATCGAATCCGAAACCGACGCGGCGCGCGCCGGGCGCCCCGCGTCCCTTTTCGCAAAAGTGAACGCTCTTGTCGATGAGGGGATTATTGAAAGTCTTTATCGCGCTTCCCAAGCCGGGGTGCGGGTGAATTTAATGGTGCGGGGGGCGTGCTCGCTGATCCCGGGGGTCAAAGGGCTTAGCGACAACATTCGGGTCCTTTCCATCGTCGACCGATTTTTGGAACACAGCCGCATCTTCTATTTCGGAGATTCCAACCGGATGTATCTCTCCAGCGCCGACTGGATGCCGCGAAATTTCTTTTCGCGTCTGGAAATCGCTTTCCCGATTTTGGACGACCGGATTCGCCGGTTCATTAAGGACGTGGTCATCCCGATCTACATTGCCGACTCAGTGAAAGCCAGGGAATTGACGCCCCAAGGGACCTGGCGCAAACGCTCCCCCTCGCTCGTGCGTCCGATCCCCGGGCACCTTCGCCTTCCTTCCCCCGTCCGAGCCCAGGCGTGTTTCGAAGAATTGGCACGCCGCGAATACCAAGGTACCCCGCTTTGTCGTGAAACCCCGCTTCATTGAAGGCGAAGGCGGTCTTGACAGCTATGGGAAAGCGGCTTATAATGTATCTAGTCAGACTGGTTTGAATGGGGGGAGGGCCTACTATGTCCTTAAAATACAAACGACCTTTGGGACGTGGCCATTGGCAGGTGCAGGAAGCCAAGGCGCGGTTCAGTGAATTGTTTCGGAAAACGAGAACCGAAGGGGCCCAACGCGTGTCCCATCATGGGAAAGAAACCGTGGTCTTGATGGCCGAAGAGGACTTTCTCTCTCTCCAGCGCCGCCACGCACGACGCGGGTCCCTGGTGGATTTCTTTGCCCATTCCCCTTTAGCCAGCACCAAGCTGGACCTCAGACGAAGCGCAGACCATGACCGTCCGTCGGATATATGAGCGGGTTCCTTTTGGACACCAATGTCATATCCGAATTGATCAAACCCAAACCCCAACCGAATGTGGTTCGTTGGGTGAGAGAAGCCGACGAAGACGCGCTTTTCTTGAGTGTCCTGACATTGGGAGAAATTCGAAAAGGGATTTCTCTTTTACCCCAAAGCACCCGGAAATCCCGCTTGGAAACATGGCTGGAAAAAGACCTTCCGGACCGTTTTTCAGACCGGATCCTTCCGGTGACGGAACAGATCGCGGACCGATGGGGCTTATTGGCGGCAAGGGCGCAATCCCAGGGGAAACCCGTCCATGTGATCGATGGTTTGTTGGCCGCCACAGCCCTGGACCACAATCTTATTTTTGTGACGCGAAACGTTCAAGACGTGGACCCCACCGGTGTTTCCTACCAAAACCCCTGGGAATGATTTCCCCCTCAAATCACATTGCTTATTTTCGGGCGCGGGCCGCCAAGAAAAGATGGAAGACTTTCTCGAACAGCTCTTTTTTTTGTTCCACCCGCAAAACCGCCAGGTTGACCGCCGATCGTTCGCCCTCTAAATCCAGTTGAACCCGGCCCCGCTCTCTTCGGACCGCCCGAAGCGTGACCAAATGGGCCTGGGGCTTCTCTAAAGCGTCGACGATCCGAAGAAGAGAAAGAAGCCGAAGAAACGCCCCTCGGCGAAAGGCCTCTTGGAACGGAATCTCCGCACGTGCGAGTTTTCCCCCCTTGTGCCAAAGGACCAACTGACCGACAAACTCAAGCTCCCAGGCATCCACTCCTGGAAAATCTCCGTTTTTGATCATGTAGTAAGAATGGCGTTCATGGTGGACCGGGCTCACCGATTCGCCCACGTCTTGAAGCCACGCGGCGGCCACCAAATAGTCGCGCCAGGATCTGCCCAAGCGGTGAACGGGCGCCAACCGATCAAAAAGCGTTTTAGCAAACCCTTCCACGTGGTGGAGATGCCGCGCCGGCTGGCCCCAGAAACGGGCCTTTTCAAACACATCTTTGAGGTGAAAGTCCAACGCCGTCCCCACGCCCCGGCGAACCGTGGCGATCTCTTCTTCGAGCATGCCGTCCCTTAATGAAAAATCGGTGGGTTCCACCTTATCGGCCCTCAGGGCACGGACAATTTCTTCCAACACGATGGCCCCCGCCAAAATTGTTTCAATACGTTTGGGTTCCATGCCCGGCACCCGGGCAAGACCGGCGGGAGAAAGAGGGACGAGACGCTCGGCCCACACCCGAAGCGTCTTGGCCGTAAGGGCACCTCCCTTAGCGGTCCGCTGGATTCTGTCCAACGCGCGAATGGTGCCCGCCGACCCAATGATTCGGGAGACATCCGGCCATCCGCCCCGAGGGGCGCCTTCGGCCAACAGGCTCTGAACATGACGGTGAAGTTTGGTGACGGGGGAATGGTCTCCCTGAGCAGGTTGAGGCGGGACCGTTTTCAGATAAACCTGTTGAAGACGGGCCACCCCCAACTTAAAACTCGTGGACCGGAGGATCCGTCGACCGCGGCAGAGGGTGATCTCCACGCTTCCCCCTCCGATGTCCACGAGCGCCGTGATGTCCTTGGCGTCCCGTTCCTCGTGGGCCAAAATGCCCTGGGCAATAAGACGGGCTTCCTCTTTCCCAGAGATCACGCGAACATCGAACCCGGTTCGGCGTTTAAGAAGGCTTAAAAATACATCGCTGTTGGCCGAGTCCCGAAGAGCGCTGGTACCGAACGCCGTGACACGTCCGGCATTCAATTCTCGACAAGTCTTTTGAAAACTTTCAAAAGCCGCCAAGGTCCGCCCCATGGCCGTTTTGGCCAACCGGCCCGTCCGGAAAACGCCCTCGCCCAACCGCACCGCCAACCGTTCCCGATGGAGCCGCCGGGCGGTTCCGTCCGACGCGATGTCCACCACGTCGAACCGAACCGCGTTGGTCCCGAGATCAATCAGAGCAATGCGCATGGGTTATCCATAATAAAACACTGGGCGAAATTGTACAAGATTCGCACACACACGTCGGTGACCGACCGGGCGAACAAACGTATTGCCTTCTTCATTCCCGTATGATTTTGTCGAAAATCCAATGTTCTCCCGAAAGACTCAGTTGACCGACCAATTCCGTTCTATTTGGCCGATACGGTCAAAGCCCGGGAACGCCTTGCCCCCCGGCTGACGTGAAGGATTCCTGGGGCCGTGTTTACGGGCGAGAGAGCACCCGGCGATGGTCGAATGGGCACGTGAGACGACCCTCCGAGGAACCGCTACGAGGAGGGCAATTGAAATTTCGGGGGGGCGGACGGAAAAAACAGGGCAATGAACCGATCTGAACCTTGTTGGGCGGGGAGAATCTTTACGGCCGCCATTCCGACGGCTTCGGGCAGTGAGGGGCCTGGAAATGTTTCCCCTCGGGCGCAATGAGAGAGGGCGGGGTAAACCTCTTCTATAGGTGGCAAAACGAGGCCACGACCTTCCAAAACCTCCCAAAGGGCCTTATCAAGCCTTGTGGGCCTTCGGCCCACCCAATGGACCAGGGCGGGACTGGCGTAAACGATGTCCCAATTAACGCTTAACAAGAGCCAGGGCCAGGGAAGGCGGGTGGCGACCTCGGACAGGGATTCCATAAATCCTTGGTCTCCCCCTCTCATGTCCACCACCAGTTCGCCCGCCGCCCCAACACTGACCCGGGCGGAACCGAGGTTTAACCGTTCCCGTTTATACAACGCGTTTCGCCGCACCAACAGCCGATGGAACACCCTTTGAAACGCGGCCACCACGAGAGAATCGTCTAAGGGGGCGCTTAAACATTCGGTGGGAGCGGATTGTAATATTTCCCGCGCCACGGTCTCGGCGGGACCGGATTCGGTGAGCAGAAGAATCACCTCAAACCCCGTCCGAACAGGGCGCACCTCCATCAAACGCTGGAGAGCGGGACCGTCCCCAGCATGGACTTCCCACACCAAAATGTCCAGTTCCCCCCGCTCCAACGGCCCGCGCCATTCTTCCGGCGTGATGGGCGAGAGGGTGTCGCACCCGTTGGTTTGGAGCGCGCGTTCCAAAACGTCGCGACAATCGGGCGAATCCACTTTTAACAGCGCCACAGGCCGGATATCGTTGGAAAGTTCTCGGCGTTTCTCCTGAATTTGGGAGATGACCTGAACCATTTTCTGAAGATTGAGCGGTTTTTTAAGACACGCAAAAGCGCCTAACCGCAACAATTCCCGTTCCACCGCGTCCGTTGAAAACCCCGTCAACACCACCACCGCGGTCTGCGGGGATGTCGCTTGATCGCCAACAAAACACCAGTGCCGTCCACTTGCGGCATTTGCAGGTCGGTGATGACAATGCCGGGCTTCTCCCGGGTAAAAAGATCCAACCCTTCCCGCCCGTCAGAAGCCGACAGAGCATGAAACCCCATCCGTTCCACCACCCGGCACGCGGTACTGCGAAACGGTTCAAAATCGTCAATGATGAGTATTTTTTCCATAGAAAGGTTTGATGGTGGTTCCGGCTAAAACCATACCGAAACGACGGGAAGGCTCAAGTAGAAAAATCAGAACTTGTACTTGGCGAGGACGGTGACAACGTGGGCTTTGTAGTCCATGCTGGAGTCGCCAAGCATCACGTTGGTTTGGGTTTCGGCTTGACCGGCCGCCAGTGGCACGTTGTCTTGGGCAAAATCTTTGATGTTATAAAGTTCAAAAAGATATCCAAGACTCATGGAGAGGCGTTGGGTCGCCTTGTATTCCCCCTTAATTGAATAATCCTGTTTTGAACTTACTGTCTCCGGGAGAGACTTTTTTGTGGCCACGGCAGACCCCAACTCCGTATAATCCATTGCCCCGCGGGAATAGGACAGGTCATACCCCAAGTGGAAGGTTGTTTCGTAAATCGGAGGTGTATCCAAACCGACCCCAACCACATCGTAGCGATCGTTTGTCTTAAGCGTGTAGTCGTCGGCCGTATTTTGCTGTACCGTGGCCCCCGTATTTTGGTTTTGCCGCTGGACCCCTCGAACTTGACTGTACTGGTAGTATGTCGATAACCCAAACCCTCCCATAAAAGCACAATAAATGTCCACTCCTGCGTTGGCCACTCGATTTTCCAGCAAACCGTATTGTTTGTTTTGGTTTGAGGTTGAAATGGCCACGAGTGAATTAGACAAATTTTCTTCGCCCGGCTTAAATTTGTCGTGACCCAGTCCGCCGTTAAGAGACACTGTCACCGGACCCTTCCACGCATCCACTTTCAAGTCACCCGCGTTTCGGACCCGTTCACCGATATCAAAACGACGAATTCCAGGGTTTTCGGAAAATGTCGCGGCGTTGCTCATATAGTCGTGGATTTCGAATTCCTTGGCATTTCGATAGGCATTATTGTAACGACCCCGCATTTGTATCCACGAGACGGGAGTGTAATTCAGTCGTCCCACCCAAGAAGCTTCTGACGTTTCTGAATATTCCCTGTGGGTGCGGTTGGCATAATCTTTCGTGTAATCGACGCCCACAATCAAAGGACGCAAAACTACCCAGTCCATATAACCGGTCAATCCATGTTTTCGGTAAGAAAAACGGCTTGTTTCTTCAGGAGTGGTGTTCCATTCCTGGTCTAGAACGGTGTGCCCAGCGAAAGTGATCTCCTTTGATTTGCTGGCCAACTGTTCCGATCGCGCCTTGACCCCAAAAGAAAATACGTCAAATCGGTTGTTTAAGTGGTAGTCCTGAACCCATAGGTCCATGACCGTTTCTGCGTCCTGGCTGGGCAAAACCGATGGATCATCTGCCTTGATGTTGGGAACACCGTTGGACGTAAACGTCATGGACGAGTTGATCGAGTAGGGCAGGAGCGCTTCGTTTTGTTCCATCCTTGTATAGCGGACGTCGGCAGTGAGCCGAGCATGGGACGACAAGTCAAAACCCGCGTTGAGTCGGGCGTTGTGTGCCAAGTTGTCCGGTTGCATGGCGGCACGACCCTGCTTGCTCCCTGTCCCAGGGCTCGTATCCCTCGTCCCATTCACAAACCGATCCGTGAGTCGTTTCGAATTGTCCCAGGTAACGACATCCTTGTCGTTCTCGAAAAGGTTCAACCCGTAGGTCAACCCAATGGTGGTGGCCTTCCGGTTGTATTGGAGAGAAACAACTGAATCGAAGACGGTTTCATCAACAGACCGCGCCAGTTCGGTGAGGTAGGATCTGCCGAGTCCCAGGGGAGTCAATTGATTCCCAAACTTTTTCTCCTGAGAAAAGTTGAAGTTCAGACCGATAGACTCGGTTAACGCACCACCAAGACCGGCCGAAAGCTTATCCCGTCGAACCATTAAATCCTGTTCATGGGCCCCCGCCAAATACGCCGGCATACCCGTCGAACTGTTCCACCAGGGAGCCGTGCCGGGATTGAGCTGAAAATGATTCTGGAGGTCATCCGGAAGTTCGTAAACCCCGGGACTCGTTTCCTCGTAAAGTGTCCGGGATGTGTTGGACCACCGGTGGGGGGTTTGGTCCCACCCAGCGGTGAAATTGAATTTGCCGTAACGATCGTAAGACAGAGTGAAAGACTGATCCTCTTGGGCCACCTTTTTGGCGTTAAAAGAGAACTCGCCGTTGGTTGATTCCACATCCAATTCGTAGCGAGGGAAAACGATCCCTTGAGGAATATCCTTGTATTCCTCGAATTTAGCTTCCGGGTTATTGATGTTGACATCTTGCAACCCAACCTCGATCTCCTGGGTAACCTTGGTCTCGGCGCTCGTCACCGAAACCCACAACCCGCCCGTCAGAACACCGGCAACCGCCATGAGTGAATATCGTTTGATCATAGGAGCATCTCCTCTTTTTTATCGAGTCAGGGCTTTGCCGGCCGGGTGGTTAGACCCGTGAATACTGGAATGGCACGAATAACACGACTGGCCAAAAATTTGGCTCCGCTGTTTGGCCGCATTGTCGGCATCATAAAGGGTTCCCGGATGCCGTGTGTATGAATGGCACCGCTGACACAAGAATGGTTGTTTCGTTACCAGCATTTTGTCGTGATGAGACCCGTGGGGGTGGTGACAGTTCATGCAATTTTCCCGCACCGGCAAGTGTTCCCAGACGAACGGGCCCCGTTTGTCTTGGTGGCATTGGTAACACAGTTGGTTTCCGGTGGAAGCGTTCAGCATCTTCGCGGTGGGCGTCCCGTGGGGGTTGTGGCAAGAATTGCAATCCATCTTACCCTCTTCCACGGGCATGTGGGCGGAGCGGCGCATTTGAGCTTTCACGTCTTTGTGGCAAACGTAACACGTTTCGCTGGTGTTTTTGGCCACCAGGTCGCCGTGCCCTTTAGCGTTGTGCAGGCTGTGGCAGGCCGTACACGACACCTTGGCCCGGTCGTGGGAACTGCCCGACCAATGGGAACGGTCAGCGTCTTTGTGGCACGCGAGACACGCGGACGTGACAGCCGCGGTGTCCAATATTTTAAACATTTTGATCGTGTTAAAGCCGGGGACAGTTTTATCGCCGCCGGCGTCGGCGTGGAGGGAGCCGGGGCCGTGACAGGTTTCGCACGCTTTTTCAAATTCGATTCCCTTTTGTTTGGGAAGCATTTTGCCGTGGCGGGCCCCCTTGAACGATTCCACCACCTCAGAGTGACAGGCGGCGCACGCTTCCGCGCCGATGAACTCAGCGACAGGGGTGTTCTCCGCCTTTACTGCCATGACGGACACGGTCCACATCACCGCCGGACCCCACACAAAGCGTTGGAGAATTCGAATTCGGTTTTGTCTCATGGCTCTCCTCGACAACGTCGTATCAAGAATGGTGTTGGCTTTTCCAGCCACTTATATAGCTCATTTTCTCATTTACAACAATGATATATATCCAAATCGCACCCCAGTCCCCGAAACGGAGGACGGGAAAGGAACAAGCAAATCATCGGCAATTATTTTCACTCCTTGAGTTTCTCCTCTTTTTTCCGTCTGATGTAGCCCGTCAGCCAGGACCAGTTCATGGGATAGACGTCGGGGTCCATCATGACCGGTACAAGTGCCACACCAGGATGGCCAGACAGGCCAGCACCGCCTCATAGAAGTGAACCTGCATGGCCAGATCCATGGTCCACAGCGGGAAAAACCGCAAGGACACGTTGTTGAACACCTGGAGAGTCCCCGTCACCCCCATCACCAGAGCGCCCCACACCAGGGCCCAGTATTCAATCTTTTCGGCGTAGGTGTAGAACGTCGTTGACGGCGCGGGGGTTTTGCGAATGCCGACATTAAAGAGTTGCCGGTCAACAAACAATTTTACGTCGGACCAGCGAGGGAGGAGAGCCGTCAGGAGGACGCGTCCACGTCGACTCAAGATCATGTAGCCCACGTGGTAAACGCTCAAGAGACAAAACCCCAGGGCCGCCCAGCGGTGAATCGCGCGCCGCGCCACTTCGCTCAACGGTGCGATTGCGTGCATCCAAGACTCTTCCGAAAATTTTGTCGCAAACCCCGTGTAAGCCAAGAGAAAGAACGTGAGGATCAACACCCCGTGCTGGATCCGCTCGTTGACGGTCAGCCGAACGGTTTTTTCTTCCTCGCCCAGGGGCGTGCGCTTACCGGACCACGCCTTGCGCGCCCAATCCAAGAAGTTGTGCATAAACATGAGCCCCACGGTCAGAGGAATGACGAAGAGGTAAAACACTTTGACCACCCAAAGCGACCAATGTTTTGACGTCGGAAGGCCGTGAACGTAACCCGTGGACAGCCGAGGGCCCGCCCCGGTGTGGCATTGTCCGCAGGTCGTGGGAAGGTTGGCTCGATGGATTGACGATCGGGGATCCGATGAAGGCAAAATGTCGTGGAACCCATGACAAGAGGCGCAATTGGCCACTTTCAGATTGCCCCGTTCCGCCGCCATGCCATGATAAGAATCCTTGTAGGTTTTCAGTCGGTTGATCGGCAGACCCAATTTAAGCGCCAATTTGGTTGATGTGTGGCAGGTGGAACAGGTTTGGGTGATGGCCCCCACATGGGTGGACGACCCGGGATCTTGGGGAGACAAAATGCTGTGTTCCCCATGACAATCGGTGCAGACCGGAGACTCCTTGACACCGGCCGCCATCGCCGTGCCGTGGACGCTTTCTCTGTAGGTGAGCGCCACGTTTTCGTGGCACCGTTCGCAGGTTTTTGGAATGTTGGGTCGATACACCCGGCTGGCGGGGTTGGCGGCCCCAAAAATGTCGTGGGTCCCGTGGCAGTCTGAACAAACAGCGGCATTGCTCCGGCCCGCCGCCAACGCCTGACCATGGACCGTGGCGGCATAGGTGCCCAACGGGTCCCGTTGGGTCAGGCGAACGCCTGCCATGCGGTTCATATCGGCGTGGCATTGGGCGCAGGTCGCAACGATGTTTTTCCGGTTGACCGGCGATTGGGGGTCCCGGGAATTTAAGAGTGTGTGGCTGTGGCCGTGGCAATCCTTGCAGGTGGCCGCTTCGGCACGGCCAACGCCCATGGCCCGACCATGGTCGGATTTCAGATAAATGGCGGCTTCAATCCGATGGCATCCCGCGCACGAGACGGAAGCGAGCGTAGGAACGTGGGGAATTTCTTTGGCGTCTTGGTGACACGAGACGCAGAGAATTTTGCCGTGAATCGATCCTGAAAATGCCTTTTCATCAACAAACGCCGGCCCCAGGTCCGTCTGGCCGTGGCACGCCAGACAATCGTCGTTCGTCGCCGAGTGGCCCCGGGGAGCGAACAAAAACACCCCCCCCGCCAGCCAAGCGGACAGGAATAAGAACCATCGGTTTTGGATCAATCCTTTTATTTTGGCTTGGAACTCGGGGCCAAGGAACGGAAATAGGTCGTCAGAGCAATGATCTCTTCGGCTTTTAACTTCGTTTCGTAAGCGGGCATCTTATTCAACCCCTTTGAGGTGATTTTGATCAATTCTTCGTCTTTCTTATCGAGCGTCGCCTTGTCGGTCAAGTCAAAAAGGGCCATTTCCAGCTTAAACATCTTGGCCATGGCCGGCGCGCCTTTCCCATCTTTCCCATGGCAGGAAGCGCATTTTTGAACGTAGAGCGACTGCGTCGGATCCTCCGCCGCCCACATCGACGCCGCCATCGACATCAGAATCAACACGGCCATACACGCTCTGTTCATACTCATCTCCTTTCACCATTGGTTGAATCGAATGAACCCACTTCGTTGTCAATAATAGTCCAGGAACTCTCATTGCGCAAGGGGAAAGTGCGAGCAAGTTTCGTTTTCTTGTCCCTGGCATGGAAATTGCTCTAGGAATAAGTTGATCGGACAGTGTCCGCTCAAGAATTGTTGCGAATGGTCGATAAGTGAATCGGAGAAAACTATGACACCGGCGCCTCAGACACCGAATTCTTCTTCCCTCGACGACGCCGCTTCGGCTGTTGTTCTCATTGAAGCGGACGACAATGCCGGATGGGAACAGGCGCGGCTCAAATTTCTCGAAGACGCGGAAAAAGCGCCTCCCGTCATTGGGGAGTGCTTGAAAACCGTGGCGGAACAGCTTAATAATTTTAGCGCCCGTTCGGACGAGGAGAGGGCCAGCATCATTAAAGAAATTCAGCGGATCATTCAAACGGTTTCGGAGACCCTTTGGAACACGGCGAACTTGGGACTTCCGAAAGAATCAGCGGCCGAAAAACGGTCTTCCGGTGAGCTAAAAAAAGGTGCGGAAGTCAGAGCAGAAGCAAAGCCGCCCACACCCCCGGCAACACCGGAGCCCTCTCCGCAAAGTTCCGAAGACAGTCAGCGGCCCTCAGGGCCGGCCTCCCCGACACCCCCTCCAGAAACGCAGAGGGAGCCACCGGTTCCACCGACAGCAACACCACCCGTGGCTCCCCCTCCACCCCCGCGTGTGACCGGAGGGAAATTCCTGACATTTTTCTTGGAGAAAGAAGAATACGGATTTGAAATATTGAAAGTTCACGAGATCATTACACTTCTGCCGGTCACCCCGGTTCCCCGTATGCCGGCTCATTTGTTGGGAGTCATTAATTTAAGAGGGAAGATCATTCCTGTGGTGGACCTCCGATTAAAATTAGGTCTCCCTCCCATCAAAAACCAAGATTGCATCATCATTGTCCGGGCGCACAACATTGAGGTGGGCGTGTCGGTGGACCGCGTCAGCGAAGTGACCAACATCGCCGACAAAGACATTGAAGAAGTTCCCTCGTTCGGGGAAGGGGTTACGGGCGAAGATTTGTTGGGGATCGCCAAAAGCGCCGGCCACGTCCGGCTTCTTTTAGACATCGATAAAGTGTTGGCGCCGGACCACCTGCAAGGCATGGCCGGTCAATCGTTGGTCACCACCTCGGCGAGCGGGAAATGACCCAGGGGCCCATCACCAGCACTGAATTGAGCCCGGCCCAATTTGCGCGCGCGCAAAAACTCGCTTATGACGTGAGCGGGATCCGATTGGATGACACAAAAAAGCCTCTCGTCACCGCCCGCATCATGCACCGCCTGAGAGTGCTCGGCCTGGCGGACATGAACGCGTATTACGCGCTCCTGGATAGCGATCCCAAAGAATCGGCCAAACTCATGGATGAATTGACCACCAACAAAACCAGCTTTTTCCGTGAAGCCTCCCATTTTGACGTCCTGCGCACGAAAATCATCCCCTCCATCAAAGACCGCCGCCTGCGCCTCTGGAGCGCGGGATGTTCGTCAGGGGAAGAACCCTACACCTTGGCCATGACCATCAAAGAAGCCGGGAGCGCCGCGGAGGGGCTGGACGTCCGCATTCTCGCCACGGATTTATCGGAACGGATGCTCGCAAAAGCTCGGGCCGGCACCTACACCGAAGACATCTTGGCCGATGTGGCTCCCGCCCTGCGGGCAAAATATTTTGATCCGGTAGGAGAGGGGCAATGGCGGGTGAAACCTCTTTTAAAATCCCTGATCCAGTTCGCGCCCCTGAACCTACAGCAAGCGTGGCCCATGAAGGGCCCCTTCAACGCCATCTATTGCCGAAACGTCATGATTTATTTTGATCGAGACACCCGACAGAAATTGGTCTCCCGCTACACGGAACTGTTGGCTCCCGGCGGGTTTTTCTTCGTTGGCCATTCGGAAAGTTTAACCGGCATCACCCACACCTTGCGCTATGTCGAACCCGCCGCCTACCAGAGGGAGTAACGTGCAATTGACCGTCGGCATCGCGGAAATGAAGGTGTCGAAGGGGGCCGAAGACCTCATCATCACCCACGCCCTGGGCAGTTGTTTGGGCATCACGGCCTATGATCCCATGACCCGCGTGGGTGGCATGCTTCACGCCATGCTTCCCCAGGGATCTCTGAACGCCGACAAAGCCGTTGAAAACCCCTATATGTTCGTGGACACAGGCTTCCCACGCTTGCTCGAAGCCTGCCTGAGGTCCGGGGCCGCCAAGAACCGTTTGATCGTGACCGTCGCTGGGGGCGCGGCCATGAAATCCAACGGCGGCGGCGACGATTTTTTCCAGATCGGGAAACGCAACATCGTCATGCTCCGGAAAACGCTGTGGGCCGAAGGGATCATGTTGAAAGCCTCTGACGTGGGCGGCGGGTTCGCCCGCACGCTCACCATCGAAATCGGCACCGGTGAGGTGGTCACCCGGACAGGAACGAACTCCACCGTGCTTCTCCCGGCCAAAAATTCGGTGCCGGCATGAAACGAGACCAGGGTTTTGTTGCCGATTTATCGGGCGAATTTTGAACATGTCAAAGGCACCCCCTAAATGGGGCAACGACAGTTTCGGCATTAAAGGAAGGTCCCTATGAGCCTCAACATCCTGGTGGTGGACGACAGCCGCATGATGCGGTCGGTCTTGATCCGCACCCTACAAATTTCGGGCCTTCCCGTGGGGGAGGTTCACGAGGCCACCAACGGCCAGGAAGGATTGGACCAACTGTCCAAACACTGGATCGACCTGGCCTTGGTGGACATCAATATGCCGGTCATGGACGGGGAAACCATGATCGATCACATGCGGGCGAACCCACTAACAAAAGAAACCCCCGTGGTCGTCATCTCCACCGAAAGCAGTCCGGAACGGGTGGAGATGTTAAAGAAAAAAAGCTCGGGGTTTGTGCACAAACCATTTACGCCAGAAGTGGTGAAAGAAACCATTGAACGCATCACGGGAGTCAACCATGAATCCGGCGTTTGAACAATCGCTGAAACAAGCCGCGCTCACCACGTTCGGGGAAATGTGCATGGCGCTTCCTTCAGTAGAAATTACCACAGACCAGATCGAAGCCCCCTTCGAGGCCGAAGTCCGGGTCGGGTTTCACGGCACCGTTAAAGGAGAACTTTCGGTTCGGCTGTACGGCACGGTGTTGGACAGTTTGGCCCAAGGGATGATCGGTGATAACGAACTCATGGATGCGAATCTTCTTCGGGACGCCCTGGGGGAGATCGGAAACGTTGTCTGCGGCAACGCCCTCCCCCTGATTGCGGGGGAAATGGGGAAATATCGATTAGACCCCCCGCGCCCGGCCCTGGCCAAAGATATTCCTTTGAAAGGTCCCGCGCTCGAAACAAAAACCCAAGTGGGCCTCGACGGCGGCCGCGCCGAAGTCGGCATCCACATCGAGGGGGGCGCATGATCCGCGTCCTGGTGGTGGACGATTCGGCCATGGTGCGTAAGGCCCTGACGGAAGAGCTTTCCCAATTCTCTGATTTCGAAGTGGTGGGGTCCGCCATCGACCCCTATATGGCGCGGGACAAGATTTTGGAACTGAAACCCGACGTTCTCACCCTGGACCTTGAAATGCCGCGCATGGACGGCCTGACCTTTTTAGAGAAGTTGATGATGCACCACCCCATGCCGGTGGTGGTGGTCAGTTCTTTGACCGCGGCCCGGGCAGACATGGCGCTTCGTGCACTGGAACTGGGGGCGGTGGCGGTGGTGGCGAAACCCTCCCGGTACCTGGCACCCGACGTTCGACGCGATTTGGTCTCCGCCCTCCGCGCCGCCGCAACCACCCATGTACAAAAACGGGTTTTAAATGGCGCGGTTCAGGCCCAGGCCCCGGCCCCCCTCCTTCTTCGAACGACCCATAAAATTTTAGCCATTGGCGCTTCCACAGGAGGGACCGTGGCTGTGGAGGCCATGGTGAAGGCGCTTCCCGCCGACGCTCCCGGCACCGTGATCGTTCAACATATTCCCGGGGGGTTCAGCGCGTCCTTTGCCAATCGATTAAACGACGTCTGCGCCATGGAAGTGCGGGAGGCAAAAGACGGGGACCGTGTGGTCCCGGGCGTGATCCTGGTGGCCCCGGGCGGGTGGCACATGGTGTTGACAAAAAGCGGCGCGGACTACCTGGTTCGCATCAAAGACGGTCCTCTGGTCCATTACCAAAAGCCCGCCGTTGACGTTTTGTTTCAGTCGGTGGCCAAAACCGCCGGAGCCAACGCCATTGGGGTTATCTTAACCGGCATGGGAAGCGACGGCGCCAAAGGTCTGTTGGCCATGCGCGAAAGTGGGTCTCTCACCATTTCACAGGACGAGGCCACGAGCTTGGTTTTTGGCATGCCAAAAGAAGCCATTGCGCTGGACGCCGCCTGCGAGATCCTTCCGCTCAACAACATTGCCGGACGCGTTTTGAAATACGTGGCGGACACCGCCGACACGGTGCCGGCATGACCGAGATTGTGTTTTTACAGTTTGAGCCGATAACAACAGGTGCGACTTCAAAGAGGGGAACACAACCATGACTGACACCAACGATTCCGCAAAAGGTACGCCATCCGTTATTCAGGGAGCCGAACCGCTTCTCCTCTTAAAATCCTTGGTCGCGGCGGTGGACCCCAACGACCAACTGTCCCTTCTTAAATTGATGCGCTGGTTTAAAGAAATTCCCGCGAGCATTCCCCCCGACACCAAGCCCATGCTGGACGAAGCACGATTGCTGGTTTTGCGCATGACAGGCAACGACCGCACACCGGAAAAGACCCTGGCCGATCTCGCCGCCCTTGTGGACCGTGTGGTTAAGTCTGTGGAAACCAAAGCCGCCCCCCCGCCCGCGGCGGCGACGCCCGCTCCAGCGGCCGTGGTGTCGCCAGAAGAAGAAACCCCTGCCGACCAGGACCGTTTATTGTTTCCCGACTTCATTCCGGAAGCCGGAGAACACCTGCAGGCGGCGGAATCGGCTCTTTTGACATTGGAGAAAGCGCCGTCAGACCCCGACGCCATCAACACCGTGTTCCGCGCCTTCCATACCTTAAAAGGCATGGCGGGCTATGTCCATCTCCGGTTCTGCACGGACTTGGCCCATCACGCGGAATCCCTGCTCAGCAAAGTGCGTGAAAAAGAAATGGCCTACGGGCCCGGCATCGCCGATCTTAGTTTACGGTCCATCGACGTGATGAAATTTCTTATTGAGAGCGTGCAAGCCGCCAGCCAAAGCGGGTCCATCAAAAAACCAACGGGCTATGATGAATTGTTAAGCCTCTTGAAAAACGCCACGGAAAAGGGCGTGGTCGACCCGCCCGCCCGATCGGTGGGATCATCGTCTCCCGCCCCCGCGGCTCCGTCGACCGCCGCCGCACCTCCTCCGCCCCAAGCGGCCCGGGCGGGCGGCGACACCAATATGGAAACAACGGTACGCGTTCGCACGGACCGCCTGGACCGGTTGGTGAACGCGGTGGGCGAACTGGTGATCGCCCAGTCCATGATCACCCAAGACCCTATTGTCACCGCGCCCGACAACGGCGTACTCTCTAGAAAAGTGGCCCACTTGGACCGTGTGGTACGCGACTTGCGCGATTTGGCCATGGCGCTCCGGCTGGTTCCCATGAAAGGCCCGTTCCAAAAAGCGTCCCGCGCGATTCGCGATGTGGCTCAAAAGAGCGGCAAAGCGGTGGACTTGCACCTTTATGGCGAAGAGGCCGAGGTCGACCGAAACGTTGTGGAAACCCTTGACCAGCTCTTGCTCCACCTGGTCCGAAACGCCGTGGACCACGGTTTAGAAACTCCGGTGGAACGGGAACAGGCCGGTAAATCCCCGATAGGGCAACTTTATTTATCCGCCACCCACGAAGGCGGAAGCCTTGTGGTGGAAGTGCGCGAAGATGGCCGGGGGATGAACCGCGACAAGATTCTTAAAAAAGCCCGCGAACGCGGGCTGGTTCCCGCGGACCGGGAATTAACGGAAGACGAGATTTTGCGTCTCATCTTTTTGCCTGGATTCTCCACCGCCGACAAAGTGACCGAAGTGTCCGGCCGCGGCGTGGGTCTCGACGTGGTCAAAAAGGGAATAGAGAACCTGCGCGGCCAATTGGACGTGACATCCAAGGCGGGACAAGGAAGCCGTTTCCGACTGCGTCTGCCTTTGACCCTCGCTGTCACGGACGGCATGTTGGTCCGCGTGGGCGACCAAACCTTCATCCTCCCGATCCTCAACATCCGCCAAACCGTCCGACCCGAGAAAGGCATGATCAGCACCGTCACCGGACGAGGCGAATTGTTAAACCTGCGAGGCGAAATGGTCCCGATTTTCCGGCTACGCCGGGTGTTGGGTCTTTCTGAGGAAGGCACCGAAGACGGCCTGCTGATCATCGTTGAAGACCAAACGACCCCCGCGGCACTCTGGGTCGACGATCTCCTTGGCCAACAACAGGTGGTCACAAAGTCTTTGGGCACCTGGTTCGGCCAAGTCCCCGGCGTCTCCGGCGGCGCCATTCTGGGCGACGGCAAGGTGGGCCTCATTTTGGACCCCGCCGAAGTCGTCCGCCTAGCGAGAACAGATGCCCCGGTGCCATTGCCGGTAAAAGCACAGCTGTCGGCAACGACTTAGATTTATTGTTGTTGCCCGATTCATCGGGCGATTTTCAGCGGAAGTCAAAGTCGCCCCATCAATGGGGCAACGACGCCAGGATAAAAGGTTCAACCAGGAGGCACACATGTCCACATCGACGCAAGAATTATCGCCCACTCGACGGGTGGCCGGCGGCAAGTTTCTCACCTTCTTCCTCGCCAAGGAAGAATACGGCATTGAGATTTTAAAGGTCCAAGAAATCATCGGGACCATGGCGATCACGCCTGTGCCCCGCACGCCGGAACATTTGCGCGGGGTCATCAATTTGCGCGGAAAAATCATCCCGGTCGTGGACCTGCGATTGAAGCTGGGTCTGCCCGCCGCCGAGGGGCAGAACTGCATCATCGTGGTCCGCGCCCGCGGATTGGAAATCGGGATCACCGTCGACCAAGTCAGCGAAGTGGCCAACATCGCCGACAAAGACATCGAACCCGTGCCCGCTTTCGGCAACGGCGTCGCCACCGAAGACCTGCTCGGGATCGGCAAAACCGGCGGGCGCGTGCGGCTCCTGTTGGACATCGACCGAATTCTCTCGAACCAAGACGTTTCGGATCTGCGCGCCGCCACACCAGCGGCTTAAATATTTTTCAATTGGGGAGGATCACCATGCTAAACGATATTAAGATTGGACCGAAGTTGATTGGCGGGTTTGCCGTAGGGGCACTTCTGACCCTGTGTATGGGGATCATGGCCAACCGGGGCCTCAAGGCCGTTCAGGCCGGACAAGATCAACTTTTTCAGGAAGGGGTCGAAGGGCTGGAACATCTTGGTCTGGCCAGTACGGCCTTCCAGCGGAACCGCGTCAGTATCCGGGACATGATTCGATACAACGATCCCGCGAAGATCGCCGATAGGGATGCATCCATGGACAAACACATTGGGGAAGTCTCCGAAAACATGGCGGGGTTTAAGGAAGTTGCCGCCACAAACGAAATACGCGATTTGTTAAAGGAGTTTGAAGGAAACCGGGATGGTTTTTTAAGCAGTTTGAACGAAACCCGCCGATTGGCAAGGGAAAATAAAGACGAAGAAGCCCTGGCTCTCTTGGAGGGAGAATTTAAAGAACGCTCGGAAAAACAACGGGATCTCCTGCTTAAAATGATGAACACCACGATCGCCCACGCCAAGAACGTTGACGAGTCAGCGGACAAAAAAAACAAAGCCACCACGCAACTCCTCTGGTGGCTCATGATCATCAATTTTGCTGTGGCAATGGGGTTAGGATTTTTTCTAACCAATTCCATTGTCACACCGCTCAAGGCCGGCGTTGTTATGATGAACTCCCTGGCCGCAGGACACCTGCAACGGCGGCTCCGTCTCTCTCGCCGGGACGAAATCGGCGAGCTTGGGAGCGTTATGGATCGATTTGCTGACGACATGCAAAACAATGTTGTGAAGTCCCTGGCGAAATTGGCCGCCGGAGACATCGCTATTCAGCTAACACCGAAAGACGACCGAGACGAAATCTCCCCCGCCAGCAACAAAACAGCTGGATCCTTACGGGGGCTTATTTCAGAATCCAAATCGCTCACCACAGCGGCCTTGGAAGGTCGGTTGTCCACGCGCGGAACGCCAATATGTTTCAGGAGGGTATCGAGATATTGTCCAAGGCGTCAATGATACCTTAGACGCAGTCATTAAACCGGTTCAGGAAGCCTCGAGTGTTTTGGAACGTATCGCTCAAAAAGACATGACCGCCCGTGTTGATAGCGACTATCAGGGCGATCACGGCAAAATCAAAGACGCCGTGAACCTGGCGGCTGAAACCCTTGACCAGAGCCTCCAGCAGGTCGCCGTGGGTGCCGACCAGATCGCCAGCGCGTCCGGCCAGATTGGCACCGGCGCACAGTCCTTGGCCCAGGGCACCTCGGAACAGGCCTCCAGCCTTGAAAAAGTGGCCAGCAGTCTTCAAGAAATGACGGCCATGACACGTCAAAACTCCGCCAACGCCAAGGAAGCCCGCGCCATCGCGGAAGCCACAAAAACCTCGGCAGAGAACGGTGTGAGCAGTATGCAACGCCTTTCCGCCGCCATGGACTTAATCAAAAAATCCTCGGACGATACCGCCAAGATCATCAAGACCATCGACGAGATCGCTTTCCAAACCAACCTTCTCGCTTTGAACGCCGCTGTGGAAGCCGCCCGGGCCGGCGAAGCCGGTAAAGGGTTCGCCGTCGTGGCTGAAGAAGTAAGGAATCTCGCCATGCGCTCTGCCGAAGCCGCTAAGAACACCGCCAACATGATTGAAGGATCCGTAAAAAATTCCGAGAACGGCGTGGCGATTAACCAGGAAGTCATGAAGAACCTGGAAGAAATTAACGGCCACGCGAAGCGTGTGAGCGAAGTGATGGCGGAAATCGCCGCCGCGTCAGATCAACAGAGCCAGGGCGTGGGACAAGTGAACACCGCCATGGAACAAATGAACCAATTGACCCAGCAAAACGCCGCCAACTCGGAAGAGTCCGCCAGCGCGTCGGAAGAGCTCAGCGCCCAGGCCCAAGAGATGCGCGCCATGGTGGCAGGGTTCAAAATCTCAGGCGGGAGCCATTCGGTTCCTTCCTCAAAAGGCCCACAGGGTCGAACCTCCTCTTCAAAATCTGTCCCGGCGATGGCGTCGGCGAAAAAGAAAAGCGGCGGGGAAGAGGCGTTTCCACTCGAAACCAGTTCCAATGGGCATGATGCGTTTAAAGACTTCTGAGCCTGTCTCCCCGGCGAAAGGTGGGGCGCAGTGGTTGATTTGGGTACACAAACATGGTTCTACAGACTGGAACCCGGCCTTCGCTGGGATGATGAACGATTGAAATTGAAGGAGTGACACCATGAAATCATTGTCCGCGAAAATATTGGTTCCGTTAGCCATGGTCGGCCTATTGAGCCTTGCCCTCATCACCGGGTTGCAAATGCGTCGGGATCAAACCTCCAGCGACGGCCAACGACAGAAGATGGTGGAAAACCTAAGTTTCTTCACCGAAGCCATGTTGGACGTGGCCATGATGCAAAACAATAACGATATGACGAACAGCACCCTAGAAACCGTCAGCCAGATGAAAGGGGTCAATCGATCCTATATTTTGGACCCCCAGGGTAAAGTCACCCGAGCCAAGGGCATCACTGCCGGAGACCCTCCCACTGAAGTGGTGAGCGAGTCCAGCAAATCAAAAAAGCCATTGGTCAAAATTGTTTCTTTGAGCGGCAAGCGAACAACCGTTGGGCTCCGACCGATCCTCGCTAAAGCGGACTGCCTGACCTGCCACGCCGACAAAAAAGAAGGGGACCTCTTCGGGTTCGTGGGCCTTGACGTCTCTGCAGAAGAAGACGATCGAATTGTTCGGAAGGCCCGGACCACGAGTTTGCTCACAAGCGGCGCACTGGGGCTCATTATTTTGGGCATCATCTTTTGGTTGATCCGCCGGTCCACGGCCTCCCTCCCCCCCTTAGCCGAAATCGCCCACGACATGTCCAAAGGCGATTTCCGACGCGAGATCAACCACCATTCCAAAGATGAAACGGGCCAACTCGCCGACGCCTTCCGAGAACTCCGGACTTACGTGAAAGACATGAGCGATGCCGCGGAAAAAATTGGCCGCGGCGACCTCACCCATCCATTAACTCCTCGGTCTTCCCACGACGCTCTCTGCCAGGGCATGAAAACGGCCACGGAAAGCCTGAGCAAATTAACCGAAGAGTTGGGCCAGCTCGCCCAGGGCGCCGTGGAGGGGCATCTCTCCCAACGGGCGCCCACGGACGGATACCAAGGAGCGTTTAAAGATGTGGTGGACGGGATGAATAAAACACTTGACGCTGTGGTGCAACCTATTCAAGAAGCCACCACCGCTTTGGAAGAAATCGCGGCCAAAGACATGACCGCACGCGTCCATGGAAATTATAACGGCGATCACGCAAAGATCAAAGACGCCGTGAACCTGGCGGCCGAAACCCTGGACCAATCTCTCCAACAAGTGGCCGTGGGGGCTGACCAGATCGCCAGCGCGTCCGGCCAGATCGGCACCGGCGCACAGTCCCTCGCCCAGGGCACCAGCGAACAGGCCTCCAGCCTTGAAAAAGTGGCCAGCAGTCTTCAAGAAATGACGGCCATGACACGTCAAAACTCCGCTAACGCCAAAGAAGCTCGCGCCATCGCGGAAGCTACAAAAACATCTGCAGAGAACGGTGTGAGCAGTATGCAACGCCTTTCCGCCGCCATGGACTTAATCAAAAAATCCTCTGACGACACCGCTAAGATCATCAAGACCATTGACGAGATCGCGTTCCAGACCAACCTTCTCGCCTTGAACGCCGCTGTGGAAGCCGCCCGGGCCGGCGAAGCCGGTAAAGGGTTTGCCGTGGTCGCTGAAGAAGTGCGGAACCTGGCCATGCGCTCCGCCGAGGCCGCGAAAAACACCGCTAACATGATTGAAGGGTCTGTCAAGAATTCCGAGAACGGCGTGGCGATCAACCAGGAAGTCATGAAGAACTTGGAAGAGATCAACGGCCACGCCAAACGCGTCAGCGAAGTCATGGCCGAAATCGCCGCCGCCAGTGACCAGCAGAGCCAGGGCGTAGGCCAAGTGAACACCGCCATGGAACAGATGAACCAGCTGACTCAGCAAAACGCGGCCAACAGCGAAGAGTCCGCCAGCGCCTCCGAAGAGTTGATCTGTCCCGGTGATGGCGTCGACGAAAAAGAAAAGCGGCGGGGAAGAGGCGTTTCCGCTTGAAGCCAGTTCCAATGGCCACGATGCGTTTAAGGATTTTTAAAATTTGTTGTTGCCCGATTTATCGGGCGAATTTCACAGCGCGTCACAGTCGCCCCATGAATGGGGCAACTACAGAAGAGCATGGATCGAATGGAGCGCGGGAGGACGCCCGCGCTCCGAAAAGATTTGTGCTAAATCTTAACGTCAAAACAGAGGGTTAACGATATGATCCTAAGCAACCTTAAAGTTAGAACCAAACTTCAAATACTAATGGCCTTCGGTGCCGCGGGCTTAATTGTATTTGCGGGAATTGTCTACTGGGGACTGGGGAAAATCCGGATTGGCGGCCCCTTGTACGGCGAAATCGTCTTGGGGAAAGATTTGGTGGCCGACATTCTTCCTCCGCCGGCGTATATCATCGAATCCTATTTGACTGGCTTCCAATTGGCCGTGGCTCCCCCCGATGCCGTCCCGGGGTTGGTCGCGAAACTGGAGATCCTCGAAAAGGATTTCCGGACCCGACATGCCTTTTGGACCGGCCAGCTGGCCCAGGGCGAAATGCGAAACACGTTTTTGATCGGTTCTGCGGAGCCGGGGTTGCGGTTTTTTGAAAAAATGAAAAATGATTTTGTGCCACTGATCCGCGCCGCCAACCAAAAAGGGGCTTTCCAGCTCCTGACCGGAGACATTGCCAAAGAATATGAGTCGCACCGTGTCGCGATTGATAAGGTCGTAGAAATGGCCAATCGGTCCAGCCAGGAAGTCGAAACGCGGAGCATCGCCACATTAACACGGATGAACAGAATCCTGTTGCTGTGCCTCATCTTCACCTTTCTGGCCAGCCTGACGTTGGGATGGTTCATCCTGACTGACATCCAATCCCCCCTCAAATCCGTTTTACAGATCATTGACGAGCTCGGAAAGGGGCATTTGGGTCGTCGCTTATGTTTGGAACGACAAGACGAATTCGGTCGATTGGGGAAAGCCATGGACGGTCTGGCCGAAACCCTCGAAAAGAACGTTGTGGGATCCATGGAGAAAATTGCCGCTGGAGATCTGACTGTTGAGGTTTTGGCAAAAGACGGGCAGGACCAAATCGCTCCAGCGTTAAACCAAACAGTGAAAAATCTCAATGCTTTGGTGGAAGAATTTAAATCGCTCACAGCGGCAGGATTGGCGGGTGACCTTTCTGCCCGAGGCGACGCCAATAAGTTTCAAGGTGGATATCAAGAGATCATACAAGGGGTTAACGAAACCTTAGACGCCGTTATTAAACCCGTTCAAGATGCCTCCATGGCATTGGAACACCTTGCCAACAAAGACATGACCGCACGAGTCCATGGAAATTATAACGGCGATCACGCAAAGATCAAAGACGCCGTGAACCTGGCGGCCGAAACCCTGGACCAATCTCTCCAACAAGTGGCCGTGGGTGCTGACCAGATCGCCAGCGCCTCAGGACAGATCGGCACCGGCGCACAGTCATTGGCCCAGGGCACCTCCGAGCAGGCCTCTAGCCTCGAAAAAGTGGCCAGCAGTCTTCAAGAAATGACGGCCATGACACGTCAAAACTCCGCTAACGCCAAAGAAGCCCGCGCCATCGCGGAAGCCACAAAAACTTCGGCAGAAAACGGCGTGGGGAGCATGATGCGACTTTCCGCCGCCATGGACTTAATCAAAAAATCCTCTGACGACACCGCTAAGATCATCAAGACCATTGACGAGATCGCGTTCCAGACCAATCTCCTGGCCTTGAACGCCGCCGTGGAAGCCGCCCGGGCCGGAGAAGCCGGTAAAGGGTTCGCCGTGGTCGCTGAAGAAGTTCGAAATCTCGCCATGCGCTCCGCCGAGGCCGCTAAGAACACCGCCAACATGATTGAAGGGTCTGTCAAGAATTCCGAAAACGGCGTGCTCATCAATCAAGAAGTCATGAAAAACTTAGAAGAGATTAACGGTCACGCGAAACGTGTGAGCGAAGTGATGGCCGAAATCGCCGCCGCCAGTGACCAGCAGAGCCAGGGCGTAGGCCAAGTGAACACAGCCATGGAACAAATGAATCAGCTCACGCAACAAAACGCGGCCAACAGCGAAGAGTCCGCCAGCGCCTCCGAAGAGTTGAGCGCTCAGGCCCAAGAGATGCGCGCCATGGTGACAGGGTTCAAAATCTCAGGCGGGAGCCATTCGGCTCCTTCCTCAAAAGGCCCACAAGGGCGCTCTTCCCCTTCAAAATCTGTCCCGGTGATGGCGTCGGCGAAAAAGAGAAGCGGCGGGGAAGAGGCGTTTCCCCTCGAACCCAGTTCTAATGGGCATGATGCGTTTAAGGATTTTTGAGGGTGTTAGGAGCGCGGGCGTCTCGCCCGCATGTTTTGGATTTTAAAGAATTGCGGGCGAGACGCCCGCGCTCCTAAAAGGGACTCAATTTTGATGGCACAGGAGGTGCGCCTATGAAAATTCTTGTGGTGGATGACTCGCCGTTCATGCGACAGGCGGTCGTAAAAGCGCTGAGCGAGACAAAATACAAAACCGCGGAGATTGCCCAGGCCGGGGATGGCAAAGAAGCGCTTAAACAATTTAAGGCCGGGGGGATCGATTGGGTCCTCTGCGACTGGAACATGCCCGGCATGAACGGTCTTGAATTTTTAATTGAGGCGCGGAAAATTAAAACCCCAAAACATGTGCCCATTCTGATGGTCACAACGGAGGGAACCATGGCCAAAATGGAACAGGCCCTCGAACAGGGGGCGGACCGTTATGTTGTGAAACCCTTCACGGCCGCGGACATTGAGCGTGGCATGGATTTGGCGGCGCTTAAAATGGCGGCAAAGCCATGAGCCCGCCTAAAGAACTGGTAGACCGAAACACCTTAACCCAAGCGGTCATGAACGCCACGACCGACATGTTTAAAATGTTTTCTGTTGTAGCCGTCGGTGGCCAAGACCCCGGAGGCGTGCTTTCTCCCGGGTTTTGCGCTGTGGTCCGATTCACGCGCGACGTGCGAGGGCAGGTGGCTGTCACCTTGTCCCCCCCATCGCGAAAGCGTTGGCCGCTTCGGTCTATGGCCCTGACGAAGCCGGGAGTGACCAACGACTGAAAGAAGTCGTGGCCGAAGTGGCCAATATGATCGCCGGAGGGATCCGCAACAACCTTCAAGCCGCGGGATTGGACTTTGACATTTCGCTCCCCGAACCCATATTGCCCACAGAATCGAAAGCCGCCATGGGGACGGACGGCGTGTCTTTGTCTTTCCACGTGAACAACGACGGTTGCATCGTGGACACCTTCCTCTGTCAGGCCACATGAGGAAATGACGATGCGCGCCTTGGTCTTAGATGATGAGGAAGATGTGCGGCGCCTTCTGGCGCTGATGCTGACCCGGTTGGAGTTCGAGGTGTGCGAAGGCGGGCATGGACAGGAAGGGTTGGACCTCCTGCGCGCGCCGACTCCGGTCGATGTGATTTTACTCGATTGGCGCATGCCGATGATGGACGGCCCCGCTTTCCTGAAAGCCCTTCTGGCGGACCGCGCGCTGTGCGATATTCCTGTGATGATGTTGACAGGACTAAATGACAAAGAAAACGTGGCCGAAGCGTTGCGACTTGGCGCCAAAGAGTACCTCATGAAACCCATCACACAGAGGACTTTACGAGAGAAGTTAAGTATTTTAGGTTTCTGCCGATAATAAGTTTACCATGGGACCCACTGCCTGGGAAACGGGATCGGAGCAAGTCACCTATCTGGGGGAAATGACCCGCCGGATCGGCGGTTTTGAATTGGAAAAGGAACGGGCGCTCCTTTCCGATCCGCGGGTGATGGACCTCCTCTTTCGGGAAAAAGCCGGGACCATTGAAGAACTTGTCGCTCGGCTCCGTCAAACGCCGGAAGGGCCGCTTCACTATAACGTGGTGGAATCTTTAGCGGTTTCAGACACCTCCTTCTTTCGCGACAACGGTGTTTTTGAGACTGTCGAAAAAGATCTTCTCCCCTGCATGATCGACAATCGATCCCACAATCGAAAACTGACCCTCTGGAGCGCCGGCTGTTCCACAGGGCAGGAAGCCTACAGCCTTGCCATCGCGACAAAAGAAGCGCTGGAACTGGAAACGGGATGGACATGGAAAGTGATTGGCACCGACCTTTGCTCAAAAAATATCCGAACCGCGGAGTCCGGTGTTTATTCCCAATTCGACATTAATTGTGGTTTGCCCGCTTCACGCCTGGTGGCCTATTTTGACAAGCGGAAAGATCACTGGTACGTAGACGAATTTCTCAAAAAACACGTATCTTTTCAAAAACTGAACCTGGTGGATTCCAACGTCGCATTCCCTAAAGCGGACATTGTTCTGCTCCGAAACGTGCTCAAATATTTTAACCCCGCTCGAAGAAGCGCTGTTTTAGCCAAAATGCGTCAATCCCTTATGCCCGATGGATTTCTGGTCATGGGCGAGAATGAATCCGTGGGCAAAGAAGATGGGTTTGAGCCCATCCAGTCCGGTAAAATCACCGTTTTTCGCCCCCTCATCATAGAAAACAATAAACCAGCCGATTTTTCAATTTAAAAATAGGCGCCTGCCGATTTTTTGGCACAGGCAAGATGCCCGTGCTACAGCCCCCCATGTCATGATTCCCAGGCCTTCTTGGCATGGGAATTGCAAAAGCTTTCAGTAGAGACTATGTTTACTCGACTGGTGGTCATCGCGCTTCTTGTTCTTGCGGGCCCAATTCTTGTTTTTGAGGCCTATGGAATTTATCGGCTTCGCCAAACTCTTCCACAAACGGCCGAATCCGCGATGGACGCTGTTTGCGCTCAACTGCTCCGATCGGCTCACGCCAAAGGGCTCACCGGCGTGGCACGGGAAATCGAAATGGTTTCTGGACCCGCGCGCGACCCATTTTTTGAGTCGCTTTCCCCGTTTCTGAACGCGCGGTTGGAGCCCGGGTTCAAACGCTTTCTTTTTTCCAATGACGTTCGAGCGAAGGCCGTGGCCGAAATCGGCCGTTTGATGAAACGGCGGGAATGGGTGGGTTCGTCGGGAGACATGACCCAAGCGGTTCCCGACGTGCTTTTGCTGGCGGAATGGAAAAATCTTCCTTTCGAAGAAGTCTCCCTCACCCTGCGGGCGGTCAGGCTGGGGATGAGCGGGGACGGAGTACAGGCGTCCGTCCGGTTCACCCATCCCCTCGCTCTTCAGCGCGCGGAAAAAAACAGGGACCGGCTTCGATTGGCCCTTTATGGCGCGGCCGCGCCCTTGGCGGCGCTCGCTTTTTTATGGGTCGGAAATGGGGTTTATCCACGTCTCATCGGAGGTTCTCGCCATGGCCCCACACCCTGAACGAAAACCGTCTTCTCCTTCTCTTCACCCCCGAGTCGCAAGACGTGGCCCTTCGGCGGGAACGCCCACGCCCGTCAAACACTGGCGGACGATACCGGACCCCCGCGACGCGATGAACCACACCCCGATGCCCCCTCGCCGATTTCCCCGCAACAGTTCCGCCCCGTTCCTTTCCGAACCCATGACCCTGGGATCGCCCGTTCTCGCCCCGGAAGGGTTGCCGTTCTCAATTTTGGAGGAACCGACCCGAAACCTCGAAGACGTGGGCCGCGGTGTGGCCCACAAACTGAGGAGCGGATTATGCGCGCTGAACGGCGGACTTCAGATGAGCCTCCAACAAATGTTGCCCGGCCCTACTCGCGAAATGCTGGCCTTGGCCGAACGCGGCGCCCACCACATCACAGAGATCGTTAAAGACCTGGTTTTACTCACCCAACGACCCGCTTTTCATCCCCGCCCTTTGGACGTGAACTTGCTATTGGGCGAATTCTTAAACGGTTTGCGCCGCCAACCAGAATGGGAAGGCGTGACAATTACCCGATCGCTTGACGGCTCGCTTCCGATGATTCTGGGCGACCCGGACCTCTTGGACACGGTGTTTGACGCGGTGGCCAAAAACGCCGTCGACGCCATGACCCCAAGAATCACCCCGCCCCCCGAACCGACGTCGGTCGAGGCGCCGTGTTCCTCCCCTCTACAAAGCGATGAAGACAGTCAACGCCCCAATAGCGAGAAGGTCGCTCTGCGTCATTTAGCTGTGGAGACGTCCCGGGAAGACGACAACATCGTGGTGCGGATGACAGATTCCGGGGCCGGCCTCACGCCGGACACAATGGAATTGGCGTTTCAACCTTATTTTTCAACAAAGAGCGGTCGGCGGGGAATGGGACTTCCGTTGGCCCGCTGGTTGGTCCATGTCCATGGCGGTTCCATGAGTCTTCGCAGTCGGCCCCACACAGGGACCACCGTCACCTTCCGATTTCCAGACCCCACCGCTTTAGCCCCGGACATCCCTGCCCTCCATTGAATATGTCCTTGGTTTTATCTTTGGGAGCGCGGGCGTCTCGCCCGCACGGTCTGTTTCCATTTTGCGGCCGAGGAGCCCGCGCTCCCAAGGCGACCCAGAGGGAGATATGGACCGCTTCTCTCGTTGCCCTTGTTTTCCTCCCAAACCTTCTTCAGGGAGCGGCCCGGAAACCTACCGGTGCTTCTCCATCGGAATATTACCTAGGAGAAGGCTGGGCAGACTTAGGGATTGATACCGGGAAGGCGCGGGAACAGGCGAAAACCCGAGCGTTGGGCGATTTGGCGCGGAACGTCCGGGTCAGCGTACGAGCGTCTTGATCGACGTGTTAGGCCAAACGGCCGGCCGACCTCAACAGTATCTCGAATCGAAGATCAACGCCACCGCGGAAATCCCCCCCACCCGGCTGGACCGGGAAGAATTTATCATGAACCAACCGCGGCGCGGTCAACTGACCTGCCGCGTCGCTGTGCACCGGGCCCGCTATGACGGCGACGTTCGCCGTGATTTATTGAACAAGAAAAACCGCGCGTTGGAAGACGCCCGCCGCGCCCACACCGCCCTCGAAGACGGACGGTTGGCCGACGCTTTAAGCGCCCTCGATTCTCTTCAATCGCGGGCCGACGCCGATTTTCCAAACCTTTCGCTGGAAGGCGACGCGGACGGAGACGGCAAACCCGAAGACGTTTTGGTATGGGCCCGTTCGCGACAGGGAGAAATCCGAAACTCGCTCACGCTCACCTGCGCGCCGGGACCGTTTATTTTTGGCGACGACGGCCGTTTTGCCGGAGCCCCCACCGCCCGGTTGTCTTGGTCCGGCCCCGGCTCGGTTTCCCTCGACGGTATCCCTCTGCGCGCCCGTTGGACCCATCGCCCGGACCATACGGCCGACCGAAAACTGACGGCAAAAAACGGCGAAGTCGTTTTCCACCCTCGCGTGGATCTGTTTGTGGAATCGTCGTTTCTTCAAGTGGAGCTTGATGCCAATAGCCCCATCACCGATTGTCGGAGCGCGTTTCACAGGCGTCGGCAAGCGTTGGTGTTTGTGGGAGCGGACAGAGAAGACGTGCGGGTTTCTCTTGAACAAGAAACGGTGTCCCGATTAAAACGTTTTCCGTGGGATGTGAGTCTTGTCAATGAAGAAGAAATCTCAGCGGGCGGAGGGACAACCATCCGGTTGGATGCGCACACCAAGATCGTCCGCTACCCGGAGGGAGACATTCACCGGGCCCATATCGTCTTTCGGGCAACAATCTGTTCAGGGGGGACCGGCAAATCCGTCTTTCAAGGGGAGAGCCCTGTGTTAGAAGGGTTCGGAGTCTCTCCGGCCGATGCGGTGCGGGTGGCGTTGGAAACCCTTAAAGAAAATTTTAGCCCGTGGTTGGATGAAAAAGTGAAGGGATTGCCTTGAGTCTTTTCTGGTCCCCCCCTCCCCAATGAACCTTGACCGTTTGAACGGAGACTCAGTAGCGCAGGGCTCCCACGTTCAATTCCCCGCGGAGAGCGAGGGAATACTCTTCCGCAGGGAGAACCGAAACCCGCCTCACCGGGGTGTTCTGACCCCCGGTGAGCATAGTGACATGCCCCTCTTGAAGCCGCGCCAATTGCGCGGTCAGACCAGCCACCCGTTGCCTCAATTCTTTGCAATGAAGGGCCTTCATCCGTTCCCGAGAACACGAGGGGCCCTGAACCCAAGCGCGGGCCGCGCCCTCTTCTGCCGCGCGTCGGGCCGAATCCAACGCCGCCAAAGGACGAGCCAAATCCACAGACCGGAACCTTCCGCCCACACCAACCCCCAGTCCCACGGCTTCCTCGGCCGCCCGAGCCACTGCCCGTTTCAAAAATCGGATCTCGTTCATCAGGCACTGTTCCAACGCGGCAAATGGCTCGATCATTTCGTCCTCCTTCCTGCTCAAAGCCATTATCGGCGTAACATCCTTTTTCTTGACCCCCAGAATCCGACCCCAATTTCCCAGATATTTCCCTCCCCTTCCAATAGGATTAGCCCGAGAGCGGCTTGGCATAATTCTTGCATGGATTGAAAGCGGAGGGACCTTATGCTTAGAGGAATATATGCCAACGCCCAAGCAATGACGGCTCTGATGGCCAAACAAGATGTTCAATCCAATAATTTGGCCAACGTCAATACAACCGGATTTAAGAAAGACCGGATCATTTTCGAGGAATTTTCGGAAGTTTTGCGAGGGCAACAGATGTCCACACCCATTGCCAGGACGTCCATCGACCCCAGTCCGGGGCCGTCGGTTCGTACAGAGAACCCGCTGGATTTAGCGATTGATGGGAAAGGTTTTTTTTCTGTTCAAACCGCTGAGGGGCCTCGATACACAAGAAACGGTTCTTTTCAATGGAATGAGAAAGGCCTTTTGGTCGACGGGGGTGGCCGGATTGTGTTAGGGAAAGGCGGGAACATTCAGCGAAAGCCCGAAGGCGGCGCGATCACCGTTGCCCCGAGCGGGATCATTTCCATGGGCGGTGAACCCATCGGACAGCTCAGCGTTGTGGAATTTTCAAAAGACGTTCGACTGAGAAAAATAGGCGATGGCCTGTTGGAGAAAACCAGCGGCGAACCAAAACCCGGGACCGGCCGCGTTGCCCAGGGTTTTTTGGAGTCTTCGTCGGTCAACTCGGTTCAAGAGATGGCCGATATGATCAATACCCTTCGGCTCTTTGAGGCCAACCAGCGTTCCCTTCGGTATCAAGACGAAGCGCTGGGCCGCGCCATCTCCGAGCTAGGACGATAGCCGGGGTTCCCGGTTGGCACGGGGCCACCGTCGACAGAGAGCGGGATTGAATTCCCCCGCACTTGTCGATGAAAAAGGCGAGCGAACTGTTTGTTTTTGACAATCCGTTGATGGAGGTGCACTCATGTTAAGAGCCCTATGGACAGCCGCCTCAGGAATGGCGGCCCAACAGTTAAACGTGGACACCATTTCCAACAACCTGGCCAACGTCAACACCACGGGATTTAAACGCCAACGGGTGGATTATCAAGACCTCTTTTATCAAACCCTGCGCGAACCCGGCACCGAGGAAGGATCAGGCAACGGGTTGGAGGTGGGCATGGGGGTCTATCCCGTTTCCACCCAAAAGATATTCACGGGCGGCGAGATGGAACGCACCGATGCTCCCTTGGATCTTGCCATAGAAGGGCACGGGTTTTTCCAAGTTCAACTGGCCGATGGAAGCAGAGCCTACACCCGGGCCGGGATGTTCCGGCTAGACCAAGATGGCCGGGTTGTGACCCCGGACGGGTATGCCCTTCAACCGGAACTCACGGTCCCGGCGGATACCCAAGAGATCGTTGTCAACGTCAACGGCGTGGTTTCGGTTCGCACCAGCGCGGGCGGGGTGCCCACAGATATCGGGACCATCGAAATGGCGTCGTTCTCCAACCCAGCGGGCCTGCGCAGTTTGGGCCACAGCCTGTATGCCGAAAGCGCCGCCGCGGGCGATCCCGTCACCGGCATCGCGGGGTTCGACGGCATGGGCCAAATTCGCCAAGGGATGCAGGAACGATCCAACGTGAGCGTGGTCGACGAAATGGTGGGCATGATCACCGCCCAACGGGCCTACGAGCTCAGCGCCAAGGCCATTCAAACCGCCGACGACATGATCCGAATTTCCAACAATCTCCGCGGATGAAACAGGCACACGGACACAGCTGGATTCTGGTTCTGGCGGCGGCCCTACCGGCCTACGCTGGCTCCCCCGCGGCTGAAATTCCCC
Source organism: Elusimicrobiota bacterium (assembly GCA_016714745.1). Lineage (GTDB taxonomy): Bacteria > Elusimicrobiota > Elusimicrobia > FEN-1173 > FEN-1173 > JADKHR01. Next base: position 54,879 of record JADKCG010000008.1, on the reverse strand, counting down.
TGGTGGGGCAAGAGGTTCCTCGTGCCTCGCTTCCCATGGCACCCGCCGTGCATCGAAATCAACCAATCCTGCTTGTGGCGATGGGCAACGGAATCCGGTTGTCCGCCCCCGGCCGAGCGCTCAAAGACGGTCAGGCGGGGGACACCATCCCCGTCTTAAACACCGCCACGCGGACCGCGCTAAAAGGCGTCGTGCGGGACGGCTGGATCGAAATCAAATCCCCTGGGGACCCTACCCCATGACGAGAATGATTCTTCCCCCTTCGATGAAATCGAGCCATTGTCACACGGGCATGGGCTGGAAGCCCATGCCACAGGGCATGAAACGAATGATTTTAATTCCCCTCTTATTCCTCACCGTCGCCTGTGCGAAAACCGTGATTGTCCAGGCCCCGCCGGTGGAACCACCGATGATGATGCTTTTTTCTGATCCCCGCGCGTCCCGCGTGGGTGATTTGGTTACGGTGAACATCGTCGAAAATTCAAAGGGGTCCCGCAAAGTCAGTTCTCTGGCGGACAAAGAATCCGATCTGTCCGCCGACGTCAAAACAACCAACACGGGACGAAATTCGATTAATAAGTTGGGGCTCAAAATCACCAACGACACCAAGGCCGAATCAGGCCTCGAACGGCGAGGCAGTCTCGTGGCGGCGGTCACCGCCCGCGTCACCGAGGTCATGCCCGACGGCAATCTTCGCATTGAAGCCGAACAGGAAATTGTGCTCGAAGGCGCCCCGCAAACCATAAAACTCAAGGGCATCCTGCGCCCCGCCGATATCGGTCCGGGGAACACGGTGAATTCCACCCGCCTGGCCAACGCTAAAATCGAGTATCGGTCACGAAAAGAGCCCGGCCTCCACCACCAGGGCATCCTCTCTACCCTTTTCGGGTGGGTGTTTTGAACGGCGAGCGCCGTCGACACGTGTGCGCGGAATTCCTATCATTGTTCATGATTTTTTTCTCCGTTGTTCCCCCCGCCCAGGCGGACATGCGGATGAAAGATTTGGCCCGTGTGGGCGGATGGCGCGAAATGGAGTTGGTGGGCTACGGGCTCGTGACAGGGCTCCGCGGGTCCGGCGACAAAGCCGGGACGAACCCCTCGGCGGCCTCCATGTCTAACCTATTGAACCGGCTGGGCCTTTCACTGTCGCCCCAAGACATCGCCTCCAACAATGTGGCCGCCGTGATCGTCACCGCCCGCGTCTCGGCTTTTTCTCGCCCGGGCTCGAGCCTAGACGCGCGGGTGTCTTCCATTGGGAGCGCCACCAGCCTTGAGAGCGGGACACTTCTGCTGACCCCGCTCCGCGGCGCGGACGGACAGATCTACGCCTCGGCCCAGGGCGCCCTGGCCTCCGACCCAGAATCAGGCGGAAACAAGCGGGGCGCGAATGCGGTTCGGTCCACCACCGTGGTCGTTCCGGGGGGCGTTTTGCTGGAAAAAACCATCCCCGCCCCACCCGCCGGAATTGAAGGGCGGCTGATCGTGAGTTTGCATACCCCCGACTATGTCACCGCCGAACGCGCCGCCCAGGCCCTGCGCGATGCCTTTAAAACAAAGAGCCGCGCGGTGGACGCCGCCATGATTGAAGTCGAAATCCCCGCCGATTTTAAAGAAGACCCCGTGGGATTCGCCGCTCGGGTTGAAATGGTCCGCGTGGGCGCCGACGAACGGCCCCGGGTGGTCATCAACGAGGCCACGGGAACCGTGGTTTCCGGCCGTGAAGTGAAATTGTCCGCCGTTACCATTTCCCACGCCGGATTAAAAATTGAAGTGGGGGTTGCCTCTGATGCCGGCGGCACCGAAGGCGACGTTCCCACTTTGGTGGGGCTCTTGAACCGAGTTGGGGCCAAACCAAAAGATGTGGTCACCATTTTCAAAATGATCAAACGCCTTGGGGCTCTTAAAGCCGACCTGGTGGTCATGTGAACAACATCAATTTGATGGCACTAAATAGTCCTCTCCCGAACGCAGACCGGGATGACGCCAAATTAAAAGCGGCCTGCCAGGGTTTTGAAGCCTTATTTTTGCACACCCTCCTCCGGGAAGGGCGCGGAAACTCTTCTGTCTCTATTTCTAGCAACGAAGGCCAGGCGTTTGGAGTCATCCAGGACCTTCAGGATGAGGCCATTAGCAAAGAAATGGCCCAATCCGGGGGGGTGGGTCTAGGAGAAATACTCTACCATCAACTCTCAAAAAAAGCTCAAGTATCCTCTAAAGTCGCCGATAACTTAAGCGAAAGGAGGATCTCCCCATGATAAATCCCATAGGAAATAAAGGTCCGGACGAGGTTGTTCGACCTGAAGTGGCTGAGGAAGCCGCCGCGGCAAAGAAGTCTGTCTCGGTTCAGGGAGGTCAAAAGAACGCAATAGAAAGAGCGCCTGCCGAAGGGGACAAAGTTGAACTTTCCTCTTTCGCGCGCGACATCCAAGCGATTCGGCAACGTCTGGGAGATCAGGCAGCCGAACGCGCCGCCCAGGTAGAGGCCCTTCGCGTAAAGATTGAGCAAGGGACCTACCAACCCGATACCAAGGTGGTGGCTCAGAAAATGTTCGAAATCGGTATCACGGGATAAGAATGACGGCAGGAACCGGACTTCCACGTTCCGCCTTCCTGCCGAGGTTGGTGGCTTCCCTCGACGCGATCGTCGCGCTCTGCGACGATCTCCGTTCTGTTTTGGAACGGGAACGGGAAGCCTTGACGAAAGGAAAAGACGACGAGCTGGCGGTGGCCCTGGGAGAAAAACGGGACCGGCTTCGACGCATGTCAGAGGCGGAGGAGGAAAGGCGGAAAGCCTCTGAGGACGTCTCAGAATCGTTGGGCCTCGGTCGGGCGGATTTTCCCCTGGCCGAGGTGGCGGGGCGGTTGGATGAGCCGGCGCGCGATCAACTGATTTTGATCAAAGACCGCCTCTTTCAATGCATGAAAGAAGTGGGCGCCTTAAACCAGGGCAACGCGCGGCTGATCCGACGAGCCCAACACTACAACCGGCACCTCATCGGCCTCTTGGCCGACGGGGGGTCCGACACGTATGGCCCCGACGGCTCCCCCCATCTGGGGGCGCCTGGAATCTTTCAGAAAAGGGCGTAACCGCCATGTCTCTTCTTGCCAGTTTTGACCTCAGCACGCGGGCCCTCCGGGCCTTCCAGATGGCCATCCAGACCATTTCGCACAACATTTCCAACGTCAACACCCCCGGCTATTCCCGGCAACGGGTCCATTTCGGCACAGAACAAGCCGATTTCGACGGTCGCTTTTACGTGGGGCGGGGCGTCAAGGTCGTCGGCGTCGAACGCATGCGGGACGAATTTTTGGAGGCCCAGTACCGCCGAGAGATCGCCGGAAAAAACGAGGCCGACGCCACGGCGGCGTCCTACAAACTGGCCGAAGACCTCCTGTCCGAACCCGGCGATTTTGGGCTTTACGCGAAAATGACAAAGTTCCGAGACGCATGGTCCACTCTGGCCAATAACCCCACGGATCCAGGGCTTCGGTCCGTTCTGCGCGTGCAAGGCAAAACCCTGGTGGAATCGTTCAATAGCACACGCACAGGGTTCAACAACCTCCGGATTCAGACGGACGGCGAGATCCGCAACCTGGTTCCCGACATCAACGCGGCCGGCGAAGAGATCTTTGCCCTCAACACCAAAATTGAAACCGCCACGCTCTTGGGCCAGGTCCCCAACGACGCGTTGGACCGACGAGACAAACTGGTCGCGGACCTCTCTGAAATCGTCCCGGTTCGCGTGGTCACTCGGGACAACGGCACCATCTCCGTTTACATTGGGGGCGCTCCGCTGGTGGAAGCCACGGGGCCCAGCTCTTTGGAAGTGGTCCCGAAAACAGGAGATATGCTTGGCATTGGCGACATCCAGTGGGCGACGTTCGGCGAACCTCTGGTGGTCGGCAACGGCAAATTGAAGGGCTTGCTGGAAGCACGAGACACCCTCTATCCCGGCATGATCGACGAACTGGATACCCTGGCCAGCGCAGTCATCAATCAGGTCAATGCCCTTCACCGAACCGGCATGGGCCTGGATGGATCTATTCGGATCACAGGGACCGCCAACTTTAACGGGACCTTAAGCTCCAACGCCACGGTGGGTCTTAACGGCGTCACGATCGCGCTCGCCGCCGGAGACGATCTTGCGACCCTGGCGGGCAAAATGAACCTGGAAGAGGTGAACACCGGGGTCCACGCTTCGATTTCGGGGCAACGGCTGGTCCTTTCCCCTTCCGCGACAACGAACCAAACGGTGAGAGTCACCGCAGACCCCAACGAGGTGTTTCTGACGCTGGGAATCGTCAATAACTTTTTTGAAGGAGAACCGGGATCTTGGTCGCTCTCCCACGCGGTTGACACCGACATCAACGCCATCGCGACCTCCGCTTCGGGCGCGCCCGGCGACAACGAAATCGCCCGGGCGTTGGCCAACCTTTGGGACAGCCGGCTGATGGACGGCGGCACGCGAACCTTTCAAGAGTTTCACCAGGGATTTCTGGCCGACGTGGGCGGCCAATCGGACGCCGCCCGCCGCGCCGCGGAAAGCCAAGACTTTATCGTCCAGCAAGTGGAAAACATGCGGGATTCCGTTTCGGGCGTCTCCAACGAAGAAGAATTGGCCAACCTCGTCAAGTTTCAACGGGCCTACGAAATGGCCGCCCGGGCCGTCCGCACCACTGACGAAATGCTCCAAACGTTGATCAACATGATCCAGCGTTAAAAAAGGAGAACCCATGCGCATCACAGAGAAAATGATACAACGCGGCATGGTCGATGACATCCATCGTCAAATCGATGCCATGGCCCGACTTCAAGACCAAATTTCTTCCGGCAAGCAAGTCCGAAACCTTTCGGACGACCCGGCCCGCGCGACTCGTTCTGTGGCCCTTAACTCGGCCCATGCCGCTCTGATGCAACACCGCCATAACGCTGAAGAAGGCGTCTCTTGGATGAACGCAACGCTCGCGTCCCTCTCCAACGCCCGCTCCTCTATTCAAACCGCCCGGGTGAACGCGCTCCAAGGCGCAACGGGGACTGCCTCCGCCGAATCGCGGGCGGTCCTTGCCATCGCTGTGGATCGGTTGTCGGGTCAGCTTCTTGAAACCGCCAACTCCCAGTGGAACGGGTCGTCCCTGTTCGGGGGCAACAAGACCACGACAGCGGCATTTTCCACCACCGGGGCCTACCAAGGGGACACCGGCACCATGACCCGGGACATTGCCCCGGGAGAAACCACCCAGATCAACCTCACCGGGCAAGAGGTTTTTATCAATGGAGAAAACGCGTTCCAGGTCCTCGCAGACCTCAAGACCGCGCTGAACAACAACGACGGTACCGCCGTCAACGCCCTCCTGCCCCGGCTGGACGCCGTCATGAGCCAAATGTTAAAGCTGGAAGCCTCCCTGGGCGCGGAAGTGAAACGGGTGGAAACCACCGCCGAGCGCCTCAACGAACTGGAGGTCAATCTCTTGGCGCGGATTTCCTCTAACGACGACACCGACATGCCCAAAGCGATTGTGGACCTGCAAAACGCCAACAACCTTTACGAGGCCTCTCTCAAAACCTCCGCCAGCTTGTTTAATATCAGCCTTTTGGATTACCTCCAATGAGCGGCCCCAACGTTTCCCCCCGCACGAGCGTGCGCACGGTAAAAACCACCCGGTTTGGCCCCCTCTCGGTTGACGAAGAATTGGTGTTGTCGTTTCCCGATGGACTGGTGGGGTTTCCAGGTCCGCGCGAGTTCACGTTGGTTCCCCACAGTCCGGACAGCCCCTTCCTCTGGCTTCAAGATCTGAACGACGGGACCCTCGCGTTCCCCGTGACCGCCCTGGATCTTCCGGATTCAGCGGCACCCACGCTCCTCACCGCCGACGAACGGACGAAATTGGGGTTGGAATCGGGGGAGAACCCGCGCCTCCTGGGCGTGGTTTCCGTGACGAGAGGCGAGATCCGCCTGAACCGCCTGGGCCCCATCGCCGTCAACATTCAAAAACACCTGGGACGGCAATTGGTATTGGACTTGCCCCTCCCCGCCACGGAATTCCCCCCGCCGGAGCGGTAACCCCATGCTCCTGCTCACCCGCCGGTTGGAGGAAAGCCTCCTGATTGGAACGCACGTGGAGGTCAAGGTCCTCGCCATTTGCAACGGACATGTCACGTTGGGGATAAAAGCGCCCCCCCACATCCCCGTCCATCGCCGTGAAATTTTCGAAGCCGTCCACGCCCTGAACCGCGCCGCGTCCGATTTCAACCCCGCGGACCTCGATAAAGCCAGCCATAAGACTCTTCCCAAAAAGAGGTAGCCCGGATTCCCCGGTTCGTACGGGGCCACCGTCGACAGGGTCCGGCACAGATTTTTTTTGCCCTCCCAGGCGGAAAGGCTCGGTTCTTTGAAATTTTTAGGGGTGCGTTTCGCAGGGTCCCAGACACGTTGCGGCCCTCTTCGCAAAATGATCTATTCTGTGTGTGCATCGCGAAAATGATCCGCATTTCCGAACCTCGAGCATGATCCATGACAGACCCCACCGGTATTGATTTATCTCAAAACGCGGGCCTGCCCCTACGGTCGTTAACGGCCGAGGTGGCGCACGAAATATCGAACCAACTGGGATGCCTGGTCCTTTTGCCCGACCTCATTTTAGACACCCTTCCGCCGGACAGTCCCCTGGCCAACGACATGCGGCAAATCCGACGCGCGGCCCATCGCATCGACGAACTTACTTTGCATTTGTCGCTGTTGTCCCTGGACAGAGACGAACGGGCGTCCATTAATTTGAATCTGCCGGTCCGAGGAGCCTTCGCCTCTTTTATGTCGGAACATCCGGAGATCAAGGCGACCTCCTGCTTGGAAGACATTCTTCCCCCCGTGCAAGGGTCGGGGGAATGGATTTCCATTTTGACCGGAAACCTTCTGCGCAACGCCGCGGATGCCCATCCGGGAGGGACCATCACTGTTGCGACCGCGCCGAAAAATCTCTTGGAAGACTTGGACGGCTGGGAACGCATTCCCCAGGGCGCTTACGCCGTTCTCTCTGTGTCCGACACAGGGCCAGCGCTTTCCCCCGCCCACCGCGCCAAGCTTTTTGAACCCTACTACACCTCGAACACCCTCGGACGCAGGTCCATGTCCGGCTTGGGGATGGCGGTGGTTCGCCAACTCGCGAGGAGGCAGGGGGCGTTTCTGGACGTTCGCCGGACGGAAGAAAAAACCTGTATCGACATTTATTTCCCCACCGTGGTCTTGCCCGGCGGCTCCAATGATGAGCCCCCGCAACACGACCGGATTTTGGTGGTCGACGACCGAGAGGAACAGAGAAACGTGATTTCACGTATTTTAAAAAGCCACGGATACCGAGTCTCTGCCTTGGCCGGGGGGGCCGAAGCGTTAGTCCATTTGGAGAGTTCCGGCGCTGACCTCATCATTTTGGATATTTCTCTTCGGCGCGATCGGGAAGGCCTCGATCTTCACGCCCAGATACGCCTCCGCTGGCCGTCCCAGCGAATTCTGTTGATCAGCGGTCATCCGCGGGAAACTTACGCCGATGTCTTAGGGCGAGCGGGCGATTGCCCTTTTTTAAAAAAACCGTTCCGCGCCGAAGAACTGTTGGCCGCGGCGGAAAATCTGTTGCCCGTCCCTTCCGATCGGCGATCCAGCGAGTGATGAGACCCCCCCCCACAGGGACCGCCCTTCCCCTGAAAACAAAAAAGCCCCGAACTCGAAAGACAGAGGGGATTTTCCCATACGCTGATTTTTTCAGGGCCACTTTTTTCTATGACTGACGGACCCCATTTCGTAGCCCGAGCGACACCCACGCCGCGACCGGGGCTCCGCTCGCTTCAACAATTGGTGCCGCGGCTGAAAATCGCGCGGGTGCTGTCTTTGCCGGAAGACAGTTTCGGCCAATTGGTCCTCTCGGTGGAACGGGACCCGTTGTTCCGAAAGTTCCTCCATACCGACGATCCCCGCTTCAAACTTTTTTCTTACCAACGCTACCCTCGGACAGGGCTGACCGCCGGGTTTTTGGAACTCAGGGACGACCTCTCTCCTGCCTCGGGCGACGCGGACATCCAGTCTCTTCTGGATGAAAAAAGGGACCTCATCGACCTCTGCCATCGTATTGGTCGGGCCAATTTTGAAACCTATTTTCTCTTCGCCGACCGCGCGGGCTCTCCCGAAACCGTTGCCCGGGCGTGCGGATTGACACCGGAAGAAGCGAAACGCCTGCTCGAGTTGACGACCCAAATCGGGATCCGCGCCGAATTCTATAACGCCCCGGCCTCCACCCCTGAAAATTTTAACGCTTTCTCCCGCATCGCTCATATCGAACGGGAGGGGGACACGTTCACCATCCGGTACACGTCGCTCCGCTACGGCCGCGGGAGGTACGCGATTAACTATGAAAAGATGGAGGCGCTCAAAAAAGATCCGTCGTTGACACCCGCTGAGAAACGGGCGTTGCGCAAACTTGTGCAATCCATGGAACTCGTCAACGCCCGCCGTTCGACCATGAACCAGATTTTAGACGCCGTCATGGACCATCAAAAGAAATTCCTCATCTCTGGGCGGGAAGAAGATTTAAAAGATTTCACCCAAGACCGCCTCGCCGCAAAAATGGGTGTTCATCCCAGCACCGTTTGCCGGGCCGTCGCTAGCAAAGCGGTTCTTGCGCCCTGGAACCAAGAACTGCCTCTGCGCGATTTCCTCGGACGAGGATCCCTTCACGGAATTTTAGCGGACCTTTCAAGACTGATCGAACAGGAAGAAGCCCTTTACCGCGCCGGCAAAATCCCCCTCCCCTTCCGCGACCCCGAACTCGCGGCCCAGCTAAAGAAAAACCATGGCATAAAAATCGCCGTCCGCACCGTTTCCAAATACCGATTCATCGCCGGAATCCCCAACATTTACACCCGCGCCAAAACCTACTCCCTGAGCAATTCAGGGGACATGATTGACTAATTGACTTATTTCGGGGAATGGGGTAGACTAAGCCCATGCCACGTCAGGCACGTGTTGATCTTCCCGGTTTACTGCACCATGTGATGGCCCGTGGGATTGAACGGAGGGTTTTGTTTTCTGATCCTGCCGATTATGCTGATTTTCAGGCTCGCCTGGAAGCCTCCAACGAACGTTATCCCAGCCAAATCCTCGCTTGGACCCTGATGCCCAACCATTTTCACCTGCTGATCCGCTCGGGCAAACAAGGGCTTGTCCCCTTCATGCAAAAAACAATGACGGGCTACGCGACGTCCTACAATGTCCGTCACCAGCGATCCGGCCACCTTTTTGGGAACCGGTACAAATCCATCATCTGCGAAGAGGAGACCTACCTCCTGGAACTGGTGCGCTACATCCACCTGAACCCCCTGCGCGCAAAGATTGTTAAGGATATGCAAGAGCTGGCCGATTTCCCTTATTGCGGCCATGGGGCCCTCCTCGGAAAAAGATCCTGTGCATGGCAAGAAATCGACGATGTTTTGGGCCGATTTTCGTCCAATCCTTCCAAGGCCAAAACCCAGTATGAATCCTTTGTTGAGGAGGGGATCCAACAGGGAAAACGGAGAGATTTAACCGGAGGCGGCCTGATCCGATCCATGGGCGGCGTTCGCAACGTCATACAATCGGGGCGCTCGGGAGAGCGAGAAGCCTACGATTCGAGAATATTGGGATCAGGTCATTTTGTTCAGGCTATCATGAAAGCTGTGGAGATAGAGGAAACGGCCCAGGACCGCCTACAAAAAAAAGGGGTTACACTTGACCAGGTGGCGAAGCGAGTCGCTGAAAAATTTGGGCTTTCAAAGAATCTTCTCTTTCAGAGGGATCGGACCGCGCTGGCTTCGAAAGCGAAAGCTCTCCTCATCCATATCGGGGTGGAATACCTCGGACAGACGAACCGGGAGATGGCTCTGATGACAAAAATGGGTGACGGCGCGGCCACACGCGCGAGACATCGCGGGAGCGCCCTATTATCAACCTCAGGCTTGGACTCTTGGCTAGAAGTCAATTAGTCAATCATGTCCCCTAAGGTTCTGATGACAAAAATGGGTGACGGCGCGGCCACACGCGCGAGACATCGCGGGAGCGCCCTATTATCAACCTCAGGCTTGGACTCTTGGCTAGAAGTCAATTAGTCAATCATGTCCCCTAAGGTTGATGTCCCCTAAGGTTGCGGGGTTTATGGTTTTTCGATTTTTGAGAGGAGGGACACCAACGTGGCTTTGCGGACGGGTTTGGTGAGGTGACCGTCGCAACCGGCTTCCAAACTTCGGGCTTCATCTTCTTTTAGGGCGTTGGCGCTGAGCGCGTAGAGGGGCGTGCGGGACAATCCTTTTTCCTTTTCCCAAGCGCGGATGGCCCGTGTCGCGGCATAGCCGTCCCAGATGGGCATTTGAACGTCCATGAGGATGACGTCAAAAGGGCCCGTGGCGAGGTCGCCTTTGGGGCCCATCGCGGCCCCTTTATAAAACTCAAAAGCCTCTTTGCCGTTCTCCGCTGACTGCCAGGTGTGGGGAAAGTCGCGAAAAAGCGCCAGGACCAAAAATCGGTTATCCTCAGAATCGTCCACCAAAAGGATTCGAAGCGGCGTCACTCCCGACACGCTTTTGGGGGGAGGAGTGCTCAGGGGAGAAGAGGGCGCCCGTGGCGCGGGCAAGACGCCCGCGTTCCCCCCTCCTAACAAATCCCGAACAACCTCTAATAGTTCATGGCGTTTGATGGGTTTATTAATCGATCTCGTGATGCCCAATTCTTTCGCGCGGGCCGCGTCGCCTTCGCGCGGATCAGAGGCTAAGAGAGAAATCGGGACCGTCGCCCCTTGGGGATGGCGTCGAATCGCTTCGGCCGCGTGGAGCCCCCCCTTGGGCGGCATGCGCCCATCCAAAAGGATGGCATCAAAGGTTCCCCCCGTCCCCACGCCGATTCCGCCACCGTCAGGGCTTGATCCCCATCCTGCGCTTCCGCCAACAATCCCCCGGTGGGAGCCAAATAGTCGCGGAGAATTTTTCGATTGACGGGATTATCATCGGCCACGAGAATGCGTCGGCCCGCGAAGGAGGGGATGTCTTCTTCGCGGCGGGAAGCGGTGAGGGGGGCGGGGGTTCCTAATGGAAGACGCACGCGGAAAGAAAAGGTACTGCCTTGTCCGGCCAAACTTTCGACCTGGACTTTTCCATTCATCATTTCCACCAACCGTTTAGAAATGGCCAGACCGAGGCCGGTTCCGCCGTATTTTCGGGTGGTCGAAGAGTCCACCTGAGTGAACGTGCCGAAGAGACTTCTTAGTTTTTCGGGGGGAATCCCAATCCCCGTGTCCCGCACTGTAAACAAAATAAGCTCCCCATCCATCGAAGAGGGATCTGTTCGCACAGTGACCGCCACCTCGCCTTTCTCCGTGAATTTGACGGCGTTTCCCACCAGGTTCACCAGCACCTGCCGAAGCCGCGTCGGGTCGCCTTTCCGGCGGGTGGGCAAATCCGACGCCACATGACAGGACAGTTCGAGCCCCTTTCCAAACGCGCGCATGGCCATCATTTCGCCCACACGGTCCACCATCTCGCGCACATCGAAATCGATGGTCTCCAAATCCATGCGCCCGGCTTCTACTTTGGACAAGTCGAGAATGTCGTTGATGAGATCCAGCAGGTTTTCCCCGGCGCGTGTGAGTATTTTTACGTATTTGCGCTGTTCGGTATCGAGATTTGTTTCACCCAACAGTTCCGACATCCCGATGATCGAATTCATGGGCGTTCGGATTTCGTGGCTCATGGTGGCGAGGAATGTGCTTTTGGCCAGATTGGCCGCGTCCGCCTGTTCTTTGGCGCGGGAAAGTTCTTCGGCTTGGGTTTTGAGCCGGGCGGTTTGTTCGTGAATTTGGCTCCGCGACGCTTCCATTTCATGGACGTACCGGGTGAGGGAATCTTCGGCGTTCTTATGGCTGGTGATGTCCGCGATAACGCCGACGAGCCGGACCGGCGCGCCCCCGGCGTTTTGTGGCGCCATCCCTGTTAAGCGAAACCAACGGTAAGACCCGTCTCGGGCTTGAAACCGGCATTCGACCCGGAGCGGCCAACCTGAATCCAAATGTTTTTTGATGGCCTGTTCCACCGCCTCACGGTCAAGCGGGTGGAACCGCGCCATAAATTCTCCGGTGGGTTCCTTGCCCTCTTCCGGAGGATAACTCAACAATTCTCGAAACCGCGCCGACGTTGACACCTGTCCGCCGGGAATGTCCCAATCCCACAACCCATCGTTGGACCCGGCCATGGCCAGCCTCAACTTTTGTTGGACGGTGTTGAGTCGGCCGGAGATGCGCCGGGCCAACGCCATCACGCGCGCGCGGCCGGACGTGGCAAAGCGGATCACAAAAAATAAAAACAAACTGAACGCGGTGCCGCCTAACATGAGCCAAAGCGGAGACCGCAGTGTCCCCCCGGCCCAGGGCCCCCGGCCTGTGAACACCTCCAAGACCCAAGCACGCCCGTGGATGAGCACGATGCGTTCTGTTTTTTGAGAATAAGTGCGCGGTTCGCGCTTGGCGGACCCCGGGTGTTCAGAGATGAGTTGCGGGGCCCCCCCCTCGCCGATTTCGCTGAACCGACCACGCGATTCGCCCAACGATTCGAGAGCGTTGCGGGCCATGGATTCCACATCTAAAAGAGCAAAAGCGAACCGTCGAGTCCCATCCGCCCCCTGGATCCCTGTGACAAGAAAAGAGTGGGGAGAGGGGGAGAGACTTAAAGGGAGAACGGCGCTCAGGACGGGGGCGGTTCCCACCCCCGGACGGTCCGCCGCCATTAAAAAGCTTCGATCGGCAACCCAAAGGACAGAGGATTTTCGAGCCTCTGGCCAAAAGATTTCCACCTTGGGTTTTTCCGATCCGCGGGGATAAACCGCCACCCCAGACGCCACCCAGCCGGGGTCCTTTTCAAACCCGAGGGATTGGATGAAACGGCGCGTTTTGAACGGGACGAACGGCCCTTCCTCCCCAAACGCGCGGACGGATTCGAGCCCCCGCTGATGGAGCGCCATCATGGCCCGCAGGGAACTTTCGGCCCGGTCAGCGGCTTGCTTGCCTTTAACGTCCGCCTGGGTTCTCCCCTCCCAGTAGGAGACCCAGGACACCCACACCGTTAAAACCAAACAGAGAACAAGAATACTTCCCGCCAGGGGCCACCGGCGAGCCAAGGACGAAGAGTCGAGGATCGCTCCCCACCAATACCCCGCTCCACTCCCTTTTTTAGACCGGAATGATGTCATTGCGCTGGGCATAAGGTCCTCTCGTTATGATTTTGGGGGAGGAGGTTGGGGAGGAAGAGTCGCGCGGATAAGGCGCCGCTCCTCTCTTCGAATACGTTCAAGAGGAAATCCCTCCGTGAGCTGGAACACGGCTTCCTGTTCGTTTCCCCGCAACACCTTTCCCGCCACTGTTTCTTTGGAATCTTCGAAACAAACGTCCGTCCGAACGGTGACGCCCGACGCAAAGGGCTTTCGCCCTTCGACGCTGACACGCATTCCCCGTTCACTGATATCCAAAACCTCATACCGCACGGTTTCCCAGGTCAGGACCGGCCTCTTTCCAAAAGGAAATTCCACGCGAAACAGCGCGCGGCCGGGATGTGTGCTGGGAACGAGACGGGGCTTCTTTAATGGAGAAGAATCTGAAGGAACCGGCATTAGTCGTCTCCCGTCAACCGAGACGCGCCCTGCCCCGGTGGGGATGTCGGCCCATGGGCGGGGGCCAGCCCAAAACGTTGTTTGACGGCCGAAACCGCCCGGGTGTGGATTTGGCACGCGCGGGATTCCGTCACCCCCAAGGCCGTCCCGATTTCTCGAAACGTGAGTTCTTCTTTGTAATAAAGCGCCAGCACCAGCCGCTCTTTTTCCGGCAACCCGTCGAGAACCGATTGGATCTGGCGCAACACTTCCTGCCGCTCCATTGTTTCAAGCGCGGGAGGGCCGCCGTCTTCCATGGACGACGCCAAAGCCAAGTCATGCGGTATGTCCGCCGATCCGTCCACCGCGTCGAGCGAGATGGACGAAGCGTGGGACACTTCCCAACAAAGGTCTCGCATCGCTTCTACCGACAAATTCATGGCCGCCCGGATTTCTTCTTGGGACGGTTCACGCCCCAATTCTTCACGAAGAACCCCTTGATAACGACGATACGCCTCCACGCGGCGTCGAGCCCCTCGTCCCAGAGGGTCCAGACCGCGCAAATGGTCAAGCACACTGCCTTGAATCCAGCGGTAGGCGAACGTATCGAATTTAACATTGCGCGTGGGATCAAAACGGTCGAACGCCTTAATCAGTCCCACCGCCCCCGCGCTCTCTAAATCGTCCCGATCGGCTTGGGGGACGAGGATGGCTTTCATCCGTCCAACGATGTGGCGCACCAACGGGGCATGCAAGGCCAAAATTTCTTCTCGCGCCAAAGGATCTTGTTTCCGGAAATGCCGATCCCACAGACTTTCCGTTTCCTTGGCCTGTGGGACAACCGGCGCCAGCACATGTACGGGCGGGGCGGACGGTCCGGTCACTTTGGAACCCGGACGTCCTGCCCGCACATGATCCTTGGGATTTTCCAGCAACGTCATGCCCCCGCCGCCACCCGGGTCGCCGCATCAATCACTCCCAGGGATTTCACCCGCGTGTCCGCTGTCACTTCGTTGGGCGAAAGAACAACCAGCCGGGGCAAGAACCGTTCAAAGTGCCGTTTCAGATAGGGGCGAAGCCCCGCCGCGCACAACAAAACCGGCCGTTCCGTACCCCCCGCCGGCGCCGCGAGGCGAAGCGAAATCGAGCGAACCAGCTCGTCTGAAAAAGAGGGATCAAGAACTAACCGCGATCCCCGCTCACTGCGCACCAACGACTCTTGGAGCCGACGTTCGACCACCGGCGATAGGGTGGCGCACCACAGCACGCCTTCCGCGTCCCGATAATGGGAAGAGATCTGCCGCGACAACGCCGCCCGCGCGTATTCGGTCAACAGATCGGGATCTTTGCTGAGAGTCGCGGCCTCGGCCAAAGCTTCCAAAATGATGCTGAGGTTTCGCACCGAGACCCGTTCCGATAAAAGATTTTGAAGCACCCGATGAACCGTGGACAAAGGCAAGAGCGCGGGAATCAATTCGTCCACGATCACCGCTTGGCCCCTGGCTTTTAAGTCGTTTAAGAGAGACTGGAGATCTTGGCGAGACAAGATCTCGTGAGCGTGGTCCAACAAAAGTTCCGTCAAATGGGTCGCCAGCACCGCGCCGTTATCGACAACGGTGATCCCCTCCTGTGACGCTTTTCGCCGCTCGGTGTCGGGCACCCACAGGGCCGGCAGACCAAACGCTGGTTCTTTGGCGGGCACACCGCGAAGCAGTGTGGCGAGGTTACGCCCCTCTTGGGCGTCCGCCAACGCCAAGGCGTGCCCCGGCATGAGATCGCCTCGAGCCACTTCCAACCCGCGAATTTTGAGCGCGTAGGTGTTCGGCGGCAGAAGGCTGGAATCCCGGATGCGTAATGGGGGGACCACAATCCCCAAATCGCGCGCTAAACGTCGACGGATGTGTCCCACCCGATCCAACAGATCGCCCTCCGCCCCTTCCACCAGAAAGAGCAATCCAAATCCCAATTCAAGTTCGAGCGGTTCGACCGCGAGAAGGGACGTCATATCTTCCGGTCCTGTTTTCGGAGTCTCCGCCTTCCGCGGCGTTGTGACCGCCACCGGCGCGGCGGTCGCTCGAGCGGCCGCATAGGCGAGAACGCCCAACCCAGCGCCCACGAGAACAAACGGGATCACCGGCAGACCGGTCAAAACCCCCGTGAAACCCAAGATGCCCATGGTGCCGCCGGCCATGGCGATCGAGCGCGGATTGGCCGACAGCTGGCGGGCCCATTCTTGCCCCACCGGCGCGCGGGTCGCTGAACGCGTCACTAAAATGCCCGCCGCTGTCGACACCACGAGGGCCGGGATTTGGTGGGCGAGGCCGTCTCCAATCGTCAAAACCGTGTAAGTCCGAAGCACATCGACGATGTCCATGTTCCGCCGCGCCATCCCGATGATGACGCCGCCGACGATATTGACCGCCACAACCACGAGCCCGGCCACCGCGTCCCCGCGGACAAACTTTGAAGCGCCGTCCATGGCACCGTAGAAATCCGCCTCTCGCTGAATCGATTCCCGCCGGGTGCGGGCCTGCTTTTCGTCGATCAAGCCCGCGTTCATTTCGGCGTCCACGGCCATCTGTTTGCCGGGCATCGCGTCCAACGTAAACCGCGCCGCCACTTCCGATACGCGTTCGGACCCTTTTGTGATGACAAGGAACTGGACGATCACCAAGATGAGAAAAACGACGAACCCCACCACCGCGTCGCCCCGGACCACCACTTTACCGAAAGCCTCAATCACATCCCCCGGGTTGCCCGACAACAAAATGAGTTTTGTGGTGGCGAGGTTCAGCGCCAACCGAAACAGCGTGAGACCGAGAAGAACCGAAGGGAAAATGGAAAATTCAAGGATGTCTTTAATCCCCATCACCACCAGAAGAACCATCACTGAGAGCGCCAGGTTGGTCACCACTAAAACGCTCACTGCCCAAGGCGGGAGAGGCACGATCATCATGCCCAATACCCCTAACAACCCAATCGCGCCCAAAAGGTCCCATAAGCGAATACGGCCTTGACTTGGTGCGGTTTCCGCCATGCTCATTCACACTCTCCCTGATCTCTTTAGCGTTCCAAACGTATTTTGTCGTTGGCCGATTTATCGGGCGTTTTTCTGTGGTTCGAATTGGTCACAAAAATAAGGTCGCCCCATAAATGGGGCAACGACAAAAGTCTCTGTCATCCCCTTGCGGGCATTCGATGTTTCAGCCGATACACATAGGCCAACACCTCTGCCACCGCTTGATAAAGACCCACGGGAACAGGATCCCCCACTTCTACTTTCTTATACAAGAGTTGTGCCAAGGGCTTGTTTTCCAACAAGGGGACTCCGCTGGCAAGGGCGGTTTCGCGGATTTTTTGGGCCAGGAGCCCCGCCCCTTTGGCCACCACTTCCGGTGCGCGCATTTTCGGGCGGTATTGGATGGCCACCGCCAGATGGGTGGGGTTCGTGATCACCACATCGGCCTTCGGCACTCGGCTCATCATCCGCCGACCCGACATTTTCCGCATCAGGGCCCGGAGTCGGGATTTGATTTGCGGGTTTCCTTCGGTCTCACGGCTTTCGTCTTTGACCTCTTGGAATGTCATGCGGAGGTCTTGATTCACCCGCCGGTACTCTTTAAAGTAATCCCACCCTGCCACGACCATAAAAAAAGCCGTGCACCTCCACAGCATTTTTGATGAGAGGGCCCATGTCTTGCCGGCTAAGGCGGCGGGTCCTAAATCGGCCAGGGCCGGAGCCTGTTCCCAAAAAACCTTAAACGTGAGGTAGGCGATCAAACCAAACCCCGTCGCTTTCAGCAGAGTTTTTCCCGCATCGACCCATTGACGGAGAGAGATCAGCCGTTCAAACCCTTCCACGGGATTGAGTCGGCTGAATTTGGGACGGAGAAGATTGGGGGTGAACTGAAACCCGCTTTGCGCCCATCCGACCGCCAGCGCGCCCGCCGCGGAGGCCACGAGGATCGGCGCAAAAAGAAAGAGAAGGCTCAACACCGACCGCTGAATCGGCTCAAAAATTCCTTCTTCCATCCGGGGAATCCGAACCAAGGCGCCGGAGATTTCGTTCCACAGGGCGGCCCAACGAAGTCGCCAGGCTGTCCCACACGCGCCGATGGCGAAGACCCCCATGGCCAAAGCGGCCGCGGCCGGGATTTCCCGGCTTTGGGCGATGGTCCCTTCCTTTCTCGCCTTTTCAAGGCGATGGGGAGTGGGTTTCTGTGTCTTGTCGTCGCCGCCAAAGAAAGCCATTTAAGGGGCAAGACAACGGACGAAAAGGTCCGCCCGTCGAAAAAAGATGTCCAATAACCGCTCGGAGAGCCGCATGAGATGGGGCGCGGAAGCGGCCAACACGAGAAAACCCAATCCCGTCCGTAGCGGAAAATCCAAAGAAAGGAGGTTCATGGCCGGCGCCGCCCGGCCGATCAATCCCAGGGCCAATGTCATCAGCCAAATCGCCACAGTGAGCGGGGCGGCCAATTTGAAACCGATCTCAAACAGGGCGCTGAACGAAGCAGACCAGGCCGCAAAAAATGGGCCCTTGATCGAGGCCTGCCCAAGCGGAACCCATTGCAGACTGCGCACCAAAATTTCCATGAGGCGCAAGTGACCGTCCACAACAAAAAACAAAAGGAGAAGAGTCAACCTCTGAATAAGGACAATCACCTCAGAAGAATCTCCCACCGTGGGGTCAAACAAACCGCCCCAGCCAAACCCCATCTGGGCCCCGATCAAATGGCCGCTCATTTGAATGCCGCCAAGGAAAAGCGCCCAAAACCCCGCCAGAGCCAACCCGATCAACAGTTCTGTGCCGGCCGCAAGAGCCCATCCCAGACCGTCTGTCGGAAACACGGAGGCGGAGGGAACCCACGCTTGTAACAGAACAGCGGCCAGCAATGAAAATCCGGCCCGCGCCATGGCCGGAACATCTTTCCCTCCGAACGGCGGAGCGAACGAAATGAAAGCGGAGACGCGGAGGAAGATCAGGAAAAAGCGGGCAAACTCAAAATCCGTTGGCACGGGACTCTTATCTTGCCAATTGGGGCAAACCCGCCAATAACCGGCTTGAAAATTGGACCAAAAGCCCCCATTGCCAGTGGCCGAAAATAACCACCACAAGCGCCACCAAAATCAGTTTGGGAACGAACACCAAACTCATTTCGTGCACTTGGGTCGCCGCCTGAAAAAGCCCGATCACCACGCCGACCACCAAACTGACCGCCAAGATAGGCCCCGAAAACAGAAGGGCTCCCCAAAAACACTGTCGCCACAGTTCTGTAACGTAGTCAATGCTCATCGGACGCTTTGAACAAGTCCCTGGGCGATCAAAGCCCATCCGTCCACCATAATGAACAAGAGAATCTTTAAGGGGAGAGCCACCATGCTGGGCGGGACCATCATCATACCCAAGGACATCAACACGCTCGACACCCCCAAATCAATGACCAAAAAAGGCAGAAAGAGAAGGAATCCCATTTGGAACCCCGTTTTCAGTTCGCTTAAAACAAAGGCCGTGACCAAAACGATGAAAGGCACTTCCTCCTCATTTTTGGGAATCGGGGTCCGCGCCATACGGATGGTAAACGCCAATTCGCGCTTGCGTGTTTGACGAAGTAAAAATCGCCGCACGGGCACAGACGCTTTCGGAAGAAATTCGTCAATCTTTAAGGTGTTTTGACGATACGGTTGCACCGCCACTTCGTTGATTTCATTAATCGTCGGCGCCATGACGAAGAATGTTAAAACCAAAGCCAGGCTGATCAACACATGATTGGGGGGCGTTTGTTGGAGAGCCAGCGCTTGACGCAGGAGCCCTAACACGATCACAAAGCGAAGAAAACAGGTGGTCATGATCAACACCGAGGGGACAAGCGAAATCGCTGTCAAAACCGCCACAGCTTCAAACACGGAGGACAGCCGTTGGGGTTCCGCGATAGACCGAAGCGCCCCGTCGACGGAAGGCCCCAGCGCGGGCACCGCCGCCGCCTGGCTGGTCATAGCGGCCAGGGCGACCAGGGAAAAAGAAATCAACGTGTTCCAATAGAATTTACGCATGGGGGAGTTTTTCCGTTGACGCGGCACTGAGATCCGCCAAAAGACGCACACCGTCCGCACCCACACCCAACAAAAGTTTCCGTCCCTCGGCTTGAACCAGACAGAGCCCTGCTTTGGGGCCGAGATAGACTCGGCTCAGAACATCAAGACCTTCCCCACGGGTGACACCTCCGCCCCATTTCGTTTTTTTCAAAAGCGGACGGGCAAAATACAGCGCCCCCATCAGGAGACCCAAAGTCATAACCACGCGGACCACCGGGAAAGAGGGAGGAGATTCGGGTTTAAGAAAATCGGGAGATTCGGCGGACATCGAGGGAACCGGCTCTGGCGCCGGAGAGAGACGTTCCACGGCAAAAATGACCGAAGGCAGACAGAACCAGAGAACGAACGCGAAGCACGTCCGCTTGCTTCTTAAATTTCCCGCCCGCCCTTTATTCAAAACCATCACGAAACCCCGGGTTTTACGGCGTTGACGATTTCAATGATTCTGACACCGAAAGATTCGCCCACAGCCACCAGCTCTCCCCGCGCGTAAAGCCGTTCGTTCACTAAAATATCGATGGGATCTCCTGCGGCGCGATCCAGCTCGACCACGGACCCCGCGCCCAATTTCAACAGGTCTCCTAAAGTCATGCGCGTTTCCCCTAAAACGACGCTCACGCGGAGCGTGATCTCCATCAAGGGGGCGATATTGGTAGGCAATGGCTCGCCCCCGCCCGCGGCCAAATCCGCCAGTCGGACGTGACGAACTTCCGGAGACGTTGTCTCAGCCGAAGACGTCGGTGTTTGTTTTTCGTCGCTCATGAAACCCTCCGATCTGTTTTGGCCACACCTGAAATTCGAATGGCGCGATGGCCATTTAAAACACCGGCCTGACCGCGAAACATGGGCACCACACCGGCCAGAAGAACCGCTTCCGCCCCCAACCGACCCACAGGCAAAACATCGCCGGGTTCAAGGTCCGCCATCTCACGCAGAAACACGTCGGGTTCCGCCAGGAAGGCCCGAATGGGAACCAAAACGCCTTCCATCTTTTTTTTCAACACGGGGTGAAGTTTTGGGTCGTCCGCCATGGATTCGGGCTTTTCTGAAATTTTTTCGAGACCCGCGGTCAGGGGTTTAAGAAAGGGAAGCGGCAACCCCGCCTCAAGGCGGCCGGGAATCCCTTGAACGTTCAATTGAAACAGGGCGATCACAAACGTGTCTTCGCTGTCTTTGGTCGAGACCTTTGTCTCGTCCGAACTCCCCGCCTTTATCGGAGCAAATGCGCACTCCCCTCTTTTTTCCCAAAACGCATTGAACCGGCTTAGAAAAAATTCCATGAACCCTTCGGTCACTCGCCGTTCCACGGGGGTGATGTCTCGCTCCACGGAAGGGGTCCCTCCGCCTTGAAACGACGCTTCCACCAGGGCGCGGGCCACCGCGATCTCAATACCCAGAAAACCACGGCCGCCGCCAGGAGAAATATTGAAATCCAGCGAAATTCCCTTTTCGATTTGGTGTTTTGCGCCGATCACCACCTCCAGAGATTTCGCTTCGATCTTTACCGGGAGACCCAATCGAGCCACCAACTCAGAAGAGGCTTTAGGGGCGAATTCGCTTAGGAGCAGGAAAAGCGCGTCCCGGGTTTTGCGCGAGAGCGTTCCGCCCGGCGCCGGGAGGTAAGGACGAGCGGAGTCGGTCATTGGACCAAGAATTCCGTCATGTAGACGTTGAGTATTTTCCCTTCCTTCAAAAATTTGTTCATTTTTGTCCGCAGAGTTTCTTTCAACAAATCCTTTCCCGCATTGGACCCAATATCCTGGGCGCGGACGTTCCCCAAGGTATCGATGAGGCAGTCGTAGATTTGATGATCCACCTCTTTCAGTTCGGCCGCGGCTTCTTCCGAATCGGCTTCCAAGGTGATCGAGACCTTGGCAAACCGGTGATTGGAGTCTATGGCCAAGTTCACCACCGTGGTTTTCAACGGATACGTTAATCCCCCCCCCAATCCCGCTCCTTCGCCTTCCTTCTTTTTTTTCTTTTTCTTATCCTTTTTTTCTTCGCCGTGCGCGGGCTCTTTGACCGCGGACTCTTCTTGATGCGCATTGGATTGAACGGTGGCCGGTTCTCCCAACGGCGGGGGAACCCCCGCAACCGGAAGGACGGCAGGCGCCCCAGGGACGGCGGGCGCCCCTGGTACGGCGGGCGTCGCTGAGACCAACGGCATTCCGGTACGGGCCAGAGCGCGGTTCACCGCGAACCCCGACCCCACCACGCAAACCGTTCCCGACAACGTGATCAAAACCACATCCCACAACCCTTTTAACAGCGTCTCTTTTTCAATCAGTGCCATCGGTCACGGTCTCCTTATTATCGTTTCAGGTTCACCAACTCTTCCAGCATCTGGTCGGAGGTGGTGATCACGCGGGCGTTGGATTGGAATCCGCGTTGAGTCACGATCATATCGGTAAATTCCCGAGCCACGTCGACGTTTGACATCTCCAGGGTACCGGAAATAATGCTTCCGCGTCCGCCACTGCGCGCCGCGCCGAACTGCGCGGTGCCCGAGTTCGACGATTCCGTCATAAAATTTCCGCCTTCCCGTTTCAAACCGGAAGCGTTGCGGAAGTTCGCCACCGCCAACTGCCCCAACGTGAGGTTTCGGCCGTTGGAGAACGTGCCGACCACATCGCCGGATTGTCCAATAGAGAATCCGTTTAAGGTGGCACTGCTAAACCCGTCTTGGGTGTTCAAAACAATGGAAGAGTCGCTGGTGAACTGACTGCATCCGGTGAAATCCACCGCGATGGCCAGGGGAGTGGCCGCCCCGTTCACAAGCGGAATGGAAATGCTTCCGGTGGGGGTCACCAAGGTTCCCGCACTATCGAAGTTCATCACCCCGCTTCCCACAGGACTTCCCTCAAAAGAAGCGGTCCACCCCCAACTGTTGGTGGCGGTTTTTGAAAACAAATAATCCACGGCCAAGGGATTTCCCAGAGAGTCAAACACCTGCGTCGATGTGCGATACGCCGTGGCGTCCTGAGCCCGTTGAATTTCCCCAAAACTCTGGGACGCGGAGAACGTCGCCCGAAGGTCGTCGGACGGGTTTGGCCCAGCGCCCAAAACGATGCCGGTGACCGTGTTGGCGGCTCCATCCGATCCCGTGAGATAAAGGGTTCCGTTAGAACTGATCGTTAAATCTTCACCCAACGCCGGAGCCCCTGTGAAAAGCGCGGTCCGCAGGGCGTCTCGATAATCCCCGTAGGTGGTTCCCGCGAGGATATCCGCCATTACCGGGGTTGAGGCCAGGATGGACCCTTTGACGTTCGCCGATATCATCGTTATATCATCCCCAGCGGCCAATCCCAAAGAAACGCCTGACGACGATTTCAGGGTAACGAGAGTATCCGCCGCCACGGCGGGGCGTAGTAGCAGCCCCTGTATCTCCCGTCAACCCGCCCCCGGCAATGGCCACAGGAAAGCGGAACGCGTTGTTGGCCAAGGTGTTCCCAGGCACGCTGATTTGGAGGTTTGTGATTGCGTTCGCCGCGTCGGAGGTGACCCGGATGGAACCGTCGGCCTGAACCACAGCGGTTTCAGTGAGAGCCCCGTCCGCCACCGTTCGCAGGGCCGCTTGTACCGCGGCCGCGATGTTGGCCAGCGTGGTCCCGGCCCCAATAACCAAGGGAGCTCCTGCAATTAAGACGCCTCCCACAGACCCAGTAATAGAAAGGGTGTCTCCTGTTGTAAGTCCCAGCGATGCGCCGGCAGAATTTCGAAGAGTGCTGGCCAAAGTCGCTCCGGAGGCGGAAGTTAAGAGGGGCTGAGTTTCGGAAATGGTTCCTTGAATCAGGGTCCCCGCCGCGTCCAGGTTTCCGTTGAACGTCATCCGCCCTGTTCGTTGGGCCGGCAAAACGTCGCCCACAGGGATGGATAGTTCCTCCACGGGCCCCGAAGTGTCCACCACGCTGTTGATCGCGTTCCATCCCATATATATAGAACCGTCCGAGGGGTTCACCAGGTTGCCCCGCAACCCCAACTCCATCAGTCCGGCGCGGGAATATTTATTTTTGTTCCCATCGTTGACAACAAAGAAACCGTCTCCCTGCAGGGACATGTCCGTGGATCGTCCCGTGGCCTCTAAGTTGCCCTGGGTCGCGATGGTGTCAACGCTGTGGATAAAGGACCCCAACCCCAACTGGACAGGATTGGTTCCCCCCACGTTCTGGGGCGCAGACGCATCCCGAATCGTCTGATACACCAGATCCGCGAAACTGACGCGGTTGTATTTGTAACCGATGGTGTTCACGTTTGAAAGATTATTTCCGATCACGTTCATTCGAAACTGGTGGTTCTTTAATCCCGACACTCCTGAGAACAAGGCTGGCATCATAGATTCGGTTCCTCCTGGTTTTGGATGAGCTTCCCTGTCAACTCTTCGTTTTTAACTTATGCAAGATCCGTGCGAACTAACTCACAAAATAACGGCGCTATCGATTTGAGTGAACACGTTGTCGCGCAACCGGTCGCGCGTCATGGAGGTGATCACGATCTTTTCTCGGACGTTGGCGATGAACACCTTGTCGTCCATCAGGAGAAGCGACGAGCGGGCCCCCTTCGCCGCCGCCTTGTCCATCCCGGTATCCAACCGCTCTTTTTCCGCCTCCGTAAGCTTGACGCCGTCCCGTTGAAGACGGTCTTCCGCGTGTTTTGAGAACTTAACCAGTTCTCGACGGAAAATACTGTCGAACCCGTCCGCCGGACGGTTGCCCCGGGGCCCCACGGGAAGGGACGCCCCGGCGTTTCCAACGGGACCCAGGCTGTCCATTAGGCCTTAACGGCGGTGAGGCCGGTCAGCGGCATGGTTTTTTCATTGTCCAGATGCAGGACCATTTTATCCTCCACCATGCCCAACCCCAAAACCATTCCCTGAACCGTTTCACCCGCTTCATTCAGACCCAAGACTGTGCGCCCCAAAAGGGTACTCCCCTGGCTCCATTGGTTGGTTTTTGTCAGGGCTTCCATGGAATCCGCCAATTTACCGGTCTGTTCCAGGGCGGTGAACTGGGCCAGAGTCCCCACCATCTCTTGCTCGGACGCCGGGTTGAGGGGGTCCTGGTTTTCCAGCTGAGTGGTGAGCAATCGAAGAAACGCGTTCTTATCCAATTCTCCTTTGGAACGTTTGGCCGTATACTGGCCTGGATCGGACGTTGAGACGGGACTGACTGATTCTGCCATGGGTTGCCTCCTCTTTATGCCACTAAATCGACGCGCCATTCCCCCGCTCCTTGTTTTTGAGCGGACACTTCGGGTTCGGTGGGAAGCGTGTTGGACTGATTTTGTCCTTGGCCCCACGCGGGGCCAAGCGAGTCACCGCGGCCATTTCCGACGCCTCCCGAAGACACATGGACCGCCAAACCGTTGACGCTCCACCCCAAAGACGATAAGGTTCCCGTGATTTCACGCAATCCCGCCACCACCGCGTGTCGCGCGTTGTCGTTGTCCACCGTAAACTGCATGGACACGTCTTTGCCTTTCGTCTCCATGGAGATGCGCAATTCTCCCAGATGGTCGGGCTGAAGCTCGATGTGCACCACTGACCGCCCAGACTCCAAGTGAACATGAATTTGTCGGGCGAGGTCCACAGGGGAGGGGGTGAGCACCGGTGCGGCGGACCGAACCGATTCCGCCGGACGCAATTCCGCAAGGGGTGAAGACTCGGGAATCGGCATTTTCCCCAGAGGAACAGAATCCCCTCCGCTTCGACTGATGGGATCTGAACCGAGGGGGGAAATCCCTGGGGTTTCCTTGCGTTTGGGGGCAACGTCGGCCGTTACGGTGATCTGTGGACTCGCCTCAGGAGGAATCCCTTGGGCGGTGTGAGTCACCGGTTTGGCTTCCGAAGCGTCTTGGGGGGATGGCTTCCCCTGTTTCTCGGTCGATGACATCCCGGAATCCGGCCGAGACCCCTTGACCGTTGGTTCCACCGAAAAACCCAGACCGGACTCAAGAGGAACCGTCTGGTCTTTGGCGCCATCAACAAGAACAGATTGAGAGGCTTGATTTTTTTTCGTTGTTTCGGAACGCTCTTTCCGAGGGGCCGAAATGTCAACATCAGCGGTCAGGGCGCGAGAGGCGCCTTCAATTTTCGGACCGGCCAAAGGCATCGCCCCCGCCAGAACAGGAGCCGTGACGTTCACGGCCGCTGTGACCCCAGAAACGGAAACAGGTTCTTCATTCAAGACAATCGCTGAGGGTTCGTTCAGGATGGGCTCGCTGGGTTCCGCCGGCAGGACGATCGCCAAAGGAATCGGGACCGGAGCAACAACGGGAGGAAGAAGGTGTCCCGGCGGGGCCTGGTTTTTCATCCATTCTTCCTTGGTCTCAGGCTCGGATTTTTCGGTGATTTCTAAGAGCGGTTTCGCCAAAAGAACGCTGGGATCTGTCGAAGCAACCAATGATTTCTCGGCCGTGGTCGTTTGATTCCGCCCGCCGTCTTGATCCGGCTCGGCGGAAACCAGGACCTCTTCGACGTTCGCATTCGCAGTAAGAGAAACGAGGATTCCCTTGGGGTTTGGTAAAAGAAGGGTTTCGCCGTCTAGGGGTTCGGTGCCATCTTCAGAAGAAGTTTCTGGCCCTGCAACGGAGACAAAGCCCTCTCCCTTCGAAAGACGAGGAGAACGGAGCAAACCGTTAGGCGTATCGGAATGATCCTCTGACGGCGGAACCAGCGAAGAATTTGAATCTTCCTGGGGTCGATCGCAGGCCTGCTTGAAATGACCAGAGAAAGTGTCTTCGCTTTTTGCCGGTCCCGGCAAACTTTTCGGCCCTCCCTCAAGGGGTCCAGGCCCAACCATTGGCACACTCATGGAGTACCTCCTCGGTTCCCTGCCAAGCGAGCCGATAACGCGGCGGCCCGCTTCGGGGGGAAAAGTGTGAGAATCGCCGCGGCCTCGGCCTCTTTCATACGGGCCAACAAATCTGCGGTTTCTCCGTTCGGCAACTCTTCCAATATCTTCGCCGCCTTTTCAGGCGACATGGTAACGAACATTTTCACCATCCTTTTCGCTGTCATGGTCGCTTTTTGTTCCCGATCCTGGGCCACTTTGAGCGCCCCCTCCATCTTGCCAATCCGAATCTGGGCGGCCTCCAGAGCGTTCTTTGTTTCTTGCATCAAACGTTCGGTCTCAGCCACTTTGATGGCGACCCCGTCAACTTTTCGATCGCTCCCGCGCCACTGTTCTTCGACCCGAAGCATCGTGGCCATTTGATTGTCCACTTGAGATTTCAATGACGTCTGCTCACCCTTGACCGACCGCCATATGGCCTCGTTGGGATCAGGCGGCGCCCCTAAGGGTCGAAACAGGTCATCCCGCACGCCCAATTGTGTTGCAAGACCTGTGCCAGCCGATGGCGCACTGGGCAAGGAGGGGGATGGAACGGACCGGGGGGTTTGGATCAGCCGAACCATTCCAACCCCCACAAAGTAAGACGTGGCCAAACTTGTAAAAACCGCCGATAGGGAGTAACGCATGGCATTGTTCATTAGATTGACCTCCGAAACATCGCTGACGCCGCAAAATCTGATCGTTTTGTTTCCAGAGCGCGAATTTCATCCCAATATGTTTTCTTCCGCAGTTCTTTAAGACGCTCAAGGATTTGACGGTCCCGCACCGCTTTCTGAAGCGCCCCCTCGCACGCCGATACGCGAGCGCGCAACGGAACCAACGCTTCTTTTTGGCGAAACATTAAAGATTCCAAGTGGTCCATATATTCCACTCGTCGCCCGTCCCGAGCCAGGTCCATGTCGCCGTCCGCGGTCACGGGATGAGAAAGGGCCCAATGGGCGTGTTCTTTCTCCAACCGTTCCAATTCACGCCTGACCGAAAGGACTTCCGAGCGCGCCCGCGCCAGGTCTTGGGACGCTCGATCCACTTTTCGGCGGCGCAACCGAAGGGGCGTCTCCAACCGAAACAAAAACTTTTTCATGCGCTGACCGGTTTTTCGAAAAGCGACATCAGGTGGCGTTCGGTTTGATCGAACAGGGACCCCGCCGACACGGCCTGTCGGAGAAACGCGTTCACCCGGTCCAGATGGTCCACGGCGTAATCCACTTTCGCGTCTGTCCCTCGCACGTAGGCGCCCACGCGGATCAGGTCTTCCGCCTCTCGGTGGGTGGCGAGAACCTCGCGCAATTGACCGGCCGCTTTTTGGTGTTCCAGGCTGGTCACATCGGGCATGAGCCGGCTGAGAGATTCAATCACGTCCACGGCCGGGTAGTGCCCTTGCGTGGCCAATTTCCGTGACAGCACCACGTGGCCATCCAAAAGAGATCGCAACGCGTCGGCCACGGGTTCGTCCATGTCGTCGGCCTCCACCAGCACCGTGTAAAATCCCGTGATGCTCCCTTCTCAAACAGGCCCGCCCGTTCCAACAGACGCGGAAGGAACGCGAACACCGACGGCGTGTACCCCTTGGTCGTGGGCGGTTCCCCCAAGGCCAACCCCAATTCCCGGCCCGCCATGGCCAGCCGCGTGACCGAATCCATCATGAGCAAAACGTCTTTCCCCTCCGAAGCGAAATGTTCCGCCGCGGCCGTGGCCCCCAAAGCCGCGTGCAACCTCGCCATGGGCGTTTGATCCGAAGTGGCCACCACCACCACCGACCGCGCCAACCCCGCTTCCCCCAAATCTTTTTCGACGAAATCCCGAACTTCGCGCCCGCGTTCGCCCACCAGAGAGATCACGTTCACGTCCGCCTGGGTCGACCGAGCGATCATGCCCAAAAGAGAACTTTTTCCCACACCCCCGCCGGCAAAGAGTCCGATGCGTTGGCCCCGGCCGCAGGTGAGCACGCCGTCAATCGCCCGCACCCCGGTGATGAGGGGGGTTTGAATGCGTCGCCGCCGCATGGGTTCCGGGGGAGACGCTCGGAGCGCCCGTCGTTCCGTGAGACGCAAGGGACCATGATCGTCCAGCGGCATGCCGCGATGGTCCACCACGCGGCCCAACAGCGCGTCTCCCACCGGCATGGAGACGGCGCCAATGCCGTTCATCCATATACTTCCAGGGCCCAGCCCATCGACTTCGGTCAACGGCGCGAATAAAATCGTTTCGTCACGGAACCCCACGGTTTCCGCCCAAAAGAAACGGTGCCCGGTGCGTTCCCACACCCGACAGACTTCCCCCAACGCCACCGCCGGGCCCACCCCCTCCAAAAGCCCCCCCGACACGCGGGTCAACCGCCCGACGTGGCGGGACAGGGGCAACTTCTCCACAACGTCTTCATACCGCGTGAAATTCATGTGCCCTCATCCGCCAAACGGTGAAACGCCCGATCCAGCTCTTCCAATCGAGTGGAGACACGAGCGTCGAACTGTTCCCTCTCCCCGTCGATCATCACATCTCCCGGCGCCAAAGACGAATCCCCTTGGATCCGGACCCCCGCCCCCACGGTTTCGGAGAGCGCACGAACAAGGGAGACGTCGTCGTGGTGCACGCGAACAGTGCGGGGCCCGTCGTCGCCCAACACCGAGAGACCTTCCCGCACCCACTGAAGAACGCCCTCTCGGTTCAACGTCAGCTCCTGACGGCACACCCGCGCCGAGATCGACAGGATCAGCCGGGCCATTTCCGGTTCACTGCGCGCATAAAAATTGTCCAGTTCCGTTTGCCACAGTGCCGCCAACTTTTCTTTTTCCGCTTGGAGAGCGGCCGCTGTTTCCGCGGCCAATTCCTGCCGAATCTCTGCGGTCAGCCGTTCCCGTTCCACCCGCATTTCTTCCGTTCGTTTCTCGTCGCGGGCCCCGGCTTTCGGTTCAAATTTCACTGTCCCGGCGGTCATCTTCGACTGTTTCAGTATCTTAGGAGACATCGTTCGGCGCTAGACCAATTGCTCTTCGGGAGGGACTTCCGCGGAGGGAGCGGCGTCCTCTTCGCGGGCCGTGGAAACGCGCGCCATGAGAGTGATTTCCCCTCCACGAACCATGTCCCGGATCGCGGAGGCAATCCGCCGTTGGGCTTCTTGGACCGCCAACAACTTTTGCGGCGGTGAAATTTGGATTTCTTCTTTCAAGGCCGTACCCACCCGTTCAGACATGTTCTTAAACACTTTATCGGAAATGGCTTCCCCGCACTTACGGAGCGCGATCTTTAGGTCCGACTGGTTTATTTTCCCTAACAGCCGCTGAAGATCCTTATCCTCCACGCGCACCAGGTCATCAAACGTGAACAATGCTTCCGCCACGCGCTTGCCCAGTTCAGGATCCTGTTTACTGATGGCCTCCAAAATTCCCTTCGATACCTCTGTGGTGAGCTGAGACAAAATTTCGGCCGACGCAAGGATTTCGGCTGGCTCCGGGGGCGGGGCCCCCCCTTCTTTTTGAGGTCTCAGGGCCGTTCGCAGACCCTCCCGCACCCAAAGGGCTATTTCCGATCGAAGATGGATCCCCCGCGCGCGGGCTAAGAGGACCGCCCCCCGCGTGGTTTCCGGAAGCAAAACCAACACCTTGGCCGCAAGGGGGTTCGGCATTTCCGATAAGGCAAAAGCGGCCACCCCTGGAATTTCTCGCGCCAACGCTTTGGCAATCGCGCTTGGCCCCGCTTCTTCCGCCAGGGCCGCCAACCCCTTTTCCTCACCTCCCGCCGCTTTGAGTCGTAACACCATTTCAGACGAACGGCGCACGCCATACAATCGCGCCAAGACCCCTTCAATCGTTTCCAGCCCCGCCCGCCCTCCTTCTTCACTCAGCGCGATTGAAAATTCATTAAGCACCTGGGCCCGCGCTTCTTCCTCCACCTGGACCGGATTGACCATCGCGGCACAAATACGTTCCACCTCTTCTTCGGGATAATTCTTTAAAACTTCCACGCATTGATCGTCCGGGAGCGTGCTCAAAATAATTGAAATCTTTTGGATTTCAGTTAGCGTTTGGGCCGTGGCAGTGGGCATGAAATCCCTTTAACTCCGCCCCCTCCCGAGAGGGGAGCGTCTTGAAATAAAACGATGGTCCGTCTGAGTTCCATTTAAGCCGGCCGCCCAGCAAATTTCTTTTGCATCATGCGCGCGACCCCCGCGGGATCTTTCCGTGCGGCCGCGAGGAGAGTGGCTTGAGCGTCCGCCGTGCTAAGCGAAGGGAGAGCCGCCGGGGGAGCGCCCCCTTCCCCCTTCGCGCCGGACGGCGGAGGGGCGGAAAGAGCGGGAGGGCTCTCCACGGCGGGCGCAAGGGCGAGATCCGTTGAGGATGGCGCTGGGGCTGACCCATTTCCCGCCGCCTTCAAGAATTTTGTGAACAAAAAGACCACCAACACGATCCCCAGAGCCGATCCCGCTCGTCCCGCCGTGTTCAGAAGGTCGCGACGAGACTGCTCTTTTTTGAAAATCTCCTCTTGAACCGCGGCTTCCGCCATCATTTTGTCCCGTTGGCCCGTATCGAAAGCGACGTTTTTGATCTCAAACTTATCCTCCCGGTCTTCGCTGAAGCCCACCGTTTCTTTTACTAAGGTCGAGAGGGCGCTCATCTCCTCTTCGCTCCGAGCCACATAGGTGCGAACCCCTGGCGTGTTTGGATCCTCTTTGCTGGTGCCGTCCACCGCCACGGAAACGTATAAACGGATGATCGCCCCCGGGCTGGCCACGATCTCTTTGACCGAACGGCCCACTTCATAATTTTTGGCGGAAGAAGCGCTTCCTCTGGCATCGCTTTGTTGCTCGCTTCGGATCGGACCGTTGGGATCATACGTCTCTGTTTTTTCACGCACGATGCGGTCGCTCATTTCCACCCGAGCCCGAACAATCGCCTTCCCGGGCCCCAAAACCCCGTCCAACAAACTGGTGGCCTTCTCCTCAAGATATCGTTCCGCGTCCCGTTGGAGTTCCAGCATTTCGTTGCCCTGGCTGTAGACCCCTTCTTTGGAACGCCCGCCGGCCAGCAGTCGGCCCGCGGAATCGAGGACGGACACGTTCTCCGCTTTCAAATCTTTAACGGCGCCAGAAACCAAATGGACAATCCCGCTCAACTGTCGTTGATCGATGGTCGCGCCAGGACGAAGCGTCAGCATCACTGAGGCGCGGGCGCCGTCTTGGCTATCTAAAAATGGGGATTCTTCCGGGAAGACCAAGTGCACTCGGGCGGTTTGAACGTTTTCGAGAGCGCTGATCGTGCGGGCCAACTCGCCTTGAATGGCCCGTTGATAACCAACTTTTTGGGAAAAATCGCTCATGCCCAAGGGCGATTTATCGAGAATTTCCAGTCCTTCCCCCTCCCCTTTCGGAAGCCCGTCCTGGGAGAGTTTCAATCTCAGCTCATCGACCATCCGAGACGGCACACTCACCGTCCGTCCCCCGTTGGTCAACCGATAGGAAATCCCGTCGTTCCTTAATTTCTCCACCACTTGGGCCGCATCGATCGGCGAAAGTTTCGCATAGAGCGGCGCCCGATCCAGTCCCCGCAGAGGAAGCGACAAGGCATACACAGCCCCCGACACAGCCCCCGCCAAGATCAACACCATAAATTTTCGCCCTACGGACAACGAGAAAAAAATGTCTTTAAGTCGGATCAAGGATTCCACGCGCGGCTCCTTAACGTGATGGGGTCGTCCCTTCCTGGGACATCCCTCGGCCTCCTACGACGAGGTCCAGCCGATCGGAGCTACAACGGCATGCGCATGATTTCTTGATAAGCCTCCAGGGCGCGGTTGCGCAACTGAATTGTCCACTGGAGAGCCAAGTGGGCTTCCTCCACTCGAATCATGACGTCATGGGAACTGACCGGCTTTCCCGACACCAAATCGTCCACGGCTTGGTGAGCGTCCACCACCCGGCTGTCCGCCCGCTCCAGGGCCTGTGTCAGGACCTCGCCAAAAGGAGCGGAGGATCCCGCCCCGGGCCCACTCAAAGACCCCGTTTCTTTCAGCCCGGTGATGGGCTTGAAAGACTCCACCCCCCCCACGCTCAAAGGACCAGCCATCTCAGACCGTCCCTGCGTCAACCACGGCGTGGCGAATAAGGAAATCGAACACCTTGTCTTCCAACAGCATCCCGCGAACATCTTCTTTTTTTGATTCCAGACGAGACAGAGACTCGGCGCGATGGTCGGGAGGGAGCGGGTGTACCGCCTTTCGAACGGCCACCGTGGCCTCTTCGTTCGAGATCGTCAGGCCCTCCGCTTCCGCGATCGCGGCCAGCAGATACGCCGTTCGCACGCCGCGTTCCGCCTCGAGCAAAACGGTGGGTTCATATTCGGCCTGACGGTCCGTCCAACCCTCGAGCGTTCCCCCTTCGGCCAAAAATTGCGCTTGCAACCGGCGAAACAACTCCCGCGCCCGTTCCCGCGCTAAACTGGGAGGAACCTCGAAAGGGTGCGCCTCCAGAAGTGCCTCGATGGCTTGGCTTTCCAAGTCCCTTCGTGCCAATCGTTCCGCTTCCGACTCCAAAATTTTTCGCACCGCCTCGCGGAATTCGGGCGGCGCCCCGGCCGTTTCCCCCCCGATTTCACGCAAAGAAGTTTCCAAGGCGGCCTCCGTCACGGGAAAAGAGGGGCGTTTGAGGCGGAGCCCCTTGTAGTTGACCACATCCACGTCCGGCGGACATTCCACGGAAAATTGGATCCGAACGGTGGCGTTCGATATTTCCGCCGTCTCAACCGTGGGAGGAGAGAGGGGAATCAGTCCCCCTTCCGCAATGGCCCGGCCCACGGATTCGCGCACCAAAGCCGCAAGGGCCTGTTCCCGCGCTTCGCTGGCAAACCGAAGCCGCACGCGCGGAATGGGAACACTGCCGCGACGAAATCCCGGCCATTTAACGTCCCGCTGAAGCCGTGCGAGCGCTTCGGCTTCTTTTTCCAACAGGTCTTCCAGCGGTTGTTCAATCCAAAAGAAGGAGACCCCTCCTTTTGTCCCTTGAGGGCGCACAAAAAAAGTGGGTCCGGTCGAACCCGCTTCGGGAAACCCACGGGGTTCGGGAGAAGCCGAAGGAGTCATTTTCCAATCTCCAATGATTTTAACAACATGCTTCTGGTCGCGCTAAACGCCGCGACGTTGGCCTCATACGCCCGAGTCGCTGACGTGAGGTCCACCATTTCGCGCACCGGGTCCACGTTCGGCAAGAGGACAAACCCTTGGGGATCCGCGTCCGGATGGGACGGGTCAAAAATTTTCGGGAACGGCGTCGCGTCCGGGACGCCCGCGGTCACGTTGACGCCCGTGACCATCGGAGGAGCGCCGAATTGAGCGGCCTGCAACGCCTCTTGGAACACCACTGTTTTCCGTTGATAGGGCCCCCCGGCCGCCGTGCGTGTCGTATGGGCGTTCGCCACGTTCGAAGCCGCCGCTTCCATCCACGCGCGATGAGCGTTCATCCCGGAACCGCTGATGTCCAACCCGTCAAAGGCGCCCATAGAGGATCTACCGTCCTTCGATGGCCGTCCGAGCCATTCGGTTCTGGCGGGCGACAATCTCAAGCAGAGTTTGGTAACTGACCACGGTTTTTGACATTTCGGCCATCTCTGAATCAGGCGAAAGGTCTTGAACGGGCTGTTTCGTGAACTCGTTAGAAAGATCAGAGTCGGAGATGGACATATGACGGGAATCGGTGCGAATTAATTCTGCGGACAACATGTCGCCAAAATCGGGATTTTCATTTTTAACGATTCGCGTTCCCACAAACCCGGGAGTTTGAATATTGGCCAGATTGTGGGCAACGGCCTGTTGATTCAACCACAACCGATCAAGTTCCCGGTGAAGGGGCCGGCCAGCGATGGGCATCCACGATTCGGTCATAGTTTTAGTCCACCCTTTTTCAATGCAAGAAACATGCCAAACAATCGCTGGCGGTCATCCTTGCCCATACGCCGCGGACGCTTGGGATCGTCGTCGAACAGCCATCAATTTTTCGCCCACCTCGCCCAGAGCCTTGGTGAGGAGGCGTGTGTTGGTGTCGCTTTGATCCCGAAGTTCCATGGCGCATTTTCGGGAAATGGTTTGGACACCCTCAAAACTCAGAGATTTCCATAAACGCGTTCGCAACCGATCCAAGGGACCCAGTTTTTCCCATCGGCCCGAAAGGATTGCGCTTTCTTCCCGACGAAGGACATCCAAAAGTTTACCGGCGATTTCATCTGACCCCACCTCCATGGCACCCCTCCTTTATTGGTTTCGATTCGCTTAGAGGACTGCAAGACCCGTGCCGTTCTCCCGAAACCGGTCAAGGCCGGGCTTTTTTAGCCGATAACTGAGCAGATGACAGGAGGGACCCATTGATTAAAGCGACTCTTTGGCGACCGGAGCTTGAGTTGGGCGTGGACATGATGGATCGACACCATCGAAGAATGGTCACCCTCTGTGGCGAAATGGCGCACCCGGGGGGGGGCCGGGGCGGCTCTCGGGCCGCGTCAGAACTATTTTTGGAACTGGTGGGATTGACCGCCATGCACTTTGAGGCCGAGGAAGAACTGATGCGGCGATCCGATTACCCCGGACGAATGGACCACCAGGACCGCCATCACGAACTCAGCCGCCTGCTTCTGACCTGGGAACGCCGGGCCCGATGCCAAACCGTGCCCCTCAATTCGTCTTTTCTCCAACACTTAAACCAATGGGTGGAAAATCATATTCTCGGATCGGACAAGGGATTTTCGCGGTTCCTGCTGGGCCGGGATGGAGCAGATCCGACGGAACGTCTCTCTCGGCGGAAAAAGTGTTCAGTCGTTCAGACGGCCGTAGCGTTTAAGCCGATTTCGTGTGACCGTTTCGCTCAATCCCAGCCGGGCCGACGCCGCTTCAACAGATTCGCCGCAGGCATCGAACACTTTTAAAATGTGACGGCGTTCCACCGCGGCCAAAGTCTCGGCCGAGTCGCCCTCGGGAAAGGAACGCGGCCCCTGCAGGACCGCGGGGAGATCCGCCGCTCGCACGGTCTCGCCTTCGGCGAACACCACCGCATGTTCAATCATGTTGTGAAGTTCCCGCACGTTCCCTGGCCAGCCGTAGGATTCCAGGCACTCCAGCGCGTCCGGGGCCAGGATTTTGGGACCCCGCCCATGAACGATGGATTGGAGAAAGAAATTGGCCAATAGCGGGATGTCTTCTTTCCGCTCCCGGAGGGCCGGAAGATGCAGAGAGAATACGCTCAGACGATAAAAAAGGTCTTCCCGGAACTGGGATTTTTTGACCATGGTCTCCAAATCCCGGTGGGTCGCGCCCACAAAACGAACGTCCACCGCCTGCTCGGTGTTGCTTCCCAACCGGCGGAAACATTTTGTTTCCACCACCCGCAACAGTTTGGCCTGGAGCGCCAGCGGCATATCGCCAATTTCGTCGAGAAGGAGCGTCCCTCCGTTGGCCATCTCCAAGAGGCCCCGTTTCAACCCTGTGGCATCGGTAAACGCGCCTTTCTCGTGCCCGAACAGTTCGCTCTCCAGCATGGTTTCCGGAAGAGCGCTACAGTTCAGCGGGATGAACGGCCCTTCCCGGCGTGTACTGCGGTTATGGAGCGCGTGAGACACCACTTCTTTTCCCGACCCCGTTTCACCTCGGATCAAGACGTTGCAGTGGGTGGGAGCAATGCGATTAAGGAAATCGGCGACTTTTTGGATCGAAGGGCTTTTTCCAATCAGGTCGGGGACGGAAAAAAGGGTGGACAGGGGGCGAGCCGACGCCGCCCGCTGGGGCGCCCGCCGCTTCTCACGGATCCGGTCGATCACTTCCATGAGCGCCCGCATCTGGACGGGTTTGGGCAAGAAATCGAAGGCATCCAGTTGAAGCGTCCCCAACGCCGCGCGCATGCTTCCCGCGCCCGAAATAGTGACGACGTCTGTGGTGGGATGCATTTTTTTAATCTGGCGAAGCATTTCTGTGCCGTTCATCCCCGGCATGAACAGGTCCAGCAGAACAATATCTGTGGGCGCGTCTTTTAATGTGTGGAGTCCTTCTTCGGCCGAAAAGGCCAGATTCACGGTGTGCCCTTTTTCGGTCAAGGCCCGGTCCAAAGCGTAGGCCACAGACCGATCATCATCCACGATCAAAATAGTGAAGAGGGATTCCGTCGGCTGGGAGAGAGACGACACAGCGACGCGCGTTTTTTCGGTTCGTGATGGTTCGGATCGAACGATATTCATTTGATGGTTCTATATAACTCCAGTTCCACCTTTTGTCAAGGGGAATTACAGGTCGATGCGGAAGGGCCGATAATCCCCTTGTCACGTATTTCATAGGGGGGGATTCTTTGAAACCCGATCTCGCGTCTATTGTTGGTTTGGTGGTCTCCGTGGGCATGATCCTTCTCGGTCAACGGCTCGAGGGGGGGCACATGAGTTCCATTTTACAGCCCACCGCCGCCCTGATCGTTTTTGGCGGAACAGCGGGCGCGACCTTGGTGGGGTTCCCCCTTCATGTGGCGACGGGAGCCGGAAAAGCGCTCATCAGTGTCTTTTTTGCTCACCACACGAACGAAGTGGAGGTGGCCCGCACGCTTCTGAGTTTCGCGACCTTGAGCCGCCGCGAAGGGCTTCTGGCCCTTCAAAAACCCCAGTCTGAAATGAAAGATCCCTTCTTCTCCAAAGGGCTTCAGCTCTTGATCGACGCGACCCCGGAGAAAGCCCTGCGGGAAATGATGGAACAAGAAATGGAGCGAGAAGAACACCACGAAGAAGAATACATCAAATTTTTCGAAACCGCCGGCGGATTCGCGCCAACGGTGGGAATCATCGGAGCGGTGCTCGGGTTGATCCACGTGATGGAAAACTTGGCCGACCCTTCCACGTTGGGGGGCGGAATCGCGGTGGCTTTCGTCGCGACCGTCTACGGCGTGGGCTCCGCCAACTTATTGTTCCTCCCGGCCGCGGGGAAACTGAAATGCAATAAAGAAAGCAACTCCCACCACCGCGCCCTTATTTTAGAAGGATTGATCTCCATTCAACAAGGAGAGAATCCCGCCCTCATGAGCGAACGACTGAAAGGCCATTTGTCGTCCTCCGACCAAAAACTTCTGGACAAGAAGTAAACCCATGGCCCGAAAACCCAAAATCCCGGAACACGCCAACCACGAACGCTGGCTGGTTTCCTACGCCGATTTTATCACCCTGCTCTTCGCTTTCTTCACGGTCCTTTACGCGACGGCACAGACGGACGCGGGAAAAATCAAAAAGTTCGTGGGCGCGGCGGAACGAGCGTTCAGCGCTGGCATTTTTTCGGCGGGAAGCAACGAGTTGATGTTTGTTAACGAGGGAAACACGTCGGGCAGGGAACTCATTGATTTGGGCATGAACCTAAAAGACGTGGAGAAAAAGATTTCCCAGGAACTTCAAAAAGAGGGAGCCGGCGCAACCGGGGTCAAGCTTGAACGGCACGAGGAAGGACTCACCTTGATGCTTCAAACACGAAACTTCTTCATGCCGGGCTCGGACGTTCTGCGTCCGGAAGCATTGACCTTGCTTCCGGGGGTCGTAAAAATTCTTAAACAATCACAGAGACAGCTCCGGATCGAAGGACACACCGATGACACCCCCATCCACAGCGTGCTCTTTGCCTCTAACTGGGAACTCTCTACGGCGCGGGCCTTGGCGGTGTTGCGGTTTCTCCTCCAAAACGGGATTCCCCCCCAGCGAATGACCGTGGCCGGACTGGCGGAATTTCAACCGTTGGATTCTAACAATACCTCCCAGGGCCGGTCCCGTAACCGGCGCGTCGAGATCGTGATTTTAGAAAACAAACCGTCGTTTTGGGCCAATCTTAAAAAACCGGATGAAAAGAAAGGTCTGGCCCCGAACTGGCGGACCTTGATCGCCAACGATCAAATTGCCCCTCCTGCCGAGACGACCCGCCCCGTCACAGAACGACGGGAACAGGGGACGGCCATTCCGGAAGAAGGGCCGTCCTTTCCCTCTCCACAAAATGCGGAAGACGAATGGCGATCGTTGGGCTCATCCCCGGTATCCCCTGCGGACCCCGGCGGCGCGAATAAAACAGGAGTCCGGCCATGAAACCGCTTGATCCCGCGCCGGGGTCCGGCCATTTGCACGTCTCCGGACATTTGCCATTTCATTGGCGGGTTCTTAAACAGGAAGAAGCCGACTGCGTTCGCTCTCAGATTATGGATCAGGCGGTGAGCCGAGCCTGGACGGTTCGCCCCGAAGGCCACATGAATGTCTCGGAAGAAATGGGGCCCCTCGTGCGCCGATTAAATGAGATCGAAGATAAAATTGACAAACTCCTGATCAAACTTGATCGCGCGGATACGCCGCCGCTCCCGACGCGCGCGTTGACGTTGGGGACAGAAAATTGTCTCCTGCCCCCGCTTCCAGGTGAAATTTTCCCGCCCGAAGGAGAATGGGCCGAGATCCGCTTTATTCTTCCTCCGCATACCGAAGATGAAATATTGGTGTTGGGCCGCTCGAAGGGCAACGGCGCTTTCGATTTCGTTCACCTGGCCCAAGACCAGATGGATCACCTGGTGCGCTACCTCCTCAACCGCCAAAGGCTCGCCCAAGAATAAGATCACAGGAACGCGACGGCCACCCCCCCCTACTTCCCGAACCGGGTTTCTAGACGGAAAAACAGGCCGCTGAGAACTGTTTGATTGCGGTTATAGGAGATCACGGCGCCGTCCGTGTTCTCCAGGTGGAGACGACGATTGCCCTGGCCCAGGATAAACCAATCCTGCCAAAGCCCGCCAAATTCCAACGCTAGTTTCGGCGTGATTCGATATCCAACACCGGCCTCCCCCTGGAAAATAGACCCGGCGGAAGCATCGGTTTCGGCGTCAAACAGTTGGACATAGTAATGGGCGGCGGTTTGCCAACGGAAATACAAACGCCGCCCGTGTGTCCCCGCCAATCCAAACCCAATTCCCTCGGCAGAAAGCTCATTGACGTCGTCCACCCCGCCGGCGGAAGTGCCCGTCACGACAAACGCTTTCCGTTTGAAGATTTCACGCACGACAGAGAGATGAAATTGGGCTTCCACGGGCCAGCCTTCCAGGGGCCGGTGATAGGTCACGAACAGGTTCGTGAACCCCACGTTTAAGTCATTGCTCTGGTAGGTCCCCCCCGTCGTCACATCGGGAAGAGTTTCCTTCCCATACGTCCCCCCGCCAAAAACGCCGGTGTGCCAAAGTCCTATTCCCCAAAAACCCTCGGGACGGGCGTCCTGCATCCATTCCAACCGATAGAGGGGCGCCGTGTTTCCATCGAAACGGTTCACATACCCCTGGGGCAGGATCTTCCCCTCCCCCCGATAAGACAGGTGCGCCCCGGGCGCTACCGTGATGGAAAACTCACTGGCGGTGGCCCCCAACGCCAGAAAAACGATGACCCCCATCAGAAGGAACCGTCTCATCTCAGTAGGTCCAACCCAAGGCCAGGAAAGTCCCAAAAATATCGGTCTTGTTAATGGGAAGGCTGGCGGTGGCGCTCTCGGAAGCACCGGGGGTAAACCGACGGCCTCCCGGCACGAAAATCTCATACATCTGACGGGTATATCCAAGGGAAAGCCGCCAGCGCGGCCAAGCGAGTCCGCCTTCCAGACGACCGTTATAGGTATACCCCCCTTGATGGATGGACCCGTCTTCCGAAGTCAAGGTGTTGTGCGTCACGAAATAGTGTCCGATCAGCAATTCCCCATCCCAAAACAACGCCGGGCCTTGGCCCCGGGGGCGTCTCCCTCCCTTTGCGTGAATTCCGATATGCGCGCCCAAGCCCGTTTGGGTTTCGCTGGACGACCCGGCCTCCGGCTTCCCATGATAGACCATGTCTTTTTGGTCAATCGTTTGATAAAGCCCATTCACCCCGAACACCGCTTCGACGGGAGACCCGGCCAGCGGCCGGCGCAAATCCACCCAGAGCGATTGGAGAGCCAACCGCATTTGTCCCTCTTGAGCGCTCGATTCTCCCGCGCTGTTTCCAAACTCAATGGCATAGGCGGGACGGTTCATCCAATATTGAACTTGAAATCCCAGGGTGGAGGAAAAATCCGTTCGCCAACGGATCCCCCCCGCCGGCGTCCAGGGTTTCACTTTCAGTTCCCATCCACTGGGAACCTCGCGGTAGCCTGTTCCCTCATATTCAACTCGTGCTTGGGGAAGAACCATGAACGTCAGCTCCCCGGCCCGTAAGAAAGGAAGGAATATAAAGGCCGACAAGAAAAGAAGGGACGCGGACGGGCGGAACATTACCGAGCGATGATCCGTTCGTAAAGCTCGATGGTTTTATCCACCATATTGTCCAAGGAATAGTGGGCCGTCACATTTTCACGCGCGGAGAGCGCCATGTTTTGCGCCTGGGCCGGATCGGCCAAAATTTTCTGAATGCCCCTCGCCAGGGCTCGCGCATCGCCCGGCGGAACCAAGTAACCGGTTTTGCCGTCTTTGACAAGTTCTGAGTTTCCCCCCACGTCCGTCGCCACAACGGGGACTCCCATGCACATGGCCTCGCGCAGAACGCCCGAAAACCCTTCTCCCGCCAAAGAGGACAAAACGCTCACACGCAAAAGGGACAGCACTTCGGGGATATCGGTCCGAAACCCCGCCAGAGTCACGTGGGTGCCAATGCCCAACGCTTGGACTTTTTTTTGGGCCTCCGCGCCGTCTGTTTCTTTTCCCGCCAGCAAAAAATGAGCGGAGACGCCCTCGTCCAAAAGGATCTTGATGGCGTCTAAAAAAATTGTCTGGCCTTTCCACCAACTGTAATGGGTCAGGTTCCCCACCACGGGCCGGTCCGACGGAAGTCGAAGATCCCGGCGGAGCTCGTCCGCGGCCGGACGTGGGGCGAACCGTTGGAGGTCGACCCCGCTGTGGATCACCGTCACTTTTTCCGGCGAGACGCCGCCTTCGATCAGCACGCGGCGAATGTCTTCAGAAACAGCCACAAAGGTCCGGATTTTACTTGAGCGGTATTTCCATTGGCTAAAAAGATTCCACTTTTTGAGGCGGAAAGAAACCCGCCGGGAAACGACCAGGTCGGGAACCGAGGTAAAAAGGCCGGCCAGCAATGCGAGGGCGTGGGCTCGGGGATGGTGGGCGTGGACCACGTGGGGTTTAAACCGACGAAGGGCCTGGGCCAAACGCCAGGCCGCCGGCAAATCGTAATCTTCCCGCATGGGACAGAGCGTGACGTCGACCTTGGTGCCGGGGACGTGACGAAGGATTTCACTTTCCGGTGGGCAAAACAACGCGGCCGCGTGACCCCGACGGACCAACCCCACGCACAGGTTCCACAGCTGAACCGTGCCGCCTGACCAGCTTCGACTTTCGGTCACATGCAACACCCGCATGGGTTATTGCACTTCCTGGGCCATTTTGTCGACTTCCGCTTGGGTCGATGCAATGGCCTGATTGGCTTTCTCCGTGGACATTTTGGCTTTCTCCGTGTCCCTCACAAGCCCCGCGGCGTAGCGCGTGGCCGTATTGTCCGCGCGAACTTCCGGCGAGGTGTCTTTCTTGCATCCGGAGAACATCCCCACCAACAACAAAAGACCACCGATGAACCTCATGGTTTGTCTCCTTTTTTGAGAGGAACCGCCACCGCCGGGCTGAACCCCGCGTTTTCCCAAATGTCCCGAGCCGCGACGCGAAGCTGTAAGGGACCACGGGGAAGGGCTTCACGAGAAACCGAAAAAACGTAGGGTGCCCCCCGGACAGGCCGCCCCCATCGCGTCCAGGAACGCCCGTCCACGGACATCTCCACCCAAGCCGAATCAATGTCGGTTCCTTCCACCGCCGCCGAACAAATATAATTTTTGCCCTTCACAGACGGATCGGCAAACACACGCAAAGTCACCGCGGGCCGCTCGGTCCGAGCCGGCACCAATTTAATCGCCACCGCCGGGGTATACGACACGGCGGGAAACTGAAACGCTTCCGTGCTGTTGTGAGGAGGCCCCCCTTCGGCCTTATCCCGCCACCAAGCGATGGGGGGCCCCTCGGCCCGGGCTCCCGAAAGAATCGGCGATCGCTCTTCCCCTTTCAGAGGGGCGGAGGGGGAATAAAGAGCCACCAGGTTCGGGGTCGTGGTCGACAAAAACGCGAGCGGGATTTCCGTCCAAAACCAGCGGGCTTCACCCACTCCCTCCAGAGGTTGCCGGGGATCGCTCGCCAAGGGGATCTCCTCCGTGCGCGCCAGAGAAATGCGTCGGCTTTGGGGAAGGGGAATGTCTTGAGCCACCGCCGCGAAAATTTCGCCCGGCACCACCCGCCGGTCCCAATCCGGACGACCCGGTTTCCGTTCTGTTTTCATGGCGCCCAGTTTGGCCCCGACATACGCGCGAACCCAGGGCCCGGCCGGAACAGGAGGCAAACGCACAATCCAGCTTCGGCTATACCCCACCGAAAACCCAAACGTCTCGCCGCCATCCGCCAAAAATTGATAATCGTTCAGGCAGGGGCGAGCAGAGAGATACACGGGGGGGGGCGATGCGGGATGGTCCACCTGAGCCGGGGACACTTTTTTATCAAGGGAGAGGGGCGTGGCAACGGCCCCCCCCCTCGCCGGTCCTGCAGGGGGAACCGTCACACATCCGCCCAGAAAAATCAAGGCTGAAAAAACCGACAAACGTCCGTGGGTCACTTGTGCGACCGAAGGGATTTCATTTGTTGAACGATGACGTCTAAATCGTCAATCGAATAAAAATCCAATCGGATCCAGCCCCGCGTTTTTCCGCGCGCGTTGATCACCACCCGCCGACCCAAAATCCGTTGAAGGTCTTCCTCGATGTGACGCACATCCGAATCTTTTTTCTTTTCGGCTTTTCCGCGGACAGCGGGAGGGGTGTTGACCAAAGCGCCCACCAGAGATTCCACTTCCCGAACCGTCAACCTTTCCTGTACCACCCGCTTGCCGAGCTCTTCTTGTTGCGCACGATCGGCCACCCCCAACAGGGCCCGCGCGTGACCTTCGCTCAAAAGATCTTCAATCAGCGCGTTCCGAATCATTTGGGGAAGTTCCAAGAGCCGAACCTTATTGGCCACGGCCGAACGACTTTTTCCGAGGCGTTTGGCCGTCTCTTCTTGGGTCATCCCGGCCTCGTCCATGAGCTTTTTGATAGATTCCGCCTCTTCGATGGCGTTTAAATCTTCCCGTTGAAGGTTCTCCACAAGCGAAAGTTCATGGCGTTCCCGTTCGGTCACGGCCCGCACGACACAAGGGACATCCACCAACCCCGCCATCCGAGACGCGCGCAAGCGACGCTCGCCCGCCACCAATTCATATTCCCCCGGCACCGCTGAGGGCGCCACGAGGAGCGGCTGGGCCAACCCATGGATTTGAATGGAGTCGGCCAACTCCTGCAAAGAATCCGGGGTAAACCGAACGCGGGGCTGATATCGGTTGGCGCGAATTTTATCCACCGGGATTTTCGCAATGGACCCTTCCGCCGACGGCGAGTTGTTTCCCGCCACCGGTTTCAACAAAGCCTCCAACCCGCGTCCCAACGCTTTATGCGCCATACCCTTCTCCTTTAACGCCACCGCCGTGAGATCGGGGCAACGGTCGTTCCCCCGGCTCACCGCGGAGAGATCGCCGTCGATAAACAGGCCCGCCCACCCGATCAACTCTCCATTCCAAAAACGTCAAAAACACGATCTAAACAGCCGCCGACTCGGGTTCCGCAATGGGAAGGCGCGGCAGTTCTCCCCGCCGTTCCAAAAATTCTCGGGCCAAAGTCAAATAGGCCGACGCGCCCGACGAGTGTCGATCATAGACCAACGCCGGAAGGCCATGACTCGGAGCCTCCGCCAACCGGACGTTGCGGGGGATGACGGTGCCATACAATTTGGTGCCAAAAAATTTCTTGATCTCCGCGTAGACCTGCTGGGTGAGCGTGGCCCGGCCATCAAACATCGTCACCAACACTCCCTCAAGTTCCAACCGCGGGTTCAACCCGGCCCGGACGCGATCGATGGTATTCAC
The DNA here is from genome assembly GCA_016714745.1 of Elusimicrobiota bacterium. GTDB lineage: Bacteria > Elusimicrobiota > Elusimicrobia > FEN-1173 > FEN-1173 > JADKHR01. The sequence goes on along the minus strand of JADKCG010000008.1, from coordinate 10,299 downwards.
AAGCATGGAGAGACCTTCCAACGCGTAGTATTCACACGGCATGGGAATAAGGACAGCGTCAGAGGCCACCAGAGCGTTGATGGTCAAAAGGTTCAAGGCCGGCGGACAATCGATAAAGATATATTTGTACACTTTATGGAATTTTTTGAGCGCCGTTTGCAATCGGTTTTCGCGATTTTCCATGTTCACGAGTTCCAACTCTGCCCCATAGAGGTCCATGTGGGACGGCGCCACATCCAACCATTCCACCCCGCTCTCTTTTAAAATTTCTTCGAGCGGAACGCCTTCCAGGAGCACATGAAGAATGTGCTTGTTTAACCCGTCCCGCTGGAGCCCCAGTCCTGACGTGAGGTTGGCCTGAGCGTCCATATCAATAACCAGAGTTTCCTGCCCGAGATGGGCCAAAGAGGCCGCCAAGTTAATCGCCGTGGTGGTTTTCCCCACGCCGCCCTTTTGGTTCGCGATGGAAATAACGCGGGCCATTAGTCTAAATCCATGTCGCGGACAGGGCGAGAGGTTTCGGGCTCCGATTTCGCACGACGGAGAAGATCATCAAATGATTTTTTAAGACGGTCGGCTTTCATTTTTTCCGATTCCACCGATTGGGTGAACAGAGTTTCCCGTCGTTCCGGGTCTTTCTTCAGCAGTTGAACCGCCTCGTCCATGTCCCCCACGGGTTTAGGCTTAAGGGGCTCTTTATGGCCGACCACCGCCCGTGCCTCGGGGCTGATGGTGAGGGCCGCATGGCAATGCGGACACATCACATCGAAAGCGGAGTGGGACATGGCGATCCGGATTATACCAAAGTCCGACGGCGTTACCCTGCAAATTTCAAATGACCGAGCCTTTGCGAATGGGAGGGCGAAAAAATTCTGTTCCGGACCCTGTTAACGGGTGCCCTGTTCCAACCGGGGAATCCCGGTTACTCCTCCGATGTCAGGGAAAATTCGATGGGAACAGCCATTTTTACCGCGACGGTGCGCTCACCGGCCCGCGCCGGGGAAAAACGCGCGAGGGAAAGGATCTTCTTCGCCGCTTCGTCGAAAAGCGGGCCCGCCGAGGTCCCGATGTCCACCCCAGAAACGTCCCCGTTCTTATTCAAATGGACATGGGAGACCACCCGGCCTTCCCGCCCCGCCGACCGTTCCGCCTCCGGATAGAAACGCCGAATGTTCCGGGCCAGTTCCTCGCGGTTTAAGAGCCGAGGCCGTTCGGTCAAATACACCCAATCCACTTCGCCCTCCCCCCCGGTTCCCAGCCCGCCCAATCCTTTGCTTTCTCCTTCAACCGTTCCCGTTCCCGTGGAGGGGCCGGTGGATTTCGATAGAGGGTTTCCAAAATCGGTGGGGGTTTCCAAAATTTTGGTGACGGGCGTGGGAAGCGTCCAATCCGTGCCTTTCGCGGCAATCCCGCCGCCGAGCTTAAAGGGTTCGGGGGTTGGATTTTCCACCCGGGGTGCACCGGTGCCGGAAAGGGTGGCCCGGAAGGCTTTTTTAGGGTCTGAGGTGAGGCGGAAGGGCCGGGTGAGGTCCACCTCCATGGCGTCGGGGCGAGCCCAAGAAGGGGTAAAATCAAGCCCCCCCGGTCGGTGGGTCAGCGTCAAAAATAATGCCCCATGGACCAGGATGGAAATTTCTAACCCGAGCCGAAACGGCGGTGCTCGGCGCAATGGTTCCATGTCAAATACCCCTCTTATCGCGCGGGTGCTTGGGGACGCACTTCCAGCGCTACCCGTTTGACACCGGCGGCACGAATTGTGTCCAACAGTTCCACCACGGCCCCGTAGGGCAACCCTTCCTCCGCCGCCAAGGTCAGGCGAAGCTCCGGCTCCCACTTAAGTCGAACCTTCAGTTCTTGCGACAAACCGGCCATTTCAAATACCGATTTTTCCAACAGGATTTTGCGATCGGCCGTGAGAGTGACTTGAAGTGCCGCCGATGCCCGTTCGCCCGTCGCCGCGCGCGGAACATTAACGGTCAGCGCCCGTTTGGCAATTAACGGTGCCGTGGCCATAAAAATAATGAGAAGCACCAACACCACGTCCACCAACGGCGTTACATTGATGCCAGTGATCAGCCCCTCAGATTTTTCTTCAGTCGCCCCCATCTCCCCCCCCTGCCGTCATCCCGGCGAAGGCCGGGGTCCAGTCCGTGACATTGCCATCAAACACCGGAGGATATATTCGTCAGCGAACTTCTTTCAGCGCGGCCAACAACCGGCGAGAAAGCGCATCGGTTTCCGCCAACAGTTCCCCCGACCGTTTCATGAGATAGTTGTAGGCCATGACCGCGGGGATCGCCACCAAAAGTCCCACCGCGGTGGCGATCAATGCTTCGGAAAGTCCCGCCATCACCACTTCCGGCCCCGCCGTGGCCGACCCGGCCAAATCGGCAAAGGCCTTGATCACCCCCAACACAGTACCGAAAAGACCAATAAACGGCGCGTTGTTGCCCAAGGTACCCAACACCCAAAGACGCCGCTCTAATTTATACTTCCCCTCAATCCGCCCCCCCGCCAATCGTTCTTCAACGGAAGCGGGCCCCGCCTCCGGCCGCGCCAGGCCGGCGTACAAAATGGCCGCGGCCACGCCTTCGGCTTTTTCCACCACAGCCGCCGCCTGGGCCACGTCCCCCTTGTCCAAAAACCCGGCCGCTTGCGCCTTAAACATTAGGAAAAACCGCCGTTCCCGCCGTTGAACGATCACCCGTTCCACAATGACCGCCACCGTTAAAACAGACGCCACAAGGAGGAGCTGAATCACCCACCCGCCCCCCGTGCCCACCAGGGCATTCAGCGAAGCCAATCGGTCATTGGGACATTCTCAAAACCGACAAACAATTTTCTGCAACCACATGGTCCTCCGTCTCTCGTTCTAAGTTAATCAGCATCCGTTCAAAATCCGCGTCGTCGCCCAGCTGGCCAAGGAAATAGGTGGAGAGGGCGCGGACAGCCCAATCCGGATCATTTAGATAGCGGCGCACTATGTCCACCCCTTGGACGTCTCCCTTGAGCCCAAGAACTTGGGCCGCGTAAAGCCGCACCACCGGGGAAGCGTCCGATTGGGCCACCCCAGCAAGAATTCCACGCACCATGGGATTGGTTTGAGCCGCGAGCCCTTCCACCGCACCGAAACGGACTTGAATGGCCGGGTCCCGGAGCGCATACTCGAATATACTGAGGTCTACTCGAGTTGTATCAAACCCCAGGGCCACGTACGCGGCGCCGCGCGCCGGGGTATAACGGCCAGACCGAGCGATGGTTTCCAACCGATAGATGAGCGTCAGGTTGGTCGTCCCCGCCAAACCCTCCGTTAAAAGAAACCCGATGTCCGTGTAGCGAACGTAGAGGCCATACCCCTGCGGCGTTACAAGTTTTATCAACTCCGCCATGTTGGGATCTATGACAAATTCGGCCGGTGGTTCCACTGCAATTTTTTCTAAAAGACCCACAAGTTCCGTATCGATCTGCGGCGGCACCAATTGGGCCCCAGAAACGCGAAGCCGAGGAGCCGTTACGATCAGGGGTTCCAATTCAAAGAGACTGGACACATGGGCGGATGTCCGCGGAGCCGATCGAGTCGGTGGGGAAACCCCCGGCTTCGGGAGACCGGGCCCTCGACGGTTCCAAAGTTTGAGACCGGCCAGACACAATTCCGCAAGGACAAAGTTATTGTCCCGCTCAGCGGCAATTCGACCCAAAATCAAATCGACGTCTTCCGGCTTTCCTAAATCCCCCAAATACCGTGCCGCCATGGCGCGCATGAGCCAGTTGGGGTCCGTCAAAAATTTAATCAATTGATCCCGCCCCTGCGGCATCCCCATTTGAAGAATCGCTTTGGCAGAAAAAACTCGGACCAAAGGCGACCAATCCCGTTCAGAAGCATTCATGAGAAGGGGCAAAGCTTCCGGCAACCCCCAGGCCTCCAAGGCTTCCACAGCGGCAAATTGGACAGCGACATCCCTGTCCAACAAAGCTTCCTTAAGAATTTTTACATGTTCTGGATTTTTTTGGGCGGCGAGGACGAGAAGGCTTTCCGATCGAGCCCGTTGGCCTGACTGAAACCGTGCAATTTCCAACAACCGTATTTGAAGTTGCCGATCCCTGGAAAGAGAGAGCGCCTGCGCCACAGGCACGCCAATTTCTCGAAATCGGTATTTTAATCGATACCCCGCGGGCGTTACCAGTTTATTTATTTCCTTAAGGGTTTCTTTTCCGGATTCATCAAGATTAAATGTCTTCAGGCGGCGATCGTCCACAAGGGTCACCAGCCGAGGCACAGACGCCGACTCCGCTCGCTGGTTCATGCTCGCCCGAACTTCCTCCGGGGTCAGCCGAGGCGGTGCCCCCACGGCCGGCCCCGCACAGGCCGAAAGAAGAACATTGATTCCAATGATCACAGGCGTCAAACGCCGCTCGTACCTCATCAACATCCTCCCACGTCCCCCTCTTCCCTCACGCGGGGGATCGCATTGGAAAAAATCAGCCGAGGATGGGGTTCGAACCCACGAACCTTCCGCTTACAAGGCGGATGCTCTACCAACTGAGCTACCTCGGCAAAAAACTCTAACTGTAAAGTGTTTTACTAACAATCTCCCGCTGCACTTTTTCCACGTTATCGGACAGTAAAGCGGACACTTTTATTCGAAAATCTGCGGATTCGGACACCTGGCAACCCTCCGACTCTTGGTCCGGGGCCGGGGCGCGGTAGAGACTCCCCAGGATTTCCCCCGCGATCTGCTTATGTTCCCGCTCCGCCTGAACGTAGGCCTCGGTCATGGAAATTGTGGTATGCCCCAGGTAGGCCGAAACGGTGGCCAGATCCGCCCCCTTGGCCAACATCATACGCGCCGCCGTCCTCCGCAAGTCTCGGAATTGAAACGGAACCTTGAGCCCGGCCCGCGCCTTGGCCTGTTCAAAGGCCTTGCGGAAATTAGTGAAGTCCAGGACATTGCGGCCCGGCGCGGTTTCGATGATCTCCCGCATGGCCCCTACTATCGGAACGGAATAGGGCTTCCCGGTTTTGGCCTGGACACCTTGCAACAGATTGAGGGGCTCGTTTACGGTGTCAACGGTGAGGTTTTGCAAGTCCTTTCGCCGTAGCCCCGTCAGAACAGCGGCCAAGCACGCCCGGCGCACCTGCACCGTCGATGATTTCATAAATTGATCGAATTCTTCCGGGGACAAAACCCGCTTCCGCCGGAATTGTTTTTCCCCCACCTTGCGGACCTCGGAACCGGGGTTCCCCTCCGGGAGCCGAAGGTTCGGAATGACCTTGAGCCGCCGCCACGTCCGAAGAGAATTGAAAAGGTGGGTGAGGACCGTATGCTCTCGATTTATGGAGGATGGGCTCAATCCGTCCCGTTCCCGCGCCACTCGGTAGTTCTGCACGTCAAGATAGGTCATGGAGTCGAGGGGTCTTGCCCCGAAAAGCCCTTTGAAATGGCGGAGGGCTCTCCCATAATTCCCGGCGGTGGGTTTCTTGCTGGCGTGGTGCTCCCAGTATATCTCGCAAGCCCTTTCCACGGATATATGCTCGGCGGGACGTTCCAGACCTTGGCGTCCAAGGCGTTTGTCGTCGTGGTGTCGGTTCGCGGCGCGAACAGCAGCGGCCAAGGCGTTCGGGTCTTTCAAGGAGCCGAATGATTTCTTGACGATTTTTCCCGCGACAGCTAGGCGGGTATAAACACGGCCCCCGTCCACAATGACTCCACGCGGGACGACGCGCCCCCCGATTTTCTTTTTCATCGCGCTCCCCAGGCCCCCCGAATCTTCTTCCGAGGCTTTGCCCAATAGATCGAACGGCATGACGCGCACTTGACAGGTTCGCCGGAAGTCCGTTTCACCCAGGAAAACCCGCACCGAAGGCACGTCCGAATTCTCCCCTTAAGGGCTTTCACGCTTTCGGTCATGGAATTATAATTCCACATTGTGGGAAGCCTGTCAAGTTTAGTCCGTTAAGATCCCCTTGACGTGCGCCTCCACTCGCCCAGCCTCCACCAAGCCCCGGACCTCGACAAGAGAGAACCGGACAAGCTTCCCAACCTTGTGGTAAGGGATTTTACGCTCTAACACCCAACCTCTTACGGTGCGAGGAGAAACGTCCAAAAGACCGGCAAGGGTATTGACTGAAACAAGAGGCTGCAATGAAGAGACGGTAACCATTTTATTGGGTGTCTTGATCATGTTTCCGATTATTGAAGTCGGGACTTTGTTCCCTGACCCAAGCATCAACGTCTTCTCGGCGAAATGCCACCGTTCGCCCAACTTTTACATAGGGAATTCGCTCGTAACAGACCCATTTTCGAATAGTGGATGCCTTGACCCGAAGCCACACGGAAACTTCGTCCACACGCAGAAGCGGTAAAGGGGTATTTCCAATGCTCAAGTTGGCATATCCTTAGGCTTGGGCTGCGGGGATGCGTCAATTTCTTCCTCGCCTTTGTAAGTCACCAGAATGATTCGGGGGCTTTCTGCAGGCACGATTGCGACCTCCGCCGTTTGCCGTGGCTTACCCCACACACGATTCATAATGTCTCGGGCGGCCTCAAGACGTATGCCCATGGGCGTCCCCTCGTTTTCTCGAATTTTCACAATGAACGCCAAACTCTTCTCCGCCTCTTCGCCCGCCTCTTTTAATGCCAAACGCTTTAAGACTCTCCAAGGCGCTGGCTTCCTTCCAGCCCCCTTTCTGGCACCTCCTCTTCCCAAATGATTCCCCTTTTCAAAGTGTCCAAGCATTCTGTTTGAAATCTCCGTTGAATGTGATTTGTTTCATTGTCACTCAGCCCATCTCAAGACTTTCGGTACCAGACTGAAAGAAAGACTTTAAGCCGTTTCCGAAAAACCCCCATGTTCAACGCCGGAGGAATTCCGGAGATTGCCTTGGGGTTTTCTCGGGACAAACTGCCCGGACTGGGATCTTCTCAATATGTCCGAATTTCTCGGGACTGCATGCATCGAAGCCGATTCGCGTTCAATCGCCGAATCTTGGAGCTCGAAAAGGATTTCATACTCCATGCGGTACCCACGTCGTTTTTTCTTGATAACGCCCTTCCCTTCTAAAGCCCGAGTGATGCTGCTTATGGAATGAGCCCCCACGCCGGAGCAATCCGCGAGGTCAGATTGTTTCGACATGCATTTCTTCGTCCGATTGTCCGCCTTGTAACAAAGAGTCCCGTATACCGCTTTTTCCCTCCCGCTCAAGTCGGCCCAAACCCGGTATTTGTATACCCAGGATGGCATTTGACTAAACGGATGAGGATTCAGCGTCCTTTGCCGGCCCCGGTCATCGCTGACCGTCTTGCCCTGATCTTGCTTGGGGTTCTTCTCCATGGCCCATGTTATACCGGATAAACGCAATATCAAACCTTGGAAACAAGGTTCCACTTTCGCGCTTTAACGAAGAATCCGTCGAAAAAAGTAATCTTGTGGGGAGCTTATGGGAGGGGTTGATTCTGTTACGGGAGATTGGCCGGAGAGGCGGTTCTCGCAACCCTGCGGAAGAGGCTTCCGCTCAACACCGGCCACTTATCGCTCTCGACAAAGGGATGTGACAAATACCATCTTTTCGCTTCCGCGACGGGGTCCACGGCGTCCTTTTGTCGTTTAACTTCGGCCCGGATCGCTTTCCATGCGTCCAACGGCACCCTGCGTCGTTTCCCTCTATCTATCCCACGACCGCCGAACACGCCTGAATGCTTTGGGGAGTAGGTTTGATGCCTAGAGAAAAATGTGGTATCAGGGGCAAGAGGATCGTCAGGGTCGAACATCGTCCCTTGGGATTCCATAGAATGGGGAGCGGGCGGAACCCTCTTGAAATTAGGGGTTTTGTAAGCTAGCTCCGTGTCTTTTGGTAGGCGTTTTTTTAGCCAGTTGGACACCGTTGAGGCCCATGTCCCAATTTCTTTTGCCTTCATTGACGGGGGAAAGTTGAAATGGATTTCCCAGGGGCAATATTCACCGGGACCCACACCTTCCCAAGGGCGAATGATCGATCGTTCCACACATGCCGTCTGGCCTTTATCCCCGACGCACTTTACAATTCCCAGAGGAAAACTAAGTGCCTCTGGTTCAATGTCTTCTAAATGGGATATCAAGGCATGCCTTTTTTCTTTTGAAAGAATGGCAACATGCTTGTGCTGTTCTTTCAGGGAAAAATGAAAAGGGAATTTCCTTCGTCTGGACATATCGCGGGAAGATATCAATTGCAGCGGTCGGCTCTTCTATCCCCCCCCTTGGCTAATGGGGAGCAATGCATTTGGTTTCCATTCCCATAAAAATGGTGCTTAACGTGGCATACCGTCCTCATACCCGTCCGGAGGACCATCGAATGGGGCATCAACCGGCGTGGTATTCTCCCACGTGGGAGTGTCCTCATACCCGTCCGGAGGACCATCGAATGGGGCCAGCTCTATGTAGATATAGCCATTAACCGGATAGGGCCAATAGTTCATTTTGAGAGAACTGCTCCCGGGTTTTATAATCCACTGATATTCTTCTTTAGTTCCGACGTAACCGGATTCGTAGTGGGTTGGCTCTTGCTTGTGGAGAGGCGGCGTAGGGCCGAATTTCTGCACGAGCTTGGTTTTGATCGCACTCGCAAGCTTAGTAGAAGGTTTTGGTTGAGTTATTTCACATTTTTCGACTAACCCGTCGGAACGGCGGTACAACAAACCAATATCGGGATTTCGATAAGAAGAGGATATAAAAAGGCGAAATCCATAGCCCGGAGGATCCATCTCACGTTCGAGATCAGCAATTCTATAAGAATTCATTTCGATGTCTCCGATTTTCCGGCGTAAAAAACGATCTACGTTCACCCATTCTTTCATTTTATACCCATGAAGGTCCGAAGCTGGAACACCAAAGTAATTTTTGAACGCATTGGCGCGGCTCGTTATTTTGTAAATTTCTTTACACGGGTACACTCTTTCTTTTTTGATTTCAAGTTCTATCCCCCTCAAAGCCATATTATGAGTTAATTTCGCACCATATGTTTGGGCTAACAACTCGAATTCTTGTTTTTCAAGGGTGGATAGCCCGCACTTGTTTTCGAGATACTCGAAACGTGATGGGATCGGGCCGGTGAAGTATTTTTGGGTGGTTTCCGTTGGAATAAGCATTGCATCGGTGGAAGCAGTGGCCAATAGATCGTCCGTTAATTGGGCTGGCACCCCCATGGTTTTCAGATAAAGCGCAGCATCCGTCTGTAACTTGGCAAAAAGGCTGGCAGCCTGATTTTCCGGCAGTTGCCCAAACATTCCCTTTTCGTAGTAAGGTCGGTGAAGAATGAGGTAATTGCCTTGACGTTCGATACCCCCAACATGAATAAAGAAGCAAGCACTCCCGCAAAGACAGTTATTTGGATCACGTGGTATTGGAAATTCGCTCCCGTCCCCACAAAAGCCCGTTCCATCTTCACTTAACCATGGGACGTGCGACTCAAGCTCCAACGCCCGTATGGCAGACCCGATTTTCATTGCCTCGCCTAAGTTACCACCGGGTGAAAATATGGCTACGCGAGGGATTGTTGATTGGTAGGATTTGATTGTGTTTATGAATGTGGAGAAGTCGCCGGTTTTTATCTCTCCTTCGATAACGAGCGTATAGTCATTCTCAATTCTTTCCACCCGGATTTCCGCAGAATGTGCGAAGGCGGAAAATAGGATCAACTTCATTAAAACGGCTTTTTGAATATTTTTCATCACTGCTGTCCTACTGTTGAAATCTGAAACTTATGAAACCATCTGATTTTCATGAGGTCGTGTAAGAAAATGAGCGTAATCGATTTGAAGTTCATGTTACCCTTTGCCCATTTCCCAGGGGAGGGCGGCTCGGGCAGGATGCTGGGATGAGGCTGGGCTTCAAAAGCCGAGTCGATCCTTCAGCCTGGTTTCCTCCAACGGTGCTGGCCAATTTTGGAGGAGCTCGTAGATTTTCAGTATGTCGGCGTCATGACCGGTCAGATGGCGTTCGATGGCCGCCAGGCGTTTTGCCAGGGCGCGGTTCAGGGAGACCATTTGCCGGATTCGGACGAACGCCCGCATGATCATGATGTTGACTTCGATGGCCCTCTCGCTGTTCAAGACGCTGGACAGCATGGCCACCCCTTGTTCGGTAAAGGCGAATGGACGGTAACGACGTCCTCCCCGTCTCGAGGTCGCAATTTGCGATCTCAAACTTGAGATCCCAATTTGGAGTCTCAAGTTTTCCCACTCCTCGGCCGTCAACTGGAACATGAAATCGGTCGGAAACCTTTTTCTGTTCCGTCGGACTTGTTCATTCAATCGCCTGGTGGGA